>CAZJQP010000089.1:0-20722 GCA_964548225.1 uncultured Blastocatellaceae bacterium | reverse complement strand
ATGGTTTCCGTAAATTCAACGTCGTAACGCAAACCGTAGTTGATAGTTAATCTCTTCGTCAGCTTAAACGTATCTTGTGCGAAAAGCGCAAACGGTCTGTTTTTGATTTCGCTTATCGGATTACCGAAACCTTGAATAAAGATTGAGGGCAAACCAAGTCCGTAGGATTGAACCGGCGTAAAATCGGGCAATCCGGCAAATGCCGCGTTCAGATTCGTAGCAGCAGTCGGACCGAAATTGAAAAGTCCGGCGAAGTTTAATTCAAAACGTGCCGAAGGAATCCTAACCCAGTTCATATCTGCACCGAATTTGAAGGTATGGTCGCCCCAAACATACGTTAAATTATCGGCAACTTGAAAACGGTTTTCCGTGCGGCGAACAGGCGAGAAAAGTTCACGCCCGATGAATGCCGTGCCGGAAATGTTAAAGGCTACCGCATCACCGTTTTGCGAACGGAAACTCGTGATGCGTTTACCGAATTGGAAACGGAAATCATTAACCAAACTCGTGCCGCCCGTCGTTGTTAAGTTCAAGGTGAACGAACCGTCTTTGATGCTTGTAATACCTGTGCGCGAAAAATCGTTTTGTCCCAAAGATTGGTTTTGCGATTCTACTTGAATACCCGTTAAAGCACTTGTGTTGTAGCTAAAACGCAAGTTCAATTGATTTCGCTCATTGATATTGTGATCGGTGCGGAACGAAAAATAATTCGTTCTGTCGGTTACAGGGAAAACCCTTTGCAATCCGTTCAGCGCACGAAATGCAATCAAATTTCCCGCAGCGTTGGTCGTATTAAACGGAACAGGTGCGCCCGTCAACAAAAATCTCGGTCCGATAGTTCCCGGCGCGATTGCCGTAAATGCCGGACAAACACTACCGTCATTCGGGCTGGAAAGCGGATTGCTTCCGGTCAGAGCGGTTTGTCCGCCACTCGAAGCGAAAAAGGCGTAAGCCCTCGCCGCACAGATATTTGCCGCTACACCGCTTCCGACAAGTGTGTTGATTGCGGCGGCTTGTTGCGGTGTCAAATTATTAAAAGTTCGGGCAACCGGATTAACCCCAGCAATTACCGGAATCGTTGCCGAAGCCGTTAAATTACCAACGACATCACTCGTGAAAAATCCCGATTCGTTACGTTGACGGCGTTCAAACGAAGCAAAGAAAAAGTTTTTGTCTTTGCCGCTGGTTGCAACCGGACCGCCTTCGCCGAAGTTCAAAAACGGTAAAGGTCCGCCGAGCGTTCCGCCGAATTGAGTTCTGGTGAAAGCCGTTTTGAAAGGCGCAAAAGCGTTTCTGGCTTGAATGCTTTTATCACGGATAAAGCCGAAAACATTTCCCGTGTAATCGTTCGTGCCGCGTTTGGTAACGACGTTGATTACGCCGCCTGTTGCGCGTCCGAATTCGGCGGTGTAGGAATTCGTCGAAACTTGATATTCCTGCACGGCTTCTTGCGAAACGGTTGAACGTGCCGCGTTAATCGAGTTATCGGTAAAGTCCGCACCGTCCACGTTGACTTGAGTCGAACGTCCGCGTTGACCGCCGACGTTGATGCCGGATGTCGGCGCAGGACCAATCGGGCGACCGTTGTCGCGTCCGACCGTCGAAAGCGTCAAGGCAAAACCCGTCGCGCTGCGTTCGTTAATCGGCAGATTGTCAATGCGTTCTTCGCCAATCGTGTTGGCAACCGTCGTGCTGGTGGTTTCAACAAGTGCGACCGAACCAATCGGAACGTCAACAACAACCGCACTTGAACCCGGTTCTAAAGTTATGGTCAAATCGGCGGCTTGCCCGACCGTCAATCTGATTGGCGGCAGAACGGATTTTTTAAATCCATTGGCTTCCGCCGTAATAACATATTCGCTCGGCGGCAGGCTGATAAATTTATATTCGCCCGATTCGTTTGTGGTCGTCGTGCGCGTAATTCCGGTTGCCGAATCTTTAGCCACCACGGTTGCGCCCGGAACAACTCCGCCGGCTTGGTCAACGACCGTGCCGGACAGATCCGCCGCGTTCGCCTGCGATTGCGCTAATGTCGCGCTAAAGCATAAAAGAACCATCATCGCCGCCAAAAAACTTTGCACAGCAATTTTGGAAGTTCTTATAGAGATCGCTTTCATTATTTTTTCTCCTTTTCGATAATTTAATTTTCTATGAAATTTTTTGATAATTCGCCGACCAATTTCCGATAAAACGCTTGTATTGTTAAAGATACGAATTTGTTTTTCGTTAATCGTGCTTCGGTATTTTCGTTTCCGAGACGTTTAAATTTTTGGCTGACGAACTTATAAAAAGATTTGATTGCTTTGACGTTTGTAACCCAAAATCGGCAATTTAGCAAGCAAAAATGTAAGATTTTTGTAATTTTGCGATTTATTTTCAACTAAGCCCGCGTCAACCGTGCTAAAAACGCTCGTGCCGGACGACACAAACTCAAAGCCGGAATTGCGGTTTTCGCTAAAAAAGGCATAAACGCCGCACGTCTAATCATAGCACAAACGCGCAAACGATTTTGAAATTTTTCCCGATGAAGAAATTTATATCTTTCGGCAATTTGTTCGGGCGCAAAAAAATTTTCAACAATTACATTCGCCAAAATCTCCGCGCTTTGGAGTGCCATCAACATTCCGCTACCTGTGAACGGATCAATAAACGCCGCTGCGTCGCCGACTGCGAAAAGATTTTTTGCCGGATTGAGATTTTTCACACCAAAACCATCAACCGACACCGCCAGCCAATCGAAAACGGATTTTGAATTTTCCATCATTGCCCGCGCTCGCACGTTTTCAAAAATTACTTCTTCAACAATTTTTTCGGCGTTTGAATTAAATTCTTTGACAACTTCGGATTTAATCAAAAAACAATGATTAGCCCGATTTCCTTCAACAAAACTCAAACCGCCGTAACCACCACGAAAAAAATAAATCTCGCACCGACCTTTTTCGAGATTTACGTTTTCAAGATGTGTCTTAAAACCAACTAATTTTGATCTTTGATCTTTGGTCTTTGGTCTTTGGTCTTTGATTTGAGATTTTAGATTTGAAATTTGAGAGGTGTCTCTTCTTCTCTTTTTCTCCTCTTCTCCCCTTCTCGCTTTCTCGGCGAGTTTCCCCAAAACATTCGCTCTGCCGGTTGCGTCAATCGTCAAATCTGCGGCGATTTCAAAAGTTTCATTGTTTTTATTTTTCACTTTAACGCCGCAAACCGAATCTTTTTCAATCAATAAACCAACGACGGAAGTTTCCTCAAACACTTTTACGCCCAAACTTTTTGCTTTCTCCAAAAGCCGAAAATCCATTTCGGCACGGCTGACGCTCAAAGCCGAAGTTTCGCCGATAAACCATTTGCTCGAAACATTTACGCTTTTTCCGTTCGGTGCATAAAAAATGGTTTCCGAAATTCTGTCGCCGCCAATCGAAAACATTTCGCTCAAAACTTCCAACTCCCGAAAATGTTCCAAACATTCGGGCGAAACAAATTCGCCGCAAAGTTTTTGACGCGGAAACCGCTCACGCTCAATTAAAACGACTTCAAAATTTGCCCGTGCCAAACGGCACGCCAAACTCGCGCCCGCCGGACCTGCGCCGACGATGGCGATTTTTGATTTTTGATTTTTGATTGGCGATTGCTTTTTCATTCTTTGCCGCTAAAATTATTATAACCTTTTGATGAATTTGAAAAAGAGGACCTTAGGGAAATCGAAAATCGAAAATCAAAAATCAAAAATATGAAGATAGTTTCGCTTTCAGTTCCAACGCCTTTTTATGTCGGTGCGGTGAATGTTTATTTGATTAAAGAAGAGCCGCTGACGCTAATTGATGCCGGACCGAAAACGGCAGAAGCGGCAAAGGTTTTGCGCGAAAAATTGCGGCACGAAGGCGTTAATTTTGCCGACATTCAACGCATTGTTTTGACTCACGCGCACGAAGACCATTGCGGACTTGCGCGGCAAATCCGCGATGAAGCGAAAAACGCGGAAATTTTTGTTCACGATTGGGAAACAGGACATCTTTTCGGTCGTCTGGCGCGTGAAGAACATCGAAAATTGATGCGTTGCGCCGGCGTTCCCGATGTGGTTTTCGATGAAATGCAAGCGATGTATGCGGAAATTTCGCTTTTGACCGACGCTTTGAGCGACGGCGAATTTTCGCCTTTGAAAGATGAAACGGATTTAGAATTTGCAAACGGAACTTTCAAAATCTTGCACACGCCCGGACACACGCCCGGCTCGTGTTCATTTGTGCGCGAAGCGAATCGAACAATGATTGTCGGAGATTGTGTTTTGAAACGCATCACGCCGAATCCGATTGTGTCGCCCGACCCGATTGATTCAACCCGACGCTTTAAATCTTTGGGCGAATATCTTGTCAGTCTTGCAAAAATAAGAAGTTATGCGCCAACTTTGCTTTACGGCGGACACGGCGAACCGATTACCGATTTTGAAGAAATCTTCAATCGCTACATTCGCGCCATTGACGAACGCCAACGCAATGTAATCTCGCTTATTTCAAAAAATGGCGCAACGGCTTTTGAAGTTGCACAAAAACTTTTCCCCAATTCGATTGATGCCGACGTTCACCGATTTTTAGCAATTTCCGAATCAATCGCTCATCTCGATTACGCCGAACAAACCGGCAAAATCGCCGTTGAATTAAAAAACGGCGTAGAAATTTACAAAAAGTTTCGGTTTTAGTTGAAATTCAGATTTTTTTTTCGGTGCAATGACATATTTCATTTAATTTTCTCGTTTATGTAAGTGAGGGCGAAATTTTCGTCCGCATTTTTTGGTAAAAGGAGAAGATAAAAAATGAAAGTTACAATTTTGACGTTTAGTTTAATGTTTTTTGGTTTTTTGTGCGGCACGGTTCAAGCACAATCGGTTCTGGAAGAAATGCTCCCGAAATATAGCCCAACGGCGGGAGTCAAACGAATTCCCCAAACCGTAATTGATTCAAAAACGGCGGGCGCAAGTTATGAACGGCACGAATTATTTAACCGCAACGCCGAGCTAATTAAAGATGATAATGCACTAAGCAATGCGGTCAGCGACGGCGTTTTGTTGAATTTGGACAAAGCAGCAATTCGGCAGATTGAACAAAACAGTCCGCAATTTTTGAACTTGCCTCTGCCCGACGGCAAAGGCGGCGTGATTGAACTCGAACTCTTTAAGGTAAATATTTTCGCCGAAGGTTTTAAGGTTTCGACCTCTGCGCCGACAAGCGAGAATTACGAAAAAGGTTTGGGCTTGCATTATCGCGGAATGATAAAAGGCGAACCGCTGTCGTTGGTTGCCGTGAGTATTTTTGAAAATGAAATTATGGCAAGCGTTAAGTCGAAAACGCTCGGCGACGGCGTTATCGGTAAATTGACGGGCAGTAATCCGTCGGACACGCATATTTTTTATGACGCGAGAAAACTGCACTCAAGTCCCGAAAATTTCTGTAACGTCCGCGATTCGAGAAATCCGCAACCTTCGATTCAAGTTACGGAAACACCTTCGGAAAATGCGGTGGCGGCAAGATTTATCCGTAAGTATTTGGAATTGAATTTCGACGTTTTTCAAAATAAAGGCTCGGTTGCGGCAACGCTCGCTTACACGACCGGATTTTTTAATCAATCCGCCGCACAGTTTGCCAACGACGGCATTTTTATTTCGCTTCAAGAAACATTCGTTTGGACAACGGCAAGTCCCTACGGAATGACGAACGATTCGGCGGTGCATCTTGATGCTTTCACGGCAAATCGTCCGACCTTTAACGGTGATTTGGCGCATTTGATTACGCTTTATAACTACGGCGGCATTGCTTGGCTTAACGCACTTTGCGGAATGACTAATCGGCACGCCGTCAGCGGCATCAATCCCGATTTTGAAAATATTCCGACATATTCCTGGACGGTTGGTGTTTTTGTCCACGAAACCGGACATAATCTCGGCTCGCCGCACACACACGCTTGCGCTTGGAATGGCAACAATACGGCGATTGATAGTTGTGCGCCGGTTGAAGGCGGTTGCGCGAGTCCGGGCAATCCCGCAGGCGGCGGAACAATTATGAGCTATTGCCATCTGCAAGCCGGTGTCGGCATCAATTTCAATCTCGGTTTCGGAGCGCAACCGAAAGCCTTGATTTTAAGCCGAATTGCGGCAGCAAATTGTATTGTTGATACGGGACGCGCCCCGTTCGATTTTGACGGCGACAACAAAACCGACATCGGCATTTTCCGTCCAAATGGCGCAAACGGTGCGGAATGGTGGATTCAGCGAAGCGGAAATAATACGACCGGTGCGGCGGCATTCGGCAACAACGCCGATAAAATCGTTCCGGCAGATTACACCGGCGACGGCAAAACCGACATCGCGGTTTTCCGCCCTGCGTCGGGACAATGGTTTGTTTTGCGTTCGGAAGATTCGTCGTTCTACGCTTTCCCGTTCGGCACAGGCACAGACACGCCCGTTCCGGCGGATTACGACGGCGACGGCAAAGCTGATGCGGCGGTTTATCGTCCGACGGGAAACACATGGTTTATCAATAAATCAACAGGCGGCACGGACATCCGCACATTCGGCACGGCAGGCGATATTCCGGTCGTCGGAAATTACGACGGCGACAATAGAGCCGACATCGCAATTTTCCGCCCCGCAGGCGCAAACGGCGCGGAATGGTGGATTTCCAGAAGTTCCGACAATACGGTTTTTGCAACGGTTTTCGGCAACGCGACGGATAAACCCGTGCAAGGCGATTACACGGGCGACGGCAAAACCGACGTGGCGATTTTCCGTCCGTCAAACGGAAATTGGTTTGTCCTGAGAAGCAATGATTTTTCGTTCTACTCATTCCCGTTCGGAACGGGAACGGACACGCCCGCGCCCGGAGATTATGACGGCGACGGCAGAACTGATGCCGGAGTTTTCCGTCCATCAAACAACACTTGGTTCGTCAACCGTTCAACCGCCGGGACTTTAATCCAAGCCTTCGGTGCAACGGGCGACAGACCGATTCCCAATGCTTACGTTCCTTAAACTTTTGCCCTCTAATTTGGTTCACGGAAAATTTATTTTCTACGAACATTGATAAGGACGAGATTTTTCTCGTCCTTTTTTTATTCAACGGTTAATACAACTAATTTGCAATCTCGCCGCATCTCTTCGTTCAGAACTTGAAATGATTTTGGAGAAACTATGAAAAAAATTTTATTTATCTTGGCAGTCTTCTGCCTTTTTGTTAATTCTGCTTTTGCTCAAGCGGCATTTTCGCCGACAGTCAAGCGTGTCGCGGTTTTCAAAAACGGTTATGCCTTTACATACCGCGAAGGTGAGGCGCAGGTTTCAAACGGTTGGGCTTATACGACAAATGCGCCGATTGGCGTTCTCGGCACGGTTTGGGGTTATTCGACGCAGTCGAACGTCAAAGTAATGCAACTGCTCGCTTCGCAGACGGATAAACGCGAAACAGAGCGTGTCAACACGATTGCGGAAATCTTGTTGGCAAACGAAGGCGCACGGATTCGGTTTGTTGACACTTACGACAACAATAAATTTTTTGAAGGAACTTACGAAATCGTCAGCCGCAATCGAAATTTTGCTACCGAAAATAATGAAGAAATAATTATCGCTCTGAAAACCGAAACGGGCGTGATGTTTTTTCCGGTAAATTCGATTAGAAAAGTCGAAATCATCGGTCAACCGAAAATGGAACGCCCGAAAGTTTCAAAGGAAAATCGTCTGATGATGAAAGTCGAAGGCGCGAGCGACGGGCAAAACATCAATCTCGGCATTGCCGCATTGGAGCGTGGCATTCGTTGGATTCCGGCGTATCGCGTCGAAGTTAAAGGAACGCCCGTCAAGGAAGCAAAGCTCGAACTCGAAGCGATGTTGATAAATGAATTGACGGATTTGCAGAATTCGGAAGTTTATTTCGTCGTCGGTGTGCCGCATTTTCTTTTTCAGGAACAGATGTCGCCGCTTTCGATGAACTCGGCTTTTGCGGGCGTTTCGGGTTATTTTCGCGCCGGAACAACAGGCACTCGACGCGATGTTTATTCAAACGCGATTATGACGCAATCATCTCAATATGTTACTGACGGCGAAGATTCTGACGATGTTTCGCCGACGATTTCCGCCGAAGAAAAATCGAACACATTTTCCGCCGAACAGCTTTTTCTTTATCAGGCAAACAACATCAATCTGAAGAAAAACGAACGCGCAAGTTTAAGACTTTTTTCGCTGACTGTTCCCGCGACGGAAGTTTTTGAATGGACTCTCACGGACGCGCCCGAAACTCAGCGCAGATATTTGGAATATTCGGGAAGTTCGACAACTACGCCCTTACTGCAAGACCTTTCGAGCAAAGTTTGGTATGCTTTGCGGCTCAAAAATCAGACGGGAATGCCTTGGACAACCGCGCCGGCACTCAGTTTCCGCGAATGGAAACCGATTGGACAAGATATGCTTTCATTTACGCCAATCGGCGGCGAAAACATCTTGCGCGTAACGCCCGCGACGGAAGTTATCGGGACGCATAATTTAGTGGAAAAATCGCGTGAACAAGCGACTTTGCGCTATGGCGGAAGCAATTACACATTTGATTTGGTAACGATTGAAGGCACGATAAAGCTCCGCAACATCAAAAAAGAGCCGGTCGAATTAGTCTTAACGCGCAATATGGTCGGCGAAACTTTGACGGCAACCGACGGCGGAAAAATCTCGCGTGAAGGATTAAATCTGCAATCAGTTAATCCGAATTCAATCGTCAAATGGAATCTGACAATTCCGAGTGGCGAAAAGGAGATTAAATATACTTACAAAGTTTATGTGCGGAGATAATTAGCGGCAAAAACCGCCTTAAAATCTTTTACCGCAAGCCTTCAGGCATCTGCCGGAATGTTTGAGTCAGATGCCGGAATGTTTGAGTCAGCCACCGCAGAGATTAAGACATCTGGCGGAATGTTTCCGGCAGATGCCGCAATCATTCCGGCATTCACCGCAGACATTCCTCCATCCACCGCAATCATTCCGGCATCCACCGCAATCATTCCTCCATCCACCGCAGACATTCCGGCATTCACCGCAGACATTGCGGTGTCCGCCGAAATGTTTCCGGCGAATATATTTTGCGTCCGGCATTTAGACGGTCGAAGGCTGTGAGGAAACAATCCGCTGAACGTGGTCGCTGATTTTTGTCAAACCATCGAAACCGGGCAAAGTTTGGACTTTGTTTGAAACCGTGCGTTCAATCCAATCCAAACCTTCGCGTCCGTCGAAAAGCGTCTTGATTAAATACTCGGTCTTCTTTTTCGGTATCGAACCTTGTCCGACTGGTTTGTAAAATTTGTTGATAATCGAACGCGCCGTTTTGCGGGCAAATTTGCTTTGTTGCAGTTCAATCTTCGCCACGCTCCAATAAAATTTCGTGTGCGCCGACTCTTCGCGCATAATCGCGGTTAAAATTTCCGTCAAAACCGGATGATTCGCCATCTTCATCAAACGCCGATAACCTTGTCCGGTCGTCATCTCGTGAATCGCGCCAAAAGTCATATGCGTAGCGGTAAATCTTTTACCGACGAGATTCGTCAAGGTCGTTAAAAGATAAGTATTTGCCTTATAAAAAAGCGAAACGGAATTGCGGACTTGTTCTTTCCATTTTTTGCCCGTTTCGATTCCGGCTTCATTCAAAAATCGGTTGAGAATTTCGCCGTGCGTAACTTCTTCGATGCCCCAACGCTCCATAAATTTCGAGATAATCGGGTCTTTACCCGTCGGCGTGCGGCGCAATTCCTTATAATACATATCGGTCAAAACTTCGACATCACGCATATACAGAAGCACAGGAACGAAACGCTCGTCCAACTCATAATTTTTCACGTCTTTCCACGCGATATTTCCGATAAATTCATCAGTCAACGTGCGCGGCTGTTTTTCATACCAATCCAAAACATCTCTGCTTGTTTCAAAACTCATAACTCACCTTTACAGGAAACTTTTTACGATAAAAAAACATCAGTTTCACTCAAAGGCATAATTCGTTATACTTATTTTTTTAGATTCAAACACTTTTTAGCGATAATGCTATGATTCAAAATATGAAATATCTATCTTTACTTTTTGTTTTAACTCTGTGCGTCAATACCTTCGGGCAAAAAAATTTACAGGTCGAAGGGGAAAAACGCCTGAAAAATATCAAACAATTAACCACGGGCGGCGAGAATGCCGAAGCGTATTTTTCGCCGGACGGCAAACAGCTTATCTTTCAATCAAAACGCGATTCTTTGCAATGCGACCAGATTTTTACGATGAACATTGACGGTTCAAGCGTGAAAATGGTTTCAAACGGCACGGGACGCACGACTTGTTCGTATTTTTTCAAAGGCGGCAAAAAAATCCTTTACGGCTCAACTCATTTGGGCGGCAAAGAATGTCCGCCAAATCCCGATTATTCAAAAGGTTACGTTTGGGCAATTTACCCGAATTACGATATTTTCACGGCTGATGCTGACGGCAAAAACATCAAACAATTAACCAAAACCAACGGCTACGATGCCGAAGCAACCGTTTCACCCGACGGCAAAAAGATTATCTTTACCTCGATGCGCGACGGCGATTTGGATTTGTATTCGATGGACATTAACGGCAAAAACGTCAAACGTCTGACGACGGAAGTCGGCTACGACGGCGGTGCGTTTTTCTCGCCTGATGGCAAACAAATCGTCTATCGCGCCTATCATCCAATTGAAGAGCAAGAAATTATGCGCTACAAACAACGCTTGGGCGAAAACTTGATTGAACCGAACAATTTTGAAGTTTGGGTAATGAACGCCGATGGCTCAAACAAACGCCAAGTTACAAAACTCGGTGCGGCTTCGTTCGCCCCGTTTTTCACGCCCGACGGCAAAAAAATTATCTTCTGCACAAACTATTTTGCCACCGACCCGCGGAAAAGAAATTTCGATTTAGCGTTAATAAATGTTGACGGAAGCGGTTTGGAGAGAATTACATATAACGAAACTTTCGACGGTTTCCCGATGTTCTCGCCCGACGGCAAAAAACTTGTTTTCGCATCTAACAGAAACGCCGCCAAAACGGGCGACACGAATGTTTTTATCGCCGATTGGGTTGAATAATTATGAATTGCCGTCTGCTTTAGCTGACGGATGGCGAATGTGTTGAAAAAGCGGCTTTAGCCAAACTTTTGAAAAAATAAAATCCTTATCGCTTTAGCACAAATTGGGCTGAAGCCGAAAGGATAATTGATATTTTGTTAAATTTTGGCTAAAGCCTGTAAATTATTGTCTGCACAAGTTCCGTCAGCTAAAGCAGACGGCAATTTATAAAAATCTGCCTGAAATAATCTTATGAAAAAGCAATTTTTAAGTTTTCTACTTTTAATTTCACTCGCGTTCAGCATCGCGGCGCAACAAGCGCAGAAGCAGACCGAAGCGCAGAAAAATCTTCGCAAATCGGTGGCATATCTTGCTTCGGACGCGCTCGAAGGACGCAGAACGGGCGAAACGGGCGCAACGATGTCCGCCGGATTTGTGGCGAATATGTTTGCGAAATATAAGCTCAAAGGCGGCATTGTCAAAAACAACAAACGCAATTTTTTACAGCCGTTTGAATACAAACCACGCAACGAAAAAGGCGAAGTTTTGCAAGATGCCACGCCGCTTGAAGCCTACAACGTCGTCGGAATTTTGGAAGGCACGGACGCGGTTTTGAAAAATGAAGCCATCGTTATCGGCGCACATTACGACCATCTCGGCAAAGGCGGAATGGGAAGTTTGGCGGCAAATTCAAAAGAAATTCATCACGGCGCGGACGACAACGCTTCGGGCGTGGCGGCAATGCTCGAACTCGCCCGCCAATTTGCCAAAGAAAAGAAAAACAAACGCACGATAATTTTTATCGCGTTCGGCGGCGAAGAAGAAGGTTTGCTAGGCTCGAAATTTTACGTCAATAATCCCGTCTTTCCGCTCGAAAAAACCGTCGCAATGATAAATATGGATATGGTTGGGCGTTTGAACGAAAACAAATTAACCGTCGGTGGAATCGGCACGGCGAACGAATGGAAAAGTATGTTTGAAGTGAAAAATAAAACCACTTACGGATTAGTAACAGAGCAAGTTTTGCCGAATGGAGATAGAAAAACCGTTAGTTCGACACAATTAGATGTTTCCAAATTTAATCTTCAACTCAACGAAGATGGTTTCGGACCGAGCGATCATTCATCGTTTTACGGCAAACAAATTCCCGTCCTGTTTTTCTTCACGGGAACGCATCTCGATTATCACAAACCTTCGGACACGGCGGACAAAATCAATTATGAAGGCTTGGAAAAAATAACGAATTTCGTCGGCGAAATCGTCCGAACCATTGACCAAAACCCGACCAAACCGACTTACAAAGTTGCGCCTTCGTCCAACACGGGCGGCGGCAGAACGAGTTTTAATGTAACAATCGGCGTAATTCCGGGCTACGGCGACGCAAACGACGGAATGCCGCTCGACGGCGTGCGCGACGGTTCGCCAGCCGCAATCGCCGGACTCAAAGCAGGCGATAAAATCATAAAATTCGCCGGAAAAGAAGTCAAAAACGTCCAAGATTACACGAAAATCTTAGGCGAATTAAAAGCCGACACCGAATACGAAATCGAAGTCATTCGCGGGACTGAAAAGTTAGTTTTTAAAGTCAAACCGGCGGCGCGGAAGTAAGAAGAAGGGGAGAAAGGGAGAAGAGGAGATGGGGAGATTGTTTTTAATTGTTGTAGCTTTTAGTTTAATGTCGGCGTGTGTGCAAGAAGCGGCGGAAACGAAACCGCAAAATGTGAAGCCGACGCAAGCGACAAATGCGAATAAAAATGCGTCAACGCCCGACCAATCAAAAATTAAAACTTATAAAAGCAAAGGCGTTGTAACGAAAATCAATCTCGAAATTGTTTCCGTCGAACTCAATCACGAAAAAATCGAAGGCTTGATGCCGGCGATGATTATGGAATTTTACGTCAAAGAAAAGTCGGAACTCGAAGTTTTGAAAATCGGCGATAAGGTTGATTTTGTTTTGGAAGATAATCAAGGGCAAGAGCGGATTATCAGCATTAAGAAGATTGATTCAAAATAATTATCAATTATCAAATATCAATTATTTCAGCAGTTTGTCCGTTAAAATCTCTGAAATAATTGATATTTGATAATTGATAAAGTGTATCTGATGAAACCGATAAATTTCTGCAAATTTCACGGCTTTGGCAATGATTACATTGTCATCGAACAAAGCGAACTCGCTGAGGTTGAAAACCTCAGCGAGTTTTCGCAAAAAATCTGTCATCGCAATACGGGCGTTGGCTCGGACGGCATTGCCGTCATCGAAAAACTCGAAAATCAAACCGCAGATTATTCGTGCCGCATCATCAATCCCGACGGTTCGGAAGCCGGATTTTCTGGCAACGGAACTCGTTGCGCCGTTGCTTATCTTTACTACAAAAATCTTTATTCGGCAGAAAATCTCAAGCTCCAGACAAAAAGCGGCGTGAAAAATTATCAGTTTCTCAGCCGTGAAGAGAATACGTTTTGGTTTCTTGCCGAACTTGGTCAGCCTTCGGCAATTACCAATTACCAATTACTAATTACTAATTACCAATTACCTGTTGTTACGCTTGATGTCGGCAATCCGGTCTGCGCGATTTTTGTTGATGATTTTGACGAGATTGATTGGCGCGGAATCGGCAAAGAAATCGAATCGCATCCGCATTTTCCCGAACGCACGAATGTTGTTTTTGTAAAAATTATTGATAAAGAAAACGTCGAAATCCGCATTTGGGAACGCGGCGCGGGCGAAACTTCTTCGTCCGGCACTTGTTCGATTGCGGCGGCGGTTGCTTCTGCATTTGCGGAAAAAACGAACAGAAAAGTTTCGGTTCACGCAGAAGGCGGAACAACCGAAACCGTCTGGCGCGAGGACGGCGAAATGATGATCACAGGTCGCGCCGATTTAGCTTTTTCGGGCATCTGGCTGCAATAATTGTTCAGTATTTTTTTTATTTATCCACAGATTGACACAAATATCTTTTGGTTTGATTCTTTGTGTTTAGCCGTGTTCTGCTTTGAGCAATTTCTTCCATTTTTCAAAAAACTTCTAAATTGCTATGCGATTCCGCGAAATTGTTGTAACATCTTTATCGTAAAGGTTTGGTAATAATTCGTTCATCTAAAAGCGAGTATTTTTTCTGCTCGTCCCCTGTATGCAATTTGTAACTTTTCAATTTTTCGTATTCTTTCTTGGATTATTTTTAGCAACAATTTTCTTGAAAGATAATAAGCGACTTTATTCGCCCCTGTTGCTTCTGGCGAGTTTGTCATTTTACTTGTTTTTCGGCGTTAATTTTTTCGTAATTTTACTTCTCAATATCATTTGCAATTATTTTTTGCTGAAGGCAATTGATAAACACGGGAAGAAACCGCTAGTTGTTTCTATTGTTTTGAACGTCTTATTTTTAGCGGCTTTCAAATATTATAATTTCGGGATAGATACTTTTTTGCAAACGCTGAATTTTCTAAATATTCCCGCCGACATTAATGTTTTGCGTATTCTGATTCCGGTCGGCATTTCGTTCTACACCTTCAGAAATATTTCGCATTTGGTTGACACTTATCGAAAGGAATTGCCTGTTCCGTCTTTTATTGATTTCGCCAATTATGTTGCGTTTTTTCCGCAAATTATGAGCGGTCCGATTGTGCGGGCGAAAGATTTTTATCCGTATTTGCACGAACCGCGCAAATTTCAATATTCGTCGGGTTTGATTATTATACTGATTTTATCGGGTTTAATCAAAAAATATGTCCTTGCCAGCTATCTCTACGATTTTGCTTCTGCACCTTTTACTACACCGACAAATTATTCATCTCTCGATTTGGTGATGGCGGCTTTGGCTTATACGATGATGATTTTTGTTGATTTCAGCGGTTACTCCGATTTTGCGATTGTTTTCAGCAATTTACTTGGTTTTAATGTTTTACCGAATTTCAACAGTCCGTATCGCGCCATCGGTTTGAAAGATTTTTGGGCAAGATGGCATATTTCTCTTTCAACGTGGCTCAAGGATTATGTTTATATTCCGCTTGGCGGAAGCAGAAAAGGCACGGCGCGAAAATATCTAAACATAATTTTGACAATGTTTATCAGCGGTTTGTGGCACGGCGCAGGGCTGACGTTTGTCATTTGGGGTTTGCTTCACGGCATCGGAAGTGTTGTTTCGCATTGGATTAGCGATTTTTTCAATCGTCGCTCCGCACCGAAAATCGAGGCAAAAAGTCTTGATTTTCCGACTGAAACTGCGGGAAAAGAAAATCCGGTTTTTGCTGATGCGGATAAAAAGGAATTTGAAAATGAAGTCGAAAATTTGCTGGGAAATATCGAACCGCAAGAAACATCGAATAAGCCTTCGCTTGTGCTGAACTTCATCGGTTGGTTGGTAACTTTCGTCTATGTCGCTTTTGCGTGGATATTTTTCACGGCTTCGAGCATCGGCAATGCTTTAAGTTTTATCGGTTCGATGTTTGTTTCAACAATCGCCGAAAATAAAATTTTCAATTTCCGTCTGCTTTTTGTTCTCGGCATTGTTTTGCTTTTCAACTTTATCGGCGAAAAAACCTTTGATAAATGTATCGGATTTTTCGATAAAATGCCTTTGGTGTTGCGAATTCCCGTTGTAACGATAGCCGTTTATTTGATTTTACAACTCGGACCGGAAACCGTTCCGCCGTTTATTTATTTTAATTTTTAGTTATGAAAAAAGTTGAGTTGGAATTACTTCTAATTGCTTGTGTTGCCGCAATTATTCTGATAATTACAAATTTTGATTCGGTTTCAAAAGATGTCGCGTTTTTTGAATCCTTCAAACAAACGGAAACTTATAAATCCTTTCTGGCTGTAAAAACTTCGGAATCCGCGTTTTGGTCTGACATCAAAGGCACAAAATCGAACACAGGCGAGATTACGAATATTTTGAACGATGCGCCCGCAACCGAAACACCGAAAACGCCAATCGAACCGCAAAAAATTACTGCGCCGGTCAAGTTTTTGTTGATTGGCGATTCAATGATGTTGGTCGGTTTCGGTCCTGCGCTCGAAAATTCTCTGCTCAAATATAACGGTGTCAGTGTCGTCCGTGAAGGAGTTTATTCGACAGGGCTAAACCGCATTGATTATTTCGATTGGTTCACAAAAAGCGATGAATTAATCAATCAACATAAACCAGACGTTTTAATCGTAATGTTCGGCGCAAACGACGGACAAGGAATTAAGGACAAAAGCGGAAAAGCGCACGAACTCGGCTCGGAAAGTTGGAAAGAAGTTTATCGGGAGAGAGTCAGAGTTTATCTTTCGAGAGTTTCGCCGAAACTCAAAAAACTTTACTGGGTCGGGCATCCGATTACCGGAAATGATAATTTTCTCGCCAAATTTCAAGCAATGAATCCGATTTACAAATCCGAATGCGAAAAATTCCCGAATGCTGTATTTATAGACACTTGGGAACGCTTTGCCGTCAACGGCACATACAGCCAAACAATCTCCGATGACAACGGACTCCGGCAAATCGCCAAACAATCCGACGGCGTTCACGTTACCGACTTCGGCGGTAAAGTTTTAACTGATTTCGTAATGAAATCAGTTTTGAAAGACGTTGAGATAAAGTAGAAAAGGTGAAAAAGTGAAAAGGTGAAAAAGTTTGGTTGCGAAGATTCAATCAACTTTTTCACCTTTTCACTTTTTCACCTTTTCACTTTTACCTTGCCGCGTTCGCGTTCATATCGGCATTGCGCGAAGAATCGGAAGTTTGCGCCGGATCGCGCATTCCGCTTGTATGACACCAGCCGGTTTTGTGTCCACGATTGTTTGCGCCCGAAAGTTGTGCGTAAGCACGTTCAACAACGCCGTCATCGGGGTCAGACAAAAACAAATCAGTTGCCACGTTGCAGTAATCGTAACGATACCAAACGTCGGTGAACGAAGTCGTCGAATAATGAACCTTCGCCCGCGCCCAACTCGGAATTCCTGCCAGCCACGAAGCCGCACCTGAATAAGTAAGGTTGTTATTTGTGCCGCAACCCGCACCGAAAACGCTTCCCAAAGCCGCCAGATTTCCCGCCAAAGCTGTGCCTTGATACGGCGTTCCGACCGATTGAATCAACCGCGAACCGGTGGCTGAATCTAGTCCGCTCCAATAATATGTGTAAAGATGAAGCGAAGCCGCGCCGCCTTGACTGTGGGCAACGATGCCGAATGATGGATAAGCCGCGCCAAAATTTCTAATCAAATTGGCAAATTGGTCGTGCGTGCGGTTTTGATTCGGGTCGCTGAAAACGATGTAGTTTGAAAATTGCGAAGTCGGGAAAGTGTTTCCGCCCGAACAATAACCGTGAACGAGCATCAATTTTCCGCCCGCCGCGTTTGCCGTTTGAATCGGTTTTTTGCCCATTCGCATTTCGTTGGAAATTTCCGAAACGAGCGATTTTGAAGATGACGGCAAAACCGGAATGTTTAATGAAATTCTTTCGCTTTGCGCCAGAGTTACGAAATAATCTGCGTCTTGAAGGCGCACATTGCGAAGCTCAAAACCCGTTTTCGCGTCCGTCGTCGCTAACCAACGTCCATCCAAAACGAGCGGCAATTTTCTGCCTTCGGCAACCGACATTCCGCTAATCCACGCAATCGAAGATTTTTCGCCGTTCGCGCCGTTGCCCCAAACTTCGGCGTAAGCAATAACTTTTTTGCCGTTGTTTAAGCCGCCGACAGGCAAATTTACTTGCAAGCGCGTGTCGTCAAGCAAATTCGTGTTAGCCGATTTTCCAATCGTCGCGTTTGAATCAACAACTTGAATCAAAGTTTCGCTCGTGCGAATAAAAGTTTCGCCGCTCGGCGTTTGTCCGCGAACCGTGATTTGTGCGAGATATTGCCCCGAAATGCGCGGAACAAATTTCGTGCTGAAAGTTCCGTTGCCGTTGTCGCGCAAAGCAACGATTTCCTTCGTGCCGTTTGCCAAACCGATTTCCGCTGTCGCGGTTATATCGCTTCCGGCAATCGCTTCGGTGTTTGCGTTGAAAACCCGCGTGTTGATGCCGATTGTTTTGCCTGTAATTGTTTGAAACGTATCGAGATAAGTATAAAGTTGATACGGCGATTTGTTTGTTACAACTAAAAATCCGGCAGTTTCGCCTTCGCGTTTTCCTGTGTTCGGCGCATTGATTTCTATGCGCCAAACGCCGCCTTTTGCATATTCAAAAGCAAAAACTTCCGCCGGATATTTCACGCCATCAAGCCCGATTTCGCCTTCCGAGCGTTCGATAAAAAGGCTCGCATCGCGCAAATTCGATTCAATGCCGTCGCGTGTGAGCTTGATTTGCCAAGTTTGACCGTCGGGCGCAAGCAATGTCAGACGCAAATCGTCAGTCGTTTCAATGGGAATATCCGCCGTCCATTTGCCGCCGCGAAAACGCACGGGCAACATTGCCGATTTTGAATTTATGCCCGTAGTTTCGGGCATCGGAAGACGCATCGCGTCCATTTCTTCTCTGCTTCCTGCCAAATTCTTAAACGAATCCGGCAACGCGGCGATTGCCGAAAACGACAAAGCCAACACAAAAATCATCAGCCAAAGTGATTTTTTCATTATAGTTTGTTTCTCCTCGAAAATTTACGAACGTATTATAAAGACGGAAAAATTCTGTCGCTTTAATCTTGTTTTTAGAATTAGGGGAAAATGTTCTGCCCAAATAATTTCAGGTGAGTTTATTTTACGGATATTTTCGCATTATGCAACGCGGAAAAGCGGTTCGGGCAAAACGCCGCGAAAAGATTTGCGGTGAAGCGGACACGCGCCGTGTTTTTTTATCGCTTCAAAATGCGCTTTCGTTCCATAGCCGACGTGCTTTTCAAAACCGTATTCGGGGTAGATTTTATGCAGTTTTTTCATTAAATCATCACGATAATTTTTCGCCAACACGGAAGCCGCCGCAATCGAAGCGGAAATTGCATCACCTTTAATAATTGCTTTTTGCGGCAGATTTATTTCTTTTAACTGCACGGCATCAATCAGCAAAAAATCGGCGTTTGGCGAAAGATTTTCAATCGCCAGACGCATCGCTTTTTTTGTCGCTTGCAAAATATTTATCTCGTCAATTTCTTCCGCTTCGACTTGCGCGATAGAAAAAGCGACGGCAGATTGACGAATTTCTTCATCAATCTGCCGTCTTTTTTTCTCAGAAATTTTCTTTGAATCGTCCAAACCTTCGGGCAAAGGCTTCGACAAATCCAAAATACATGCCGCCGCGACCACCGCACCGGCAAGGCATCCACGCCCGACTTCATCAACGCCGGCAATAAATTTATAGCCGTCAGCAATGGCGCGGTTTTCAAATTCAATTCCGATTTGCGAGATTTTTTTCATAACGCAAAGACGCAAAATCGCAAAGACGCAAAGGAGATTAATTAAAAATCTTTGCGCCTTTGCGTCTTCGCGTCTTTGCGTTAAAAATTAAGCCTTCGCTTTTTTGTTGCGAAAATCGCGCTCTTTGATACGCGCCGCTTTGCCGCGTAAATCACGCAAATAATAGAGTTTTGCACGACGAACTTTTCCGCGTCGAACCACGTCAATATGGTCAACAATCGTCGCGTGAAGCGGGAAAATTCTTTCCACACCAACGCCGAAACTTACTTTTCTAACCGTTACGGTTTCGCGGATTCCGCCGTGTTTGCGGGCAATCACCACGCCTTCAAAAACCTGCAATCTTTCTTTGTTGCCTTCCTTGATGCGAACGTGAACTTTTATCGTATCGCCTGCTTGAAAGTTTGGAATATTTTCTTTAATTTGCTGTTGCTCAATGCTGTCTAATCTGTTCATTTTATTTTCAGCGAGAGGTGAACGCACAAAGTTGTTTTCTCCAACCTTTTGCTACTCACTTTCAGCTATCTCCTTATTTAATAAATCTTGTCTTACTTTTTGCGTTTTTTCCAACGCTTTTTTATTACGCCATTTTTCGATTTCGGCGTGATTGCCATTTAATAAAACTTCCGGCACGCTCATTCCGCGAAAATCGCGCGGCTGCGTGTAATGCGGAAAATCCAGTAATCCGTTGGAGAACGAATCGTTTTCCGCCGAAGTTTCGCTTCCTAAAGCGTTCGGCAATAATCTTACAATCGCGTCAACCAACACAATCGCCGCCGGTTCGCCGCCCGAAAGAACGTAATCGCCGATGGAAATTTCGTCAGTTACGAGTGTTTCATTAACTCTTTCATCAACCCCTTCGTAACGCCCGCAAATCAAAATAATGTGATTCGCGTTTACGGCAAATTCCTTCGCAACCGATTGTTTTAACTGCTTTCCTTGCGGCGTTAAAAGAACAACTTTTGTTCCATTGGGGTAATTTTCGCGTTCGCAAGTTCCAATCAAATTTTCAATCGCCCGAAAAATCGGCTCACACATCAAAACCATTCCGTCGCCGCCGCCGAAAGGTCGGTCATCAACTTTTCGATGTTTATCAAGCGTCCATTCGCGGATGTCGTAGATTTTTATCTCGACAATTTCCGCCTGTTTTGCACGGCGAATAATTCCAAAATCAAAGACCTCACGAAAAAATTCGGGGAAAATTGTTAAAATATCAATCTTCATCGGACTGGAGCGCAAGCGGCTCGCTTGCAACATCGCGTTTTTCAGCGATGTAGAAAACTCTGCCTTGATTC
>CAZJQP010000088.1:0-20940 GCA_964548225.1 uncultured Blastocatellaceae bacterium | reverse complement strand
GCTGGTCTGTATAATTATGCACTTAATCATTAACTTTCTTTTGCAAGAGGTCTAAAGAACTAAATTTGAGTTTGAACACAGCTTCTTAATAAACTTGGGCGATTATATTTCACATTTAGCTGTTGACGATGTTTTGGACGATTTTTTTATCAATCGCTTTGATGTTTGATCCTTCTTTTCGCAGAATTTCGACTTCTTTGACGAATTCTTCGACAATATCAACGCCCGCGACTTTTCGCATCGGCACGCCGTCTTTGAAGATCATTCCGACTTGGCGACCAAATGTAATTCCGAGTTGTGAATCGTGTGCTTCGCCCGGACCATTGACGGCGCAACCCATAATTGAAAGATGAAGCGGTTCTTCGATGTGCGCGAGTCTTCTTTCGACTTCGGTAACGATTTCAACAAAATTATCAACATCAAGCCGTCCGCAAGTTGGGCAAGCAACGACAGTTACGCCACGTTTTCTGAGTTCCAGAGATTTCAAAATTTCCCAACCGACGCGAACTTCTTCATGCGGTTCTGCCGCCAAAGAAACACGAATCGTATCGCCGATGCCCTCGTGAAGCAAAATTCCAAGTCCCATTGCCGATTTTATCGTGCCGCCAAACGGCGTTCCGGCTTCGGTTACGCCGAGATGCAAAGGGTAATTTACTTTCTCAGCCATAAGACGATAAGCCGCAACCATTCGATTTACGTCCGATGCTTTCAGAGAAATTACAATGTCGGAAAAGCCCAAATCTTCAAGAATTTGAATGTGCCGCATTCCCGATTCGACCATCGCTTCGGGCGTTGCCGAGCCGTATTTTTTAAGTAAATCTTTTTCGAGTGAGCCGCCGTTGACACCGATTCTGATTGGAATTCCACGCGCTTCCGTTGCCCTCACGACTTCGCGCACGCGGTCAATTGAACCGATATTTCCGGGGTTTAAGCGAAGTTTATCAATGCCCGCGTCCAGAGCTTTTAAGGCTAATTTATAATGAAAATGAATGTCGGCGACAATCGGAACGTCCGTGCGTTTGCGGATTTTATGAAGTGCCGCCGCCGCATCGTCGTCGGGAACGGCAATGCGGACGATTTCGCATCCGGCTTTCGTCATTTCTTCGATTTGTTTGATTGTGCCGTCAACGTCGGTCGTGTCGGTTTTCGTCATTGATTGCACCGAAACGGGCGCACCGCCGCCGATTTGTATGTTGCGGACTTTGACCGCTTTTGATTCGCGTTTCATTTTGAAAAAGTTGAGCGAGTTGGGCAAGTTTGGCGAGTTTGGTGAGGTAAATGATTTTAACTCGCCGAACTCGCCAAACTCGCTCAACTATTAAAAGAATCTCGAAATATCTAAAAATAAAGTAAAGACCATCAGCACCAGAATTATCGCCAAACCTGCAAGCTGAATCTTTTCTTTAATCGCCATCGAAAGCGTTTTGCCGAACCAAGACATAACTTTTTCGATGCCCAAAACCATAATCTGCCCACCATCGAGAAGCGGAATCGGCAGAAGATTGAACACGCCTAAGTTCAAGCTAATCAGCATTAACATTGGAATTAAACCTAAAAATCCATCGGCACGAACAACTTGCGCGATTTGCTGAACAATCCCGACAGGTCCCGCGAGTCCGGCATCTTTGACCGAGCGTTGACCTGAAAATAGTTGTCCGAAAACTTTTCCGGTAAGACGCAGCACTTGCCAATTTGCATTGAGCGCAAAAGCAGAGGCTTGCCCAACCGAAGCGGCTTCGCGTGTTGTGATTTCCGCCTGACTGAATCCGATTCCGATTCGATAAACTTGGTCGTCATCGAGCTTTGCATTGGTCTTGATTTCTTTGCGCTCGCCGTTTCGCTCAACTGTTAAAACTGCCGGAGCATCTTTATTTTCACGAATCTGGACCGTTAATTCTTCGCGGTTGCGGACAGTATTTCCGTTGAAAGCAACAACGCGGTCGCCAACTTCTAAACCGGAACTTGCCGCCGGAGAATTTGGCGAAAGCGAGCCGACTTTGACAGGTTCAACACCCATATCAGGCGTAAATCCAATCTCACCAATCTTATTGCCACGTTCCTCAACTGTTTTCGGCGTAATAGTCAACTGAAGTTTTTGACCGCCGCGGTCAACCGTAACGGGAATCGGCTGTTCAGGAGAAACCAATGAATCCATCCGAATTCTTTCCCACGTCGGATTTTCCGTGCCGCCGAAATTTGTAATGCGGTCGCCTTTTTGAATTCCCGCGCTCTCCGCCGCACTGCCCGAATTAACAATTCCGACAATCGGCGCAGGCATTGAAGGCACGCCGTAAAGCCACGCACCGAAAAACGGAATGCCGAGCGCGAGAACAATATTCATAAACGGTCCGCCGAGCATTACAAGAAACTTCTGCCAACGCGGACGCAGTTCATAAAGCTCTTCATCGGGAACTTTTTCGCCTTCCGATTCACCGCCTTCGAGCGAAGCGGTTGCTTCGTCGCCGTAAAGTTTAACGTAAGCACCGAGCGGAATCGCCGAAATTCGATAATCGGTATGACCGACCTTAAAGCCCCAAATTCTTGGTCCCAAACCGAAGAATGAATACGCTTCGACACGCATTCCAAACATTTTGGCAACGATAAAATGTCCGAACTCGTGAATGTTTATCGCAATTCCGAGAACAAAGATGACAGCTAAAATTACTATTAAAATATCAGGCATTTTTTATAATCCTTCTTGAATAACTTGAAATTTAGAAACCTACTCTCTAAATCAAGTTGCAAATAAAAGTTTAGAACTCACGCGAACCACAGTCAAATTATTTTTTACAAACCTGCGCCGGAGACGGCAACGGTTAAAAATTCGTTTGCCTTTCCACGCGCCCACAAATCGCTTTCCAATATCGCTTCCAAACTCGAAGCAAATTGTTTTTCGTGTTCATTCATCACCGACTCAATGATTCGCGGAATGTCGCTCAGACAGATTTTATTGTCTAAAAACGCTTGCACGGCGATTTCGTTTGCCGCATTCAGCACGGCAGGCATTGTGCCGCCGATTTTCAGTGCGTCGTAAGCTAATTTCAGACACGGAAATTTATCAAAATCAGGTTCTTCAAAATCAAGCCGCGCTAACTTCGTAAAATCTAACGGTTCAAGACAATTTTCCTGTCGTTTCGGATACGTCAAAGCATATTGAATCGCGTGTTTCATATCGGTAACGCCGAGTTGCGCGATGATTGAACCGTCAACCATTTCAACCATCGAATGAATGACCGATTGCGGATGAACAATGACGGAAATTTGCTCTGCGCCAAAACCGAAAAGCCAATGCGCTTCAATGACTTCCAAACCTTTGTTCATCAAGGTCGCCGAATCAATCGTGATTTTGTCGCCCATCTTCCAATTCGGATGATTCAATGCTTCTTCGCGTGTCGCGTTTTCGATTTCCGATTTTGATTTTGTCCGAAAAGGTCCGCCGCTTGCCGTTAAAATCAGGCGTTTGACTTCTTTGACAGATTCACCGCGCAGACATTGATGAAGCGCGTTGTGTTCCGAATCAACCGGCAAAATCTCTGCGCCCGATTTTTCCGCCGCTTCGGTCATCAATTCGCCCGCCATCACCAAAGTTTCTTTATTTGCCAAAGCAATTCGCTTTCCGGCTTCGATGGCGCGAAGTGTCGGCACAAATCCGACTGCGCCAACCGTCGCTGACACAACCGTTTCCGCCTTTTCGTGCGTCGCCACCGCAATCAAACCTTCCTCACCCGTTAAGATTTTTGGAATCTTGAATCTTGAGTCTTGAATCCTGCGAAGCAATTCTTCGGCGCAAATTTCATCTTTGACCGCCACCAATTCGGGCTGAAATTTTACAACCTGTTCGGCTAATGTTTCGATATTTTTCCCCGCCGCGAGCGCAACAACGCAAAAATCGCCGAGATGTTCGACCGTTTTCAGAGTATTACAGCCGATTGAACCCGTTGAGCCTAAAATGGAGATTGATTTCATACAAATAAGAATTTACAGATTACCACAAATGCGACACTAACGGCGAGAAAACCTTTGTTTTTATAGCGTTCTAAAATTGCTTTGCTGAAATTTTTTAACCACAAAATGACACAAAAATTCACGAAAGAAGTAGAATTTATTCGTGAATTTTTGTGTCATTTTGTAGCTAAATTTAGTTTTTCTTAAAGCCTTCTGAACTTATTCTTTCGATTTTTCTTTGGCAAACTCCTGCGTTGCTTCCAAATAATGCGTCTTGCCTTTATTTTCCGCCAAAAACGCATTAAATTCGCCCGATTGCCCACGAGGAACACTCAAAGTTTTCCAATCAGAGCTACGAAAATGCTTCGCCAAAAACGTAATCTGCCCGACGTGATACGCCGTGTGCGTGATTGAACGATTTATCGCTTTGACCACCGAAAAATCTTCGCCGCGAATCTGCACGGTTTTGCCGAAATCCGCAATTTCCAAAGATTCAAGCGTCCCCAAAAGCGCATTCCAACCCGTTTCCCAAAGCGCGTCCAAACTTTCCCGCGTATCCGTTTCGGCAACAAACTCCGAATCCCGAAACCTATCAGCCTTTTCGCCGTCCGTCGTCAAAAAATCAGTCCAACGCGAACGCAAATTTCCGCCGATATGCTTGACAATCACGGCAATCGAATTCGCCTCAGCATCAATCGCCTTGAAATATTCGTCTTTGCTCGTCTGCTCAATCGCCCGCTCCGCCAATTTTTTATAATTGCGAAACGCTTCCAAAGCGTCCGTTTTATAATTTTCGATAATTTGTTCGGTCATTGTTTTTTCTCAAGATTTCCGGCAAAAATCGCGTAGCGATTAAATGAATTTAGCCGTGTGTTTCAACGCACGGTTTATTGTAAATCAAATTGTCGCGTCGCGTCAGCGACGGCTGAATTATTTGGCAAATTATATTCAATCGTCGCTGACGCGACGCGGTTTGTATTTCATCTTTTCCGTGCAATAAATTACACGGCTAAATTCATTTTGTCGCTCACGCGACTATTTTATGAAAACCAAATCAGATTGAGAAACTCGCACCAATGGCGCGAGTTTTAAATTCTCCAACAACTTGTTAGAGAAATTCTCCAACCGTTGGCTGGAGAATTTGTGCAACCATTGGTTGCACAATCTCAATCTTTTTCCCCAATCATTCGTTTGTAATAATCCTTGATATAATCCTTCATCCAAACCTGCCACCAGCCGATGCCGTGTTGTTTGGCTTCGCGGTTGGCTTGTGTGCCTGTCCAATTTTCAAATTTCATACGATAGACGGCGGCGACTGTTCCCGTGCGGTCTGCGCCGCGTTTGCAGTGGAAAAAGACGGGTTGATGTTCGTGGTTTGTAATAACGTCCAAAATTTCGTGAATTTCTTCGTCTTTTGAGGCGAACCAATTACTCAAACGCAGATTTATAAATTTCAAGCCGTTTTCTTCCGCCCATTTTTTTTCGCGCAAGACTTTCGATTGCGTATCGCGGAAGCTGACGACGGTTTTTATTCCTAATTCCGCGAGTTTTTTGAAACCTTCGGCGGTCGGTTGTCCGCCGCGATAAAGGCTTTCGTTGATTTTATGGAAATTCGGTAAATCTTTGTCTTCTTTTTTCATTTCACGTTTAAAACAAAAAGCGGCAACCTGTCAAAAATTATTTTAACAGGTTGCCGCCGCTAATGAACATTTGAAATTTTATTGCGCTTTTTCGATTTTCTTGACGGTCAGATAACAAGGTGCGACATTAGCATCGGTGGGCGGCGTATCGAACACATTGACATCGGCAACAATTTTTACTTTGGTTGAATTTTCGATGAATTCGCCTTTATCATCTTTTATTTTCAACGGTTTGTCCTTTTCTGCGTCAATCGAACTCGCACCGCTTCCTTTATCAATGTAAGCACGAAGCGGTATTTTAGTTGAACCAACCGATTCAATAAAATCTATCGGACAACGCATCGGCTCCTTACCGCTTTTGGAACACATTGCGCTTCCCGAATTGTTGAAAAATCCGACGACTTCGACATATTTATCGTCATTTTCCTTATTGCAAGTGTTCGCATATTCAACCGGAGTTCCGGTGTAATTGCAACCCGTAACCAGCAAACATAAACCCGTAATCATCAAAAATAAATAGTTTTTCATAAAATTTTCCTTCCTGTTTTCTTTAATTTAGCTTTCGCCTGAAAACAGAACGCAGATTTCAGACAATTCTTGCATTTGAAATATAATTAGTAAAGAAATTACGGCAATGGAATCTGCTCCACCAAAAGTGCGTTTCCGGCTTTGTCAAAATATGTGCAGGTCATTTTCTCAAAATCCAGCGTCCATTTTTCAACGCCTGTTTCTGCGGCGTGAACACAAAAAGTCGGATAATCCGTTTGCCCTTGCTGGTGAATTTTCAACAATCTGCAAAACTTTTCGCCATCGCTTTTTTCCGCAATTTCCTGCGAAGGATAATTCGCGGCGGTTTTGAGAGTGTAACCATCACTTCCGAAATATTCGGCGTGTCCGTCGCTGACGTAAATGTTATTCGTTTTGATGCCAAACCCAATCAAATCTTGCACGAGTTTCGGAAAATCCGCGCCGCTTTTAACTTTTGAATTTACTTTTTCGATTTCTTCGATTGTGAACATAACTTTTAATTTTACGTTTTTTTGGCAATATACAGAGTCTTTTCAATCAAACAATTCACTTTGCCGTTTTTGTCTTTCAGTTCGACCGTGTAAATTCTATCAACTGATTTTTCGGTTTCCAAAATTTCTTTAATTTCGCTCAATTCTTCTTCGGTCAAAAGAAAATCGGCAAACAAAGTTTCCTTGCCCGGACGTTTGAAACGAATTTTCGCCGCTTTGTCCCAGACGATGTAATTTTTGCCCAAAGTTTTTATCAGCATCAACATATAAATCGGGTCAATTCCGGCATACATACTGCCGCCGTAAATTGTTCCGACATAATTTTTTGTGCGCCAATTCAGCGGAATTTTGACGCGCATTTCGCGGTAATTGTCGGCAATATAAACAACTCGCGCACCGCTTCCGCGATAGGCGGGAAAAATGTTAAATTTCCATCGGTCAATTTTTGAAGCGAAATTTTCGGGCATAATTTATCAAGTGAGAAATGAGAACTAATTTTCATTTCTCACTTCTCATTTGTTGAAAAACTCTTTCGGCTTGAAGAAAATGACGTTTTTCGTGCATCGCCAAAATTTCAAAAGCATCTTCAAGCCGAAGATTCAACGCAATACTTAAGGGTTCGGCAATCTTGATTTTATGCAAGTCAAAATCTTTACAAGACTCAATCATCTTGATCAATTTCCGATTATTTGCGACAAAATCTTCGATTATGTTTGGTGAAACATTGCTTGTTGAAGGCTCAAAGACTTTGAAAGTTTTCATCTTTCGTTTTTGTTCGGGGTTAAGAGCATTTTTCATCGCAACAGCAATCAAATCAGTCGAAAAAGGAATTTTGCTAAAGAAATTGTTGCGGTGTTTGCCGTCAATAACTTTCTGAATATTCGGAAAATAAAGCTCGTTCGTAACAATCAAATGCTCGAAACATTGCCCGATGCTCCAGTTTTTCGGATTTGGTTTCCAATTTATTTGCTCAAAATTCAGCATCCTAAAAGTTGTTTCGACATCTTTGATAATTGATTCAACTTCGCTGATAATTTTATTCATTTCGGAAAACCGTCCGTTTTCAAAACTCTTTCGGCTTGGCGAAAATGGCGTTTATTGTGTTCCACGATGATTTGATAACCGTCGCCTAACTTGTATGTTATCAACGACATAAACGGCGAAGTTACAACAACTTTTTGCCAATCGGCGTTTTCAGTTGCTTTGATTTTGTTAATCACATTGGCAATATGCGTTTGAAATTTTTCGATAATATTTTCACTGATTTTGCTTGGCGGAACGATGTCTTGGCTTGGAGCTTTGAATTTTTTGTCGTCTTTTTTGAGTGTATTTATCAGCATTTTGCCGAACATTCCGCTTAACGGCGACCAATTTTCCAGAAAAGAATTTGTCCGCGTTCCGTTGGCGATTTTTTCAAATTCGGGGAAAAACAAACTGTCGGTTTTAATCAAATGCTCGAAACACTGGGCAACACTCCAACTTTCCGCCGAAGGTTTCCAATTTAATTGTTCGGGCGAAAGGTTACCGAAAGTTTTTTTGGTATTTTCCGATATTTTTTTGAGTTCAGTAATTATTTCGTTCATAACTTTGGCAAATCAAGAATTTTTGTTTGACCATTTAGCATACCAAAAATTCTCCGAAAAATTCTTGAGATGTTCTTTAATAGTTTCTTCGATTTTCAAGATTTCTCGCGCAAAAGCCTCTGAATCCAATTCCTTTAAAGCGTTTAATTCATCAAACTGAACCAAAATATTCATTGTTTCTTCCGAAACATTCATCTTTTCGAGTTCGTCCAAAAAATTCGGACGACCGATTGTCCAAATTCCTGCTTCAGTTGACCAAATTTCAGCCTTAATCGCTTCGAGCGTTCCGAGTGCAAGACACAAAACGAAAGGCTCAAATGTCTCGGTTTTAACTAAAAGTGTTTCGTAATTTTCGCTCATAAAATAATTTTGCCCGCTAATCTTCGCTAATTTCTGCTAATAAAAACAATTGGCGGAGATTCGCGGAGATTCGCGGACAAATTCTTGGTTTAATTTCTCAAAGGCTTACCTGTTTTCAACATCGCCGCGATTCGCTCCTGAGTTTTGCGTTCACCGCACAAACTCAAAAATCCTTCGCGTTCCAAATCGAGCAAATATTGTTCGCTTACATACGAAACGTGATTTAACTCACCGCCGCACAAGATTTTAGCGATTTTGCGCCCGATGAGTTCGTCGTGGTCGGAAATAAATCCGCCGCGTTTCATCATCGTTAGGGCGATTTTGAACGCCGCCATTCCCGCTTCGCCCATCGCGTAAATGTCCGTCCTCTGAACGGGTTGCGTGTAACCAGCCGCCGCGAGATTTAGAACTTCTTGTTTTGCATCGGCAATTATGCGGTCGCCGTTCATCGAAATCACGTCCGAATCACGAAGAAATCCGAATGCCCGCGCTTCTTGCGCCGAAGTTGCAACTTTGCCCATTCCGATAATTTCAAATGTCTTTTTCAGAAAAACGAGCGGGTCAGCGTCAGGCGTTTTCTGCGCCAAATCCATCGAACGCAGAGCCATTTCCTTCGTTCCGCCGCCGCCCGGAAGCAAGCCGACACCGACTTCGACCAAGCCCATATAAGTTTCGCCCGCCGCACGAACTTTGTCGCAATGCAGAGGAATTTCGCAACCGCCGCCAAGTGATAAACCATAAGGCGCGGCAACGACAGGTTTGGAAGAATAGCGCAGACGCATATTTGCTTGCTGGAAAGTATGAATCATCAAATTGATGTCGTCCCATTCCTCCTCTTGCGCGGCGAGCAGAAGCATCATAATATTCGCGCCCGCTGAAAAATTGCCGCCTTGATTTCCGATAACCAACCCGACGTGATTTTTTTCGACTTCTTCGACGGCAAATTTCAACATCGCCATCGTGTCGCCACCGATTGAATTCATTTTTGAATGAAATTCCAAACAAGCCACACCGTCGCCGATGTCAATCAAGCTCGCGCCCGTGTTTTTCTTGATAACGCCGATTCTGTCTTTGACTGATTTCAAAACGATAACGCCTTGTCTTTCGGGCAATTCACGATAACCACCGTTGACCAAATCGTAAAATGAGCGTGTGCCGTTTTCGTATTTGTAAAAAGTTTCCGCACCCGCATCAAGCATTTTTTGGACGTTTTCGGGAACGCTCTGACCTTCCGATTTCATTCGCTCAACCGACTCACGAACGCCAATCGCGTCCCAAGCCTCGAAAACGCCGATTTCCCAACCGAAACCCCATTTTATCGCGTTGTCAATCTCGACAATCGTATCGGCAATTTCGGGAATTCGATTCGCCGCATAACGCGAAATGCGCGAAGTCGTTTTCCACAAGAATTCGCCAACTTTATCTTCGCCCCAAGTCAAAGTCTTGATGCGCGAAGGAATGTCTTCAACCGCTTTTGCCGCATCGAGCGAAGCAAATTTTGTCTTAACTTGCGGTTTATATTCAAAGTTTTGCAAATCGAGTTCTAAAATCACGCGCTTGCCGGTTTCGTCTTTCGATTTTTTGAAAAATCCGCCGTTCGTTTTGTCGCCCAAAATATTCTTTTCGAGCAGAGTTTTAATCAATTCCGGCGTTTGAAAAACGTCGCGGTCTTCGTCTTCGGGAATCGCCGGATAAAGATTGTTGACGACGTGCGCCGTAACGTCCAAACCGACCAAATCCGAAGTCCGAAACGTCGCCGATGAAGCGTGTCCGATGGCTTTGCCCGTGATTTGGTCAACTTCCGTCGGAGTCAACCCCATTTCAATCATCTCTTTAATCGTCGCCATCATCGAAAAAACGCCGATGCGGTTGGCGATAAAATTGGGACGATCTTTCGCCGGAACAACGCCTTTGCCGAGTCTTTGGTCAAGAAAACCTGAGATCTTACAAGCAATTTCGCCGTCCGTGTCCGCTGTCGGAATCACTTCGACCAATTTCATATAACGCGGCGGATTGAAAAAATGTATGCCGACAAAATGTTTCTTGAAATCATCGGAAAACGGCTCGGCAATCGAAGCAATCGGAATTCCGCTCGTATTTGAAGCAATCACCGAACCCGCTTTGCGATACTTTTCGACTTCCGCAAAAAGTTTATGTTTAATATCAAGTCGCTCAACAACCGCCTCAATCACAAAATCGCAATCTTTCAATTTCGCAATATCGTCCGTAAAATTGCCCGTTTCAATCAGATTCGCATTCGCGCCCAACATAAACGGCGCAGGTTTTAATTTCTTCGCCGCCTCAAACAATTTATTCACGATTTGGTCACGCGATTTCTTATTGTCGTCCGCATCCTGCGGCGCAATGTCCAAAAGCAAAGTCGGGATTCCCGCATTAGAAAGATGCGCCGCAATCGCCGCCCCCATTGTCCCCGCGCCCAAAACCGCGGCTTTTCCGATATTTAGCATAAATTTTTGATTAACTCCAAATAGAATTTTGTTGGGATTAGTATAAATGAATGAGCGTTCATTCAGCAAGGAGAGTGTAATTGAAATTTGTATTTTTTCACTTAATCAATATGAAAAAAAAATGTAGTTTTGATATAACAAATAGTTGATATAATATTCAAAATGTTTAAATTAAAACTAAAAAATTATCGTGGCTTCCTTGATGAAGAATTTGATTTCTCACGAATAAACATTCTTATTGGTGAAAATAGTGCTGGTAAAAGCAGTATATTTAAGTTTTTACTGGCACTAAAACAGAGTTTTCGTAGTCCAAATAATAAGGACTACAATTTAGCTTTTTCTGGAGAGGAAACAAATCTTGGTAATTATCAAGAAGTTATTTTCAATCATGAAACAAAACGAGACCTTTTTTTCTCATTTGAATTTACAAAGGATTACTTTGATTATTTCCTAAATTATTGGTCACCATTGCCAAGAAAAAGAACCTCAAATAAGACTCTAATTAATAAAGCCAGTAAGAACAGGAAAGAGGTAATAAAAACAATAGGAGGAAATGTTTCAACCCCAATAATTATTAGTTTTGAACTTACAAAAGATTTAAGTAAACATTCAAACATCTCCACAAAGATTTACAATGAAACCTTTGGTGAAATTGAAATTATTACGCCAGATGATGAAACCCAAGTTGAACAAGATATTTTTTTTATAGATAAAAATCTTGAATGCGAAATTCGCTTCCATAGTAAAGAGTTTAATAAAACTTTCATTTTTCAAAATGTTGCTTTTGAAAAACTTGCTTTTCTCTCAATAGTTCATAGTGGAAGTTTGAATGAAAAAGTAAAGGCATTAAAAGTTGAAGACTCTGAAAAACTTTTCAATCAATTAGCCTTTTTGTTGATTGCTCAAAATTATGTCGTTCATCACATTACTGGAATTGAGTATATTAATCCACTCCTCTCAAAACCCCCAGCAAGATTGTATTTTGAAGAGGATAGAAAAAGCACTCGCAGAATTAGAGATATTAAAGATTTACTCGATTTTTTGGATACTAATAATACCAAACCACTATTTAAACAAAAATTGTTAAGCATTCTTTCAGACTTCGGAATAGCTGATGAAATTGAAATAAGAAAACGTGATCAAACAAGAGAGTTAAGAATAATTCTCAATAAAATAAATAATAATATTCTGGATGTCGGTTTTGGTGTTTCTTTACAATTGCCTATTTTTGCACAGGCTATTATTTCTGAAGGAACTACTGCAATAAGAGAAGATCGTGAAACTAGAACAGGTGAAACTTTACTGATTGAGCAACCAGAGGTTCACTTACATCCAAAACTACAAGCTAAGTTTATTGATATTTTATTGGGACTTGGAAGTAATAATATTTATTTTATTGAAACTCATAGTGAACACATAATAAGAATGTTACAGATTCTTATTAAAGAAAAAAAATATAGCTTAAAAAGTGAAGATATTTCAATTCATTATTTTAAGAAAGACGGTAAAAAGATTGTTACATCTGAACATAAGATAGATGACAAAACAGGTAAATTAGCCCCAAGTTTTCCGAAAGGGTTTTATGATGTTTCTTATGATTTAGCGTTTCAATTAATGGATTAAAAAATGGAGATATTGATTTACAAAGACCTCATAATCAATTTTGTTTCTCAAAGGCTAAAAAATAAAGACCAACAGAAACTTATTAGCAAAATCTTCAGTAATGATGATTCTGTCTTTGTTTATTCAAAAAAGTTCTTCCAATTTATAAAAGATGAATTAGGTGACGATTTTACTGATGAAATAAATGCCCTAATTACGAAACTGAGTGATAATAGAAGTAATAACATCAAAAGTTCGGATAATTCTCAAAACTTCGATGAAGAATTTTTGCATATTTACAGAACGCATAACAAAAACGTTTTAGTTCCAATTTCTTATTCCCAACTTAGCGAATTAGTCTCCAACCAGATTCATAATTTTGCAATCATTAGTGAAATTCAAAAACCTAATTTTCATTGGTTGGTAACACAACTTGCAGTATTACATCCAAATAAAGTAACCGTTAAATATTCTGATTTCGCCACAAATGCAGAGGTTAATGATTTCTTCAATAATGTTTTTCGCATTCCAAAATTAATTTCCAAAATGGCTATTTTTGATAGAGAGTCAAATACTTTCAATCACGGTAAGTTTGATTCATTCAGAAATACTGCTTCTGTTTTTTATTACACATTAAACCATCCAAGTTTCCAGTCAATTAGAGGTTCTTTTAAAAAAGTAAGCATTTTAACAATAGGAAATCCGCACCGACTTCATCAAAGAAAATTAGTTTTTGAAGGTTTTGTTTTGACGAGCAATCACTCTTTTTCAGAATTATTAGTTGGCGGAGATTGGGAAATTGATATTCTTTATTGTCATTCTGAGGCTTTACAATGGATTTCTCGATGTAATGATTTTAGAAGGGTTTAATTACACGCTCCCTCACAATCGCGTTTCCGCCGTTGTCATTGAATCGCCAATCCGCAAACCGCAATTCAACTTTCCAAGTATTTGATGAGTTCGCGTAATTCCAAATCGGTAATATTTGCTGTTTCGGATTTATCGTAAATTGTCAGCAAATAAACAGTTGTGATTTTATCGGTTTGCCCGATAATACCGATAATTTCGGTTTCAAGGTAAGTGATAACTCTTGCTCCGCTACTTTTACCTTTTTGCTTGCTTTTAATTTTTAGACGTATTTTGTAAGAATTTTCGCCGAGTGGTGTGCCAAGTCGCGGATTTTCAATAAGAGTAGATTCAAGAGTTGTGAGTTCGCCAATTAGTGAAGCATATTTTTGAGCAAAGGTTTGACCGCTTTCTTAAAACTTTTGGTGATTCTAACTTCGGTTTTCATTGATAAAGTCCGACAATTTTTCGAGGTCTTTCCCGGTTTTTTTTGCTTCCTTAATTTCGTTTATTCCGGCTTGAATGCTCGAAAAAACTTTAAGTTTGTTTTGCAAAGTCTTTAGTTTATTTTGTAATTTCAACCATTCTTGATACGGAACAGTCACTAATGTTTTATCGCTATTGTATTGAATATTTTGCATACTAAAATCCTTCAAATGGGATTTTATCACAACTTCTCTAAAAGTATCAGCATTCCATTCTCCACATTTACAAAAGTTCACATATTTGCTAACTTTTGTAGTAATTGGTTGGAGAGAAAACGATGAGCAATTTGAAACGATATATCAAAAAACGAAAGAAAAATGATGCCATTTTTGCGTTGGATTTTGACGAAGGTTACGAAAACTTCAAACTCAGCGTTTTGTTGCGGCAAGCGAGGGAAAATGCTGGAATTACGCAAGAGGAAGTCGCGCAAAAATTGAATACGAAAAAATCGGCAATCTCACGAATCGAGAATCACGCCGAAGATATTCGGCTTTCTACTTTGCGAAAATACGCCGAAGCACTCGGCAAACAAATTCGCCTTGAAGTTGCGTAAATTTCAATCTTTAAATTGTCGGTAAGATGCTTTCGCGGCTCATCTGTTCATCGGTCAAAACGGGCGTATTCGGATCAAGATTTTCCATCCTGTCGTCAAATTCTTTCAGCCATTTTTCTTTGTCTGTTTCGTTTTCCGAAACATCGCGCACGTCAATTTCGACGATTTTGTTTTCGGGCAAATCGAGCGGTTTTAGCGGACGGAGAACGCCGTTTTGGTAGATGGTTTGGATATGTTCGCTCATAATCGAAAAGTTTAGCAAAATTTCGGGGTTTTACAAAAAAATTTTACATTTCCATTCCGGCGGGCGATTCGATTTTTTGGGTTTTTATTCCTAAACCGCCGCCGGATTGTTTGGCGCGATACATTTCTGCGTCGGCGTGGCGGAGAAGTTCGGTTAAGTTTTTGCCGTGTTGCGGATAGACGGATGAACCGATGCTTAAGTCGGCGATGAGCGTGTTTTCGCCGACTTTGAATGGGCGTGTTACGTTGTCGAGAAGTCTTTCGATAACAATTTCGATGCCGCTTTCGTCGCAATTATGGAGTAAAATAGCGAATTCGTCGCCGCCGAGACGCGCTAAGGTGTCGGGTTTTCTGAGAATTGAAGCGACGCGGGCGGCAACGTATTTTAGGAGTTCGTCGCCGGTTTCGTGTCCGAGTGTGTCATTGACGAGTTTGAAGCGGTTAAGATCGAAATACAAAATAGCGAAAGTTTTGTCCGAATTGTTTGATTTTTCGATAGCGCGTTCGACTTCTTCTTGAAATTTTCGGCGGTTGGCTACCCGTGTCAAAGGATCGTGAAAGGCGAGAGCTTCGAGTGAAAGTTTATATTGATGATAGTTTGTAATGTCGCGGATGCTGATGATGCGTCCGCCGGAAAAATCGTTTCGTGCGGCGAGCGGCGTTGATTCGACTGATAGAAATCTTTTTTGCCCGAAAAGAAAAACCTCGATTTCGCCAATCTTCAGAGGATTTTTGTCGTAGGCTTCGACTGCCGTTTGCCACTCTTTGAAGGCTTCGCGGACGTGAAGCCCGACAATTTCCGCCGGATGTTTCTCCAAACCTTTGGCGGCTGAAGGATTAATGTCGCGGATGATGTCGTGGCGGTCGAGAATCAAAACGCCGTCGCGGATGGTGTGGAAAACAGTTTCGTAGGCAATCGGGTTACTGCCCAAAAATTGATGCCGAAAAATCGCATAACCCATTATCGTAAAAAATATCGGGAAACTAAGCGGCGTGAAGTTGCCGATTACTTTGCTAATCACCAAAATATTGACAATCGAAGGAATACAGAGTGAAAAGAGAAGCAAAAGAATCTGTTTGCGGTAATGGCGCGAGGCACGGCTGAATTCCATCAAAAGCGTGAAGAAACTAACCAACATCAAACCGTAAGAATATGGAACGTGAACCAACTGAAAATAATAGCCGTATTCAACCTTCATTCCGCTTGCGCCGCCTGATTGCATCACACTGAAAAAAAGCTGATGCCACGAGCTTGTTACCATCATCAGCCACGAAAAAACAGGAATGACGAGCAACCATTTTATCCGTGCCAAACTGATTTTTTTGCCGCAGTATTGATAGACAAAAACGAGCAAGGCAAGCGGCAAAATCGGCACTGCCGCATACTTGAGAATTTCCCCGATCAGTTCTCCCGTAACAGATTCGCTGACGCGACTGACCGCATCGCCGAGCATCCAAAAACTTGAAATCAAGCACGCCGCCGCAAATGCGCGACTGCCCCGCGTTTGCGGATTGCGCCAAGCATAAATGCCCATAACAATCGAAACTATTATAGAGACAAATAAATAGATGACAGGAAAATTTAAGAAATTCGACATTTTAGCCTTCGGTCGGACTTGATCGGCATAATCTGTGAAAGAGAAGAGCAAGGCTTGAAAGTTTTTTCAAACCAAACTTAATGATAACTTATTTTTGCCGGCAGTTTCAACTTTTTTCTACGCCGCCCATATTGCTATTAGGATTACTGCAAATTCAAGAAGAAAGATATTGACGTTTCACATTTCACTTATTCCGAAAAACCATCTTTACCTTTTGAAAGAACTGATAGCAAATAGTTGAAAGCTGATGATTTTGGGCTTAACGACATTCATTTGACCATATTATATCTGAATCAAGGGTAGAAAGCCGAAACACTCGATTTATCAAATATTTCAGCAGCTTTGAACCGCTAAAGAATAATGGATAATTGAAATTTAATAATTGATAAAGCCGAAAGATATGACAAAATTTCCCCTGATTTTCTATCCTTGATTCGCAGATTATATAGCAAAAACAATGAATGGTTCTTGACATTTATGAAAGTGTCATTATAATTCTCTTGAAATTAAAGTTTAAGAATCTGAATCGTAATCTTGCAAAAATTAAGGTTTTCCCCTGCCGATTCAAGGCTTGTTCAATTTTGATTCTCATTCTTATTAAATCAAACAAAATGAAAGGAGATTTTAATAATGAAAAAATTAATTATAGTGATTTTTGTATCACTCTTTTTTAGCGTTGCGCTTCACGCGCAAACTACTACTTCGACACCAAAACCAACAGAATCCGAGCAAAAAACAAAAAAACCGATATTTCGGGCAACCAAGGACCAAATTATGCAGGTTCAAAAAATGTTGAAGGAAAAAGGTATTTACGCAGGCGAAGCAGACGGAAAAATGAACGACCCGTTTCGCGCTTCGATTAAAACTTATCAAAAAGATAACGAATTAAGACAAAGCGGAACTTTGAACAAAGCCACGCTCGAAAAAATGGGCATCGCGTTGACCGATAAGCAGAAGGAAATTCCGGTAAATCCCGATGATTTAAAACCAAGCGGAACAACTGCGGATTCGGAAAACAAACCTAAAAAAATAATCTTCCGTGCGACCAAAGACCAAATAATGGCGGCGCAGAAAATCTTGAAAGACGGCGGAATGTATGATGGCGAACAAACCGGAAAACTCGATGATGCAACCCGCGCCGGACTGAAAAAATATCAAGCGGCAAACGGATTAAACGTAACCGGCACACTGAATCAAGTTACGTTGGAAAAAATGAAAGTGCCGCTAACCGACAAACAAAAAGCGGATGCGGCAAAACAAACACAATAGCTTTAGAAGTTTGTAGAAGGAAAAAATAGGACACGGACTTGATTGATACGACTGATTAGAACGGATAAATTATAAAATAATCCGTAAAAATTAGTTGTATCAATCAAGTCCGTGTCCTATTTTAGTTTTATTTTAGAAACGTAAAATCTTGATTACTGCGCGTTATATGCCGCAGGAATCGGCGTATCTCCCGAAATTCCCCAAAATTCGGCGCGAACCGCTTGATTTGAAGAATTCAGAATATACCATAAACCGTTTCGGAAAACTGCCGCGTCCGATTTGCCGTCACCGTCAAAATCGGCAGTAGCGGGAATGTCGCCTAATGCACCGAAACGAATTGCGCCGTAATTGGTTGCCGGATTAGGCGAAGTGAACCAAGTCCCGATTGAAGGGCGGAAAACGGCGATTTGGTCGCGCCCGTCGCCATCGAAATCGGCGGGAACGGCAATGTCTCCGGCGTTTCCGAATTGCTGTGATGAAACCGCGCCGTTACTGCTGTTCAAAATCGCCCAATTACTGACGATGTCTCCGACACGATAGAGCGCAAAATCAAACTTGCCGTCGCCGTCGTAGTCCGCCGGAACAGGTTTATCGGTCGAAACTCCGAAATTTGCGACTTGGAACGCGCTGTTACTGCTCCGCAAAACATACCAATTCCCTTCTCCGGCACGATAAACTGCCAAATCTGCGCGACTGTCGCCGTCATAATCACCGGGAACGGGCGTGTCCGTGCTTATGCCCCAATTTCCAATGCGAACCGTGTTTGTCTGGCTTTGGAAAATATACCAAACGCCGTCCCGATAAACCGAAAAATCGGTTTTGCGGTCGCCGTCGTAATCGGCGGGCGTGATTTTATCGGTTGAAATTCCGAATTTAACCGATGCAAACGAGCCGGGCGTGCCGCTGTTTAATATCCACCAAACGCTTGTTGAAGGACGGAAAACGCCTAAATCGGATTTACCGTCGCCGTCGAAATCAAAACGTCTGCCGATTGTTCCGGCTTGATTGACGGTAAATGTCTGACCGCTGACATTGATGTTTGCCGTGCGCGAAGTTGCCGATGGATTCGGCTGAACATTAAACGTAACCGAACCGTTTCCGCTCTGTTGCGGCGAGGTTATCTGCACCCAATTTGAATCGCTCACGCCAAGATAACTGCAAACGCCGTTCGCCGTTACGGAAACATTGCCGCTTCCGCCCGAAGCGTTGAAATTAACCGCCGTTTGCGATAGCGATGTCGGACAGCCCGAAGGTTGCTGAACTTGGAACGAGCGCGTCAAAACACCGTTTGAAACATCAATCGAGCCGGTGCGTGCGCCACCGAAATTCGGCGCAACCGAAAAAGAAATCGTGCCGTTGCCGTCGCCGCTTGCCGCCGAATTAATTGTTAAGAAACCCGAAGTTGCAACTGCCGTCCAAGAACAATTTGACGGCATACTGATTCCGAAGTTTCCGCTTCCGCCCGTAGTCGGAAATGATTGTGCCAAAGGACTCAGCGTAAAATTGCAAGCCGTGGTTGAAGTCGTCAAACTTATGCTCCAACTTCCGGCGATGCTTCCCGTGTTGTTGCCCGCGTCGTCAACAGCATACAAACGCCAAGTTCCGTTCGGCGCACTTCCGTAAAATGCGCCGAGCGTCGTTCCGCTCAATGCGCCTTGCGGTGCGGGACTTGGGAAATTATCGCCCGCTTCAAAATCGGTCGGTTTATAAGTTCCCGAAGTAAATATTGCCGAATCGGGCAAATTCGATGCCGCCAAATCATCAAAAGTCAGATTCAATCCGCCGACTTCGGTTGTTCCGCCGACATCACTCATTAAAACAATGCGTCTGCCGTTCGGTGCGGCGAGCATAATATCAACATCATCCGGCGCGGTGTGGCTGAAATTTGTCAGTGTTACCGTCGCCCGCGTAACTGTTCCGAGAAGTCCGGCAACTTGTTTCTGCGACGGATACGGATCAGCCGCGCCCGTGTTTTGCAAACCGATTGCATCGGGCGAACTCAAAACCGAAATGCTCCAGCCGCCCGAAATGCTTCCGGCATTTGCGCCCGTGTCGTCAACCAAATACAAACGCCAAACGCCGTTCGGCGAAATTCCGTTAAAGACCGAAAGAAATCTTCCCGTATTCGCGCCCGTTGGAGCAGGTGCGGGAAAAACATCGCCCGTTTCAAAATCAGTCGGTTTATAAGTTCCGCTCGTGATTGCCGCACTGTCGGGCAACGAAGCCGCCGCCGTGTCGTCAAAAACCAAATTCAAATTCGTTACGGCATTTGCGCCGCCGACATCCGACATCAAAACTATCTTATGTCCGTTCGGGGCAACCAACAGTAAATCAACATCGTCGGGCGCGGTGTGGCTGAAATTTGTCAGATTGACGGTTACGCCGTTGACCAATCCCGTTTGACCGGCAACCGTGATTTCCGAAGGATAAATCGAAGCCGTGCCGCTTGCCGGAATCGTCAGCGCATTGGTATTAAAACCCGAAATCGCATTTGTAACCTGCACATTATCAATCCACCAACCCGTGCCGCCTTCCATATCGTCCGAACCGAAACGCCAACGAAAACGAACGCTTTGATTGTTCGTGCTTGCCGGAAGATTGACCTCGACCGAAACATAATTGACTGAATCGCCCGTCCACGCATTTCTGCCCGAAAGCGAACCGCCAACGAGCGGCGTATCGTAACCGCCGAAAGCAAATGAACCGCCCGCCGAAACAATATCGGTAAATGCACCGCCGTTCGTGCTGATTTCCAAAACGCCGCCGTCAAATTCATAATCCATCTGATATTTTTGACGAAAAGTTAATTTATGACGCACGTTTCCGAGTTGAATCGCCGGAGTCGTCAAATCGGCGTTTCCGGTAAATTCAGGATCATTCGTAAAAACTGCATTCGGCGCACTATCGGGGAAATTATTGACGCTTTTGAAAGGTTGGCTCAAACCGTTACTCGTTGTCGTCCAACCTGCCGGCAAGTTCGGTAAGGCTACGGAATCGAAATTTTCGCTGAAAACAATAGCGTTCGGCGCAAACGGATTGTCTTGCGCTTTTACCGGCACCGTACGTATTGTAAAAGCGAAAAAGCCGATTGATGCCAAAATAACGGCTGAAAAAATAAATAAAACCGAAAACCGAAAGCGTTTGGAAAATTGCTGTTTGTTCATTTGTAAATCTATTCCGACGAAAAACTTTTGAAAAGAGTTATCGAAGAATTATTAACCTTTTCAAGGATTTTATCAAGAAATAAGCCGTCAAATTTCAATTTTCAATTATTTCGTCTAAAAAAACGTCAGTTCGGGATAAGAATCAGCCAACAACAGAAACAAGG
>CAZJQP010000087.1:0-21387 GCA_964548225.1 uncultured Blastocatellaceae bacterium | reverse complement strand
AATTTCAAAGACCTTGTTTCTGTTGTTGGCTGATTCTTATCCCGAACTGACGTTAGTTATTGGACAAAAACTTGAAGTAATTGTTCAAAAAGTTTGGATTGGTAAAAAAAAAATTAGTTTAGAACTTAGGCGAAACGCTTCAAACAGATAAAAGACTGTTCGTATTTATTCGTTTGATTCGCGGGCTAAACTTTCTTTTCAGACGCTTTCGGAAGATTTGCGATTTTGGCTTTTAACTTCTAATCCAATCCGCCAAATTGTCTTTGACCTTTTGCAAACGGGTTTGAGAAATTTCGCCGAGTTTGCCGATGAAAATTGTTTCGGAAACAACGGCTAAACGCGAGAGGCGAATGACGCTTTCGGATTTTAGGCGGGTTTGGGTGAAATCGGTGTCGGTTTTTAAGATTATTTCGTCAAAATTCGGGATTGCTTGGTGGATTTGCGAGGAAATCATACAAACCAGCCAATCGTTGTAGCTTGAAGGAATCGGCGCAATCAACAATGAAGGACGCAGACTTCCGAGAATTAAATCGGTTTGTGGAAATCGGAAAAGAACGATTTGTCCGGCTTTTGCTAACGCCATTTTTCTTGTAAATCCTCTTCGCTGTATGGCGTTTCATCTTCCAGACCTTTCATCGCTTGATTGAGCGAAAACTCCGACCACTGCTTGTCTTCGCCTTCTTCCTGCTCATATTTTTGCGAGAGAAACTCAACAAAATGCAAAACTTCGGTCTGTGCCGCAATCGGCAAAGTCTGCATTTTTGAATTGATAACTTCGGTAACAACCATACTTAATTTAACCTCAACGAAATTCTATCACAGTTTTCAAATCAACTTACAAAGTATTCGGGTGCCGTTTTTATCAATCGGGCGTGTGGCAACGTTCCAAAATTCGATTAGGTTTTGTGGAATCAGACAAACGCGGTCGCCGTTTGCGAGTAGAGTTTTGACGGCGTTGACGGCTTGCGCGTGAGTCGGGTGAGCGGGTTCGGCACTTCGCAGAAGAATGTTTGTGTCGGCTTGAATGTCTTCCATTTATTCATCTTCGCCATAAATCGCTTCGCGGCTGTCGTCAATAATCACGGTATTATTTGAATGACTTTTCGCCCAATCTTCCCACGCTTCGGCTTTTTCCTTCTGATTTGATTTCGCCGATTTTTCGAGCAAATCATCAATAAAATCAATCACCGCTTTTTGCGAGGAAGGCGGCAACATTTGTATTTTATTGTTAATAGTTTCGGTTGAAATCATAACTTTTTACCTCGAATGAGATTTTAGCATATTTTCCGAAATTCGTGTGATTCGCGTGCTAAATTTTCTTTTCAAATGCTTATTACTTTTTAATGTCGGATAGACTCCAATATCAAAACAAGACATATTCGATAGCTGGAATTTGCGCCACGAATTGCCCAAAACACTCGATAAATGGGAATTGCGCCGACCATCAAGATTATTATTTGAACTTACTTTGCTTTATGATTTGATGCAAACAAATGGCACATTCTTTGTGCTTTATCGTGGTCGTTGTTTTGGTGCTGAATCCCACACAATATTTCGGATAACTCAAATTTTACTCTTTCATAAACTCCTATTCTTGCCTTTTTTCGCAATCCAATTACTTTTGGGTAAAGTTTGCAGAAAACAAAAAAAGGAACAATAACAAACTGTTCCTTTTTTTGTTTTAACTTTATTTTAATGAGATTTTAGATGTCGTAATACATCGAAAATTCGAGCGGATGCGGTCTTAAACGAAGCGGTTGGATTTCGTTTTCTCGTTTGTATTTTATCCATCGTTCAATCATTGCGGTCGAGAAAACATCGCCTTTGAGCAAGAATTCGTGATCGGCTTCGAGGGCTTTGAGTGCGTCGTCCAAAGTTCCCGGCAAGTTCGGAACGTCTTTTAATTCTTCGGGCGACAAATCGTAAATGTCTTTGTCGAGCGGTTCGCCCGGATCAATTCTATTTTGAATACCGTCCAAACCTGCCATCAGAAGCGCGGCAAATGTCAGATAGGGATTGCACGACGGGTCGGGCGGACGGAATTCCAAACGCTTCGCTTTCGGTGAACTCGAAAACATCGGAATTCGCACGGCAGCAGAGCGGTTTCTTGCGGAATATGCCAGATTTACCGGAGCTTCAAAGCCCGGAACTAATCTTTTGTAACTATTTGTCGTCGGTGCGGCAAACGCAACGAGTGCGGGCGCGTGTTTGAGCAATCCGCCAATGTAAAACTTCGCCATTTCCGAAAGTCCGGCGTATTCGTTACCCGCGAAAAGCGGTTCGCCGTCTTTCCACAGCGATTGATGGCAGTGCATTCCCGATCCGTTATCGCCGTAAATCGGTTTCGGCATAAACGTAACCGTTTTGCCGTGCTGATAAGCCGTGTTTTTGACAATATATTTGAAAAGCATCAAATTATCTGCCGTGTGCAGAAGATTTGCAAAACGGAAATCAATTTCAGCTTGCATCGGCGCAACTTCGTGGTGATGACATTCGACTTCAATGCCGACTTCGCCCAAAATCAACGAAATCGCGTTTCGCAAATCAATCATCGAATCAAGCGGCGCAACCGGAACGTAACCTTCTTTCGGGCGAATGTGATACCCGAAATTCGGCGACATTTCATTGCCGCGTCGCCCACTTGCCCAATGCCCTTCTTCGGCTTCGATTTGAAATCCGCTTTCCAGTTGGTCGTTTTGAAATGAAACTCCGTCAAAAACGAAAAATTCGGCTTCCGTGCCGATGTTCACGGTGTCAGCCAAACCCGTAAATTTCAAGTAACTTTCGGCGCGAACGGCAACCGAACGCGGATCAAATCCATAACCTTCTTTTGTAATCGGGTCAACCACGTTTGCAATCAAACAAATCGTTGTTTCCCCGGCAAAAGGATCAATCCAAAAGCGAGTTGGATCAGGCACCAAAAGCATATCTGATTCGTTAATTGCCGCCCAACCGCGAAGCGAAGAAGCATCAAAGCCGAAGCCGTCTTCAAAACTGTCTTCAGTTAACTGTTCGATTGGAAATGTTAAGTGATGCCACGAACCGATTAAGTCCGTAAATCGCACGGATACGAATCGTGCGCCTTGGTCAGCGGCATAATGTAATACGTTTTTTGCGTTCATTTGTTCTCCTAATATGTTGTTAAATAATGGTTTATTTGAATTTTAAGTTTTAGACTTTTCCAAAACAAAAAGAGATTCTACAACAAGTGCGTAGAACCTCAAAATGCTTTGATTTTTATTATTTCCTACATTTTTGTAGCTTTTTTTATCAAAACTAAAATGATTAATTGGAAGTTTATACAACTTTCAGTAAATTTGACTTCCAGTCCCATCAATAAAAGCAACGGTTTTGCCGTCACTGTTAAGAAGTTGTGCCTTCGAAAAACCTTTTTCGCCCCCAACGCCATAAATTTTCTTCAGAAGATTTTTTTGTTCCTCCTCCGTAAGACTTGCCCAATTTGGATTAACAATACCGAAAAATGTATTGTTGCCAATTCTGGCTTCTTTGATAAATTCGTTGAGCGGAGAATTTTCAAGATTCACTTTGACAACCCGTTTTTCGCTAATTTCCGTGTTATCGTCATAACTCATCCAAACATACAAACCGATATTTACGATGACAATCAAAATGGTTGCCGCTAATAACCATTTATTGACTCTTAAACCGTTTTTCTCGACTTTGGTGTGCTTGTTTTTTGCAGTTTTCGGGACTTTCTTTGATTCAATTTTCTCAGGTTTCGAGATTGTGGTGTCGGGTTCTTCAACCGTTTTTTCGTCTTCAAACTCAACTTTATCTTCAATTATTTGAACAAGTTGAAGTGTTTTGCTTGAAGATTCCGAAATGGCTTGGTCGTGCAAAAAACCATATTTGTCTTCAAGAACATTTTTATCGAATTTTTCTTTCTCGGCACGAATTAAATCAACATAACGATTGCCAACGCGAACATTACATTCGATAGTCGCCGCGGTAACTAGCGGTGCAAAAAAATTTTCGTTCGTGCTTTCTTTAAATGCCCGCAGACGGTTAAAAAAATCATCATTTATCAAGCGGTCAAAACTTTCGGCAGTTTCCGCTTCCTTCATAAATTCTTCAAATTTCAACGCAATCAGCAAAATTTCAGAATCGTCATCATTTGCAGTGTAAAGAGGAATGCTTGCCCATTGTGAATAAAGTTTTTTCAAATGCCCGATCAACTCTTCGCGGTTGAATGGCATATCGCGCTTGTCGTTTTTTAATTCGCGCGTCATTAATCGTGTAACGGTTAAATCGAATTTGCTACGAACTTGTTCGTTAAATGGCGCGTTTCGGTAAAATCTTGCCAGAGAAATTAAAGCTGTAGAGCTTAAAACAGGGCGTGTCGTTTCGCAATAACGTCGCAAATGCGTTACGGAAATATTTCTATCGCGGCGTGAAAGCGCGGAATACCAACTTTCAGTTTCCTGCATCAGACGAAATTCGGCTTGGGCGTGTTCCGGCGAATTTATGTCGGCTGAAACCTGCATAAAGGCGTGCAATGCTTTTTTGCATTCCAAATCATCGTAAGGTTTTGGAACAGTTTTCATCTGCTCGCGCTCAACTCCCGAAAAAACGTGTTCGACTAATTGGAGACCCGAAACTTCGTCTGTAGCACGGCTGGTGTAAAAATTCGGCTGCAAATCAGGAACCGGCGCAATCGGTGCATTTGGCGGATAATCTCCTTCAGGTTGCGATGAGGAGTGTTCTTCATTTGTAATTTGCCCGGCATCCGAATAAACGCCGGAATTTTCCGCCAATTTTTCTGCCGGCAAAGGTTCGGCACCACCATCGAGAATTTCTTTGAATTCGCTTAGAACAACATTCAAATCTTCTTCCGCAGTTGCGGATGGTATTTCACTTGCAACGGAATAAATCTCAGAAACAGTTTTATCTTCTGCTCTTGCTTTTTCTTTATTAATTTCGATTACCGTTTCTTCCAGCAAGTTCTCTTCTTTTAACTCTTCAACAAGGTCTTCAAAAATATTCATTGGTTTATTCACCGAATTCAGGAAAATTAATTTGGAATGATTGGGACAGATTTGAAAGCGTTTTATCGGGCGGACTAACCGGAAATTTCGTGAGAAATCCGGTCAAAATCCAGTTTAACAAATTATAATAGAATTTGTCATCTTTTTATCTAAATAAATTTAAAGAGTATATAAAAATTGAAAATACGGGTGGCAGTTAAAACGCTTTTCAATGAGTATTTTTTTGATTTTAGAACAACATGCATTTTGGTAAGTTATACACTAAAAGCGGATTTTAATGAGCGCAATAGCAAGCTATGTTACTTGCTTTGCAGTCGGGCTTTGTTTTTTTAATACAAAACGAAAATTAACAAGTTGTAATTTCAACAATAACCCCTGTTTGATCAACTGAAATAATGCACGGCAATTCACTTCCGGCAACAGCTTTGGTTGCTACCATCGAATAGCCGTCTTGGAGTTGGGCATCGGTAGGCGCAATCGGAGCCATCTGAAAGGTGAATTTTCCACGGATTAATTGCGTTCCTGAAACATTTCCGAAAATTCCGTTTTGAGAAGTATTTAATTCTGCAAGGCGTGCAAATCTTCTGTTTTGCCCAAAGTAACTAACTTGAGCCGAAGAAGCGGTTCGCATTGTTGCCAATGCGCTTTTGTTTTCAGCCAGAGTTTTGGCTTTCAAAAGAAACGGGAAAGTTATGGTTGCTAAAACTGAAATTATTACAAGCACCAAAATTAATTCGATTAAAGAAAAACCTTTTTGATTTTTACATTGCATATTTTTTTACCTCAATAAAACCTGATAATTATTAACAGAAAGTGACAAATTATGGCAGTAATATTTGACATTTCTTGTCTTATATCAACTGTATTTTGTGAAGTTATTTCAGTTAATTACTTAGTTTTAATGGTTTCTGCCAACAATTCATTCAAACCGAATACTATATTTTGCAAAGCCTGTGCCAAACAAATATTTAGAGGAAAAACACGAACCCTGTTTCATATTTGCCGCCTCACATCTTTACTTTTCAAAGTTTATTTGATTTGAATAAATTCATCAGATAGTTTTTCCTTATTAATACAAAAAACAGCGGTTGTTAGGAATTTTGTTTTTTGTTACATTTTTAGTTAAAGTAGATTTTTCATTTTGCTCTTTCGTGCATCTGCCGAAAGCGGCAATTTTATTTTTTTTGGAGAAACACGAAATTTGAGCAACGTCATCGAGCAAACAATCGAAACCTACGGCATTGATAATTGGGGCGCGGGATATTTCGGAGTAAATAAACAAGGACATTTGATTGTTCGCGCCTCGGAAAACGATTCGGAAGCGGCTGATGTGTTTGAAATCATTAATGATTTAAAAAAACGCAACATCAACGCTCCGGTGCTTTTAAGATTTCCGCAGCTTCTTTTCGGGCAAATCCGCAAACTTCAGAAATCATTTAAAAATTCAATTAAAGAATACGGCTACGAAGGCGGTCATCTTTGCGTTTTTCCGATGAAGGTTAATCAAAATCGTGCCGTTATCGAAGAATATCTGCGCGAAGGAAAACGCTATAATTTCGGACTTGAAGCCGGTTCAAAAGCCGAACTTTATGCCGCGCTAGGAATGGAGCAATCGGATGAAAGTCTTTTGGTTTTGAACGGCTTTAAAGACCGCGATTTTATCAAACTCGCTTTTGCGGGCGCACAAGCCGGAAAAAATGTCGTTATCGTCATCGAAAAAATGAGTGAACTCGACCACACACTCATAATGGTTGACAAACTTGCGGCGGAAAATGCAGCAATAAATCTGCCGATGCTCGGTGTGCGGGTGAAACTTTATTCAAAAGGTTCGGGCAAGTGGGAAAAATCGGGCGGCGAAGCGGCGAAATTCGGACTCACGACAACCGAAATTCTGGAAGTTATCCGAAGACTGCAAGATGCGGGAAGAACGGATTTGTTGAAACTTCTGCATTTTCATATCGGTTCGCAACTGACCGACATCAAACGAATTAAAAACGCAATGAAGGAAGCGGCACGAACATATGCGAAGATTCGGCAGATGAATATTCCGATTCAATATTTGGATGTCGGCGGCGGAATGGCAGTTGATTACGACGGCTCGAAAACTTCGTTTGAATCCTCGGCAAATTATAACGCACAAGAATTTGCGAACGACGTAGTTTATGTCATCAAAACCGTCTGCGACGACGAAGATGTGCCGCATCCGACGATTATTCAGGAATCAGGGCGTTATCTTTCGGCTTATCACGCGATTTTGGTAACAAATGTCCAAGATGAAATCGAAACGGTTGTCGAGGACACCGCCACGCCGATTGCGATTGACGATGACGACCCGCAAGTTGTTAAAGAGTTATTCGATTTGCGAGAAACAATTAACGGAAAAAACTACCGTGAATACTATCACGATGCGCTCGAACACCGTGAAGATTTATTTTCGATGTTTAATCTCGGCTTGCTTTCTTTGGAGGATCGTGGTAAAGGAGAAGTTTTATTTTGGGATGTTTGTGAAAAAGCCGATGAATACGCACAACAAAAGAAATATGTGTCGGAAGAATTTGACGATTTACGGAAACTTTTGTGCGTGAAATACTTAGCAAACTTCTCTGTTTTCCGCTCAATGCCCGATAATTGGGCTTTGGAGCAACTTTTTCCGATAATTCCGATACATCGTTTAAATAAAAAACCGACTGAATATGCTACACTCTGTGATATAACGTGCGATTCGGACGGCATTGTAGAAAAATTTGTTGATTTACACGATGTTAAACCTGTCCTTGAATTACACAAACTGGAAACAGGAAAACCTTATTATTTGGCGATAATGCTCGTTGGCGCATACCAAGAAGTGATGGGAAATAACCACAATCTTTTCGGCGTTCCCCACGAAGCGCATATTCATATCGGCGGCGACGGCTATATCATCAAAAAAGTTATACAAGGCGCAACGCTCGCGGATTCCCTTGAAACCGTGCGTTTTGATAGCGTTCAATTAACCGACCAATTTCGCCGAACCGTTCTACAACGTATTAAAGACGGCGAAATTTCCGCCAAAATCGGCGAAGAAATTATCGGTTATTACGAACGCCAAGCCGAAAGTTATACATATCTCGCGGCAAACGGCGGCGAGTAAAATTACGAATCAGAAATTACGAATTTCAAATATTTTAATTCGTAATTGGAAATTCGTAATTCGTAATTTACATTTATTTGGAGATTTTATGGTAGCTCAGAAAAAAACAAAGGCTTCGAAATTTTTAACCGTGCCGACAAGACCGATTCCGGTTGACCGCGATAGAAGCGTCGCGGGACTTCTTGAAAAGATGGAAGGCGCAGGGTTTGGAGCAAAACAACTTGCCGAGGCGCATCGCATTTGGCTTGATATGCTCGATGATAATTCGACGATTTATCTTTGCGGTTCAGGCAATTTGATTCCTTCGGGAATGCGCCGTTTGTTGGCGTATGTCATCAAAAACCGTTTTGTTGACGTTCTGGTTTTGTCCGGCACGGTTTTGTTTCACGATATTCACGAAACACTTGGCAGAAATCATTATCAAGCGCATCCTTCGATGAACGATGAAGAACTCGAACAATCTGATGTTTCGCGTCTCGGCGATTTGCTTGCAAATTCCGAAGAATACCACGAAGCAGACGAATGGATCGGCAGTGTCATCAACCAACTTGATATGACGCGCCCTTATTCGGTGCGCGAATTTTTGCATTTATTGGGACGTGAACTCGCGGAAATTGCCCATGAAGACGGCATTTTAACCGCCGCCTTTAAATCGCGTATTCCGGTATTTTGTCCTGACCTTCTCGAAGGTCCGATGTCCGTCGGCATTGCCCGCGCTCGGTTTGAAAAGAAAATTCAATTTACATTCGACATCACACAAGACACGATGGAAATGATGCACATCGCGCAACGCACCCGCAATTCGGGCATTCTGACATTCGGCAGTGTTTGCAGTCAAAATATGGTGAATATGGCGGAAGTTTCGAGTTATATTACAAGAACTACACCACGCGGACATAAATATGCCGTTTCGGTTACGACCGATTCTGCACCGCTCGACATTCGCACACCTTCGTTCAGCGGAAACCATACGAGCGTTTTCGGCAAATTGCTAAAAAATGCAATCACCGCCTACGTTCCGTGCGATCCGTCAATCGCTTTGCCTTTGCTCGTAACGGCACTTTCGCAAACTGCCGCCAAATATATGAAAGGTCGAAAACGTCCGACTTTCTCGTTCAGCGGCAAGGATTTAGGAGTTGATATTCCGTAAAATTGATCTTTGATCTTTGATTTTCGATCTTTGGTTTTTTCTTATTCAAAGGTCAAAATTCAAAGGTCAAAGATCAAAAATCATTTATGTCCGAATCAGCAAATTTACCGATGAATTTCGGCGGCATTGATGAAGCCGAGTTTTCTGCGTTTGAAACGGCGCGGATTTTGGTTTTGCCTGTGGCGTATGAAGGCACGGTTTCTTTCGGAGTCGGCACGGAACAAGGCGCGGCGGCGATAATTGATGCTTCGCGGAATATGGAGCTTTACGACGACGAAACCGATGCGGAAGTTTATAAAGTCGGGATTCATACTTTGGAAGAATTTGCGCCACGCGAAACTCCCGAAGCAATGATGAGCGAGCTTTACGAACATACAAAAGAAATTCTCAAAAATAATAAGTTTCTTTGTATGCTCGGCGGCGAACATTCGGTTTCTGCGCCGATAATTAAAGCTCACGCCGAAAAATTTCATAATATTTCGATTCTTCAAATTGATGCTCACGCCGATTTGCGCGACGAATACGACGGCACACCGCATTCACACGCTTCGATTATGGCGCGAACCGTCAAAGATTTGAAAATTCCGGCGGTGCAAGTCGGAATTCGTTCGATTTCTGCTGATGAAGCACGAAGTTTGGACGATTTGCCCCATACGAAAATTTTCTGGGCAAAAGATGTCGTCGGACGCACCGATTGGATTGACGATGCGGTAAATTCTTTGACCGAAAATGTCTATTTGACGATTGACATTGACGGACTTGATCCATCGCTCGTTCCAACAACCGGAACACCTGAACCCGGCGGACTCGGTTGGTATGAAACCCTAACTTTAATCAGAAAACTCGCCGAAAAACGTCGAATTGTCGGAATGGATTTAGTCGAATTTTCAAAAATGGATAACTCCGACGCGCCCGCTTTTCTATGCGCGAAACTTGTCTATAAATCGCTTGCATATATTTTCAAAAATGACACGCCAAAAGTTCGCGGCGTGTAAAATCAGCTTAAATTTCAACCTAAAAATTTTATGAAAGAAAAAGTAAGAGTTGCCGGCGGACAAGGTTTTTGGGGCGATTTGTTGACCGCGCCGGTCGAACAAGTGCGCGGCGGACAGATTGATTATTTGATGCTCGACTATCTCGCCGAAGTTACGATGAGCATTGTTCAAAAGCAACGTCAACGAGACCCGAATGCCGGCTATGCGCGAGATTTTGTTTCCTTAATGCGCGAAATTTTGCCCGATTGTGTTGAGAAAAACATTAAAGTTTTATCAAATGCGGGCGGCGTGAATGTCAAAGGTTGTGCCGAAGCAATTAAAGCCGTCGCGGAAGAACAAGGATTGAAAGTTAAAATCGGTGTTGTAACAGGCGATGATATTCTCGGAAGGCTTGACGAATTTGCCGAAAAAGGCATTGAAATTACGAATATGGAAACGGGCGAACCGCTTTCCGCGATTCGTGATAAAGTTCAGAGCGCAAATGTTTATTTAGGCGCACAACCGCTCGTTGAAGCGTTGGATAAAGGAGCGCAAATTATTGTCGGCGGACGACTTACGGACACAGGTTTAACGCTTGCGCCGTTAATGCACGAATTCGGCTGGACATTTGATGATTGGGACAAAGTTTCTGCCGGAACAATCGCCGGACACATTATCGAATGCGGCGGACAATCTTCGGGCGGAAATTGTCAATACGATTGGCAAAATATTCCTGACCTCGCAAATATTGGTTTTCCGATTATCGAAGCCTCGCCAAACGGCGAATTTGTTGTTACTAAACACGAAAACACCGGCGGACGAGTCAATATTCAATCAATAAAAGAACAGCTTTTATACGAAATGGGCAATCCGCACGAATACATCACGCCCGATGTTGTTGCAGATTTTACAACGATAAATCTTGCTGACGACGGCGAAAACCGCGTCAAAGTTTTCGGCATAAAAGGCAATAAGAACACTGATTTTTACAAAGTTTCGATTGCATATTCGGCAGGCTGGAAAGCCGTCGGCACGCTTGTTTATTCATATCCGCAAGCGTTTGAAAAAGCCAAAGCCGCCGATCAAATTTTACGAAAACGGCTTGAAAAATTAGGTTTAAAATTCGATGTAATTTTAACCGAATTTGTCGGCGTGAACGCCACGCACGGACATCTCGCGGGCGAACCTTCGCCGGATATTCCCGAAGTTCAATTACGTTTCGGCGTGCGCGGACAGTCGAAATCAGATGTTGAAAGATTTACAAAAGAACTCGCGCCGTTAATCTTAACAGGTCCGCCGGCGGTTACGGGTTTTGCGGGCGGAAGACCGAAAGTTGAAGAAATTATGGCTTATTTCCCTGCTCTGATTCCGAAAACTTTAATTGAAACCAATGTCGAAATAGTTGAAGCATAATTTTTTAACCACAAAGATACAAAGACACAAATAGTTATTCAAATCTTTGAGTCTTTGTATCTTTGTGGTTAAATCATTTTAATTATCGTCCAAAATCTGCACGTCAACATTGGATTTTCTCCAACGCGAATATCCGAAAATAGCCTGAATATTTTTCTGTGAGATATATTTTCCCGATTCGCGTTTGATTTTATATTGGAAGAATTGAATTGTTCGCGGCAGAAGAATTCCATATTCGCTTGGGTTATAAAAAAACTCGCTTTTCTGTAAAACCATCGTATTATTATCTTTCTTTGCCGCTAATGTTCTTATTTCACGTCCGATTTGAAATGTTTTCGTGTTGATATACAAAATTCCGCTCAAGAAAACGTCCGATTTTTTTACTCCGTCGGGCAAATCTACATCAAAACTCAGATTCAAACCTTGCTGATTCGTCCGTTTGTCATTTATTTGAATATTCGCCGATGGTTTAGTCTGAATATAACCAACTCCGTAATATTCATTGCCGTCTTCAAAAACTTCTCTAAGATTAAATAAAGAAAATTCAAAAAACGGTCGCAATCTATCGTCTAAAACGGGAGCTTGAATCAAGGTAAAACCGGATATTTCGAGATTTTTATCAAACCTTGCGTTTTCTTTTTGGATTCTTTCTAATTCTTCCGCCGGAGATTTGGCTTTGGCGATTTGTTCAAATAAATCAGCCGTCCGTTTTTTGACATCACCAACGGATTTTCCGTCAACTTTTGTAATACTTCGATATTCGGCGGGCGTGTTTCCACTTTTTTCTGATTGCAAAATGATAAAACTTGATTCGATAACGGTGCTTTTTTTGAGTTTGCCGTTTTTATCGTAAATCTCGAAAGTTTTAGTTTCGTCTGCCAAAAGATTTTTAAATTCTTCGGTGTATTTCTGAGCTTGCAAATTGGCTTTTTGCAAAATTTCATTTAAATCCTGTGCTGATGTAAGATTTGCCGTAAATAAAATAACCCAAAGCGCGATTCCACCTTTAAAATATTTGTTTAATTTCATATTTCCCCCTTGTCAAAATCTTGTTTAGAATTAAATTATGACCGAAAAAGCTGAAACTTGGAAGCGAAATTCATCAAAACAGATTGCCGATTGCCGCGTTTTCAAAGTCCGCCAAGACTTTTGCGAACGCGAAAGCGATAACATACAACATTCGTTTTTCGTCCTCGAAAATCCAGACTGGGTAAATGTTATAGCACTTACAAAAGACCGCAAAGTCGTTTTGATAGAGCAATTTCGACACGGCATCGAACAAAATATTCTGGAAATTCCGGGCGGAATGGTTGACGAAAACGAAGAACCCGAAAAAGCCGCACGGCGCGAACTTCTCGAAGAAACAGGTTATTCTGCAAACGAATTTATCTACTTGGGAAAATCGCGCCCGAATCCGGCGATTCAGAATAATTGGATTTATCATTTTCTCGCGCCAAACGCGGAAAAGACGCACGATACAACCTTTGACGAACACGAAAGCGTCTTATCAAAGTTAGTTTCGCTTGAGGAAATTCCAAGTTTGATTGCAAATGGTGTGATTACGCATTCGCTTGTTGTTGCGGCATTTTATTTGCTTGATTTAAGAAAATGAAAAATAGTTTTTTCTGTCTGATTTTATGTTTGTTTCTGCTGGTTTCAATGGCAAAAGCGGAAGTTTTTACTTCGGCTGACGGTTACAAATTTGAGGTAAATCTGAAACCGCAAAAAACTTCAATGATGCTTGGCGAGCCGACTTTTATTGATTTTGAAATAAAAAATCTCTCCGATGTTGATTTGGGCGTTCTCTGGGGCGGCGATTATCGAAATGAATTTGGCAGACCCGATAGTTTTGAGGTCAAAGTTTTCGATGCCGACTTGCAAATTGTCCCAAAACCTAAAACTATGAATTTTGGAGGTTTATCAGCTTTCCAAAAATGTCCCATCGGTCAAATTTATCTTTTCAGATTGTATCTTCCGCATTGGGCAACGATTGAAAAAATCGGAGATTATCAAATTCAGATTGAAAAAGGCTTGGTTGTAAAAAAATATGACCTGAAAAATATGAGATTTGATAATTTGCCTGCTGAAATTCCGGTCAAATTAGTTACAAAACTCAATGTTATCGCCGCAGACTTTGCAAAAATGGGCGAAATCATTGACCCAATCGGTAAAGATTTGATTGAAGGCGATGATACTGCTGAAAATCTTGCGCCGTTTATCAAAGACGTAAGAATTATCAAATATTTGGCGCAAGCGATTGAAAAAAATTATTGGTTAATGCGTCATTTGGCAAAATTTAATGACGATGCGGCTTTGAACGCGATTGTCAGTAGAATTAACGATGAAGACCAAGAAGTCAGACGAAATATTTCGGTTACTTTAGCGATGAGCATTCACCCGAAAGCGTCCGTTTATCTTTTGCAAATGCGAAACGACAAATATTATGCAATTCGCCTTGATGTCATACATTATCTTGGCAAAACGAAAACAGCTGAATCAACTCAAATTCTGAAAGAAATGCTGAGTGATGAAAACGAACTAAACAGCAATGAAGCTAAGAGATATTTAGCTGAACGCGAAGAAAAATTGAAGTAGTATAAAAATCAAATCTTTATTTTCAAACCTTACGCCATTGGATTCTTAAACCAGACGGAAATTAAATTTACTTGCATTTTTGTAAAGCGCGTATCCCAAAACTACGGCAAACACGATGTAAAAATAAAACTTAAACAGGCTCGAAATTGCTACTGCCGGAATATTTCCCATTCCGGGTAGATTAAATGGAAATAATATCAAGTGGAAAATGAACTCGATAACACCCACCGTTAAACTCAAAATTAATGTCATTACTAAAACTTTTATGTAATCCGTGCCGAGAATTTTGATGGCTTCAAGCCCGACCGTCGGGTTAATTGTCGCTGAAAAAGAGCGAGAATATCCGGCAACAGTGCAGGCAATCGGATAATAAAAAATTCCCCACAACAACGCCAAAAAAATTGGAATTAATAAAAATTTTGAAGATTTCATAGCGATTGATAAGGTCTCGCCAAATGAAATATCCGAATCAGGGTCAACCAATCCCATTGATCTCAAACTGCTAATTTGTTGTTGTTTATTCAAATTTTCAACGTCTTCGCGGAAAGCCCTTTCTTTGTCGCTTTCCCAATTATTTGGATTAGCTTTTATTAATTCTTGCTTTCTTTGTTTCACGGTTTCCATCCGTTTATCCGATTCCGTTTTCAAACTCGACGACACGCTTGCCCACATTATCCAGACTGAACCCAGAAAAACAACAACCAATAATCCGAATGAAACCAGAAACACACCAATATTTAGAAAAAAAGGCTGAATAACGTCGTCATAAATAGAAAACTCATCGAAATCGGGCATAAAATTCTTCGTGATTTTGCCTTGTGAAAAATTCTCGACTGTGTTTGCCAATACCGAAAAAGAAATCATATTTGCTATCATAAAACAGATTAAAACTGCACTAAGCATCATAAAACTTCCCATTCCGGCAGCAAGTTGACCAACCGAAAACAACATAAACAAAATCGCCCCGAAAAATAAGCTGACTTTGAATTTTAACGGATAAACCAAGGCTTTGCCGAAATCCCCAAAGTTAAACCCTTCCTGCATATCACGCTCATAATTCAAGGCTTTTTCGCGTTCGGCTTGGTGTGTTCCGATTGATTTGCAAAACGAACCGCACATCGGGCAAATTCTCAAATCTCCGCCATATCCTTTCGGACAAGTTCGACAAAAACCATTAAAACAAGTTTCGCAAAAATAAGCTGGCGGTTCGCCCGCGTGGAGAACGCAAGAATCCGGCAAAGGAACCGGTTCGGGTTGAATGACATTGGAAAATGCGGCTGGCTGAGAATTTTCCGGCGGCGGTAGAAATGGCTCCGTTGGCGGAAGCAAATTTTGGTTTGGTTGTTGAGTTTGAAAGGCATCAACTTGAGTTTGAAAATTTGAAGGTTGAAAGGAATCAGGCGCAGTCGGCGTTTGAAAACCTGAGGATTGAAACGAATTTTGCTGTGATGGATTTTGAAAGTTGTTAAAATTATTTGTAGGTTGTGCGTCAGTTGTCGAAGTCAAAATCGGTCGCGGTGCGCCTTGTTCCAAAGCGTTAAAATACGGTAACAAATGCGGCACTTTCCGTGCTTCAATCCAACGCAGATTGCCGCGCCGGACTTTATCTTCGGGCTGAAGTGTGCCATCGAAAATCCAATTTGCCAACTCCTGAAAATTAGTTTCATAAAGGTCGCCGCCGACATCAACTTGCCAAATTTCCTGAATATTGGTTTCCGTGTTCATCAGATTATTTTGTGAATATAATGTTTTAGTTATGCTGCTTTGTGCTGAGCTTCGCGTAAATTCAGATTATTAGGCATATTCTCTTTCACGCGGACAATACCGATGCCGACTTGCCCTTCGTTGCAGGCACGAACAAGAGCTTCGACGACACTACCGTCGTAGCGTGTCCCGACAAAACTGCGAATTCGGTCGAGCGAATCTTGCAAATTCATTCCTTTTGAGTAAGGTCGGTCAATCGTCATCGCGTCAAACGTATCGGCAACCGAAACGATTTTCGCTTGCAGAGGAATTTGTTCGCCGCGCAAACCTTGCGGATAACCCGCGCCATTAATCATTTCGTGGTGCATATACATTCCGGGCAAGAACTCTTTCATTGCCGGAATTTGCGACATAATTTTGAAACCGCGAACGGGATGAGTTTTCATAATCAGAAATTCTTCATCGGTTAATGCCGCAGGCTTTTTCAAAATCGAATCGTCAATTGCAATTTTCCCGACATCGTGCAGAAGTGCGCTGATTCGCAAGGTTTCGAGTTCATCCGCATTCATTCCCAATTGCTTGCCAATGGCAACCGAAATCCGCGAAACTCTTTCGGAATGACCGCGTGTATATTTGTCTTTTCCGTCAATCGCCGCCGCTAAGGCTTTAACAGTTCCAACAAAAAGTTCGCGGTTTTCTTCGGCGGATTTGGCAAGCTGAACAATTTGATTTTCAACTTTTTCGGTCATTAAATTAAAAGTTTCGCCCAAAGTCCCTATTTCTGTTATGTTTTTCGATTCAACTCTCATTGAAAAATCTCCGGCAGCTATTTTTTCCGCCGCCGATGCGAGTTTGAGCAACGGCGCAGTCAAATATTTCGATAGAATAAACCCGATAACCAAAGCAAAAAAAGCAAAAGCCAAGCTGATAATCCAAGTTTGAAGGCGCATTTCTCCAACTGATGCCAATGCCTTTTTTTCGTCTTGCATAGCAATTACGCCAAGATTCAAATCCTGCAAATTTGCGGTTGAATATGCTCCGATCATTTCGTGTTTCGTATCTTTGTATTCGGCAGTGAATGGTAATAACGCAGATTTTATTTGAGAATTTGTTTCCTGCCATTCTTGGACGATTTTGAGGTAATTTAATGATTTTCGATTTATCGCCACGCTTAAATCGGGATATGAAACGGCACGACCTTCGGCATCAACCACAAAAACAATCGGCAACCCGTCTTTCCATAATTTTTCTTCTTCGATTACTTTTTTATCGCCCATTATTTGTGCGATTTCACGCAAAGAAACAACTCCGATAACGACCGCCGAAGTTTGGTTTTCAATAATGACCGGCGAAGCGAAGGTCAAAACAATTTCTCCGCTCGATTCGATTTTTTGAGGTTTGCCGATGATTGCCCGTTTCTCACCGATTTTTTTCATAATATCGCCTGAAACATTTATAATTTCTTCTCTCGAAATAGTTTCCGAGCGAAAGACCGAGAGCGAATCGCCGTCAGTCGGTTTTATAAAAAGCGCGATTAGATATGGGTTTTCTTTAAGCGTGATGCTGAGTTTCCGTTCGGTTTCGGGCGATGAAAGAACGGAGAAATCATTTGAAAGTTCCAACGCTTTGGCATAACTTCCGATCAAGTCGCCGTAACGCTGTCCGAACATTTCAATCTGGTTCGCTTTCTCCTGCACAAGTTGCGTTTGATACCGATTTTCAACGGATCTGAGTTCCTTTGCACTTCTTTCCGACAGAAAATAGCCGGTCAAGACAATCGGAACTAAGCCGACAAGTAAAATTGCAGCAATGACGAAATATATTAACCCGATTTTTTTTGTTTTTCGAGGCATTTTGAAGGATTCCAAAGAAGGCGAAGAGCATCGCCAGATATAATTTTAGAACATTTGAGGGAAATTGGTCAATAACTTTTAACAGACGGCGGAAACACAACTATTGATGACCGTGGCTTTTTTATAAAAAAGACATTGAGCATTTGCAAGCCGCTTGCAGACTTGGTTTGAAAGCAACCCGCAAGGCTTAACTATCGTCAAAAAATCGGTTAAGATAATTTCTGCTAACCTTTTCTCCCTTAAAGAGTTCTGTTTTATGAAAAAAATCTTCTTTATCGTCGTCGTTGCATTAACTTTTTCAATCAATTTGTTCGGGCAGTCTTCCGATGCCGCATTACGGGCGGTGCGCGATAAAGATTTGATTAGCCGCGATGCTTCGGGCAAGTTGTTGACGCTTTCCGCAGAGGAACACACGACTCGCGGGGAAGTATATATGTCCAATCGGTTGTTTCCGCAGGCTCGTGAGCATTGGGCAAAGATAATTGAGAATTATCCGAACGATTTTACGGCAATGCCGAAAGCACTTTTCGGCACGGCGCGGTCTTATCAATGGGAAAGACAGTATGAGAAAGCTGTTTCGTGGTTTGATAAGCTCCTAAAAGACTATCCGATGACCAAAGAAGGGCGCGACGGGTTAGCATTTAAGGGCGCGTGTCAAGTTCGGATGAGCCGTCATTTAGACGCGGCGAAAACTTATCAGCAATATGTCGTGATGTTTCCTTCGGGTGAGAAAATTGAATCGGCACATTTAAATATTATTGATTCATTGCGGGAAGCCGGACGCTATGATGACGCGAACGAATGGGTAAATCGGACTCGCACGAGGTTTTCGGGAATGCCTGCGGAGGCAAATGCTTTACAAGCGCGTTTGCGGATGGAGATTTATCGCGGAAACTGGGAGAAAGCGGTGCAAGCGGCGGATGAATTAGTTGGTTTAAGGAAGTTTTCGGGTTCAATGACAAGCGCAGACGAGGCATTTTACTTAAAAGCCTTTGCGCTGGAAAGATGGGGGCGCAAAGCCGAAGCGATCAACGTCTATTCTTCAATCCCCGACAGTTTTAGTTCATATTACAGCGGTTTGGCGACAGAAAAGCTAAAGGTTTTATCGCCGCAACTCGTTCGTCAGACAGCTTCCGTGTCCTCAAATATGACGAAGGATTATCCGGTAATGTATAAAGCCGACGTTTTGCGGCACGCCAAAGCCAAAAAGATTGACGGACGCTTTGTGCTGGCAATTATGAAGGTTGAATCGAGCTTCAAGGCAAACGCAAAATCACCGGCGGCGGCTCGCGGGCTTTTGCAACTCGTTTTTGATACCGCCATCAAGTATAAAAACCAAGCCGGTTATCCCAATCTGCAACCCGACGACCTTTATCAACCATCGGTCAACATTGCGCTCGGAAGTTTTTACATTGCGGAATTAAAAGATGAGTTTAACGGAATGTATGAAGCAATCGCGGCAAGCTACAACGGCGGCGAAGATAACGCGGCGCGTTGGCTCAACCGCTCAAAACCGAAGGACGCAGGAATTTTCGCCTCCGAAGTAGGTTTCGCCGAAACCAAAGCCTACGTCGCCAAAGTTATGAACAACTTCCGCGTCTATCGCGCATTATATACGGAAGACCTAGTCCGCAAATAAGAAGAAGAGGAGAAAAGGAGAAGAGGAGAAGAGGAGATAAAAACACTCCTTCTTTCCTCTTCTCTTCTTCTCCTCTTCTCCTCCACTCCTCTTCTACTTCTGACCGCTCGGTAAAACCCACAAATGAGGGTTGGCAATCATTGAAACAAGCATCGAGATTATTTCGTCGTAATCTTTGAATAGTTCCCTGCCGTTTTCTTTTTCCATATAATCACAGCGGACAGAAAATTCGAGCCACGTTTGTGTTTCAGCGGCTTCGCTTTCGGCATCGCTGAGCTTGGCAATAAAAGCCGCCTCATAACGCCTTTTTCGCCACGCTTCGGCAATGTTTGCACACACCGAACGAGAAGAACGCCGAATCTGGTCAGTCATAGAATAAGTTTCTTCTTTAGGAAATGACTTAGAAAACTCAAATATTCGCATTGCCACAGTAAAACCTTTCTTATAAACATCTAAATCCTAATGCCTAAATATCTTTCCCATCTCCTCTTCTCCTCTTCTCCTCTTCTCCTCTTCTAAGAAGTAATAGTGAGCGAGTAAATCGGCGACCAGCTGCCGACTTGCGTGTTGCCTTGCAATAAACGACAGCGGACTTCGATTTCTACTGCCGCGCCTTCCGTTGCCGGTGCGTCAATGTCGAAGATAAACGGCGACTGCAAAGCGTTTCCGGCGGACTTCCATTTTTCTGTTCCCTTGACGCGGTATTGGAAAACCATTCCGTTCATTCCTTGTTTCTTAAAGTCGCCTTGTCCTTGATAGTTGCCGAGGTTTTTAAGGATGGCGGCGGCTATTAAAAGATCGGGGTTGATTGGATTGCTGGCGACTTTTTCAAGTCCGAGCGCGATGCCGATTTCTTTTGTATAACCGGCGGCTGATTTATAACGAGCTTTCAATTCACGATAAAAGGTCAAAGCTCCGCCATTCAAAAGAGGAAACGGAAATTGAGTAACGCTGAAAGGCGGATAAACGCCGACCTTTACATTATTACTGCCGTTATATACTGCCTGACCGATAGCCGTTGAAGCCTGCTTGTCGGCGGCAATCAAACTGTTCATCGCCAAACTATGCGCGAGATTATCGCGGTATTGCTCGACTGCCGTAATCTCCCCATTAGTTGCGCCGACTTGATCTTTATAAGTCTCCAAATTATCCGCCAAAACAATTAATGCCGCCAAAAGGCGTTCCGCTGTATTTGTTTCCATAAAAAATTATCCTCTAATTGTGTAATTTAATTGAAGCAGTTGATTTTGTAAAGTCTGTGTAAATTAAAACGGATTTGAGTTGAGTAAAGGTTTAAAAATCAATGGCAGAAACACGACTGTAAAGGAGTGTGTTGATGTTTTCAATGGCAGAAACACGACTGTAAAGGAGTGTGTTAATGTTTTCAAGGGCAGAAACACGACTGTAAAGGAGTGTGTCAAAAAACTCAACTATCAACACACTCCTTAACAGTCGTGTTTCTGCCATTTTTGCCAAATAGATAAACTTTCAGCCTCAAAACCTTAGGTTTTGAGGCTGAAACCTTATCCATCAACGCCGAAACCTTAGGTTTCGAGGCTGAAACCTTAGCCATCAACGCCGAAACCTCAGGTTTCGAGGCTGAAACCTTATCCATCAACGCTGAAACCTTAGGTTTCGAGGCTGAAACCTTAGCCATCAACGCTGAAACCTTAGGTTTCGAGGCTGAAACCTTAGCCATCAACGCCGAAACCTAAGGTTTTGGGGCTGAAACCTTATTCATTAACGCTGATTTAGACTTTACGGCAGTGTTTTAACGTCAGTTTGGGATAAGAAAAACCGACTGGAGCGCAAGCGTCCCGCTTGCAAACGCCGCGTTTTTCAGCGGTGTAACGGCGTTTGTTCACCTGAAACTTTTGAGTAATCCGAGTCTTTTTCGCGTTTCACGCTCATTGCAAGCGGGAC
>CAZJQP010000086.1:0-21407 GCA_964548225.1 uncultured Blastocatellaceae bacterium | reverse complement strand
AAATCTGCAAAATCGTAAGAATAACGCTTTATATCACGTCCTCTGAGAATAGGTCTAATGATTTCGGCAGATTTTGGGTCTTCGGCTATAAGTTCATCTTTTTTCTTGCCATCAATGATAAAGGCTTCATTATACCCCGTAAGGATTCCCCGATAAATGTTGATATTCCAATCTTTGAGTGGAGTTCCAACTGCTTCAATCTTTTCTTTAATCCGCTGCTCTATCGGACTTAATACCATCCAACTCTGGTTCGTATTAAAACCACATTTTGAAGCGTTCTGACGGAAATAAAGGCTCAAATTATTTAACACCTTTTCTTTGACAATACAGGCAGAAGTTTGGTGTCGGTTTTTATCCTTTGTAAACAACAAAATATTGGTATCCACCGTAGCAGACTCAAAAATCTTTTGTCCCGCAAAATCTATAAGCTGAAGAGGATTTGTTTGTTCTGAAAAATATTTACGAATTGATTCACCGTATCCGGCACGCATCCATTTGTTTGAAGTGATAAAACACAAGATTCCACCCGTTTTTAGTAAAGTGTTCCCTTGTTCATAAAACAGGCAGTAAATATCTCCGGTTCGTTCAAAGGTTTGATAGTTTTCTTTTTCATACAATTTAGCAAAACGTCCATTGTCATTTTGAAGTTGGATATAAGGCGGATTGCCGATCACAATATCGAAGCCGCCTTTGTCGAAAACGTCCTTGAACCAAAGATGCCAGAGGAAAAAGGGCTTTGATTCGGTTTGTTGTAAAGCGATGAGTTTGGATTCGGTTTCGTCAAACTTGGCAAATCGTTCTTTCTGCTTGAGATACGATTTATAATCTCTGGTTTTCTCGTTGATTTTACCGTCTTTAGCGAGTGCGAGTTTGCGTTCGTATAGACTGATCTCGTGTTCCAATTTCCGCTTTTCATTTAAAATATGAGCGTGAATTTTGCCTTCTACAATGTCGTTTATCTGCCTCTTAAGTAAGGTTTTATCGAGTTTTTCGTGGTGATGTTTTTCCCATTCGTCAGTGTCGAAATATTTGTTTAGCAATTCATAAAGTGTATCTTTTGTAGCTTGGTCGAAAATTGTTACTTGAACGGGAAATGCCAAACCCTCGCCAAATTGTAATTGGTTTATTTCCGCAACAAAAACGCCGTCATCATTCTCCGCCGAAACGAGTTTGCTCAAATCAATATCGTCAAAGCGTTCAAGCAAAGAATCGCCTTGCATAATTTTGTAATCGAGATTCGGCAGTGGTGAAGGCTCAAGTTCATCAACCACTAACGCCAACCAAAAACGCAAACGGGCAATTTCAACCGCACCGTTTTCAACATCAACGCCGTAAATATTCTGCTGAATAATTTCACGCTTAATATTTGCGGGGTCAAAAGGTTCGCTTGTTTTCAAATACCCATAAAGCACCCGCCTTGATTCAAAAATTTCTTTCAGCAATCCCATCGGAAACGCCCCCGAACCAATCGCCGGATCGCAAATCTTTACGTCTTTCAGCTTATCGTTGATAAATTTGGCGTTTTCGTGATTCGTAAAAATTTCGTCAATGCGATTATACCGAACAAGATTTTCAATCGCTTGTTTTTTTGATTCGTCATTGACGCAGGTTTTCAAATATTCTATTAAACTCTCTTGGCACATATATTTGACAATTTCTTTCGGAGTGTAAAATGCGCCTTTTTCGCGGTTTTCTTCCAAAAGATTTTCAAAAATATGTCCGAGCATTTCCGGGTCAATCCCAACCTCACGGTCAAGCGTGTCGTTTTCGTCAATCGTAAAATTATAGATTTGGAAAAAATCAAACAATTCTTGGAAAAGTTCCGGCGGAAAATCAAAGTCTTTATTAGTAGAAATATCCGCATCAAATAAACCGCCGTTGAGATATGGAATTTTAATATTTTCGCCAAGTTCAATTGACGCTAAATCCTTCTCACGTTTAGTATTAAGCGTTTCAAAAAAGAGTGTTTTAAGGGCTTTGGAATGAAAATTTCTCTTATCGGGAAAGCGTGCAAAAAGATTTTGAATAAAAGAAATATCGCCTTCCTGCCAATCACTACGGTTTGCCGGAACGCCCATCCATCCCTTCTTTTGCAAAAACTGCAAAAAGACAAGCCGACCAAGCAAAATCTTGGCAAAATCACGAACTGGTTTCGCCTTTTCGTCTTGAAAATTTTTGGGTAAATCTTCATCGCTCCCCAGCAAAAATTGGCGATATTCCTTTACCTCGTATAGATGCTTGCTGAATCTTTCAAAAAATTCTTTATAAGACTTGAAAAAGTCTTTATTGAGTCTCTCGACTGAAAATACTTCGTGTAAATCCTTAAGCGTAAAATTTTTGCCGTTCAAAAGCTCGAAACGATTAACTGCCGTGCGAACGGATTCGCCGTGTCCGAGCAAGTATGTAAAGCGTTTCGGCTCGGTTGTTCTTTTGTCTGTCGTGCCGTCCTCATTCAAAACTCGAATTTCCGAAACAAACGACAAACGCCATTTGTCGCCTTGAACAAAAACTACCAACGCGCCGTCAACATCATACTTGTAAATATTTCGGAGCGTTTCGCGCAAACCAATCTTGTTGCGTTCGATTTTGACATTTTCTTTGAGGTTAATCTGATAAAGCCCGATAACACGGTCGTCAGTCGTATTGAAGAAACCAAGTTCAACGGCTGTTTCCGCCAGTTTATTCGACGGCAAATTGATGGGCTGAGGGTGATGATGCAAATTTTTCGCGCTGAAAACATCGGTCAAAACCTGTCGCCAAAATGTGAACTGATATTCGTTTGAAAGAATTGATTGAAGTTGTTTTTTGTCCATTTTGAATTATTTACAAATCTCCCGCTACTGTTGAGAGTTTTTCGCTCAGCTAAAAAATGTTTCAGATAAAACGATTTCCGGCTCGATATTAAAATCTATTGCGTTGGAATGATTACCGTTTTCGTTGTCATCGCCGGTATCGAGTGCGTCGTATTTGGCAGCGAGTTTTATCAGCAAATTTTCCGCTTCTCCGTAGAGAATTTTCTTTTTGTCTAATTGCTGGCGGAGCTTTTTGACTTCGTTCGGCAACGGCGTATAAACTCCGCGTTCGATAAGAGCCGAAATGTTTGTGCAAGCTGTTTTAGTTTCTTCACGTTTTGAAATCTGTCGAAAATCGCGGAGGAATTTTTGCGCCTGTCGGCTGATGCCGTCGGCTTGTTCGGTCGTTGTCACGGTTTCGGTTGCCGAACCGAAAAAGTCTTGTTCAAACGTCTGTAAAGCGGCTTGAATGTGGTCGAAATGATGTTTCGGCACGTCAAACGCCGGTTCGTGAGAATTAGCCTCAAACAGCGCGGCGGCTTCGACAAAGGTTAGCGGAACAACCTGCATTTTTTCGTTGATTTGATAAAATTCGGTTTTATACGGCGATTGCAGAAACGCGACGGTTGACGGCTGTAAATCCGGCTTTCCGGCATTTTTCAATTTTCGTCCGGTTCGCGCCTTGAGCGGAAACTGTTTGATGCGTTTGAATTCACGCGGATTTTCGTCTTTGAACTTACGGATAAATTGCAGGTAAATCAGCCGTTTGTCTTCATCGCCCTTGACACCTTCTTTGAACAACTCGAATTGTTCGACAAGTTCTTCATGAGTAAAAATCTGCGCGTCTTCGCCGAAAGCGGTGTGAAAACCCTGCAATTTAACGAGCGCGTTGCTGTAAAGCCTGATTTCTTCGTCGCCTTGCTGCGAAGGATAAAAATTGTAATTGTAAATCACGCCCGCGACGCTGCCGATGCGGTTGACGCGCCCGATTCTCTGCATCAATCTGGTCGCGTTCCAAGGCGTGTCGTAATTAACGATGACGTTGGCGCGATGCAGATTAACGCCCTCGGCTAAAACGTCGGTCGTAATCAAGATTTTATAATCGTCTTTGCGCTCGCCCGTGAAATTCGCGTCGAAATTTTCCTGAATCACATCAAACAATTTATTGCGGTTTTCCGACGAAACATTGAGAATTTTCGCGTTCAATCTTTCCTCGATTTTCGCTTGCAGATAATCCGCCGTGTCTTTGCTTTCGGTAAAAACGACAAGCCTCTCGGTTGGGTTGATGTCTGCTTTAAATAATTCTTCCGTCACGGTTTTGAAAAAAGTTTCGAGTTTCGGGTCTTGCTCGACGCGCGACCATTCTTCGCAAAGCTCGCGGAGGAGTTTTGCGTCCTTTTGCAGATTTTCGATAAATTCCGGCTCGAAGTCTTCCCGGTTGAAAACATTATTGCGCGGATTCTCGGAGGTCATTTCGAGAATCATCAATTCGATTTCCTCAAAACTGTAACCTTTTTCCTGCAAATCATTGATTTTCAAATCTGGCGCGATAAAAACCTTGTCGCTTTCAAACATCTCGATCATTCGCACGGTTGATTTCAAAAGGTTTTGCAGCGATTTTTTGAACGCCGCGAAACTGCTTTCCAGACGTTTGACCATCAGGGTTTTCATAATTCCGGCAAGCGATTTTGAAACGAGTGTCGCTTTTTCGTAACCGAAATCTTCCTGAATTTTCTTTTTCAAAAATCTGATTGCCTGATAACGGTAATATTTAATTTTATCTTCATCGGTCAGATAAAAAATCGTGTGGTAAAACAATTTACTCAAAGCAGCATTAAGCTGATATTCTTTGGCTCGCGGCGCGGCGATGGCGGGAAATTCGATGCCTTGTTCGCGCAAATCTTCCGTATATTTCGGATAATTTTTCAAATCGTTGCGCGTCCGGCGAACGGTGATTGGCTCAACGATTTTCTGGCGAATCCGTTCGTAAAGTTCGCGGATTTTATTCAAATCCGGCTCGTCCTGCTTTATTATTTCCTTATATTCACGAATAATCGGACCGAAAAAACTTTGCAGATTGGTAATCGGCAGAGTGCTTTTTCGGTAATCTTGAAAAAGCTGAAGCTGATGGGCTAAATCTTCGGGGCGATTATTGAGCGGTGTGGCGGAAATCAGCATCACCATCTTTTTATTATCTTTGCTCTTTAACAAGCCTTCACCCGTGCGCGGGGCTTTGCAGATGCGCTGAAGATTGTCGAACATCTGCGACGTATGGTTGCGGTAACGATGCGCTTCGTCAACCAAAACGAGGTCGTATTCTTCCTTCGCCCAATATTTCGGGTCTTTTCCTTCAATAATTTTTTCAAGCCGTCCATTGGTAATAAATTTACAATGTTTGTCCAGCTTGAACTGCTTGAAAGTCGTTACCCAGTTTTTTTCGAGTGCAGGCGGATAAATAACGAGAATTTTTGAATTCAGCGAACCGTTGGCAATCAAAAATCTTTTGGCAATCATCGCCGCGACTACCGTTTTGCCAAGCCCGACGACATCAGCGAGAAAAAAACCGTTGTGGTCGAGCAGCATCTGAAATCCCTGATTGACGGCATCAATTTGATAACTCAACTTTTTATAAGTCGTCGGCAAATCGCCAACCGTGTCCGGGTCGTAATCGATATTTTTGCCGAAATACTCGATTAAGAATTTGACGTAAATTTCATACGGCGTAAATGTTTGTCCGATATGAGTTTTCTGTTTGAAACTTTGAATATCGGCGGGCAAAATCGAAGTCGAATCCTTCCAGAGTGTTTCAAATTCGCCGCGCGTATATTTCACATCATCATAATCTTTGAGCGCGATATTGAGTTCATAATTTGGCGAACGTCTTACGCCAAGTCCTGCGCTCGTCAGATTCGATGAACCCATTATCACCCAACCATCCGAATGAGAAGAATGATTTTCGGGCAGAAAAAGATAAAATTTAGCGTGAATCGTTTTTGAACTGTGCGCCCGAACTTCGATTTTCCCGTTAATTAAATCTTGGATAAATTGCAAAATACCGTTTTCAACTTCTTCCGAATACTTCGCTTCCCTAATATCCTGAACAAACCATTTCAAAAACTCCTCTTTTGTCCGCGTTTCATCGGCGAAAAAGAGTAGTCCTTTGCGCTGGGCTTCGGCGAACATCTGGTCGGCGTTGATGCCGACGAGAATTTTGATTTCCTTGATGTCTTTCAAAAACGGCTGAAGCGCGAAATACCCGGAAGAACGAAAATACCCGACAACGGCGTGAAGCGCGTAAAGATTACTCATATTTTCGATAATCCCTTTGAATTTGTCGAAAACGCTGTTGTCCGATTCGTTTGTAAAAAATTTTGTTGACATATATGAGAAACAGTAGATTTACGAAAGCGAACTTATCAAAAGGCTTAATTGATTGCGGTAATCTACGCCCGCCTATTTTCGCATAAATTTATTTCATTACCAAAATCATCAGAAAGTCGGAAATCGTTTCCGGCTACTCGACGACCGGGCAACTTTTTTTGTATGCTGTTCGTCGAAGGAAAGAAACAAAGAGATTACTGTGAAAACAAGACGTAAATTAAAAGGAAAAAATCTGAGCGTCGTTGAAACGAATGGTTGTGATAAAGCAAATTGTCAAGGACTTTCGGCGGTTAAAGATTCCGTTAGCGACGATTTTTATTCGCTTGTAAAACCTAACTGGTCAGCTTTTTTTCAAGCCGACGCACGGAAAATACCTCTTGCCAAAGATTCGATTGATCTGATTTTAACTTCGCCCGCATATTGGCAAAAGCGCAATTACGAGGTCAAAAAACAACTCGGTCAAGAAAAAACTGCCCGTGGTTTCGTTAGGTCTTTGGTGAACATAATGAATGGCTGGAAACCGGCTTTGAAAAAAAGCGGTTCGGTTTTTATAAATATTGGCGATTCATATAAAAATGGCTGTTTACAGGAAATTCCAAGCCTCTTAGCGGCTGCGGCAAATCGTGACGGTTGGAAACTGCGACATCGTATAATTTGGGAAAAGCCGAATTCCACGCCGCACGCAGCAAGCCGTCGGCTCGCTATGCGCGAGGAGTATATTCTGCATTTTACGCTGACCGACGAATATTACTCCGATTTGGAAGGCTTCAAAGAAAAATTTGGTTCGGTCAGCAACATCTGGCGTATCAATCCTTCAAATCATCGTGGAACACACCTCGCACCGTTTCCCGAAGAATTAGTCGAAAGAATTTTATTTTTGGCGTGTCCGAAATACGTTTGCGGAAAATGCGGAAAGCCTTTTGTCAGGCAAACCGAAGCAACGGCAGAACTTGATGAAACACGAGTTCAAGCGCGGCGGGCGTTAGAACTTTTCAAAGAAAGCGATTTAACTTTTGAACATATCAAAGCAATTCAAGCCGTCGGAATTTCCGATGCCGGAAAAGCAATTAAGTTTCAAAACGGCGCGGGCAAAAACGGTAATGAAGTTCGCCGCCTCGCTTTGGAGGCAAAGGAAGTTTTAGGCGGCTATTTTCGAGAATTTACATTCGCCAAGAAGCGCACTAACGGCTGGAAGGGCTGTAAATGTAAAGAGGCGATTCAGCCCGGACTCGTTTATGATCCATTTGCCGGAACTCGGACGACTTTGCGTGTTGCCGCAAAATTAGGGCTTTCGTCAATTGGAAGCGACCTAAAAATTTATAAGTCATGATGATATTTTCCAATTATCTTTTGTTGTGAAAGCAGAAATCTTTTTATTCTATCTAAATCGTAATTCGCCCGATCTGAGAATTTCATTACCGTCTTTGATAAATCCGAGTTGCATTGCTTTTGATTTGTCGCAGAATAATTCCGCAAACTGTTTTAAGAATCTCGATTCTTCCAGCACATCTATATCATTTGAAAGATGTTCCAAAAAGGTTCTGGTTATAAAAACGATCAATTTGGTTCGCGGGCGTGACGATAAAACATTAAATCGGTTAAGGTTATATAAAAATTCATCTTCCGCACTAATAATATCAGCGTCACCCAAACCGAAAGATGCGATCACGACATCGCGCTGCTGACCTTGGAATCTTTCAACAGTATCTACCGCCCGCCGGATTGCTTCGTAATCTTGATTGGCAAATACGCTTTGCAGTTTTCCGACGATTTTGGACATCTGCGAACGGTGCGGAGTTACCACCCCGACCGCCTTTTCCCAAAAAGCGGTTTCCTCGTAAAGTTTTTCGGATGGTTCATTATTGATCGTGCCGTCAGATTTCTTTTCGTTCAAAAGCGTATCACTCAAATTTTTCTGCAAAAGCCAAACGAGCGAAGCGACTGCTTCAGCTTCAAAATCGTTCGTCTGGCTGCTCATATCATCATCGTAAACAAAACAGGCAACGCTTCGCTCCGGCATTAGAAATTCGCCAAAATTTTCCGACCAATATAGATTTGCAGGAAAATCTATCGGCTTTTCCTTGGGAATTTCAGCCAGTAAATTAATTTTCAAATCTGGTGAATTGCTTCTAAGTTCTGAGCTATATCCGGCAAGTTTAGTCAACTCGACGATAGTTTTGTTTGAACGGTAATTTACATTAAGCGAAACGGGTTCGATTTTTTGATAATGGCGGAAATAGTTGTAAGTAGAGCCAACCAGATTTTCCAGATCAAGCGGCGATTCCGCTTTTTGGATCGGCGGAAGCTGCAAGTCGTCGCCCGCTAAGACGCAAGAGGAATTTTCGGCGGCTTTAGAAAAAACAAGCGTTGAAGTCGCCATATCCATCTGTGAAACTTCATCAAGCACTAAAAAATCAAACCAATTTTTAATCGTGTCGGCGGCTTTCGGCTTTTTAACGCCGGCGATTGCCAGATTATGAAGTTGCTGCGGCGTTATGCCGACAATAGTGATTTTAGTCGGATTGTTAAGTTCTTCGAGCAGATTTTTTATTTCATCGGACGGATCATATTTATCGAGTTCCAAGACTTTTAAATACTCCCATTGGGCATCATCTTTTTCCGAAACTTCGTCGCGCTGAATACGACAGATGTTATAAGAATCATTCAGCAAAAACTCGGCTAACGCTTTTTCAACTTCCAGGACGTTATCAATAGCCGTGTTCGTATAAGCCGTTACAAGCAATCGCAAAGGTTTCTTATTCGCCATAGCTTCGGAAACCGCACCCAAAATAATTGTCCGCAAAGTTTGACTTTTACCTGTTCCCGGCGGACCCCAAATCATCGAGAATTGCTGTGATAAAGCGGTTTTCCAAGCCTTCCATTGCGATTCATCGAGGTTTTTCTGTTTGCTCAGTAAATATGAAAGTAAGTTTTCTTTAACTTCTTTCAGATTGCGTCCGGTTTCTGAAGAATAAAGAGATTCTGTTTTCCAAAGAATTTTTGATACGGATGTCGAATCTCCATCACCAAGCGGATAATTTGCCGGAAGTCCCAAACTTTCTAAAGTTCTGGCATTCGGAACGGCTTCTGTCGGGTAGCCGATTCCTTCCAAAGTCAATTTAAGCTTTCCGGTTAAATAATCTCCGTGCGTCGGATCGAGAATAACATTCGCCGAAAAATCCAGCTTTCTTTCATCTCCCAATCTAAATGTTTCGCGCTCTAATTCATTAATCAAACATTGAAAGCCGCCGCGCAAAGCTATCAAGCCGTTTACCCGATCAATGGCTTCAATCATCACATCAGTCCACTTTAAATTCTCAAAAGTCGCGTTACGGCGATTTATTTTTGTTTTCAGTTCCGAATCTTTCAAATAAACGTATGGACTTTCATCCAAAAAGCCGGGTTTTAGTTCAGGCGATAAAGCATAGTTAATATCACCGGGGCGGGCATTTAATTCAAAAGAGCCTTTTCTTAATTGGTAAACGAAAAGATTTTCACCATCTTTGATTTCTTCTCCCAATGAACGGCTTAACATTTCTAAAGCCTTTGCCCTTTCTTCGCCGATCAAACGCTTTTGCAGACGTGCCGATTTGGTAACAGCTTCGCGCTCGTGCGGAGGCATTGAACGGATACTGTGCGATTCGAGGCTATCGAGTGCGGTATTGAGCCGGGTAAATTCCAGCCAGAGTTTGCTCTGCGGAGCCATTTTTCCAACCTTTGTTTGCGGGCGAACCACCGGCGGCGCAGAATGCCGCGAAAGAACATCTTTAAGATCGCTTTCCAGACGGCTGGTTATTAAATTCAAAATTAGAACTTTTATCTGCGATGTTTGACGGATGATATTTTGTTTATCGTGCCAGTCATCTTTCCTTTTCCACCATTCGTGAATACGCTCCGCTGGGAGCAAATCGCTCATAGGTTCTTGATAAAGCCAATTGACAAAAGGAGCTTCCGCAATAGACTCCGGTTTGTATGTCTTAACCAGGTCCAACATTGAATAGTGATGGGCGACCGGGACAGCGACGGTATTATTAATAACTTTTGAAACGATTGTGATAGGAGATTTCCGCGTTGCATCTTCGGCGTGCTGAAGCAGTTCGGGCGGTGGAAAAAGCCACGCTAAATCGCGCAATTCAGGATCAGCTAAAATCTGAGGCAGATGCCGACCGACCAATCTAATGAGGTGCTTTCTTTGCGCTTCATCCCACAGATAAATTTGATATGTGCTTTCATATGAATTTTTATCTTTCTCATTCGCGGGATTGGTTCTTCTGCCTTCTTTAACGGCTTCGTCGTCAAGTTTTAATACTTCACTAATTATCTTTTTCAAATGCCGGAGAAGTTTTAGGAATTCTTCGCGTTCACGCGGTAGTTCGCCCGCATCAATCAAAAAAACTTCATCTTCGTTTTGTTTTCTTGTCCATTGTTTCGTGTTTGGCACAAGCGGCGAACCGTAGGGTAGCGGTTCTCGCCAAAACGCCCGCACACCGATAGCGGCGGTGATCGCACTGCTTAAATCGTAATCGAGAAAGAGATAAATATGCAGATTGGGAAAGCGCGGCATCAGCGCATCGCTTCCCGAACGCGGAATAATCGAAGTTATATTATTTTTCAGCGCATTCGCCCGGTATGGATAAATGGCTCTTTTGGCTCTCAGCCTTTGATGATCTTCAAAAACGGGCGAAGCCGCATCCGTATCAGCAAGTGTGGTTGTATTTTCTATTTTTTGAGTTTTTAAGTATCTGGTTGCCCCGCGTGACAGTCCGAAAACCTGCGAAAGATGATTTTCACGTTCGGCGGTCGGGCGGCAATGATTTTCGTCGTAATCCTTTTTATCGTCTTTTTCTGATTCGGAATACCCGTGATACTCACAGCCCTTACAGCGAAAATCCAGATACCATTCCAAGTTGCGCCAATCTTTTTTCAAAAGTTCGGGAAGTTGTTCGGTTAAAATTCTTCTTAACGGCTGCACGAAATTTTCAAATGGTGCTATTTCCAAATCAGTTTCCAACGCGAAACACATTTCTTCCGCTGTCGGCATTTCCGCTCTTTTTCTTTTCTGAGCAGTAAATTGCATCAAATTGGAGGCTTCGTGCGAACCTGCCCAAACAGCCGGAGCAGCAATTACCACATATTTATCGTCTAAATTGTTTTCACAAAGCCAAGCGGCGAGCGTCATCGAATAATAAACGACTTCGGCAAAATAATGTGCGCCGGGTTCTGATGTAAGTTTTATATCTATTACTCGTAGTCTTAATCGCTGATCGCTATTTTCAAGAATATTGGTGGTTCCATTCGGTAAAACCGCCATAAAGTATGGATTTCTTCCTTGAGCAGAGTTATAAAAATCGGTTTCTACCGCTGGCAGAACTTGTATAATATCCGGTTGTGTATCTCCGATGGTTACTTTTTCGCCGAAAAAATCTGTAAAATCGTCAAAACCGATTGATCGTCTAAAGTTATCAGTATCAGCGTGATATTTTCCTTCGACGATAAACTGAAAAGGTCTTACCGAATTTTTCGTCAGTAGTTCCAACAAATTGATTTCAGCCGGACGTTTTCCGATGAACTTCGCACTTACCTGAACATTTTCTTCACCGAAAACATCTTTAAGTTCGGAAACTTTTTCATCCTGCCATTCATAACCGCGTTCGCCAACCAAACCAAGTGCCGATCTGCTTTGTTGACGCGACGGCAAACTATGTCGGCGGCGGTCCGTATCGTTGTAAAGTGAAAAAATAAATTGCTTTTCACAACCATTCCGTAGAAACAAAGACAATGATTTTTTACTAAATTTCGGCATCTGAGATTTTTACAATCAATTATTTTAAGAAAAAAAATAAAAACGAATTAAAGAATTTCGGTTCAAAGATTATAAGTTAAACGAAGCAGTTTCACTAACTCTATAACTCTATAATCTCTATAATATAAAAGCATTGGAGCATTGTAACAATCTATCCAGATTCACTGTAAATAGGTCAAACCATCTCAAAACTATTTTCGTGCTTCATTTGGGTATAAATCAGGAAACCAATAACCCGCCGCAGTTGCCGGAAATCCTAATCGGACTGCGCCTTTTTCCGAGCGCGAAAGAATTAAACCTTCGTCAAGCAATTCTTTTAAGATATTCCGTCCCGTGCGTTCGCTCATTTGGATAATTTGAGAAACTTCGCCGCGTGGCATCTCTCCTTTGATTGCTAGCGTTTTCAGAACTTCCGCCGTGCGTGGGTGTAAAGTTGGCAGAGATTGACCTTTTTCATCCGCAATCATTCCGGCATTTCGCAACACAACATATTTTTCGAGCCGTTCCAGAAAATTGCCGAGCGACAACAGATTGTTCATATATTCGGCTTGGTCGAGACAAATTTCGAGAAAGAAACGGCAAAACTCGGTTAATGTTCGGTCGGATAAATTGCCGCGTCCGTCCAAATCGTTTTCGCGGTGAAAATCTGCTGCTGCCAGATAGCTTCGGTAATCATCGCGCCGTTTGGCTAATCCGCGACTGACATTCCATAAACCGTATCCGCCAAGTCCGATTTTTGTAAAATAAGCATCGGTGAAAAGCCGCGTGACGCGCCCGTTTCCGTCCAAAAAAGGGTGAATCCACATCAAACGATGATGCGCCGCAGCCAAAGCGATAATCGGGCGTAATCCGTGCATTTTCGCGGGATTGTAGGCTTCTTCAAATCTCTTAAGAAAAGCATCAAGCGATTCCGGCACAGGCGGCAAATGACGACCAACTTCGACAAACCTTTCGCGTAGTTTTCCCGCTTCAACAAAAGCAGTTTCTTTATTGCTTCCGGTTACATATCGAAGACGCTCCGGGAGTTTTTCATAAAACTTTTCGTGAATCCACAGCAGAAAATCTTTTGAAACCACATTTGTTTCCGGTTCTCGACTCAAACGCCCGATGATTTTTCCCTGAACTTCAATATGTATTAGGCTTTCGATTTGCAGATCGCGTTTGTCGCTGTCGGACGAATAATCGTTCTTCATCGCCCGTTCAACATCAATCGGATGTGTGCTGTGACCTTCGATTAAGTTACTGTAATAGCTGTTAATAACGCGCAGAAGTTTTTTGACTTCTTCCAAAACAACGGGCGCAAGTCTGCCTTCGAGCCGGGCGGATGCGGCAACGATTTCTCTAGCTAAATCTTCCAACTCTCCCGTTTTAGCAGGAAAAAGAGGTTCAAATTGTGTAATTGACGAATACATTTTGCCGATTATTTTGCCGATATTTCGGAAAAGGTAAAAACAACCTTTGCAATAATATAGCAGAAAACCAGCAATACTGCACAGTCTTATTTTTGCCGATTATTTTGCCGATACTAAAAAGTGTAAATACTTTCAAAAAAAGGATTGATGCTTTATTTTGAACTATGGAAGAAAACGAAAAAGTTATTGATTACTTGCTATTGGGAAGAGCGAGGAATTCTTTTCAATTCCTAATCTCTAATCGGGACATTTTTTGTCCCATTTAGAACTAATCGGGACATTATTGACTCCACTTAGTCATAATTGCAAGTAAATAGGATAAAACGATGTGTTATTTATTTTATCCAAAGATTTGACTATACCCAATAATATGCCCGATTATACCCGATTCTTGCACACTTAAATTACAATAGCTTGTCTATAAATTATACTTGTCTATAAAGCATAGACATATTATAATAATAGACGATCATTTATTTACGCATCTTGGAGTAAAGTTTTGAAAACAACGGTCAAAAAGGAAATTTTAGAAAGAGCGTTTGATGCCTTGCAACAACAAACGGGCTTAATTAATGAAGACTACAACCGAATTGATAAGGAAAATCAGTCGCTTGATTATAAACTTTCGCTCCGCACGCCACAAGAAAATCACACGAGAAATTATACAGCAGTAGTTAAAAAGAATATCAATTCAGTAGCTATCGGTGAAATTGCTATTCAGGCAAAACAGATGTCGGACAAATTAGTTTTAATCGCTGAGTATGTTTCTCAACCGCAGGCATTAAAACTGAAGGAACTCGGCATTTCATTTTTCGATACCGCCGGAAACGCTTATTTTAACGAGCCGGGGCTTTATGTTTTTATCGCCGGGCAAAAAGCAGAGCAAAACAAGGAACGAGTTCCAAAGCTATTTCGTCCGCCCGGAATGAAATTGCTTTACGCTTTTCTAACTAATCCTGAACTGCCGAATAAAAGTTACCGCACAATCGCTGCCGCGACCGGAGTGCCGACTCCGACAGTCGGGGTTTTTATGACTGATTTGGAAAAAGCCGGTTATCTGATAAAACGCGCCGGCAATGAGCGATTTATTACTCGCCAAAATGAACTTTTCAGGCGTTGGGTGGAAAATTACGGTGAAAGTTTTCGCCCAACATTACATCCGGTCAGATTTCGCTCGACCAAATATCAAGGTCGCTGGTGGGGAGATGTTGAAATAAAAGATTATAATGCTGTTTGGGGCGGTGAAACAGGAGCCGCGAAAATTATCGGACACCTTAAACCGGAGATCGCCACAATCTACTCAGATTCGCGGCTGCCGCGCTTACAGGCAAAATACGGGTTAGTCAGAGATAAACTCGGAAATATTGAAATTCTCAATAAGTTTTGGACTGCCGGAGAAATTGGCGATGCAGCCCCACCGTTAGTTATTTATGCCGATTTGATGCAAACTGCCGACCAAAGGAATTTGGAAACGGCACAAATGATTTATGAGCGATACCTTGCTGATATTGCAGAAAGAGATTCCTGAAATTATTTTGGAAACTTTAACTCTGGTCACAGCGGTTGCCGATGATTTGCAGATTCCCGCTTTTATCGTCGGTGCGACAGCCCGCGACCTCATTCTCGAATATGTTTATCAAGCAGGTATCCGGCGGGCAACCGACGACATTGATTTCGGCGTTGCCGTAGAAAGCTGGGAGCAATACGAAAAACTCAAGTCCGCCCTGATTTCGACCGGAAAATTCAGAGCTGACAGCAAAATGGAGCAGCGGCTCTGGCAGGGACGCGGAATCAATGAAATGAAAATTGATCTTGTTCCATACGGCGGCATTGAATCGCCGGTTGGAACTGTTACCTTTCCGCCAACCGAATTTGAAATGAATACAAAGGGTTTTGCCGAAGCCTATCAAAATTGTCTCAAAATAAAAATTGGCGATAATTCGGAAATCCGCCTTGTTTCACTTCCCGGATTAGTTATGCTGAAGTTCGTCGCCTACGATGACCGACCATTTGAGCGGCAGGCGGATTTACAGGACATCTGGTATGTTATGACAAAATATCTGGACGCAGGCAACGAAGACCGGCTTTATCAGGACAGAGATTTATTAACTGATGAAAATTTCAATTTCAGAACAGTCGGAGCCAGATTGCTGGGCAGAGACTTGGCGAAAATTCTTAACGACCAAACAAAAAAAATCGTTCTGAAGTATTTGTCTGAAGGCGAAAATAGCGGATTGACAAGAATTTCTGAAATTGTGAGTTATCGTGAAAACCGTTTTGGCGATAACTTAACCGAAGTTATCGAGATGTTTCAGGAATTAAGACGGGGCATCTTTGAAGTCATTGAAAAATAACAGGATAAATTACTTGCCTAATAAACCTGTCCTATTCTCATTAATCACTAACAAGCATTTGGAGATACGGTATCATCACATTTGAAACGCGGTTAATTTTGGCAAAATGCCATAAATCATCCATCGTAATTAATCTCTTTCGCCACGCATCTTTCAACGCTTCCATAGCCACATCCAGACCGATTTTATTGCGGTATTTGAAACAATCTGCAACCGTTTTCACAGGTGAGTAAACCCGAATAGTTCCGCCTTCAACCAGGTGTTTTTCAATTCCGGCACTGAACATTTCGCCGCTCATTCGAAAAATTCGGTTTTGAACTGAACGGATACGCGGAATCGCCGCCTTGCGCTCGACTGCGAGCCAAACTTGAAACGGATTTTGAGTTGTTAAATTGTGAAATTGTAAAGCCGTCAAAAGACAAAAAACTCCTTTCGGCACAAGATTTTGAACTTCAAGCAAACTTTGATTTTCATCAAACTTCGTGTCTGGCAATGCGTAAAGCCCATACGCAACCTGCAAAAGTTTTCCTTGTTTTACCAAACGACTCAAATAAACAGTCGGGATCTTCTCCGCAACTAAATCTTTCGGCTTGATTAACTTTTTTTCTTCGGCAATCTCAATTATTTTTTCTGATAAACTCACAACAGTCTTAAATTCACTCTGATTATAAACTAATGGAGTTGAAATACATCAGTTTATCAACAAAAATTTATGTTTCATAGTCGAATAATCAGGTTAATCCTGATGCTATTACTACAAAACATAAGTTTATTTTTCTGCGAGTAGTCATACTAATAGTATTGAAATCAGCATTAAAATAAACCTCATAGTAAAATCTATTCATTAAACCACCTCACAGTATTTTTTCTCAGTGAAAAATACTAAGAAAGTTTTATCTGCTTCTTCCCAATGAATGATCTTTTTCATGAAAACGAGATTCTTTCTTTTCCCGTTCAGGCGCGGGATTCAATTTCGGCTCGGAAAAACCTACTTCGATTTGGATTAATTCGTTTTGCGCTGCTTTTTCAAATCCTGAATTATCTTTTGAGTTTCTTTCTGAGCCGAGAGATTTGCCTCGATGTCCAGGTTCAGAAACGGCTCGGTCAGATATTTTTGTTTGAGCAGGCTGTTTTGAAGAGTCCAGAACAGATGGAACGAAAACAGTTTCGCCAAGTTTAATTTGTGAATCATTATGTTGTAATCCAACAGTTTGACTTCGATCTGACTCCACTTTTGTTCGATTTGTTTCGCCAGTAGATAATTCTGATTTTGCAGTTCCTGATTTTGTTCTTTCAATAATTGATTTTGCCGTTTCAGCTCCTCGATTTCCTCGGCTTTCAAGGTTAAGTTTTTGGGTAAATTCATTTTTGACTCCTTTTAGATATTCCGCATCAAGCAATTGGTCATAATCCAATCCGTTCTTTTGCAGATTTTTCCACGAATAATTTTTAGCGATTGATGAAGATTTGAATTTAATCTCGTCCTTTTTGAAGCTGAAGCCGTTCATTCTGCCGGTCGTCTCAGAAATGTTCGGACGAACCTCAAAGCCTGCTTTCTGAAGGCTTTCGACAAACTTTCTGGTGTGTGGACGCGACTTCAAAACTTCGTCAATGACGAGTTTTGCCTCTGCCATAACTGATAATTCGTCGGTGCGTTCCATTTGCTTGTATTCGCTGCTTTTTATTCTGCGGTCGCCGGACTTTATATATTCGACTTGCTTTAATCCGAACTCTTTCTCTAAATGTTTGGTGGCGTTAATCGCACGGTCGGCGATTTCCCATTCTTTGACCGTTGTGCCGTCGTCGCGGATTCTGCCCGCGATGATGTGAAAATGCTCGTAGTCTTTGTCAAAATGCTCAACTACCAGATAAGGCACATTTTTGAAGTCGAGTTTTTCCAGCAGTTTCTCGGCAAATTCGATTTTCTTTCCCGCTTTGAGTTTTTCGCCCGGCGACAGAGAAACCGAGATGTGCGCTGCCTGATTTTTGACGCGGGAATTTAGTTTGTTATACGCCTCAAATTCCTGTTTTATCTCCGCCATCGTGCCGAAACTTCCGGCTAGGATTTCCGGCTGCTTAGTCGCTTCTTTGTTCTCGCTCAGAACATAGTTAATTGCTCCGGCTGAACTTCCCGTGCTGCCGACTTTTGCGATTGCCATTTACTGCTTCTCCATAATCACTAATTTAAGCCCGGCTAAAATCCTGAAATAAGCGTCAATCACCTTAGTATCTATCGTGTGATTGGCTTCAATTTCTTTTAGGAGCAAATTAAAATTCTTGCTGATTTCGTTTATTACCCTAATGGCTTCCAAATCAATTTTCGGCATCGGCGGTTTTACTTTGAGCAGCAATGCCGCACGATGCAGAACTTCAGCGGGCGAAAGTTGACACCATTCGGCTATTTCCAAAATTTGGTTTCGCTCTTCAAGTGTAAAGCTGGCGGCAATCCGATAACGACGTTTCGCACTGCCCAATTTTGGTCGTCCGAGTTTATTGCTATTGTCATTTTTCATTAGATTTCTATTTTCAATCGCGCTGAGCAGGTGAGTGAGCGAAGCGAAAGAACTTCAATTTTGTGCTTCACAAAATCCTGCTTGCCTTCTATATTTTTCAGTCAATTTTCTTGCAAAAAAACTGCTTAGTCATTCGATTTTTGTTTCAATCAATCTATTTGAGATTAAACTTCCTGCTATTCGATTCTTGTTTCATTCAAGCAACAGCCTTAAACGCTATTTCCTATAGTTCATATAATTTTGTTGCACAAGTTGCACAGTTGCACGCTTTTCCATAAGTCTAATTATTTCAACACCAATTTTACGATTTCCTGTGCAACTTCCTGTGCAACTGTGCAACAAGCGTGCAATACCGTGCAACTCGCGTTCAACAAGCGTGCAACAAAAATTTTTCGTGAAAGCCCGATGTTTATTGAAAAACGATACTTTCTGTGCAACTGTGCAACTTTTTTTCATTTTTTTGTCAGAAGTGCAGTAAAAGCTTCATAAATCGTTGCACAGATGAAAAATTGTAAATTTAAGCCGCGTTCATTAATTTTCATTATCAAGCATCAAAACATAGCATCGCTGACGGTTCTTAAAGTCCGGCAATGTGACCATCAATTGCTTTGAACGTCCCTCGGAATAGGTGATCAAAAACTTAAGATTCTCAAGTTCGGATAAAATCCGTTTCTGGTTATAGCCTTTACACAAATCAGCAAATTGAGGAGAAGTGAAAATAAACTCTGTTCCGCCATCGTCACTTCGCCGTTTGTAACCGAGGCGGTTCTGCGGCTTTGGTTTAAGTTCATCATCCAAGTCATAGAAGTCCGAATGCGCCCTCTTGTCTATAGCGGCAATTATTTTTCGGCAGCCTTCCGAAACGTCAAACGCTCCGATGCCACCACGTCGGTCTAACCATTCGTTAAAAAGATTGATTGTCACTGTTTTCACTTCATCCAACTGCCATCCGGTCAATCCGATCTTTGAAGCTAAATATCCGCCCATTGCGACCAATGCGAATTTTTCGGCAACTCTGAAAACTTCTCCGCTCGCATTTGGATCAACGTGATACTGAAAAAAATTCGCTTTGGCTAGCTCAATTTTTTCTTTTACTGGCTCGTAGTTATCTGCGACATATTGAATAAACTCCCGAATTGCCGCGCCGTAATAAGTAACGCTTGCCCGGTTCAAATATGATGAGAATTCCGCGCCGTTGCTGAATCCGTGAAGATTTTCAAAAATACCGTGCGCGTTTTCGGGAACGGCGGAAATATCTATAAATCTGGCTTCCTGACCGCCAAAAGTTTGTTCTTTGGTTTCACGGGTTAAATCTTGAAATGATAATTCACCGCTGGAAAGAAAAAGCAACAGCCATTCATCGCGTTTTCGTGCGGTAATGTCTTTCGTCATTCGGGAAGTAGCAAAGCCGTTGGAGAGCATATAAATGAGTTTCCCGACATCTTCAACGCGCTTGATTTCTTTGATTTCATCGAGTGGTAAAAGCAGGTGATTGTGATATGCGGCAACGGCTTCAATCCCGTTTTGAGTGCCGCGCCACGTCTCGTTAAATCCGTTTTCACCACTGCACCCTAAAACACTTCCGGCAACTTTTAGAGCGGAACTTTTCCCCGTGCTGGATTCACCACGCAGATGAAAACCGCCGCCTAATTGATTTGATAATGGAAGTAAAACGGAAGCAAAAGCACAGCTAACCGCAAAAATCAGTCGGGAATTTCCGACACAATAACGGGCAACATTTTCGCGCCATTCTTGAGCTGTTCCTTGTGATTTTAGTTTTTTGATTTTTGAATGAGTGCCGTGTAAAAGAAAATCAGATTGCTCGGCATCTGCGGCACTAATAATCTTATTGGGCATCACAAACACCTTTCCCTGCCAACCTGTTTTATAAACGAGCGTCAAACGCTTTTCGGGTTTTGAGTAAATGAGATAATCAATTAATCTCAACTTTTCGCGTGAGTTTAGAATTAAGCCATTAGCGACCAGTTCGCCTAAAATACTCTGCGGCTCGGTGATGAGATGCCGTAAAGAAATGTTGATTCTTTTCGTCCGTCCGTCGTCATTGGTAAATTCAACTATTTGAGTCCGTTCACCATCATCCGCATCTTTGCCGGTGGCTATAACTTTCAAAGGCGAACAGACAAAAGTTTCGACTTCTTTGACTTTGCCGCCCCGTGTTCTTTCGTAGAAAAGATAAAACAATCCCTCATTCGTCAATCGGTAGTTTTCGAGTCCGTCGCTGGTATGAATTGTCTCAATCTCCGCATTTTTCTCAGTAGTAAAATCTAACCATTTACGGAGTAAACTAACTGCTTTTGCTCCAATTAGCTCAGCTAAACGGGGAAATCCGACGACATTTTTTTCTTCCTGAATTCGCTCGTAGGTTGTGTCAACAGCTTTCAATCTATCTGAAGTTTCCTCATCGTTCCTGACAGTGCAAATTGCTTTGATGAACAAATAAGTATCTTCAAGAGAAAAGCCGTTGGTTAGCAAAGCACCACTCACACAAAGACTCAAATCGTGTCTTTTGGTATCAACCCAAAGTTCGGCGAGCAATGACGCGGCGGCAAGTTTGCCGACGGCTGAACGCAGTTCCTCAAGTGAAATCTTTGAAGGTTCACCGCATACATCCCACGTTACAGGCTCTCCGCTTTCGTGAATCGAACCGGGGAACACCGTTTGCATTCCCGTTGAGCGAAGTTCGACTATCATTTCGGAGAATTGAAATTTTTCCGTTTTGGCTTCCGGGCAGTAATAAAGGTAGTGACTTCGACGCTTACTTTTGCGTCCAAAAACGGCATTTGTTTCGGGTAAAAAATAGGGGGTCAGTTGAACAGACCATTTTTGGTCTAGGTCAATATCCACTAAAAAGTTAGAAGGTTCGCCCAGTAAAACCCCTATATTCTGTGGTTTACTGTTATTTCCAAAAAATCGCCGAGAAAGGTCATTTTCGGGGTGGTATGTTGAAAGACCACCGTTGGTATGCTGAACAGACCACCCAGGAAAGTTCGGATTTTTTGAACGAGTGGGTATTGGAATCGGCTGCCAGCCTTTCAAAAAATACTCGGTTGCAATTTCCAACGGAGTTTTGGTTGCGATTTTTTCAATTTCAGTAGTTTTTATGTTATTATTCATACACGAATAGGGTTAAA
>CAZJQP010000085.1:0-21546 GCA_964548225.1 uncultured Blastocatellaceae bacterium | reverse complement strand
CGCGTTAAAAACAACGGCTTTATTTAAGCACCGGATACAATTATATTGGTGTTTTAATACATATTCTAATGTGGTCGCAAAACATTTTGGGCTTGTCGCACAAATTGTGCGACAAGCCCTAAATGTTTGGCGACTTGTCCGCAAATTTGTGCGATTTGTCGTATAATATTGACGACTTGTCGCAATTATTATGCGATTAGTCGCAAATATTTGGCGATAAGTCGCTAAATATTTGCGATTATTCTCATATATTTGGCGACTTATCGCTATAATGTGGCGACTTGTCCTAAATGTTTGGCGACTTGTCCTAAATGTTTGGCGATAAGTCGCCAAATATTGTAGAATAGTCCTCAAAGTTTGGCGACAATTTTATGGAGGTTTGAAAACAATGGGATTGGACATAATACCTAAATCGGATGCGGCGCGGTTGACGTGGGCGGAGAATATGGAGCGGAGTTTTCCTTCGGTCGGGGCGGGATTGGGTTTTTCGCCTGCGGAGATTGATGAAGTGTTGGCGGATTGCCGGATGTTGCGGTTTGTGATTACCAACGCGCTTGGCGCAAAGGCGCATTCAAAGGCGGCGATTGCTTATAAAAAAATGATTCTCGGCAAGCGGAAACCGACGGCACAGCTTTCCCTGCCGCCCGAATTTACGCCGCTCGAATTGCCCGAAGTAATCACGATGAGCGGTTTAATAAACCGTCTGCAAAAGGCGGCGGCGCGGATGAAATTGGGTGCGAATTATTCAAAAGCTGTCGGCGAACTGCTACGGATTATTCCCGCGAAAGCATCACAATTCGTGCCGGATGAAGGCAAACCGGAAGCGAAAATCGCGGCTTTAATCAACAGCGTCGTGCGGATTGATTGGACAAAAGGCAAGTTTCACGGCGTTTATGTCGAATCGCAACGCGGCGACGAAACCGATTGGGAAAGGCTCGGCGTGGACACGCTCACGCCCTACATTGATGCGCGTCCGCCGCTCGAAGCCGGCAAACCCGAAACGCGCCGCTATCGTCTGCGCTACGTTTTCAACGACGAAGGTGTCGGCTCTTGGTCAAATGTGTTTGTGATTATTACCATTCCATAGGTTATAATTACGAATGTCGGAATTTTTCTTTAATTCGTAATTCGTATCGTAATTTATCTGATTGAATATGCCAGACGAGCCAAAATATGTTCAGCTTTTTTTCAAGGAAGATTCGCCATACAGCGATGAGGAGAAGCTGGAAATATTGTTGCATTGGGTTGAATTTATGAAGATAAATCAGCAGGAATACGGCTATAGCGATGAAGCCATTGCCGCCGAAGAAAAAAGAACGATTCTTATAAAGTATGCTCTCAGATTGAGGAACTTAGTAGAAAGACTCGAAATTATCGCAACTCGAAATATGGAAACCGCCGCCGCTCGACTTGATGAAACACTCGCCGAAATAATGGACGATAACGAAGGCAAACCGATTCCGATATTCCCCGATTTAATGAAAAAACGAGGCGGAAATTAGTTTGAGATGAATCTTTGCCACATTTGCGCCGAAAAACTTGAAACGCGCTTTGCAGAAGCGACAGACCCGCAGACAAAGGAAAAGTTTGCGGTTTTATTTTGCGCGAACTGCGGTTTGGGCGAAACGCATCCGCAACCTGAGAGTTTGGATAAATATTACGCCGAATATTACGGCGGGCGGCACGGTTTTACGAATGATTATTGCGCTTGGCGGAGAGTTAATTTTTTATATAAAAGTTTTAATTTAAACAAACAAACAAAGCGCGTTTTAGATGTCGGTTGCGGCGACGGAACTTTCTTAAATGCGGCAAAGAAACGCGGATGGCAAATTGCGGGAACGGAATTGAACGCCGGAAGGTTTGAAGATTCGGGACTCGAAATCTACGAAGATTTGCACAAAGTCAAAGCGAAATACGGCGCAAATTCGTTTGATGCGATAACGATGTGGCACACGCTTGAGCATTTCAAAAATCCGCGTGAGATTTTGAAGAATGTTTTTGAATTGCTTGCGGACAACGGCGTTTTATTGGTTGCCGTGCCGGATGCGCGTGGTTGGCAAGCGAAAACTTTCGGCAGATATTGGTTGCATTTGGACGTGCCGCGACATCTGTTTCACTTCGGCTATGATTCTTTGGAAAAACTTCTTACCGATTGCGGTTTTACGATAAAAAATCATTGGCATCAAGAGTTTGAGTATGATTTGCTCGGCTGGTCGCAGAGCGCGTTGAACAAATTATTCAACGAGCCGAATGTTTTTTTCAAATCGCTTTCGGGACACGAAACAAAGGTTAATTCGTTTGTTAAAGCGGCGAATTTTATTCTCGGCGTTGGCTTTTCGGCGTTGGCTTTGCCGTTTGTTTTGTTCGGAACTTTAGTGCGAAAAGGCGGAACGCTCGTTGTTTGCGCTTCAAAGTTTGACAACCGATAAATGATAAATGCTAAATGATAACTGACAATGCTCAACGGAAAAAAAATCGTCGTCGTGATGCCCGCCTATAATGCGGAGAAAACTTTGCAACAGACCGTCGCGGAAATTCCGCGTGAAACGGTTGATGAAATCTTGCTCGTGGACGACGCAAGCACCGATAAAACCGTTGTAAAATCGGTCGAATTGGAATTGATAACCTTTGAACATCAGCGAAATTTCGGCTACGGACGCAATCAAAAAACTTGCTATCGTGAAGCGTTAAATCGTGGTGCTGATGTCGTCGTGATGGTGCATCCCGATTATCAATATTCGCCGAAGTTAATCGTGCCGATGGCGGGAATGATTGCGTTTGGCGAATACGATGTCGTTTTAGGTTCGCGCATTTTGGGCAAAGGCGCGATTGCGGGCGGAATGCCGCTTTATAAATATATTGCGAACCGTTTTTTAACGCTCGCGCAGAATATTTTGATGAGCCAAAAGCTCTCCGAATATCACACGGGCTTTCGCGCTTTCAGCCGCGAAGTGTTGGAGAATCTGCCGCTCGAAGAAAACTCCGACGATTTTGTTTTCGACAACGAAATGCTCGCGCAAGCCGCGTTTTTCGATTACCGCATCGGTGAAATTTCGTGTCCGACGCGCTATTTTGACGAAGCAAGCTCGATAAACTTTTCGCGCTCGGTAAAATACGGCTTCGGTGTGCTTTCGACTTCGCTGAAATTTCGTCTGCATCGTTGGAAACTTGCGAAATCGAGGATTTTTCGTGAATCGGAACATAAAAAATTACCCGAATATTACCGCGAAATCGAGAAAAACCCGCGATAAACTGCGCTATTTTCAAATAAAACACTATTGATTATTTAACCGAAAATGTCCGAAAACGAAACGAATTTTATCAATAAACACTCAAAAATGCTTATCATTGGCGCGATTACCGCCGCGTGTCTGGCGATTTACGCGCAGACGTTTTGGTTTGATTTCATAAACATTGACGACCGCGCATATATTTACGAAAATCGTGCGCTGTTGAGCGGTTTTAATTGGAATTCTATCAAATGGGCATTCACCGCGTTTTATTCGGGTAACTGGCATCCGGTAACGTGGCTTTCGCATTTTTTGGATTATGCGCTTTTCGGTCTGAACGCCGGCGGACATCACGCGGCGAATGTTTTATTTCACACTCTAAATTCAATTTTAACTTTTATAGTTTTCAATCGAATGACCGGCGACGTTTGGAAAAGCGCAATCATCGCGTTCCTTTTCGCCGTTCACCCGACGCACGTCGAATCGGTCGCGTGGGTTGCCGAACGCCGCGATGTTCTTTCGACGTTTTTTTGGCTTCTCACAATGTTGGCTTATTTCAAATTTGCAAGCGTCAAAGAATTGGAGAAGAAGAAAAGCGGCGAAAAGGTAAAACCTGCCGAAACGAGTTTTTTCTCCTCTTCTCATTTTCTTCTCATCTCTTCTTTTTGCCTTTTCGCCTTGGGTTTGATGTCGAAAGCAATGGTCGTAACCTTGCCTTTCGTGTTGCTTTTGTGCGATTTTTGGGCGTTAGAAAGATTAAAAAAGTTGGCGGATTTAAAACCTTTGATTATTGAGAAAATACCGCTTTTTGCATTGACATTCATTGCAAGTATCGTTACATTTCTCGCGCAAAAATCGGGCGGCGCAGTTGTAACGCTCGAAAATGTTCCGTTTTCCGAACGTCTGGCAAATGCCATTACAGCTTACGCAAAATATGTCTTAATGCTATTCTATCCCGCGAATTTGGGTTTGTGGTATCCTTTTGAGCCGAATAAAAATCCACTTGAAATTATCGGTTCAGCGATTTTATTGCTAATTATTTCGGCTTTTTGCTGGCGCGAACGTGAAAGGCGAAAATATCTTTTGATGGGTTGGCTTTGGTTTCTCGGAACGCTTGTTCCGGTCATCGGTTTGGTGCAAATCGGGATGCAAAATCTCGCTGACCGCTACACATACATTCCATATTTCGGGCTTTTCGTGATGGTCGTTTGGGGCGCGGATGACCTTTTCGCACATTTCAAAACCAACAAAAAAATTATTGCCGCCATTTGTGCAATAATGATTTTAGTCTTGAGCATTCTGGCTTTCCGGCAAACTTCATTGTGGCAAAACAGCGACACGCTTTATACAAATTCCCTTGCTGTAACCAAGAAAAATTATTTTATAATGACCAACCTTTGTCTGCATCATTTCACAAAATCCGCACCCGAAATTGCCGAAGCGCGTTGCACTGAATTACTCGCGCAAACGCCGCCAACGGCTGACGGAAATTACGTTTTAGGTGTGTTAAAAATGCAGACGGGAAAATATGACGAATCAATAAAAAACTTTGAAAACGCCATTCGATTGCGTCCTGATTGGGGAATTCTCTACACAGGTTTGGCAAACACTCAGTCGCGTGCCGGCAAACCGGACGAAGCCGAAAAAAGCTGGCAAAAAGCCTTTTCGATACGCGACGCGAGTTTGACTAACGACGTTCTGGCAGGTTCGGCAAATAATGTCGGAACATCGTTTTTAATACAAAAACGAAACGAAAAAGCAATCGAATATTTTACAAAAGCGTTAGAGCTTAAAGCGGATTTAGCTGTGGCTCGGGAAAATTTGAAGAAAGCAAAAGGAGAATAATTCAAAACCCTGACTTTAGTCGGCGCAACTTTAGCCAAGCGAAACAGTTGTTTTGCGTTGATAACCTTAAATGTTGATTAACGCTGAAACCGTTATCGCTTCGCAAGCGGTTTGCCGCCTGAAGGCGGGACTCAGAACATAAAAAATATGAAACGAAGAGAATTTTTAAGTCTAAGCGCAATGAGCAGCGCGGCTCTGGTTTTGAATGAGTCGAAAATTTCGGCACAGACAAAAAATGTTGAATTGGAAGAAATTACGGTCGCGCAACTGCAAGAAACGATGAGTTCTGGCAAAGCGAGTGCAAAAGAAATCGTGCAACACTATATCGAACGGATCGGCGCGATTGATAAAAAAATCAGTTCAGTCGTTGAAATAAATCCCGATGTGTTAAAAATCGCTGAGGAATTGGACAAAGAACGAAAAAGCGGTCGTGTTCGTTCCGCGCTTCACGGCGTTCCTGTTTTGCTCAAAGACAATATTGACACGGCAGACAAGATGAAAACAACTGCCGGAAGTTTGGCGTTGATGGATGCGCCCGCGCCGAAACAAGATGCGTTTCTTGTTCAACAATTAAGAAATGCCGGTGCGGTGATTTTAGGCAAAACCAACTTGAGCGAATGGGCAAATTTCCGTTCGAGCGATTCATCAAGCGGCTGGTCGGGGCGCGGCGGACAAACCCGAAACCCGTATATTTTAGACAGAACGCCGTGCGGTTCATCGTCGGGTTCAGGCGCATCAATCGCGGCAAATCTTTGTGCGGTAGCGATTGGCACAGAAACCGACGGCTCGATTGTTTGTCCGTCGTCAATCAACGGCATTGTCGGCATCAAACCGACGCTCGGACTTGTTTCAAGAAGCGGCGTGATCCCGATTGCACATTCGCAAGATACGGCGGGACCAATGTGTCGAACGGTTGCAGATGCGGCGGCAGTTTTAAGCGCGATTATCGGGACGGACGCAAATGATTCGATAACTTCACAAGCTACAAAAGGCGTGAAGGATTACTCTGCGTTTTTGAAAAAGGATGGTTTGAAAGGCAAAAAAATCGGCGTGATGCGGCAGTATTTCGGACGCAACGAACGTGTTGATAAAGTGATGGAAACAAACCTTCTCGCGCTCAAAGACGGCGGTGCAGAGGTGGTTGACATCACCATTCCGACTTTCGGCAAATTCGGCGATGCGGAGTTTGAAGTTTTGCTTTACGAATTCAAAGCCGATTTGAATAAATATCTCGCCGGACGAGGCGGAAAATACAAATCACTCGCCGATTTAATCAAGTTCAATGAAGAAAATAAAGACAAAGAAATGCCCTATTTCGGACAAGATATTTTCATCAAGGCGGAAGAAAAAGGCGACCTCGAAACCCGCGCTTATCGCCTTGCTTTGTTGCAAAGTAAAGTGATGACACAAGACCAGGGCATTGATTTCGTGATGGACAAATTCAAACTAAACGCCATTGTTGCGCCGTCAAACGCGCCGCCGTGGTTGATTGACCTTGTCAATGGCGATTCGCCGACAAATTACGTCGGAAGTTCTTCGTTGGCGGCAGTTTCCGGCTATCCGAACATCACCGTTCCGTCGGGTTTTATCAATGAACTTCTAATCGGCATTTCATTTTTCGGGCGTGCCTTTAGCGAACCGGTTTTAATCGAAATCGCCTACGCTTTTGAGCAAATGACAAAAGCGCGAAAACCGCCGAAATTTTTGCCGACTTATCTTTAAATAGTCGGTCAAATAATTTAGAAATACACACGAAGTAAATGTGCCAATAACTGCAAAGTAACCTACTTACTTCGTGTGTGTTTCTGCAAAAATTTCAAATTATTTTTTTCATACTTCACTTCTTCTATTTCACGCGGCAACATAATTTTCAATGTCGGGTTGATTGAAATTTTCCACTAAAGCAACCAAATCAACACTTCGACGCATCACTTGAGCAGACGAAAGACTTTTGCGAGTCTAAAAATATTTCAAAAAATTCGGAGCTTTCTATGCGGGATAAATCTCTCTCTGGTCGCGCACTCGGAGTGTGTCTTTTATTAGCTTTTTCGGCGATTTTCGCCTTCGGACAAACCGACAAAATCGGCGAAGGTTCGTTGCGCTTGATTAATTCGGACGGCACTGAGCGCGGACTTTGTCCATTGAAACGAACGGAAGTTCGTGCGGAGGTCAGCGGATTTGTTTCGCGCACGACCGTTACGCAAATTTTTCAAAATCCGTCAAACACGGCAATCGAAGCCGTCTATACATTTCCACTGCCGAATAACGCGGCTGTTGACCGAATGGATATGACAATCGAAACGCGAACGATAAAAGGTAAAATCGAAGAACGACAAACGGCTCAGAAACTTTACGCACAAGCCAAACAAGAAGGCAAAGTCGTTGCGCTTCTCGAACAACAACGACCGAATATTTTTACGCAATATGTTGCAAATATCACGCCGAATGCCGAGATAAAAGTCGTTATCAGCTACGTCGAAATTTTGAAATATGCCAATGACCAATACGAATTTTCTTTTCCGATGACGATTGGCAAACGCTATCTGCCGCTTTCGGCAAACGAACAGGACGCAGCGAAAATTTCGCCGAATTATGAAACAAGACCGGCGCATACAATCTCGCTCGAATTAAATATCGAAGCCGGTGTGCCAATCGAAAATCTTGCTTCAAACACGCACGAAATCGAGGTATTACAAACATCGGTCAGTCATTTTTCGGTGAAATTAAGAAACGAAAACGAAATTCCGAACCGTGATTTTGTTTTGAAATACAAAACCGCCGGAGCGAAAATCTCTGACGCGGTTTTGACGCACAAACAACCGAACAAAAACGGTTTTTTTACTTTGATTTTACAACCGCCCGACAAAGTTTTGCCGCAAGACACGACACCACGCGAAATCGTTTTCGTGTTGGACACGAGCGGCTCAATGTCCGGTTTTCCGATTGAAAAAGCTAAGGAAGCGATGAATCTGACACTCGACAATCTCAATCCGAACGATACTTTTAATTTGATTACTTTTGCGGGCGAAACCAAAATTTTATTCGATAAACCTGTTGCGGCGACACGCGAAAATCTTTCAAAAGCGCGAAAACTCTTGAAAGACGCAGATTCTTCCGGCGGAACAGAAATGATGAAAGCTATTAAAGCCGCATTTGCGCCTTCCGGTTCGGACAAATCAATGCGCGTCGTCTGTTTTATGACCGACGGGCAAGTCGGCAACGAAGCCGAAATTATCCGCGAAGTCAAAGAAAATGCTAACGCGAGAGTTTTCGCATTCGGAATCGGAGGCTCTGTAAATCGTTACCTATTAGACGAAATTTCGAGCGAAGGACGCGGCGAAACCGAATATATTTTGCCCTCGGACGACGGCTCGGCGGCGGCGCGAAGGTTTTTCGAGCGTATCAGAAATCCGCTTTTGACCGATATTTCGCTTGAGTTTCAAGGTTTGACGGCAACCGAAATTTATCCGCGTGAAATTCCCGATTTATTCGATGCAAAACCTGTTACAGTCGTCGGCAGATATTCGTCCGGTGGAAAAGGAAAAATAATCCTACACGGCAAAATGCGTTCGATTCCTTTTCAACGTGAAATCATTGTTGATTTTCCCGCCGAATCAAATGAAAACGACACTCTGGCAACGCTTTGGGCGCGGCGAAAAGTTGCAGATTTGATGCGGCAAGATTATCAAGGCTTGCAAACCGGCAAGATGAATGAAGATGTCCAAAAAGCAATTACAAATCTCGGTTTGGAATTTAGTTTGCTCACACCGTTCACGTCGTTTATCGCCATTGAAGAACAAATTGTAACTGACGGTTCGAAAACCGAGCGCGTTGAAGTTCCGTCGGCAGTTCCGAATAATTCTGCGAATTCAGGTAATTCCGTGAACCTAACCCAAGAGCAAATCAACAATTTACCTGTTAATGGAAGACAATATTCGGTTATGGTTACGGCAGACAGCAATACAACAATTGATGTGTCAGAAACGAAAATCGAAACGACAGTTACGAGAGACCGAACAATAGATTTTCTGCGACGCGGCGAAAGCATTCAATCAGGTTTTTCAATCGCCGGCGGCATAACACAAGCTAACGAAAATAAACCGCAAATCGCACAAGGTTTAATTTCCTCAAACGGACAACGCCCTACTTCAAACAATTACACAGTTGATGCTTCGAACGCGAATCTCGGCGTAAATACAGGCGAAAGTTCTCTTTCCGAAAACATTGGCGCATTGCCGACGCTGACTGCTTCGGGCGGAACAAACGCGCTTTCATCACTCGAAGCAACCGATGAAGTTCAAATTAAAACGCTCGGCTCGGCAAAAGAACAAAGAACTTCCGGCGCAAGCATAAATTTCACGTCGCAAGGCGGAAACAATCGCTTTCGCGGTTCGCTTTTTGAAGCCTTCGGAAACGATAAATTAAACGCCAATGACTTTTTCGCAAATTCACGAAATCTTCCGCGAGCGGCGGCGCGAGCCAATCAGTTCGGCGGAACTTTTGGCGGATTTTTCGTCAAAGATAAGGCTTGGTTTCTAGGAAATTACGAAGGTTTGCGTCTGCGTCAACCGGCATTTTCAATTTCGGAAGTTCCGAATCCGGCTTCGCGCCAAAACGCCGCACCGAATTTTACGGCAGTTTTGAATACTTTTCCGAGTGCCAACGGGCGCGAAACCGGCGGCGGATTTGCCGAATTTTCTGCCGTCTATACTAATCCGGCAGCACACGATATTTTCGGTTTTCGATTTGACGCACAGCCGTTTAACAAAATTCGTTTCGGCGGACGATATAATTTCACCGACAGCCGCGCCGCGACACGTGGAAATGATTTTTCGCTCAACACTGTTCGCCGCATTGATACCGAAACGAACTCGCTAAATGGTTCGATTTCCTATACGCCGACACCGAATATCGTTTTTCAAGGCTATCTGAATTTTTCAAACAATCGCGTCGGAAATCGTTTCGCACTCGACAATTTCGGCGGTGCGAATGTTGACACACCGATTTTTAATCAATCTTATGATTTTCTGAAATATGCTTTTACCCGCCGCAACGCCGTTCTTGCGAACGGCACACGCATTGAAACGAACGTCAGACAACTTGCCGCAAACGGCGATTTTAATTTAGTGTTGGACGAACATATTCTAACTTTCGGCGCAGATTTTCGCCGTCTTTCAATCGAAACCGACGCGGCGCAAACCGAACGCGGCGTTTTGTTTGCGGGCATAAATTCAAATGGTGCGGCTTCCGACATCTACGAACTGATGCGCCCGATTTCGCCGAAATACAATTTGAGTAATTTTTCGTTTTTCGCCAACGAGGAATGGCGCGTCAATCCGCGATTAACGCTTAATTTCGGCTTACGCTGGGATTTTGATGGGCTAAGCGATGGAGAAATAGAGCAACAAAGCAAAACTGTCTCATCGTCTCTTCGTCCCAAAGTCTCACCATTGAACTTTGCGCCGCGCTTTGGTGTTGCATTTGATGTTTTCGGCGATGGCAAGGCGGTTTTGCGTGGCGGCGGCGGATTGTATTTCGATTATGCCAATACGCGCACGAATTACGCTAATTCGTTTCCTTTTGCAAGCGGGAACTTTACGCGAAATGCTGATTTTACTGCTATTCCAACAAATTCTTTTCGTCCGCTGACAGTTTTTGCAAACGATTTAAAAACGCCGCGTGTGTGGCAAGTTTTTGTCGAATATCAACAGCAATTTCTCAGCAATTTCGTTTTCTCCGCAACCTATACGGGTGCGTTCGGGCGCAAACTTTTTGTAACGCGGACAACCTTTCCGTCCGCGCCGGATTTTAATTTCGTCCGCTCAATAAATAGCGACGGTGAATCTGATTATAATTCGGCACAATTTCGGCTCGAACGTCGGTTTGCAAATAATTTTTCGTTCAATATCCGCTATGCTTTATCAAAATCACTCGACAATGTGCCGACCGATTCTTTCACGAAAAACGTCTTTATCAACCAAGACTTAAGCGCGGAACGTGGAGCATCCGATTGGGATGCGCGGCATAATTTGAGCATTTACGGTGTTTTCAACGTCCCAACGCTTTATGATTCCGGCTGGAAAAATCTGCTCACGAAAAATTGGACAATTTTCGGTTTTGCAAATTCGCGTTCGGCTTTGCCTGTGAATATCACTTACGCCCGCTCGCGTGAGTTCGGCACGGAATATTTTCGCCCCGATTCGCTTTCATCAAACGGCTTGATAAATGCCTCCGCCTTTTCGATTCCGAACGAAATCAGGCAAGGAACGCTCGGCAGAAACGCCGTGCGCGGATTTTCTTTTTTCCAACTTGATGCAGGATTTGAAAGACGCATAAAATTCAGCGAAAACGCCAGCTTGCGGTTGATGATGGAAGTTTTTAATTTGACAAACAAAACGAATTTCGCTGATTTTGAAGGCAATTTAGGAACTTTCAAGTCAAATGGAGATTTTCAGGCGAACCCATATTTCGGACAAACCATTTCGACCTTTGGCGGCAACAATTTCGCGCCGTTCTACCTCTACGGCGGAGCGCGAACCGTGCGCTTGACAGCAAGGTTTGTATTTTAACCGCGAAAAATTAATTGCTTTTCTTTCGCGGTTAAAAAATCTTATTTAAAAATGCCATCGCCTAAGAAATTTTCGCGCAGATATTTGATTGTATCCTGCAAAGTTTCCATCGGGTCGCGGGTTGTAAACTTCAATTCTTCTTCCGCTTTGCTTGAGTCGAAATACCAAAAATATTCTCCCATTTCGACTTCCGAAGCCTCAAATGGCGCGGGTTTGTCGAACGATTTGAAAATTGTCGAAATAAAATTTGAGCCGGAAACTGCCAAAGATTTCGGAACTTTGAACATTGGAGCAGAAACTCCGGTTAATCTCTCAAGACGCGAAAAAAAGTCTTTAACTGTCCAATTTACTGCACCGAGTAAATATCTTTCCTGATGTCTGCCTTTGTCCAATGCGTTAATAAAAGCCGTTGCCGCGTCTCGCGCATCTACAAAATTCAAACCGCCACCGGGTGTTATCGGCAACTTTTTCGCCATAAAATCAAGCACGACTTTTGTCGAACTGAGACGCTCATCGCCACTTCCCAAAAGTAAAGACGGATTCAAAATCACAAGCCGTTCGCCTTTGTCTTGAAATGCTTGAAGCGCGGTTTTTTCTTGATAATATTTTGAAGCGTAATAAGCCCATTTTGCTAAAATCTCAATGGGTTGCGGATAAGTTTCATCGGTAATTTCACCGTCTTCGGTAATCGCGCTCGTGCCGCTCGAAGATGCAAGAATAAAATTTTTAACTTTGTTTTCCTTCGCGGCTTCACATAAAATTCGTGTGCCTTCAACGTGCAAACGATTCATCTGCGCCGCGCCGTCATAATCAAATGAAACCTTGCCTGCGAGATGATAAATTGCTTCGCATTTTTTCGTTGCCGCTGCGACATCTTTGCGCTTTGTAACCGAACCCGCAAACGGTTCAACGCCTCTGTCAATCATCCAATTCGGCACAGACGAAGCCATAACGCGCAAATTTTTCGCTCCTGCGTCCAAAAATTGGCGGACAAGATGCGTTCCTAAAAATCCTGTTCCGCCGGTAATTAAAATTTTCTTTTCAGATTTTTTTGCCATTAATTTTAATTTAACGCAAAGATGCAAAGACGCAAAGGCTCAAAGATTTTTATTGTATTTCTTTGCGCTTTTACGTCTTTGCTTCAAAGATTTCTTTGCTACTTATTCAACAAAATCGGCTCACCGAATCCTAATTCGCGCAATCTCGGCAGTTGCGTTTTTGCATCGCCGACAACAAGCCAAATCATTTGGTTCGCATTGAGATATTTTGCCGCTAAATCTTTGATTTGCTGAACTGTTGCAGATTTGACGATTTCTTCGCGGTCTGTGATGTAAGTCGGTTTGAAGCCGTATTTACTTATATTTTCAAGAAGTCCGAGCTTCGCATTCGCAGTTTCAAAGGCGCGGGCGTTACTCTTTAAAAGAAAACTCTTCGTCGTTTCCAAATCTGCGTCAGAGTAATTTTTGCCGTAATTTTGCAAAATTTCTTTGACAAGTTGCGCCGATTCCAGTGTTACATTCGTCCGAACGCCGCTCGCAATGGTGAATGCGCCGGGCGACTTTGTTCCCGAAAAACCTGAATCTATGCCGTAGGTGTAACCTTTGCCTTCACGCAACTGTTGGGTTAATTGCGAAGCAAAACCGCCGCCGCCTAAGATGTAATTCATCACGATTGCCGGATAAAAATCTTTGTCCGTCGCCGCCAAAGCCGGATAGCCGAAACGCAAAACCGATTGTTTCGCACCAGGCACATCGTAAAAATAAACCATTGTTTTTTCAGGTGCTTTCGGGGTTTGATAGACAGGAATTTCAACTTTTTTCGCCTTCCATTTTTTGCTCAAACCGTTCAGAGAGTTGATAACTGATGCTTTTTTCAAATCGCCTACAACGTGCATTCTGGCAACTGACGGCGAAATATTTTTTGTGTAAAAAGTCTTCAAATCATCGAGCGTAATCGCATTAACTGTGTCAACAGTTCCCAAAATATTGCGTGAACGAATGTTATCTTTGCCGTAAATCAGTTGGTTATATTGATTTTGCGCGACCGCGTTCGGATTAGCTTCTTGTTGACGTATCTGACTGATAACGCTTTGTTTAACCAAATCGAATTCTTTCAAATCCCAGCGCGGTTCGAGTAAAATTTCTTCAATCAAAGCAATCGTCGCATTATAATTTCGTGCCAACGTATTACCGCTGATGCGTATATCTTCCGTTCCGGCAACAACATTAATCGTCGTGCCAAGCTGTTTAATTGCATCTTCTAGTTCTTGCGGCGTTTTTCTTGCCGTTCCTTGAGTCATCATTCGCGCCAGCATATTCGCCACGCCGACTTTGTTGATGTCGTCGAGAAGCAAACCGCCGTCCAAAACGATTTCAAAATTCACGAGCGGAACTTCTGTGTTTTCAATACCATAAACGCGCAAACCGTTTTTCGCTTTTTGTTCCCAAACAAGCGGAATTTTAACTTTTGGTGCTTCACCGTAAGGTGGTTCTTTCGAGCGATCAAACGTCGAAGGAGTTTTTTGATATTCGGCGTTTTTTGAAGGATCAACTTCTTTTTCCGCGCCTTGCACAATCGGTTCCTCGACGACTTCCGCTTTTTTCGAGCCTTCCAAAGCTAAATTTACCTTTCCTTTCGGCACAAAACTCGTCGCAATGTGCGTTTTGCCTTTGATATATTTTTCATAAACCCGCATTACGTCTGCCGGAATTACTGCGAGAATTTTGTTGATTTCGTTTTCTGCACAACCCGGATTATCGGTCAAATAATTACATTGCGCGAGTTGTGAGCCTTTACCCAATACACTCGAAAGCGAATTGTAAAATCTGGTTTCCTGTCCGGCTTTGATGCGGTTTAAATCTTTTTCTGAAATTCCCTCTTTTTCAAATTTCGCAAAGGCTTCATTGATGGCGGTTGCAACTTCGTCCAAATCTTTATCGGGAAAAGCACGAACTTGCAGTTGGATTTGTCCCGCAAGTTCCGAATCATAATTATACATTGAAACATTGGACGTTAATTTTTTGTCCTCGACCAGAACTTGATAAAGCGGAGCTTTTTTGCCGTTTGAAAGATAATCGGTCAAAACATCAAGTGCGTAAGAATCAGGATGAAGCTGTTCGACAGACGGAAAAGAGTAAGTCAATTCGGGCAAACGAGCAAAATTGTCTTCGTGATAAAGTCTGACGTTTTCTTTGACATTTCCCGAACGCTTCGGCAAAGGTGTAACTTCTTCACCACGTTTGATTTCACCGAAATATTTCTCAACCCAACTTCGCGCTTGTTTCATATCAAAATCGCCGGTGATAATTAAAGTGCAGTTATTCGGCACATACCAACGACGGAAAAATTCCTTAACGTCCGCCAAAGTTGCGTTGTCCAAATCTTCCAAAGAACCGATGACCTGCCAATTATATGGATGATCCGCCGGATAAAGTGATTTATCAATCACATATTGCGTATGACCGTAAGGCTGATTGTCAACGCCCTGCCGTTTTTCGTTCTTAACGACCTGTTTTTCCTTTGCCAAAACCGGCTCGGTAACGGTGTTGATAAACCAACCAAGTTTATCGGCTTCTGCCCAAATCATTTTTTCAAGTGCGTCCTTCGGAACGGTTTGCAGATAATTCGTGCGGTCGCGCGAAGTTGAACCGTTTGCGCCCGAACCACCGATTCTCGCAGACATTTTATCAAGACCGCCTTTGCCCAAATTCTCCGATTCGAGAAACAAAAGATGTTCAAATAAATGAGCAAATCCCGTGCGTCCGGCTTTTTCCCGCGCTGAACCAACGTGCGCCGTCAGATTTACGGCAACAACAGAATCGCTTCGGTCAACGTGAAAAATAACTTCTAAACCGTTCGGCAAAGTGAATTTTTCAAACTCAACCTTAAAAGAAGGCGTTTGTTTTTGAGCAAAAACTGGAACGGAAGAAAGCAAAAGACAAAAAACGAGCAAATAACATTTTAAGGTTTTCATAATTATTTTAAGACGAAAGATAATTTCTGGTTGTTTTTATTACGCAAGATTACTTGCTTTTGGTTTCAAAACTCTAAATTTTAACAAGTTGAGAACAAAAATTCTCCGCAGATTGACACAGATTCAAATTTACTCATTTTCATTAATTCCTAAAATTTGTGTCTATTTGTGTTTATCTGCGGATTAATAAAAAAATATTATTTTTTGTGCTTTACAAAAACTCCTACCAAGTCTTCCAAATCGGATGTGCTTCCGTATTGAAAACTACTTTTTTGAAATCCAAAGTCTTCGGCGGCGCGAAAAGCAAATAATAATATTTCAGCGTTTCAGCAAAGAAAAAGCTGTGCATATAATCAGCTTTTTCCTTCGTTACGACTGATTTCAAACCTGTGTAAGCGACATCGGTTTTGCAATATTTTATAGTGTCTTCAAAAAAAGTCTTGCCCATCTGCAAATATTTTTCGTCCCGTGTGTATTGGTAAAGATAATAAGTTGATTCGACAATTTCAGGACGAAGCGGATAACCGCTATTGACGACTTCCATTTTTTGATAATCAAATTCTTCCGGCTCAATGCCGTGTTTCGTCCACATTTTATACGAAGAATTCTGCAATCTCTTTGCACGTTCCAAATCGCCGCCCAAAGCCAAAACCGCCGGAAAGAAAGCGTCCAACGCGCCGAAAACGGTTGCCGTTCTTTTCCCTGTGTTCATATCCGCGTGTCCATACCAAAGCTCGCCGCGCACTTCGTCGGCGTAATATTTGTTAATCGCCGCGATTGCTTCATTCCACATCTTTCGACAATCGGCATCGTCAAACAAAATCGCGCATTTCAGCAAATATTCGTAATAAGAATCAATCTCCGCGCTGATATGACTGTCAGTATTCGTCCATTTTCCCGTCTCGACATTGATGTTCGTGCCGACCAAACCGATTGGCGAACGCCGATTGTAAGTTTCCACCAAAGCGCGTTTCGCTTTTTCATAATAAACCGCTTTGCCCGTCAATTTCGACAAAGTTCCAAATTCAATCAAAAGCGTTCCCGTTTCCGCCGGATTTGAAACTTCGCCCTTTGTTTTGCCTGTTTTCAGATTCACATAACGATAAGGCAAACCCGTCGGCGAATCGAAAACCGGAAGCAAACGCGCTCCCAAATCATCAGCCAGCGCGAGCAATTTTTTATCCTTCGTCATCTGATAAGCCGAAAGCAATCCGCCCAAAACCCGAATCGTAATTTCGAAATTCTGAACGTAAATGTCCTTATCAAACGACAAATTCGCCGTAATATATTTCCGCGTTTCGTCCGCTTCTTTCTTAAAACCCAACAAAATCAACGAATCAAGCGAATCAACTTTCGTCATCAAAACCGTCTCCGGCGCATACCAATCCCGAAAAGTCTTCGACAAAGGCTTCAAATCATCGTGTCCCCAAGCATATTTTTTATACCCGTTCCAAGCGTGCAAAAACTCCGCCTTCACCTGCGCGGCAAGCTGTTTTTTATCAACCTTCTGCACGTTTTGCGCGAACGAATTTGAAACGAACGCAAAAAGCAGAAAGATTGAAACGATGATTTTAATTTTGAATGATTTCATAATCTTTTTGAAAGTAATTGACTCTTGTTCGCCTTTATTATTTGCTTTTCAAGTGCCTAAATTCATACTCTGAAGTTTCTATTTGTTCTTTTTTGCCAAGTCTGATTCTTCCTTTGCAACTGCCTTATAACCTTCAACCAAATTCATCTTGCTTGGATCTACAAAATTACTTCGCTTATTATCAAAATCACTCTCAATAAGTTGTTTCAAATACCCAAATCGTGTTTTCTGAGATTTTGATTCGATTTCTTCCCAAGCCTTTGCGAAAGCAGGCAATTCAAGATTACCTTTTATGCCTAAAACTATATTTCTCCAAATTTCCTTCTTTATTCTGCCTCTTTGAAAATAAAGAATTTGTTGGTTAGACAGATGAAAATAGTAATAGAAATTATGTAAATTTTCTTTATACTCTTTGGCAGTTAAATTTTCTCCCAGCCAAACTTTGATTGGAATTTTGTTCATTAATTCTCTATACTCACGAGCTAATGAATCTTCAAATTGAGCTTGGTTTTGTCTTCTTAAAATAAGAACTTGCCAACCTGTAAAACCAACAATACCAAGCATTAAAATCGTATAAATCGCCGTAGCAATAGCTGAAAATTTTGTCCAATCCATAATTCCTCACTCATCAATAACCGGCTCTTGCTTCCGCGATTTGCGGCGTTCGGCTTTCCATTTTTTTCTGACGGCGGCGACATCGAATTTGTCACGGCGACCGTCGCGCATATTTTCGATTTCGTGTTGAACTCTTGCCGCAATGAGACGATAGGCTTCGGTGTTCGGCACGCCTTTGGTCATCTCTAAAAGCTCTTCGTATGCCAAAAATCTGCCGACTTTTGCGCCGATTTTTGCGCCGAGGCTTTGGGTTTTCGGGATGATTGTGCCTTTCGGGAAGGCTTCGTAAGTTCCCCAAAGGTAAATTGGCAGAATGCCGATTTTTTGGTTAAGGGCGAGATAGCCGATGATTGGTTTGAATTCGGCGATTTCGCCTGATTCTTGTCGTCCGCCTTCGGGGAAAATCAGGGCGTTGTAACCTTCGCCCAAGATTTGCGTAACGTGGCGCAGAGATTGCCGCAAACTTCCCGTTCGCTCAATCGGCACGAGCGTCGTGAAATTGTTCATATAGGCGCGTTTGTATTTCGTGTCGAACCAATAATCCGCTGCCGCAACCGCAACCGTTTGTTCCGCCGTGTCTTTGCCTAACGCCTTTTTGACCAAACCTGTGTCGAGATGCGAAGCGTGATTTGGCGCAACGATGAAATTCGTGTGCGACGGGACGTTCGATTCGCCTTCGATTTTGGTATCTAAAACCGAATTATAAAGCTGTTCCTGCGCGAAATCCACGATGGAATTTCCGACGCGGCGGACGATTGACGGAACGTAAATCTCTTCGTCTTTTTTCTCTTCGGTGCGCGGTTCATCAACGATTTTCTTGCGTTTATCAACTCTTTGAACGGCGGTGAGAAGTTCGCGCACAGTTTGGACTTCGTTCAGAGTGTCGGGCGAAATAACTCGTCCGCCCGCGTCTTCGACCGCCGCTTGAAGCTCGACAAACATCAATGAATCAAAGCCCAAATCAGCGAGTTTGTCTTCGATGGCGACTTCCGACAAAGCGCGATTTGAAACCGTCGCCACGATTTTGCGAATCCAAAGCACAGTGTCGTCGCCTTTGGCTTCCGATTCGATTTTCGTGCGATTTTTCGATTTCGCTTCCAAGTTTTGAAGCATTTCGACGACTTCGGGACGTTTTACTTTTCTAGTCGCTGTTCTTGGCAATTCAAACGGCGTGAGATGCAAAACTTTGACGCGCTTGAAAAACGGCAAACCGCCGGAAACTTCGCGGAAATGTTCTTCGACTTTTTTGTTGGTTTCGGCACGACTCAAGGCGATGTCATATTCATAATCCGGCACGACGAGCGCGGCAATTTTCTCGCCGCCGTCATCATCGGGCAAGCCGACAACCGATAATTCTTTGATAAATGCGGCTTTGCCGTAAAGGTCTTCGATTTCGTCCGGGTAAATATTTTTGCCGTTGGAATCAATAATTACGTCTTTTGAACGCCCGACGATGTAGAGATTTCCGTCTTCATCAAGTTTGCCTAAATCGCCTGTCTTCAACCATCTATCTTGCAAAACGGCTTCGGTCGCTTCTTCGTTGTTGAAATAACCGAGCATCACATTTTGACCACGCGCCAAAACTTCGCCGACACCGTTTTCGTCCGGCTCGTTGATTTTTACTTCAACGCCCGGAAGCGGTTTGCCGACGCTTCCGCGAATCAATTTATTTTCAGGTCGCGTTACGGTCAAAACCGGCGAAGATTCGGTCAAACCGTAGCCTTCGAGAACAGTAAAACCTAATCCGTGCAAGTCTTTCTGAACTTTTTCCGACAACGCCGAACCGCCCGAAATCAGATAGCGCATTCGTCCGCCCATTCCTTGATGAATTGGGAAAAAGATAATCGGACCCAAGTTAAACGGCGTGTTGTCGCGCACCCAAGCGTTGAATTCGATGACGTTATCTGCCAAATCCGCGAACCAATCACCACGTTCGCGCATACGAGTTTTGATGCGCCGATGAAGCATTTCCCACAACGCCGGAACGCCGACCATTCCGGTAACGTGTCCGTTTTCGATGGCGCGTGAAAGTTCTTCAGCGGAAAGCTCGTCGAGATATGTGATTTGCGTTCCGTTTGAAAATGGCGTTAAGAAGCCTGCTGAAAATTCAAATGTATGGTGCATCGGCAAAACGCTCAAAACGCCGTCCGAAATGTCCATATCCAAAACGCTGGAAAGCATCGAAATCATATTGACGAAATTTTTATGCGACAACATCACGGCTTTCGGTGTTCCCGTTGTTCCGCTCGTAAAAATCAGCGACGCAACCGAATTCGACAAAATTTTATTCGGCAAAAGCGCGTTTCTTCTAGCTTCTTCCTGCTCGGATTGAATCTCAAAAACTTCATCAAACGTGAAAACATTCAAATTCAAGTTTGCTTCTTTCAATCTTTCGGCTAAATCTAAATTTTCGTCTGCAAGTTTCGGCGAAATCATAATCGCCGACGCTTCGCCCGCTTTTGCAAAGTTGATAATTTCATCAATCGAACTCGCCGGATCAATCGGAATCGCGGTCGCGCCTGTTTTCAAAATTCCGAAATACGACAAGCCCCATTCGGGCATATTGTTGGAAAACAAAATCACGCGGTCGCCCGATTTTATGCCGTTATGCGCCAAAAATCCGGCGGCGCGATACGTTAGTTCTTTGACATCTTCAAACGTATATTGCTCTTTTCTGCCGTTGCGCTCGATTTTCATCGCCACGCGAGTCGGAAATCTTTTGACCGAAGTATCAAACAAATCCAGAAGGTCTTTGTAAGTGTAAGAACGCTTCTCGATTTTCTTCAAATCTTCTTCGAGTTGCGGCAAAACCCATTTCCGCATTCCGGGAAAATGCACTTTTAGCCAATAATCATACCAATCCAATTTTTCGGGATACCAAGGAAGCAGATTTTTCTCTTTTTCCTTAACAAGCGACATCAGCGCACGCACGTTGTCCGAACGATATTCGTAAGCGTTGTCAATCATAAACGGCTTGAACATCGCAAATGCGTCAATAGTTTCCTGCGTCGTCTGCTCAAATTCGGCGACCGATTTTTTCAAGTCCGAAACGATATTTGAAAAACGACCGCCCGCCCAAGTCGGCGCGGCTTTATCAAGCAAATTATTCGCCGATTTCGCTAATTTATTGAGCATCGGCGCGGAATATCGTTCATATTTTTTCTGCGTCGTCGGCGAAGTTTCAATCATCGCCGCAACCGAATTCATCAACTTATTGCCCGTGTCTTTTTCCTTAAAATAATCGCGTTTATACAAACCGACCAGCCCGACAATCCGCTTCATATCATTCGGATTTGAATCGCCACTTGATGCTTGAAAAACGAGCGGCGGATTATCGTCAATCAAAGCATTCATCGCCGCGCCCAAAATTGCGCCCGCGACCATATCAACCGGAATAATGTCCAAAACCAATTTTTCATTCACGGGAATTATCGGCTGTCCACGCAAAGCAATCAAAATCAACGGCGCGGTCGTCGTAAAGCCTTCGTTCCAACCCGCAAACGGATATTCGTTTGAACTTTCAACAATCGAAGGACGCACGAGAGTTTTCACAATATCGTCTTGTTTCGCAATAATTTGCTCCGCAAGCGATTTTGAATAAGTGTAAATATTCGTCCAACCCCAATATTCCGCACGTTCCGCGCCGAGTTCCGTCGTGCGTTCACGAATCCACATTTTGCGCTCGCGGAAAATCGCCGATTTCAACTCCGATTCATCGTCCGG
>CAZJQP010000084.1:0-21777 GCA_964548225.1 uncultured Blastocatellaceae bacterium | reverse complement strand
CCTGATGCGATTAACTTACTGGTGTCAAAGAACTTAATTATGCACAGGCTTCAGTATTAATTGCAAATTATTATATCCCCGATGATCGTTGTCTTTTTTTTGAGATTTCGAGCTGTTTTACAAAATGCCGTATAGTCGTTTTTCCGTGCGCTTTGCGGCTATTCAAGAAGTTAATGTTTTGAGACGAATTTTTTGAACACAATAAAAATCGGCTTTTACAACATAATATTCGCAAATATGGCATCTCATAAAAATATTTATTTAACATCGAAGAAAGTGTTAAAATAAACGATAAAAATTACGCATAAATTTAGTCTGAAAAAAATTAAAGCCGTGCTGGGAAAATCAGCCGTCCAAATTTAAAAGAGGTATAAAAAAATATGTTTTTCTACAATAGGAAGCCTTCTATGTTGCTTCCGCTTATTTGTTTAATAATTTTCGGTTCACAATTTGCCTTCGCGCAAGAAAATGTTTGGCGCGATGTTACTGCCAGCGAACGCGAGATGACAACTTCCAAGGTTGAACCGAACGCCGATGCCGAAGCGATTTTTTGGGAAGTTCGCATTGACGATTCAAAAGAAAATTTATCAATGAAACACTATGTCCGCGTCAAAATCTTAACTGAACGCGGACGCGAAAAATACAGCAAGGTTGATATTCCGTTCTTCAAGGGAATGAAAATTAAAGATATTATGGCGCGGGTTATAAAACCCGACGGCTCAATTTCCGAACTTGCCAAAACCGACATTTTAGAACGCGAAATCGTCAAAATTGATAAAGTAAAACTCAAAGCAAAATCATTTGCCGTGCCGAATGTCGAAGTCGGAACGATTGTCGAATACCGATATACGGAATTAACTCCCGGCTCGGCAAATAATATGCGGATGACGTTTCAGCACGATATTCCGATTCAAAACATCACCTATTATTTTAAACCGTTTGCCGACGGGAAATATTTCACTTTTAATATGGGCGGCAATGTTTTCGTTGAAGATAAAAAAGGATTCTATCGGGCAACGATGACGAATGTTCCGGCACTTAAAGAAGAACCGCAAATGCCGCCCGAAGATGAAGTTCGTTCGTGGCTTTTGATGTATTATGCCGACGCGGGAATGACAACCAGCGATTTTTGGTCGAACGCCGGTTATTACATCGCTAAAGCCTACGATATTAAAGACACGCTGAAACCTAACAAGGAAGTTAAAGCCACTGCCGAACAAGTTTCTGCCGGTGTGCAAACGCCGGATGAAAAACTAGCTAAAATTTTCGAGTTTTGTAAAACGCAAATCAAAAATATTACCTACGACCCGCAACTTACCGATGAGCAAAAAGAAGCCATCAGAGAAAATAAATCAACGGGCGAAACTTTGCAGAAAAAACAAGGCACAGCAACGGAAATCAATCAACTTTTCGCTTCAATGGTAACGGCTCTCGGCTTTGAAGCGCGGCTGGCTTTTGGCGGCGATAGAAGCAAAAAATTCTTTAATCCGCAACAAGCGCACGTTTCGTTTATTCATTTTTCTTCGATTGCCGTAAAGGTTGGCGGCGATTGGCAATATTACGATCCGGGCAGTTATTTTCTGCCTTACGGAATGTTGGCTTGGTTTGAAGAGGACACTTCGGTTTTGCTTTTAAGCTCGAAGGATTATTTGAGAAATATCCGAACGCCGCTTTCGGGAGTTGATAAATCGGTTGCTAAACGCAACGGAAAATTCAAACTGCTCGAAGACGGCACGCTCGAAGGCACGGTCAAAGTTGAATATACGGGACAACTTTCGTATTTGCAAAAAATGGACAATTACGAAAAATCGCCTGATAAACGCGAAGAAATGTTGAAGGAAGAAATCAAATCAAGAATGAGCGCGGCGGAAGTTTCAAACATCGTTATTGAAAATGTAATGGATGCCGAAAAGCCTTTTACCTATCAATATAAAATCCGTGTTCCGAATTATGCTTCAAAAACCGGAAAGCGTCTTTTCCTGCAACCCGGATTTTTTGAATATGGAACTCAACCGCTTTTTTCGAGCGCAACGCGCAAATATCCGATTTATTTCCACTATGGCTGGTCGGAACAAGACAACATCGAAATCGAATTGCCGAAAGGTTTTGATCTCGACAATGCCGAAGCTCCGGGAACGGTTGAAGATCCTTCAAAAATCGGTTCGCTGAGTTTTGATGTTAAATTTAATAAAGTAACAGGTTTGTTAAATTACCAACGAAAGTTTCATTTTGCGAATAAAGTGTATCTGTTTCCGGCAGGTTCATATACGCCGCTGAAAGGTTTGTTTGACGCATTCAACAAAGCGGATTTGTCCCCGATTACGTTGAAACAAAACTAAACTTATCGCTTTGCTTGCAGTTGCGCCGCCTAAAAACGGAACTCAAAACATCAGGAGATACCTAATGTGGAACTCTTTTTTCTCTAAATGTCGCGTAGCGACTAGCTGGGTTTAGCCGTGTAATTATGGTCTTTGAAAAATGAATGCCGTAAAACGTGGCTCTGCCGCCCGATGTGCGGAAGGTCTCTGACCTTCCGAAAAGTTCCCTGAAGATTAGCGGGCTATGCCCGCCGCGTTCGGGGCATAGCCCCAATTTCTCGGCTTGTCTGCCGGAAGGTCAGAGACCTTCCGCACATCAGCGGGCAAAGCCCGAAATCCGTTTTTTTTACGGCATTCATTTTGAACAGACCATAAAGATACGGCTAAACTCAATAAGTCGCTACGCGACAAAAACGAAATGTTGGGCATTTGCAACAATTACAGAATTACAAGTTTTCAAAAAGAGGTGCATATTAGGTATCAGGAGATTTAAGATTTATGATTCCTCGAATATTTTTAACGATTTTATTTTTATCGGTCAGCGTTTTGGCAGTTGACAATGCGCCGCCGAGTTGGATGCGGCAGGCGGCTTCAAGTAGTGTTCCGTCTTACGAAAAGAACATCAAAGCAGTTGTTTTACACAATGAACAGCAAACTGTTTTGACATCCGACGGCAGACTCGTTACGACCGAAAATCGCGCTGTGAAAATTCTCACCCGCGAAGGCAGACGCGAAGCCGTCGCTTACGCGCTCTATCTCGTCAGTTCGGGCAAAGTGCGCGACATAACCGCGTGGCTTATTCGTCCCGACGGCACAACGAAAGAATACGACAAAAAAACGATTGTTGACCGCATTTCCGATCCCGACGACGTTTATGACGAATATCGTGTAAAAATAATTGACGGCACGAGCGATGTTGATGTCGGTTCGGTTTTTGGCTACTCGATTGTTACCGAAGACCGTCCGCTGTTTTTTCAGGACAGATTTTTTTTCCAAGACGATTTGCCGACATTGGTTTCGCGCTATACGCTGAGTTTGCCGAATGGCTGGAAGGCTTCGAGCATTACGTTTAATCATCCGAATATCCAACCGCAATCGAGTGGCACGAATTATACTTGGGAACTTCGCAATCTTGCACCGATTGCCGATGAACCGATGAGTCCGGCTTTTGTCAATCTCGTGCCGCGCATCGTGGTCAGTTTTACGCCCGAAAAAGCGGAACAAGGCGTAAATCGCATTTTTTCCGATTGGACGGAAGTTTCGCGTTGGGCAAGTCAGATGTATGACCCGCAAGTTATTGTTGATGATGCAGTTGCCGCCAAAGCGCAAGAATTAACCGCAAATGCCAAAACTGAACTCGACAAAATTCGCGCCATCGGAACATTCGTCCAAAATTTGCAATATATTTCGATTGATATTGGTGTCGGTTACGGCAACGGCTATCGTCCGCGACCGTCGAATATGGTCTTGGCGCGTGGTTACGGCGATTGCAAAGACAAAGCAACATTGATGCGGGCAATGCTCAAATCACTCAAAATCGAAGCCTTCCCGATTGCGATTTATTCGGGCGAACCGAATTATGTCCGCGCTGAGTGGGCAAGTCCGAGTCAGTTTAATCACTGCATTATCGCGGTTAAAATCAGCGATTCAACACAAGCCGCAAGTGTTATTACGCATCCGAAACTCGGACGGCTTTTGATTTTCGATGCAACTGATCCGTTCACTGCTGTCGGCGATTTGCCCGACCATGAACAAGGAAGTTATGCGTTGATTATGGCGGGCGATAATGGCGGTTTGTCGCAAATGCCGATTATTTCGGCAGAATTTAATTCGACTAAACGCAAAGTTGAAATCAATCTAAAAGCTGACGGCACAATTGAAGGCGTGATTCGTGAACGAACAACCGGACAGGCTTCGAGTTATGAACGCGCTATGCTTCGGATGAATTCAGTGAGTGATTATAAAAAGCTCATCGAACGCTGGCTGACACGCGGCGCAACAGCGGCACGGCTGACAAAATTAACGCCGCTTGACCGCCACGCTGAAGCCGGATTTGATTTAGACGTTGAATTTACTGCACCGTCTTACGGACAACTGATGCAAAATCGTTTATTGATTTTCAAACCGGCAATTGTCAGCCGCGCCGGTTCGATTTATCTCACCGAAAAAGACCGCAAAAATCCGGTTTCGTTGGACGCAACTTCATTTGAAGAAAATGCCGTTTTTACGATTCCGCAAGGATTTATTGTTGACGAAACACCGGAAGCGGTTACGCTCGACACACCTTTCGGCAAATACAAAGCAACCTACGAATTCAAAGACGGCAAGCTGTTTTACAACCGTTCGATGATTTTGACGCGCTCGCTCATCACGGCGGATAAATACGGCACTGTCCGTGATTTCTTCGCTAAAATTCTCGCCGCCGAACAATCGCCCGTCGTGCTGATTCGACAATAAAAGTAAGCAGTGAGCAGTATTGAAAGCAAAATTTACACCTTCAATATTGCTCACTGCTTACCATTAAAACTATGAAAGACAAATTCGCATACGACGTAATCGCCTATCCGAGCAAGATTTTTTCGCAGACAAATCCTGACCGTTTGGCAGTAATGGCAAAGATTTTCGGAATGTCGCCGCCCGATGTCTTAAATTGCCGCGTTCTCGAACTCGGTTGCGGTAACGGTAGCAATTTGCTCGCTCAAGCGTTTGTCTTTCCTTCAAGCCATTTCGTTGGTATTGATTTGTCCGAAAATCATATTGCCGAGGCACAAAAAGGTGCGGCAGAATTGAATTTGCCGAATGTCGAATTTCGTCAAATTGACGTAATGGAAATGACCGTGCAGGATTTCGGCAAGTTTGATTACATCACCGCGCACGGACTTATTTCGTGGATTCCTGATTTTGTAAGAGAAAGAGTTTTTGAAATTTACCGTGAAATGCTCACTCCGAACGGCATCGGCTACATCAGCTACAACACCTATCCCGGCGGACATATCCGCGATATGGCACGGCGAATGATGCGTTTCCATACGCGAGACACGAATGATCCGACCGAAAAAGTTCAGAAAGCAATGACGTTTCTCGCTTTTTTGGTTGAAAATTCAATCGAAAAAGAAGCCTTTCAACCATTTTTGATGAAAGAATTGCAACGACATTTCGACCACGAAACCGCCGACATTTTTCACGATGATTTAGCCGAATTTTATCAACCCGTTTATTTTTACGAATTCGTTGAAACATTGCAAAAACACGGCTTACAGTTTGTCTCCGAAGCGGAAATCGCCGCAATGTCAATGAATAATTTTTCGCCCGAAGTGCGCGAAATGGTCGAATCTTTGAGCGACGTTGTCGAACGCGAACAATATTTGGATTTCGTGCGCGGCAGATTTTTCCGTCAGACGTTAATTTCTCATCAGGAAATCGAATTAAACCGCCAAATTTCGCCCTTCGTTTTGCGCGATTTTTATATTTCTTCGCCGCTTCGTCCGCTCGATGAAAACCCGAATTTGACGGAAAGAAAAGTTGAGAAATTCGTCGCCAGAAAAAATGCCGGCGTTGAAATTGACCATCCTTTGACCAAAGCCGCGCTCGTTTATCTGAATCAAATCTATGGAAATTCCGCCGATTTTGATGAATTAATCTTTGCCGCTCGAAAAATTCTCGAAGAAAACGGTTATCAAACCGACGATTGGGAAAAAGAAAAAGACATCCTAAATCAAATTCTTTGGCAGATGTATTTCAGCACCGGATTGGTCGAAATCAATGTCAAACGTCATCAAATTTCAACCGACGCGGGCGAAAAACCTAAAACCAACCGTGTCGCCGCGTGGCAGATAAAACACGGCAACGCACTTTCGACACTTCTCGGAGCAAGCATCAAAGTTGACGACGAAATTTCGCATCATCTCATCGAATTAATGGACGGCACACGCACACGCACCCAACTTCTCGATGAAATGAAAACTTTCGCCGAAAACCGCGAAGATATGGAAAACAAACAAGAATTTATCGAAAATTTGTCCGTTTGGTTAAACGAAAATATTAATCAATCGGCAAAAATGGGCTTGTTTGAATAAGTTTTGAGTTCCAACTTCAGTTGGAACTCAAAACGCGAAATATATGAAAGCAGTTTATATCAAAGAATTCGGCGGCGCGGAAAACTTGGAAATCCGCGAAGTCGAAAACCCGCCGAAACCGAAAGGAACGGAAGTTTTGGTTCGCGTCAAAACGTCCGCGTTAAATCGTGCCGACATAATGCAAAGACGCGGATTTTATCCTGCGCCGAAAGGTTTTCCCGAACGAATTCCGGGTTTGGAATTTGCAGGCGAAGTTGCGGAAACCGGCGAAAGTGTTAAAGATTTTGCAATCGGCGACCGCGTGTTCGGCATCACAGCAGGCGGAGCGCAAGCCGAATTTTTGTTGACGGAAGAATCACTTCTTGCGAAAATTCCCGAAAATTTATCATTCACCGAAGCCGCCGCAATTCCTGAAGCATTTATCACTGCACACGACGCAATTTTTACGAACGGAAACTTAAAAACAAACGAATCGCTTCTGATTCACGCCGTCGGTTCAGGTGTCGGACTTGCCGCTTTACAACTTGCTAAAGCGCGAAACATAAAAACTTTCGGAACTTCACGAACCATTGAAAAGTTGAAAAAATGCGTGGACTTCAAACTTAATTATGGAATTTTAACTGAAACGAATAAAATTACGGAAAATCCGAAATACTTAAGTGAACTTATTGCCGAAAAAAATGACGGCAAAGGCGTTGACGTGATTTTAGATTTAGTCGGTGCGGCTTATTTTGAAGCGAATTTGCAAAGTTTGAACTTAAAAGGACGTTTGATTTTAGTCGGTTTAACTGCCGGAAGAAAAGCTGAATTTGATTTAGGAATTGCGCTGTCTAAACGGCTTAAAATCATCGGAACGGTTTTGCGTTCGCGCCCGACAGACGAAAAAGCCGAAGCCAATCAAAAATTTATCGCAGAGGTTTTACCGCTTCTCGAATCAGGCAAAGTCGTGCCGAATATTGACCGCGTTTTCAAAATAGAAGAAATTCAAAAAGCTCACGAATATCTTGAATCAAACGAAAGTTTCGGTAAGGTTATTTTAGAATTTTAACTGCGAAAGACGCGAAAAAACACGGAAACTTTTAGATTTGTTTCGCGTTTTATTTTGAAATCCGTGCGGCGGCATCGTTTGTAACGATGCAAAGTCCCGAAACTTTTTGCGTTTCAAGTTCGGCGAGCTTTTGTTCGGCTTGCGCGTAGGTCAGATTTCCCGCTTCGGTTTTTTCAAATGAAATGACCGACCAACGCATTTCGCGTAGTTCTGCGGCTTCTGTTTCTTCTGTGGTAGATTGTTCTTTTTCCGTTTCCGTCATTATAAATCATTGTCCGTAAAAATCTTACGGATATTCCATTATAACTTAAAAATGTCGAAAAGTGTTGATTTTTCAGAGTTTTACGCTTTTGCTTGCTTTAAAAATGAATGACCATTCATTTATAATAAATTTATGAAATATTCCGAAACGATTTTTCTCACCGGATTTCCCGGTTTTATTGCCGAAAAATTGGTCAAACGATTGGCGAAAACCGACACGCAGTTTTTTTTGCTTGTGCAAACGCAATTTCTCGAAAAAGCGATGCGCGACGTTGAAAAAATTTCATCGGAAGCCGGCGTTTCGCTTGAAAATTTCGCTTTAATCGAAGGCGATATAACTCAGGAAAATCTCGGAATTTCCGCAAAAGATTTACAAACCGTGCAAGGCGAAACGACCGACGTTTATCATCTGGCGGCGATTTACGATTTGGACGTGAAAAAAGCTCCGGCTTTTGCGGTCAATGTCGAAGGCACAAAAAACGTCAATGAATTTGTCAAATCTCTGCCGAATTTGCGCCGTTATAATTACATTTCGACGTGCTATGTCGCCGGAAAACGCGAAGAAGAAATCTTTGAAAACGAACTCGAACACAGCGCGGGTTTTCGTAATTTTTACGAAGAAACGAAATATCTGGCAGAAGTCGAAGTCGAAAATATGAAGAAAGATTTTCCCGTAACGATTTTTCGTCCGTCGGTCGTCGTCGGCGATTCAAAAACAGGCGAAACGGCGAAATATGACGGAATTTATTATGTAATTTTTTACTTAAAGAAATTTCCCGCGCTTTTGCGGCTCGTAAATGTTGGAAACGATAAAGTTAAATTAAATCTCGTGCCGGTTGATTTCGTTGTCGAAGGAATCGCCGCGCTTGCCAAAGACGAACGCGCCGTTGGCAAAACAATCGCCTTGGCTGACCCGAATCCGCTGACGACACAAGAAATTTGCGACGCGATTTCCGAAGCCGTCTGCGGAAAAAAATCGGTCATTACGCCGCCACCAAAATTGGTCGAATTTTCGCTCAATCTGCCGATTTCTCCGGCAATCAGCGGTCTGCCGCATTCGGGCGTGCCTTATTTTTTTCTGTCGCAAACCTATAACACAACAACGGCGGACGAATTGCTCGCGGCGCACAATGTCGCTTGCCCGAATTTTAAGGATTATGTGAAAAATCTGATTAAATTTACGGAAGAAAACCCGAAATTATAAAGCAAAATTATACACAGATACGAAGGATGAACGCAGATATTAAATTAGATGGGAGTGTTTCAACATTTATGCTGAGAAGAAATACTTTCGGAATAAGTGATAGGTGAAAGGTGAGATGTGATAGGTATGAGGTGCGTAAAATCTATCACTTTTCACTTATTCCGATTTATCTGTGGATTAAAAAATTGTTTTCCGCCGCTTTCACACCAAAAGCATATTTTCGCCAATTTGCCGCATCATACTTTTCAAGTTAATGTTTTAATTTCGGAGTTTTTATTATGTCCGTCCAAAAGATTTCTTTGTTTATCGCCGCTTTTTTTACTTTTGCCGTTTTTTCGGCACACGCGCAAACGCCTACGCCTACGCCCGAAGATGAAACCGAAAAAGTTTTCAGCGAAGAGATAAAATTGAATATTTTGGCGTTTGATAAAAGCGGGAAATTCGCGTCCGGCGTAACGAAAGATGATTTGGTTATAACTGAAGATGGACGAATTCATCAAGCGTCGAGTGTGCGGCGAATTCCGGCGAATGTTTTGATTGTTTTGGATGTCGGCGGCGAAAATGTTTTCGGGAAAAATAAAAAGATGACTTCCGAAGCGGCAAAAGCTCTTGTAAATTCTTTGCAAGCGGAAGATTCGGTAGCAGTGATGCAATATGCCGATAAAGTCGAATTTGTTTCGGAATGGACAACCGATAAATCTTCGATTATTCCGCTTCTCAATGAAAAAAAACTCGGTCAAGGCGTTCGTTCATCGTTTAATCTTGCGCTCGATACGGCGGTGAAATTTTTCAATAAATCCGCGCTCGATAATCGTCATCTGGTTTTGATTACCGACGGAATTGATTCGTTTAACGACCAAAAACTGCGCGAAACGTGGACGAAAAATCTGCTCGGTTCGGACATCAATGTTCACGTCATCAGCTATACGAAAATAGCGCAGACTTCGATAAACGTCAACAATTCGGTTCTCAAAGGTGGCGAACCCAATCCGCAGAGAGTTCCGAATGAAGCCTTGATAATTATGCCGCAAGAACAACAGAGAATTCTCACAACTCCGCGCATCGGTTCGGTAAATACTGACCGCGAAATGATAAAAAAACGCAAAGAACAAGCTGAAAACCTCAAAAAGAGCGAACAAACTCTAACCAAAATCGCCGAAGACACGAACGGCGAAATCTTTTTGCCGGAAACACAAGAAGAATTAATCAGCAAAACCGGACAAATCGCCGCGATTATTGATTCGAGTTATGTTGTAACCTACGTCCCGAAACGCGCCTTGAGCGATGTAACCGCCGACGAAGAACGCACCATCGAAGTTACTTCAAAACGCAACGGCTTGGAAATTCAATCAAAACGCAAACTTTTTGTTGCCTCAAGAAAATAGTAGTTTCCTAACTGTGTGTTGCCGGACTTATTTCAACCACGAAGCAACACGAAATATCACGAAATTAGTCGTTTTTTTCGTATCGCTTCGTGCATTTTCGTGGTTAAAATATTAAAACAACACACAGGACACTACCAAAAAAATGTTGACATTATTTTTTATTTCGATTATATTGCCGACATCGCACTTTATAAATGTTTTATGAAAGCCGCCTCTGCCAAAAATTGCCGGAAAACCACATTGATAACGAGTTTTCACTATGTCGTTTCCTGCAAATTCAACCAATTTTGAGCAGTCGGACTCTCGGTTTTCTTAAGACTTCGTTCAACCAATTTGAAAACTCAAGGAAAAACTTAATGGAAACAGGACACGCCAAAAATGTCGCAAATTTAGAAACTACAACAATCATTTTAACCAATCTCGGCGGTGAATATGCTCCGCCGCAGGATTTAATCAAACTTCCCGAACTACAAACTTTTCTGATCGCTTCGCAAACCGCGCTTGGCGAAGTTGATACGGCAGAGGCGGCAAAAACCATTGCCGTTGACGAAGTGCAAGCCGAATTTGACGGATTGGCGAAATACGTCGTCAATATCAAACGCCAAGCGCAAGTCGAACTTAACGACGCGGCATTTACCGCCGATTTGCAAACCATCGTCAACAAATTCACGCCGCCCGGACGCAAAACCGGCATTCCCGATGATCCGGCAACGCCCGACATTGACGAATCGCGCACACCGCAATCACAATCGCAAAGAAGCCGCGACAACCAAATCGCCTATCTCGCCGACATCTCGGCACTGCTCAAAACCAAACCTGCCTACAAAGCCACGGGAACGCCCTACGATGTCCCCACGATTGACGCAAAAATCGCCTCGCTGACCGCAAAAAACAACGCCGCCCGCAACGCCGCCGCCACACTCGGCAACAAAAACGATGCCCGCGACGCAATCATCTACGACGACGCAACCGGAATCATCCCGCGCATCAAACTGATAAAAGCCTACCTCGCCCTAAAATTCGGCAAAGACAGCGCAGCCTACCAACAAATAAACGCGCTTGAGTTTAGAAAGCCTTGATAATAATAGATGAAGGACGAGTAATAAATCGTATTAAGTTTTGGTTTTACTTCTCCTTCATCTTTACCTTATGTAAAACTTTGATTGAGGAGGGAAATTATGGGCAGAACATTAGAACAAGGATTTGAGACATTTTTAGGGCGACTCGTGCCTCTGACATCAGAACACAACACGGCAGCAAGTCATAAAAATTCAGTTAAAAGTTGTCTTGAGAAAAATTTTGATTGTTATGAATTCTTTGAAACAGGCTCATTTGGTAATGGAACTGGTGTAAGACATTATAGTGACACTGATTACTTTGCTGTTTGCAAAACTGCGAAATTGAATCGAAATTCATCAGAGACGTTGCGAAAGGTGAAAGAGGCATTGCAATATACATTTTCCAGAACATCAGGTATCGAAGTTAAAACACCTGCTGTAAGAATCCCCTTTGGAAAATATAAGTCAGAAGATTTGGAAGTTACTCCTTGCGATTATCAAGGATTGATTGAAACTCCTCTTGGAAAAAAAGCTACCTATGATATTGCTGATTTCGGTGGTGGTTGGATGAGGTCAAGCCCTCAAGCGCATAATGCTTATGTGAAACAACAAGATGATAGACTTTCAGGTAAGTTAAAGCCTCTTATTCGGTTAGTGAAAGCGTGGAAATTTTACAACAATGTTCCGATAAGGTCGTTTTATCTTGAACTTAGAGTTACAAAATATGCTGAAGGCGAATCTTCAATAGTGTATGACATAGATTTGAAAAGAATAATGAAATTGCTATATGACAATCAGTTAGCAAGCATAAGAGACCCTATGGGAATTTCAGGACTGATTAGTGCGTGTAGCACTGACGCAAAAAAGGCAGACGCATCATCGAAACTATTAACAGGACTTGTCAGGGCGGAAAAAGCCTGTGAGCAAAGAGATAAAAATCTGGATAATTGCTTTTATTGGTGGAATATGTTTTTTAACGGTAAATTTCCAAGCAGATGAATCAAATTACAACCATTCAAAATAGTGAACAGCAATTAGAGAGATTAGCGGCTCAAAGAGAATTGTATTCCTCTGCCAAAAGACGTTTTAATTTACAGCTAATTGGAAATTTGCTCATCCCAATATCACTTTCGCTTGTTGCTGCTTTTATTGGGAATTTTTCAGTTTACACAGCATTATATGGAATTGTCTTTTTTATAATTGATACTATTCTCATTGAACCAATTATAAAAGACCGAAAAGCAAAGGCGGCTAAAATTCAAGAGTTGTTTGATTCCGACGTTTTAGAAATTAGTAAATCCCCGTTCAAGACTGCTGATGACATAACGGTTGAAGAAGTGTTAACTCATTACAATGCACATAAAAAGATAGAATCTAACATAGAAAAAATTAGAGATTGGTTCAATGTAGATTTAACTGGACTAGATGTTTCAATTGCTCGTCTAATTTGTCAAAGAGTAAATTATAGTTGGGATTGTCGTCTTCGCACTTCATACGGAAAAATACTCAAAGTTATTATTGTTATTCTTCCAATAATTATTTTTATTGTCGGAGTATTTGTGCCTTTAACCTTAGAACAAGTTGCTTTGATTCTAAGCGGACTTTTACCTGTTTTTAGATTTCTCACTAAACAATATCAAGAAAACAAAGATTCAAGCGAAAAACTCAATAAATTGAACAGTTTTTTCAACAAAATATGGGAAAGAATACTAAGAAATGAAGTTGATAAAACTGAGCTTGACGAAATAGCAAGAAAAATTCAAGATGAAATTTATGACAATAGAGTAAGAAGCCCTTTAATTCCTGATAGTTATTATTGGATTTATAGACCTGATGATGAATCTTTAATGACGAAAACAGCAGAAACATTAGTGTTAGAATTCAAGGACTCAAAAAAATAAAAAGGAGGATTTAGTTTTTCAGGCGGCTTCAGCCGTCTTTCCGCGAAGCGGCAGATAGCCGCGTCCGTTCACGGCGCGGTTCGTTTGCGAATTAAAACCGAAGGGCGTTTTAACGTCCTTTTCTTCAGCTTTAGCTTGTGAGTTTGACCGACGGCGGCTGAAGCCGGAAAAAAGGACGTTAAAACGCCCTTTGAAAAATCAATCAGCATTTGACCGCGCCATAAATGAGCGCGGCTATTTGCCATCTGCGGCGGTAAGCCTGTTGAAACAGGCTGAAATTAAAACGCGGAAAGCCTGTTGAAACAGGCTTTAGCCATTAAACAAAACTATGCCCGACAGCGTTTATTCCGAGATAAATTTTCATATTATCTAGCACACAAAAGCTAATTTGCCTTTGATAAAACCTGCTATCGAAACAAAACTCTACCAATTTATAAAACATAAAATCATCGAAACGCCGGAAGTTTATTTTCACGCCATTGGCGGCATCGAAGACCATATTCATATTGTTGTCAGTCCGCCGCCGTCATTGTTGATGAGCGATTGGATTGGCAAATTAAAAGGTGGTAGCTCGTTTGAAATTAATCGTGCATCGAATCATAAATTATTGCAATGGCAACGCGGTTACGGCATTGTCAGTTTTGGCACGAAGGATTTGCAATGGGTGATAAATTATGTTCTGAATCAAAAAGAACACCACAAAAAAGGCATAACGCACGAGCGTTTGGAACGGATTACGAATGAAGAGGATTAAGATAGCTTAAGCCAAATTGCAAGGACGTTAAAACGCCCTGTGAAAAATCAATTAATATTTGACCGCGCCATAAATGGACGCGGCTAATTGCGCCTGCGGCGAAAGCCTCGTGAACGAGGCTGATGAGAGTTTCGTTTCGCGCGGTTGGCAAATACTTTGATGACCGCGCAAATTACTTTGGCACAGTTGCGGTTTAATTTGCGATGCGCGGCGTTTACAATGCCGACCGCAGAGTTTACAAAGGCGACCGCGCAATTTACAAAGCCTTCCGCAGCATTTACAAAGGCAACCGCGCAATTTACAATGCCGTCCGCACGATTTACAATGACGACCGCGGCGTTTACAATGGCGACCGCGGAATTTACAATGACGACCGCGGAATTTACAATGGCGACCGCGAAAAATATTAACGGTTTGAAATTTTGCAAAAAAGTAAAGGCGGACTTGTTTCATCCGCCTTTTGCCTTTTTACTTTTGCCTTTTGCCTTTTACACGCCTGCGCCGTGGCATTTTTTGAACTTTTTGCCGCTGCCGCAGTAGCACGGATCGTTTGGTTTGACCTTTGGTTGGTCGCGTTTGAACGGGGTGTGTTTGGCGGCTTCGGCTCCGGCGACTTCGGCGGTTGCCATTGCGCCGGTAAAAGCCATTCCGGCGGCTTGTTTGCGGGCGCGTTGGCGTTCCAGACGTTCGAGGCGTTCCATTTCTTCCTGTTCATCTTTGAAGACGATTTCAAGATTGAAAAGTGCGCGAGTCGTGTTCGTGTCAATGCGGTCGAGCATATCTTGAAACATATCGAACGATTGTTTTTTGTATTCGACAAGCGGGTCTTTTTGACCGTAACCGACGAGTCCGATGCCTTGTTTCAAATGGTCAATCGAGAGCAGATGGTCTTTCCATTGCGAATCAATAATGTTGAGCATAATGTAACGCTCGTAGGCGCGAAGCTGTTCCACTCCGGCAAGTTTTTCTTTCGCGGCATAGTTTTCCGAAGCCTTTTTCCAAACTGCTTCGGCAATTTCGTCGGAACTCATTTTATTGAAATCAACGTCCGCATCAACTGCCGGATCAACCGCGTAAATACTTTCGATTTCCGCCGCATATGTGTCAATGTCCCATTCATTCGGCGCAACTTGCGGGTTTAAGAAACTTTGCGTCAAATCGTGAAGCAAATCACGCGCAACTCCTTGTTCGCCGAGAAGATATTCACGATGTTCGGGTTCAAACATCAATTGACGGCGAAGTCCGTAAATCGTTTCGCGCTGTTTGTTCATCACGTCGTCGTATTTGAGAACGTGCTTACGAGTTTCAAAGTTACGCGCTTCGACGGCTTTTTGGGCGCGTTCGATTTGCTTGGAAACGGTTTTCGATTCAATCGCTACACCGTTTTCCATTCCAAGCCATTCCATCATCGAACGCACTTTGTCGCCCGCGAAAATACGCATCAAATCGTCTTCCAATGAAAGCACGAATTTCGATGCGCCCGGATCGCCTTGCCGTCCGGCACGTCCGCGAAGCTGATTATCAATGCGCCGTGATTCGTGGCGTTCGGTAGCAAGAATCTGCAAACCGCCTGCCGCGACGACTTCTTTTTGTTCTTCGGCAACAACTCGTTTGGCTTTTTGAAACTGTTCCTCAAATTGTTCAGGCGTGGCTTCGTCGGGATTAATTTCGAGCCGTTTCAGATAATCGTTGGCGAGAAATTCCGCGTTTCCGCCGAGCAAAATGTCCGTTCCGCGTCCAGCCATATTGGTCGCAATCGTAACCGCGCCTTTGCGTCCGGCTTGCGCGACGATTTCGGCTTCGCGTTCGTGATATTTGGCGTTCAAAACATTGTGCGGAACACCGATTTTCCTTAATTTTTCGGCAATCAGTTCCGAATTTTCAACCGAAACCGTTCCGACCAAAACCGGCTGACCTTTGGCATGAAGTTCTTTGATTTCATTGACAATCGCTTCCCATTTTTCGGGCAAAGTGCGATAAATCACATCAGGACTGTCTTTGCGAATCATCGGGCGATTTGTCGGAATAATAACGACATCAATGCCGTAGACCGTGCCGAATTCTTCCGCTTCGGTTTCCGCTGTTCCCGTCATTCCGCCGAGTTTTTCATACATTCGGAAGTAATTTTGAAGCGTAATCGTTGCCAAAGTTTGGTTTTCGCGCTCGATTTTCACGCCTTCTTTGGCTTCGACCGCTTGGTGCAAACCGTCCGACCAACGTCTGCCAGCCATCAAACGCCCCGTGAAATCGTCAACAATAATTACTTCGCCTTCTTGGACAACGTAATGATGATCTTTTTTGTAAAGCGTGTGCGCTTTGAGCGATTGTTCGACACAATGGAGCATCTCCATATTCGCCGGATCATAAAGATTTGAAATTCCGAGAAGTTTTTCCGCTTTTGATACGCCTTGTTCGGTCAAAACCGCCGAATGATTTTTCTCGTCAACGAGATAATCGCCCGTCGTAACCTTCGTTTCTTCGTCCTTATGACCTTTTTCGAGGCGCGGAATGATTTCGTTTGCGGTGTAATATTTGTCGGTTGCTTCGTCCGACGCACCTGAAATAATCAAAGGAGTTCGCGCTTCGTCAATCAAAATCGAGTCAACTTCGTCAATAATCGCAAAATAATGGTCGCGCTGAACCAAAGATTCAACGTCAAACTTCATATTATCGCGCAAATAATCAAAGCCGAATTCGTTGTTCGTGCCGTAAGTAATATCGGAAGCATATTGCTCTTTGCGCTCGTAATCGTCCATATCGTTTTGGATACAGCCGACGGTTAAACCCAAAAACTTATGAATTCTGCCCATCCATTCCGCGTCGCGTGAAGCCAAATAATCATTGACCGTTACGACGTGAACGCCGCGCCCTGTAAGCGCGTTCAGATAAGCAGGCAAGGTTGAAACGAGCGTTTTACCTTCGCCCGTTCGCATCTCGGCGATTCTGCCTTGATGAAGCGCGATGCCGCCAATCATCTGCACGTCGAAATGGCGCATTCCCGTAACTCTTTTCGAGGCTTCGCGCACGACCGCAAAGGCTTCGGGCAAAATTGCGTGCAAAACTTCCTGTTCACGTTTGCGCCGTTCGGCTTTATCGTCAATTCCTTCAATCGCGCTTTGAATCCGTTGTTTGAATTCGTCCGTTTTCGCTTGTAACTGTTCGTCCGAAAGCGTTTGCACGGACGATTCTAAACTGTTGATTTCCTGAACGGTCGTCTTAACCTTTTTCAGAAAAATATCGCTGCTGCTGCCAAAAATTTTCTTAACTAATTTATCTGCAAAACTATTTACAGGCATTTTTTTTCTCCATTCGTCGTTTTGAGTCCCGCCTTTAGGCGGCAAACCGCATGCGAAGCATCGGTTTTTTTTGCGTTGATTAAAATTCAAGTTAATCAATGCTTGGGCAACCGTTTCGCTTAGCTCACGATTGCCGCCGCCTGAAGGCGGGACTCAGAACATTATAAAATTATTAAATATTAAGGTAAGTTTCAGGAAAGGTTTTCCCGCTCGTCTCACCGCGTTTATCGTGCGTCTTTTTCGGCGAGAAGCGCGTCTATCGAAGCGCGGGGAAGTCGGGTAACAATGAAAACTTGATTGTTTTCAAATGTGATTTTTGTGTTTTCGGCGACAATTTTTTCTTTTGCCGATTTAGAATTTGAAATCGTGTAAGTTAAATAGTTTGTTAGACCGTCAGCAAAAACTTGAGTATTATTGCCATTTCCGCTTTCGATTCTTGATTTTATCTCAACATTTTTATTGTCAAAATTTAGCTCATAATCAAATTTGTGAGAATGAAAATCTCCCAATCCGAGAGTTGTTGATTTCGTAAAAAGGTTTCGAGCGATTGAAACAAATCTTTCACCAATTTTTTCAAAAACCGGATTAGGCGAATCGTCTATGATAAAAATACTTTCAGCTTCACTTGCATAGCTCGAAAACAAAGGAGAGTTGTCGGTTTTAGAAAAACTTAATTCACCGGATTGAAAAATTAATTTGCTATTCCAATCAAAAACACCTTTTTCGGAAAACTCATTTATCTCATTGACAAGTTCGACAAGTGAAGAAATAAATAAATCATCATCAGGCTTTTTGTCTAAATCGTCTTCAAAAACAATCTCGTTTTTAATATCGAAATGGCGCGTCAAAGCCGAATGCGCGAGAACCGGCGCAGTTCCGCCGACCAGCACCAAGCCAAGATAGACGCTCAATGTCGTTAAGAAAATTATTGAATTGTGATTTTTCTTATTCACCTGATTGATTATTATTCGTTTTCTTCAATTCGCGCAAGACCATTTCTTTAAAAGTTTGTTTCGGAATTGCAAAATTTAAGATGACATTTTTTCCATTTGCTTTAGGTGGTTGCAAACTATTGATGAGTATTTTTGAACTTTCATCAAGTTTTTGAAGTTCTTTTTCATCTACAAGTTTTACTATCTCAATCGTCGAATTTAATGCGCTTGCCATTGTTCTAGCCTTATTTTCATCTTTCATTTCGGATTCAACCAACATCGAAAAAGTTTCGCCATCTTGCGCGACGGTTAATTTTATCTTCTCTGCATCCATATTTCGCAGATAAATGAAAATGCCGCTGTCGCCAACCGCTTCGATTGCATTTTTGGCAGCATTGACTATTGCTTCATCGCCTTCGGCTAAAGTGAATTTCGATTTCTCGCGGGCAAATTTTCCGTCCTTCGTCAAAACGCCTTCGAGAACGACTTTGAAAGGTTTATCCAAATCAACTTCGCCATTTTCAACTTTGTTTTTGATATATTCGCCCAAATCGCGCATCGGTTGACGATTGATTTTTCCATCATTCGTTTCCTGCGCGAAAACGGGAAATGCGGCAAGCCCGAAGACTATGCCGCAGAGAAGCAAAATATTTGATTTGGATTTCCTCATTTTTCCGCCGTTTCCGATTTCGTTTTACTGCTTACTTCGGAATTACTGTTGGGCTGTTTGTTTTTTTTTTCGGCGCGGTCTTTCAAACTTTTTGAAATCATTGCCTGACCTTCGGCTTTCGGAATCAAAACCGTTAGAATAAAATTCTTTCCATCGGTCGTAATCTTCGCGTTTTTTATCAAAAGTTTAGAACTTTCATCCAATTTTGCCATGCCGTTCGCGTCCAATAACATTGCGCCCTGAATTGCCGCGTTCAAACCGCTCATCGCTGTATTAGCTTTATTCGGGTCTTTCATATCCGAAACTAATTGGATATAAATTTGTTCGTCGTTTTGTGCCAACGTCAAATTCGCTTTATCAATATTCTGATTTTTCAGATAGATAAGAAATCCGCTGTCGCCGATGGCTTCAATTGAATCTTTGGCGGCGATAACCATTTGTTCATCGCCTTCCGAACGAACATATTTAGAAGTCTTTTTGTCGAGTCTTCCTTCTTTCGTCAGCGTTCCGTTCATCACAACGATAAAATTTTTGTTCAAATCCAATTCATTTTTAGCAATCTTTTCATTCAGCGAATCTCCCAAATCTTCCAAAGGCTTACGATTGATTTTTTCTTGAACCGGACTGCTTTCAATCTTTTGACCATCGTTAGTTTGCGCTGTTGTTTGGTCTTTTGTCGTATCTTTATTGGTTGATTTATTTGTTTCGTCTTTTGAAACAGTTGAATCATTGTCAAAAACGCTCTTTGGCAAATCTTTCTCGTTAACCGTATTATTATTTTTCTTCGGCACAACCGGCTTTGTTTTCGTCAAATCCGTGCTTGTCGAAGGAGTTTTATAAACCGGATTTTTCGTGTTGCCGGTAATTCCGGGAATATAAGTATTTCCGAGCGTCGGATTAGTATTACTTTGCGTCATTCCGGGAATTTCAACAATCGAATCGTTCGTAACAGTTTCAGGATTGGCAACCGCAAAATAACCTGCCGGATATTCGAGCGGCGGCGTTTGCCCGCTTAAATCAATAAACGTAATATCGGCATCGTCGAGTTCGGTTTTAACGTAATCTTCATTTACATAACCCGTGTCCGTGTCCAAAATCGCACTGCCGATATAGAGCGCGTCAACCACCGAACAAACACTGCTCATAACAGGCGTATCACAACTTTTCGCCGTCAGAAAATTGGCTTGCGCCAGTCCGAAAACGACTAAAATATTAAAAATCGCCGAAGCCCCCAAGATTTTATAAAAGCGCGGGGAAAACTCCCAATTTTTAAGTTCGTATTGCTGAAAAATCTCTTGTTCTTGCATAGTCCGTATCTAAAATTGTTGTATAAATGCCGATTAAAAATGCTCTTCGGTTATGACTTTATGATGCTTTGTTTCGCTTAACGGTTGCGAAGCAATTTGTCATTTTATCACAAGTTTGCAAATTGATAGTAGTAAAAAAACTTCGCTTTATGCTACTTTTTTCAATTATGGCGCGTAACTCCAAAAATCGAAACAAGCAAAAATCGCCGCGTTCCGACATAAACCGCAACCGAGAACGAAATTTTAAACGCCGTGTGGCTAACGAAAGTTCCTTTAATTTCGAGGAAAAAAAACAAACTCCGGCACAACTTCGGGCGGTTGAAAAACTCCTTTCGGGCATCGGCACACCCGAACCGCGTCCGCTCGTGCCTGACGATTTTCAACTTGAAGCCCTCGAAGCGATTGAAACGCAAGATGTTTTGGTTACTGCACCGACCGGAAGCGGCAAAACTTGGATTGCCCGCGAAGAAATCCGCCGACTTCTCGAACAAGGCAAACGCGCTTGGTATACAACGCCGCTCAAGGCTTTGACAAACTCGAAATATACTGAGTTTTCGGCTGAATTCGGCGCGGAAAACGTCGGGATTTTGACGGGCGATCGCAAAGAAAATTATGATGCACCGCTGATTGTCGGAACGACGGAAATCTATCGCAATCAACTGTTTGACGCGCTGAGAAACGGCGAACAAGTCCGCACCGATTTTGTCATTTTGGACGAAGCGCACTACTTGGCAGACGAAGACCGCGGTCACGTTTGGGAAGAAGCGATTATCCTTTCGCCGCCACGAATTCGCTTGCTTTTATTGTCCGCAACCATCGGCAACGCCGAAGAATTTGCCGCGTGGATTGAAGAAATTCGCGGCACACGAGTTAAAATCATCAACCGCGCCGGAACTCGTCCCGTCGAACTCCGCGCCGCTTTTCTCGCCCCAAACACACAACTTTATCCGCTTTTTGACGAACACGGAAATTTTAACCGCGAAATTGAAAAATTTGCCCAAAAAGAAAATCGCTTTGAACGCCGCCGCCGATAGTTTTCAATCCCTGCCGCTTATCAATAAAATAGCTGAATATGCAAAGTCGAAAACCAAATCAAAAAATCACCAACCGCCGCGCAAAGTCCTCATAACATTCCCACAAAAATCCAAACCCGCCGCAACCAAACAGCCTTTGCCCGCACAAAATCAGCCAACTCCCGCAACCCGTCCAACCCCAAACCAATTCCGGCAGACAACAGTTTTATCGCGGCAGGTCGCATTCCCATCACGGCAGGTCTCTGTCGCAACTCGGCAGACGCTTCCCGCAACTTGGCAGGTCGCTCTCGCAACTCGGCAGGCACAAGTTTTATCCCGGCAGGTGCTTGTCACAACCTTGCAGGTCAAAGTTCCATTTCGGCAGGTCAGAGTTTTATTTTGGCAGATACGAGTTTTATTAAGGAAGGCGCAAGTTTCAATTTTGTAGGCGCGAGAAAATAAATTTCATAAGATGTTCCTATTATTTGTTTGTGAATTTATCGAGGGTGTAAAAAAAACTGTGTAAATGGCAGAAATGAACATTTATTTTAATG
>CAZJQP010000083.1:0-22066 GCA_964548225.1 uncultured Blastocatellaceae bacterium | reverse complement strand
CAAGCGGGACGCTTGCGCTCCAGTCGGTTTTTCTTATCCCGAACTGACGTTAACTACCAATTATCAATTAATTTGTCGGGGTTATACTTAAAACCTCTAAAATATAATTGATAATTGATAATTGATAATTCGCTCCCAATTATCCGGCTTTTTAGAGTTTTAGAACAGCTTCCTAGACAAGTCTGATGAAGCATTTGACGAGTCTGATGAAGCATTAGACGAGTCTGATGAAGCATTAGACAAGTCTGATGAAGCATTAGACAAGTCTGATGAAGCATTAGACAAGTCTGATGAAGCATTAGACGAGTCTGATGTTCCGTCAGACAGGTCAAATGCTCCGTCAGACTCGTCTGAAATGATTCCAGACGAGTCTAACGCTCCGTCAGACTCGTCAAATACTTCATTAGACAAGTCTGAAATGATTCCAGACTTGTCTGAAACTTCTTAAAACTCGTTGGAAATTACTTTGCAAACCATTTTTGCCTATCAAAACGTCATTTCGGGATAAGGACTGGAGCGCAGAGCGCGAAAAAAATTCGGATTACCCGAAAGTTTCAGGTGAAAAATCGCTTTTACAACGCTGAAAAGTGCGGCGTTTGCAAGCGAGACGCTTTTGCTTCGGTCAGGTTTTCTTATTCCGAACCAACTTAACATAAAACATAATCGAAATGTTGTTGGCAAGTGCAAAGCAAGTTAGCCAAATTTTGCGGAAATGTCGTAGAATAAGTAATTTGGTTTGGAGTAGGAAGAATGAACAAAGCAGGCAGAATAATCGGAGTCAATCCGCCGTTTGCAATTTCCGGCGGGGAAGTTTCGATTGAATGCGAAAATTTTCAAATTGCGTCTTACGATGATTTCGGCGTTTTTTTTGACGGGCAAAAAGCTCGCGTTATTGCCGCGTCTTCAAAAAGAATTTTGGTCATTGTGCCGGATGTTTTCGATTTGGTTGATGTTGAAATTTATCTTGAAAATCAAGGGATGAGAAGCGACGGATTTAATATCAAAGTCGGGAAAAAAATCGCCGACAATCTGCATCAAGTCGCAAATCCGGCGGTTGACCCGAAGGATAATTCGATAATTGTAACGCGCTCCGGCTCACGCGGGCAAAAATTTCCCGTAACGCTTTTGCGAATCGAAACCGACGGTTTTTTGACCGAAATGGCGGCAGATGTGATGAATCCGACAGGTTTGGCGTTTGACCGCAACGGCGAACTTTTTGTAACAAATCGCGCCGACGGCGAAGTTTATCGCATCACGCAGGACGAAGATGCAATTCCCGTTTCGTTTGAACTCGGAATTGCCACCGGTCTTGCCTTTAACCGCGAAGGCGAAATGTTTGTCGGCGACCGCAGCGGCACGATTTATCGTGTCAAAGGCTTTGAATCTGCCGAATCTTTCGCCGTTCTCGAACCTTCAGTTTCAGCGTTTCACATCGCATTTTCGCCCGACGGCAGACTTTTTGTTTCCGCGCCGAAGTTGTCGAGTTTTGACGAAATTTACGCCATTGATTCGTTAGGATATGAAAAAGTTTTCTTTCGCGGACTCGGCAGACCGCAAGGTTTAGCATTCGACAAACAAGGAAATTTATATGTTGCGGCGTGTTTTCAAGGCAGACACGGCATCGTTAAAGTTTCTCAAGATGGCACAAATTGTGAACAACTTGTTGCCGGAATGAATATTGTCGGACTTTGTTTCACTCGCAAAGGCGAAATGCTGATTGCCACCAACGATACAATTTACAGTTTGCCGCTCGGAATTTACGGAACGCTGTTGGATTAAATCGGAGCGCAGTTAAAATCTTTGCCGACGCTCCGATTTTTATTGACGCACTCCGACATTCGGAAGCGGATAGTCTCCGCTCGTTCCGAAAACTTGCTGAGTTAATCCGCCATCGGATGAACGGCGAATTCTCCAAGTGTTGTCGGATGGACGAAATGCTCCCATATCTAATTTACCGTCGCCGTCATAATCGCCCGGAGTAAGAATGTCGCCGGTTAGTCCGACTTGGACTAAATAAGTTGTATTATCTTCGCTTCTGACAACATACCAACCAACATTTGCGCCAATGAAATAAGCACAATCAGCTTTGCCGTCACCCGTATAATCTCCCGGCAAAGACGGTGCTTGTGCCGTTGGAGTTATTACTGTATAAACACTCTGATCTGAACTTCGTTTAATCCACCAAGGCGAATTGCCGCCTGTTTGACGATAGATAGCAATGTCGGTTTTTCCGTCGCCGTCATAATCTGCCGGAACAGGTCTGTCGTTTGCCGCGCCAAAAGGTGTAATTTCAAGTCCGCCGCTCGATTTCAAAATATACCAAGTTGCCGTTGAAGGACGAAAAACTGTCGGGTCTGCTTTTTGGTCGCCGTCATAATCGGCAGGCACAGGTTTATCGGTTGAAACTCCGAACGGAAAAGCATAAAAAGTCAAATCTTCGCTTCGCAAAATATACCATTCGCCCGCCGACTCACGATAAATGGCAACATCGGTTTTGCCGTCGCCGGTATAATCTGCGGGAACGATTTTGTCAGTCGAAATACCAAATTGGAGAGCGTAATTTCCGCCGTCAGAACTGCGAGAAAACCACCATTGACCGTTTGACGGACGAAATATTGAAACATCCGTTTTCGCATCTCCATCAAAATCCATTGCAGACGCACGATTATTGAAATATCGTGAAATGGTCATCTCAAAATTATTATTGAGTCGTGTTCCGCCGAGCAAAATTTTTCCGTCAGGCGCAAGTGCCAGCACGTTGCCTGACGGATTAGTTACAACTATTCCGCCATTGCCGAAAGTCGTGTCAAGTGTGGCATTTTGGTTATAGCGATAAATTGCTGCACTACCGGCGAAAATAATTTTGCCGTTTGATTGAAGTTGAACAGAAGCACTGTTGCCTGCAGGATTGCTGAAAACCAAATCAAGTGTTCCGTTTGAATTATACCGAACAGGTGAAATTCCGCTTCCGACAATAATTATTTTTCCGTCGGATTGCAGGGCAATTTGATTGGCGGATGCAAAAACCCCACCGATTCTTGAAACTTTGCCGTTAGTGCCAAAAGTATTGTCAACCGTGCCATCCGAATTGAATCGAGCTATTACCGCAACCTGCTGATTCGGAAGCGGATCGTTGTAATATCCCGCAACTAGAATTTTACCGTCTGGCTGAATTACACAATCGTTGGCAAATTCGTCAAAGCCGAAAAGGTCTGAAGCAACTCTTCCACCTGTTCCGAAATTCGTGTCTAATGAACCGTCGGAGTTAAATTTAACCATTGCAAAATCTTTCAATCCGCCACTTATTAGTTGGGTAACTCCAGCGACAATAATTTTGTTATCGGGTAATATTTGCACTGAATAACCTGAAGATGAAAAACCAACTGATGTTTCGACAATTCCACTTCCGCCGAAAGAAGAATCAAATGTTCCGTTAGAATTTAATCTTGCAACACTGAAACGTCCATTTCCGGTCAAATTGTAACCGGCAACAAGAATCTTGCCGTCAGACATAATTTTAACCGAACGAACCTCTTTCATAAACCCCGTGTTTATGTAACCATCAGTATCAAAAGAAGTGTCAAGTGTTCCGTTTTCGTTGAATCTGGCAACCATTCCGACTGTTGTTATTCCCATTGGGTCAAACGTCGAGCCAACCACGACAACCTTCCTGTCGGATTGAACTTCCATATCCAAAAGAGTTGCCGCTATTCTCAGTTGAGTCGCCACCGTGCCACCCGAACCAAATGAAGTATCCAAAATTCCTGCATTTTGGGCGTTTGCTGAGATTGACACAAATAACAGAATACAAAACGAAAAAAAATTTAAAATAGTTGTTTTCATAAAATCATAAGCCTTCTGAGTCCAAGTTAAATTCTTTGCTGATTGTAGCATTCAAAAAATATCGAAACAAACATTTTCCCTGTAAATACAGGCAATTCAAGGAAATTTAATAAAATTTAATAAAACTTTAGAAAAAAAAAGAGAAGCCGATTTTAGCTTCTCTTTTGCGTGTTGAACAAATTATTCGGAACTTATTTTTCCGGTGAAGGCGATGGCGATGGTGTGGGCTGTGTTTCGTTGCGTTTCAAAGTCGGTTTTTCTTGCGGTTTGTCGTTGCTCGAAGAATCGCCCGTGTCGGTTGTCGTGTCGGTTGGTTGGCGACGTTTGAGCGTCGGACGTTGTTGTTCAATTGTTTCTTCGTCCGATGTCGCTAAGGCTTTGGCGTTTGAGGTTCTCAGCAAATAAGCCTTGACGCGCTGAAATTCCGAGGTGCTGATGACGTATTCTTCCTTTTCGGGAAAACGGGCAACCAGCGCGAGACTGTCGTCGCGGCGTTGGATTGATTGTGGATGTGTCGAGAAAAGTTTTGACAATGTTCCGGGTTTCTTTTGATTTTTGGCGGCGAGTTTTTCAAACATCGTTGCCATTGCCGTCGGATCATATCCGGCGGCGTAGAGATATTGAACACCCAATTTATCGGCTTCTTCTTCCGCGCCACGCGAGAATTTGAAAAATGCCAAGGCTTGCGTCAAACCTGCCGTATTTTGCAAAATCGCACCGCCGATTCCGCCCGTCAACAAGATACCCGCCAATATTCCATAACCTAAAAACTGTCCTTTTCCGGCGTTTTCCATCGCGTGTCTGGCGGCGACGTGCGCGATTTCGTGCGCCATCACGCCGGCGAGTTCGGCTTCGTTATCAGCGGCTAAAATCAAGCCTTTATTAACAAAGAAAAATCCGCCCGGCAACGCAAAAGCGTTCACTTCGTCAGAATCTATAACTTTAATCGTAAAAGGGATTTTCGCGTCCGAATGTAGCACGATGTTTTGTCCGACGCGGTTGACATATTCTGTAACAATCGGGTCTTCGACCATTTTTGCTTGCTGTTCGACTTCGAGCGCAAGTTGGCGACCGATTTGCAATTCTTTCTCACGCGAACCGCCGAGCCAGCCCCAAAATTTATCACCGCCGCCATTGATATTTCGTTTGCCGATCATTGCCGGATTTTCTTTATCGGAAAGCGTTTTCGATGTAGATGTTTGGGTAGTTTTCGGCTGATCTTTTTTAGTCGGTGTCGCCGTTGTTTCCTGCGCCGCGATATTTAGCGGTAAAATGCCGAATGCGGCGAATGAAAAAGCCGTTAAAACAAATGATGTTACAGATTTGCGAACAAAACTTTTACGCATATTATCTCCTTAAACTTTTTTAACTGAAATAATTTTAACTTTTTTTCGATTATAAAAGCAACGCCTTTATGATGCCTTGAAAGTTGATTAAGTTGCGTCTTTGCTCGTCAATTTTGAAAAAAATCACAGATATTTCAAAAAAATAGTTTAAAAATGTTTTAATTGTTGCCAAGAAATGCTAAAATAACCTTGAACCTAACGAATGGTTCGCCTGTAAATCACTCCAAATTATTTGCTCAGATAACACAAAAATCACAATAAAAACTTTCCGATGAAACGTATTCAAGAAAAAGTCAAAGACATTGTTGAAGTTCGTCCGTTCACGAATTTAGTAGATTATTTTTCCGATGCGGCGCAAACTCTTTCGGCATATCATTTTACAGATGCCACCGCTGATATGATGGGAAAATGGCTCGATAAAGTGACTGACGTGCAAATGCAAAACGGCGCAGCGATTGCACTTGCAGGTTATCGGGGCGTTGGGAAAAGTCATTTTTTGGCGACTTTCGGTTCAATTTTGGCAAATCCCGAATTGCGTTCGAGAGTTAATGACCAACACGTTTCTTCAAGCGCACAAGCATTAAAACGCCGACGTTATCCGGTGGCAAATGTCCGGCGCGGAACTTTTCCGACAATTATTGAAGAGTTCAAGTTAGGTTTGTCGAAAATTCTGGAAACGGATCCGACGATTTTGCCCGATTCTGTGCCGCAATTAATGAAAATGGCTTCCGACAAAGCTGGAGATTTGCCGTTTATTTTGATTGTTGACACGGCTTTTGAGAGAAGTTCGCGGGTTACGCGAGATGACGGCGCGTTTCTCGGTGAGATTGCAGTTTTGGCAAAGGAGTTAAATATTTTTGTCGGAATTGCGCTCGATGATGACATTTCGGGCGCGGACGGTGTAAACGCCGCCATTGCTCAAAATTATACGATTGATTTTCTTGACCAAGAGCATCTTTACAAAATCGTTGACGCGCACGTTTTTCCGAAAAACCGCCAACATCAAGCCTTAATTCACGACATTTATACATTTTTCCGCGAAATGATGCCGAGTTTTCGTTGGAGCGAACAGCGTTTTTCATCGCTTTATCCGTTGCATCCCGTGATTTTGGAAAATGCGCCGTTTGTGCGACTTTATGTGCCGGATTTCGCGCTTTTGGGTTTTGCTTCGGAAGCCGGCGGTAAAATTCTCGGTCGTCCGGCAAATTCGCTCATCGCGCTCGATGAAGTTTTCGACAGCACGGAAAAATCCTTGCGAAAGATTGATGTTTTGGCTGATGCTTTTGAAACATATGACCGCTTGAATTCTGAAGTTGTCGGGCAAATTCCGGTAATGCAGAGGCTTCAAGCGAAGCTGATTTTAAAGGGACTTTTACTTTTATCGCTTGATGGTAACGGCACGACAGCTTCAGAAATCAGCGCGGCAATGTTGATTTACGATGAAAATGAACCGGAACGAGCGACCAAAAATGTCGAAGAATTGTTGGAAACCTTTGTCGGCGCATTTCCCGATGGCATTGTTCGCACGGCAGAAATGGGCAGAGAAGTTCGTTATAGTTTGAAAGCGGAAAACAAGGAAAATCTGAACAATGCTTTAAGCGAAGCGGCAAAAAAAGTTTCGCCGGGAATTATTCCGAAAATCTTGCGAAGATTTGCCCGTGAGCGTTTCTCCGATTGGACGATTTCCGAAGATGCAAATCAAAACGCCGAATGGATGGAAAGCCAAACTGTTTGGCGCGGCGGTTTGCGGCGCGGTCGAATTTATTGGGATTTTGAGGGAAAACGGCAACAACTCGAAAATTCTGCCGGAGTTTCCGAATATTTGGATTGGGAAGTTATCATCCAAACGCCCGGCACCGTAACGAAGCCGGTTATGGAAAACAACAATATTCCAAAAGTTTATTGGAAACCTGCGCCGCTTTTGAAGGATGAAGCCGAAACGATTTTGCGCTACTACGTTTTAACTACCGACAACACATTGCGCGAGGAATTCGGGGAACAACTTCACGCCGCCGGACACGCACACACGCTTGCCGTTGAACGCATTTGGAATCGAATGTTTATCGAAGAAGCTCAAATTGTGATTGAAGATTTTGATTACAATTTTACCGAAGAAGCCCGCGTAGCAGAAACAATTTGGGAAGTTTTTTCTATAATGCTCGACCCGCTTTTTGAAACTTATTATCCTCAGCATCCGCATTTTGTCGAAACTTTAGGGATGACCGAAGTTTCGACTTTAGTCAACGATTTGTTCAGCGGTGCGCGGGCAAATGTTCCTGAAATTCAAACTTTGGCACAAAAATTTGCTCTACCGCTCGGTTTAGTCAAACTTCACGGCGATAAATACGTTCTCGAAAAAGAAGAAACACTGGTGAATCTGACTTTGGCAAAAGAAATTCTCGCGTTGACAGATGAAGGCGGTGGAGAAACGGTTTCGCTGAAAACGATTTACAAAAAACTCAAACAACCACCGCTCGGACTCGTCCGCGAAGCTCAACATTTGATTTTGACTGCACTTGTCGCCCAACGGCAAATTGAGTTTGTAACCTCAAAAGGCGACAGAATCGGTCGGCGTTCGCTCGATTTAAAAATTATTTGGGACGACATCGAAGGCATTGCCAAACCGACAGGTTCAACTTATTCAAATGCGAGGCTTTTGCAGTGGGCAAAAACTTTGACGGCTTCCGATGTTCTGCGTTCGATTGATAATTCCGAAGGAAGTGCGGAAGTTTTGCAGGCATTCGACGTTTGGCTGAAAGAGTGGCAGGAAACGCGAATTTTGGATAGATTTAACGAACTTTCAGATGAAGTTTTGAACACGAAAATCTGGCGGTTGGCAACAAATGCCGAAAAAACTTTCGGCACGGTCGCGGCAACCGTTGCGGCAATTTTGCAAAATACGGTTGCTTTGGACGAAGGTTTGCACCGCATCGCCGACACTTTTTCGGATTCGGAACAAGAATTTTTTGCCCGCACGGGCGATCTTGTGATTTTGGAAGATTTCATCAACGGTGTCGGAAAACGCAACGCAATTTGGAGTTATTTGGCGGTTTGCGAAACCACCCAAGACGAAAGAACGGAATATTTCCGCGAAAAACTTCTGCCGTTGATCGAAGAAAGTTACATCAATCCGAACGAAACGCTCAACCGCGAAATTCAGAGTTTCTGGCAATCGTTTCACGCTCGTTTTACGGAACATTTTGCCGTAAAACACGATACGATAATGAAATCGCATCATTTACAAGAAAAATTTGATGAAATTTTGCAAAGCGATGAATGGTGGGAGTTTGAAACGCTTTCGCGTATTTCGATTTTCCCGAATAAATCTTGGCTTGAAGCGCAGAAAATCAGCCGGCAATTAAAAGAATTAGATTGCCGTTTCAATGTCCGCGAAATGTTAAAAACACATCCGTTTTGCGCTTGCTCGTTCAATCTCGAACAAATCCGCGAATGGGAACATCTGCCGCGAAAATTAGAGGAAACAGCGAAACAAGGCAGAGCTGTTTATAGAAAAGTTTTGAAAATGCTTGGAATAACTTTGATTCCGATAGTCGCACAATTTTCCGGCGAAGATGCGGATGAAGAAATCAAGCAAGCCGTTGAAAATCTCACGGAATTTTTACAAAACGGTAAAGAAATTACAATTTTATCGAATACCGAACTGATTATTTTACAAAAAGTTCTTTCAAATCTACTGCAATCGCCGCGTTTTGAAGTTGATGTTCCAATCGAAAATAACTACGTCAGCCGCGAAGAATTTCGTGCAAAAATTAACGGTTGGCTCGACGAAATGCCGGGCGAACCTGCACTTTTGAAAGTCTAAAAATATTTTCACCACAAAGACACAAAGAACACAAAATTTTTATTTTAACTTTGTGTTCTTTGTGTCTTTGTGGTTTATTTTTTCATAATGAAGATTTCAATTATCGGCATCGGCAAACTCGGTGGAGCTTTGGCGATTGCTTTGGCGCGAAAAGGTTACGAAATCGAGTTTTTGGTTACAAATAATCTTGAAAAATCAAAAAAAATCGCCGAATTAGCAAAAGCTGAACAAATCGGTTTTTCGTGCGAGGAAATTTCCGAAATAAATTCGGATTTGATAATAATTACAGTTCAAGATTTCAATATCGAATCGGTTGAAGACGAATTATCAAAAAAATTAAGTCGCCCGACAACGGTTTTGCACACGAGCGGCTCAAAATCTTCTTCGGTTTTAGTAGAGTTGCAAAAATTCGGTTGCCAAATCGGTTCGTTGCATCCGCTTGTTTCAATTAGTGATTCTATTTTGGGCGCGGAAAGGTTTTCAGATGTTTTTTATTGCATCGAAGGCGAAGCGGGAGCGGTTGAAATTGCTAAAAAACTTGTGGCGGATTTGGGCGGAAAACCGTTTGAAATTGATTCCAAATTCAAAACACTTTATCACGCTTCGGCAGTTACAGCTTGCGGTCATCTTGTTGCATTGATTGATATTGCGGTTGAAATGCTCGGAAAATGCGGTTTGAGCGAATCGCAATCTAAAGAAGTTTTACTGCCTTTAATCTCAAGCACGGTCGAAAACTTAAAGACGCAGACGACAGCCGAAGCCTTGACCGGAACTTTTGCGCGGGCTGACAGCGTTATTTTTGAAAAACATCTCGAAACTTTAAAGGAAAATGTTTCAACGGAAGCGATTGAAACCTATCTGCAACTCGGCGGGCGTTCCGTGCATCTAGCCGAATTGCAAGGTATGGACAAAAATAAATTGGAAATATTACGAAACAAAATTTCGTTAGCGAAAAAGTTTTTCAAGTGATAAAATAAAACTTGAACTATGGCATCGAAAAAAGAAAAATTTGAGCAAGAGTGGGAGATTTTTTCCGAACACATTCAAAAATCGGGTTTGCGGCACACAACCCAAAGAGATTTAATTCTGGAAATGTTTTTAAAAACCGAAGACCATCTGACGAGCGAAGATTTGTATTGGCTGGTTCAGAAAAAGGATGCAAGTGTCGGGCATACAACGGTTTATCGAACTTTAAAACTTTTGACTGAAGCAGGTCTGGCGCGTGAGGTTCGTTTTGGCGACGGCAAAACTTATTACGAACATCATTTTGGACACGACCATCACGACCATATGATTTGCACCGAATGCGGCAAGGTCATCGAGTTTTTCTCAGAAACGCTCGAAGCCGCACAAGATGCTATGAGTGAAAAATACAATTTTATGCCGACACATCACAGTTTGCGGATTTGGGGATTTTGCGAAGATTGCCAAAAAGTTGTCAAAGATTCGCAAAATACAGCCACCGGAGCGCAACCGCGTGTGCGTGTAAAATCGGTTGTTGGTAATTAATGCTTTGGTTTTTGGTTTGACCAAAGACCAAAAACCAAAGCCCAATACAAAAAATGGAAGTAGAAATAAAATTTGAAAGAGAAGGCAGGACGGGCGTAATTCCCGTCGGGACTTATTTGTTTGACGCAGCACGGCGTTTTGGCGTGAACTTGCCGATTGAAGTTTTCGGTGAAACGGAAGATGCTGTGGTGCAAATTTTGTCAGGGAAAGATTTGTTGTCCGGTTACACAAAATTTGAAACGGAACATTTGCCGGAAGCCAGCCGTAAAAAAGGTGAACGGCTTGCACGACAAGCAAAATTCGAAAAATCGGGAGAAGTTGTAATTATGACAAAGGAACAAGTTAAAGAAGAAAAACCTGCGGAAGAATCAAGACAAGAAGCATATCGCAAGGAATTTGAAGAATTGCCTTTGGAAAAGAAAATTGCATCGTTGGTTGAATTGGAAGCAATGGCTTTGCGTGATACTTTTTCGTTTATTTTAAATTCGCCTTACAAAATTGGTGAAAAATTAGTTGATGTTCTGGCGGAATTCGGTTTCAAAATCGAAGCAGAAGAAAAATCTGCAAAAAAGCCCGCCGAACATAAAGAAAAAGCTAAAGAAGAAGCAAAAACAAAGGCGAAAACAGAAGCTAATGAAAAGGCTGAAACTGCCGAAAAGCCGAAACAAACGCGCAAACCAAGGGCAAAAAAGACTTCTGACGAATAAAGCGTGAGCGATAAACTACAAAAAAAGAATCACGGTTCTTTAACAGAGAACACGCAATATGCGCTTGCCTTCGGCGTTATTGCAATGATGCTTTTGGCAGTCGGGTTTCCAATGTTCGTCATATTTTTCTTTGCTATTTTTGCGTATTTTTTGTGGAAGACTTTTTCTACGCCTTCGAACGGCGGCACACGCGAGATTTTTGAATTTTATCTCGCCGCTAACGAACTTTTACGCGACGACGAACGCCGCTGGTATGGTTTTGAAATACAGGAGGTAATATCGAGCGGCGAACGTATTCTCCAAGCAATGAACAATGCACCGCCGCTCGTCTATTTCACGCTCGGTGCGCTTTACAACAAAATCGGCGACCACAAAACAGCAATAAATCATTTAGCATACATTATCGAAAACGAAAATGCTGATGAAGCGACGTATAATTATCCAACGCCGGAATTGCGAAATTATGTAAAAATTCTGCGAAAAATCGAACGCGAACCGACCGAAGCACCGCAAACTTCTGCTGCCATTCGTGCGCTCGAACGTGCCAGACGTAATCGCGGAAAATCACTTTTGGAAGAAAGCCGCAAAGAATTTAAAGAACAAAAACGCAGACAACGCGAAGCTACACTCGACCAAAAACGTGCTAAAGCCGAACTTGCTGAAGCCAACGCGAAAAATGCGGTTATGCAAAGTATTACAAACGATGTGCCGGAAGAAATTCACGTTCCGCTATTGAAAACAAAACCGAACGGGAAGCCGAAAAAATCTAAAGATTCCGACTCACCATTTGCCAACCGCAAACCGATTACCGAAGTTTTGCACGATATTTACGATAATAAATAATAGGTGAGAAATAAGAAATGAGAAGCAAAAAAAATTCTCATTTCTTATTTCTCAGATTCCACTTAAAATCAATGCTTACTGCTGAAATAATTGCTATCGGCTCTGAACTTTTAACGCCCGAAAGAACCGATACGAACAGTCTTTGGCTGACTGAAAAACTGAACGAAATCGGAATCGAAGTAATGCTGAAAACGATTGTCGGCGACGATAAATCACGGCTTGAAGAAACGATTCGTGATGCACTGAAGCGTTCGGATATTGTTATTTCGACGGGCGGATTAGGTCCGACCGAAGACGACATTACGCGCACGGTTTCCGCAAAAGCAATTGACCGTGAACTCGTTTATCATAATGACATCGAAGCAGACTTGCGCGAAAGATTTAAGCGTTGGGGACGCGAAATGCCCGAAACCAACAAGCGTCAAGCATTTGTCATTGAAGGTGCGGAAATATTGCCCAATCCGAATGGCTCAGCGGTTGGAATGTCAGTTGAAATCGGTAAAAAATTTTTCGTAATTCTGCCCGGTCCGCCGCGTGAAAACCAGCCGATGTTTTTAGATTTCGTGTTGCCGAAATTGCGTGAATCTGCAGGAGAAATCTTTGTTAAACGCAAGATTTTGCGCGTTTCGGGCATCGGCGAATCGGCGGTTGACGAAGCCATTGCGCCGATTTATAAATCTTACGAATCGGTTGATACTTCGATACTTTTTAACAAAAGCGAAATCGAAATTTATCTCACTGCCAAAGCCGAAAATGAAGAAGAGGCATCAAATATTTTAGAAGAATTAGCCGAAAAAATCGTTGAAAAACTCGGTATTGCGATTTTTGCCACGAACGGCGAATTGATGGAAGAAATTGTCGGAGAACTGCTCAAATCAAACGGAAAAACGCTTTCGATTGCCGAAAGCTGCACGGGCGGTTTAATTAGTCAAAGATTGACCGACATTTCCGGCTCATCGGCTTTTTTTGTTGAATCTGCAATAACTTACGCAAACGAAGCCAAAATCAAAACCTTAAATGTTGCGCCAGAAATCATCGAAAATTACGGCGCAGTTTCCAAAGAAACTGCTGAAGCGATGGCAAAGGGAATGCGCGAAAAATCAGGCACGGATTATGCAATTTCCGTAACCGGAATAGCCGGACCGACAGGCGGAACAGAAGAAAAACCCATTGGACTCGTTTTTGTCGGTTATGCAGATGGAAATCAAGTGAAATCATTCAAAATTATCTTGCCCGGCGACAGATTTTTGATTCGTTGGCGTGCAAGCCAAGCCGCGCTTGATTATTTACGCAGACAAATTTTAAAACAGCAAAACGTGCAAATCAGCGCGTCAAATCAAACGTGAATCCTGTTTCACATTTTACAGAAATTTTAGGAGAAAAGATGTTAAAAAATAAATTGATTTTATCGGTGATTTTTATAATTGCCACGGCGATTTGTGTTTCGGCGCAGACCAAAATGTTCAGCGGTTATATCAACGGAATTCCGGTTCAGATGACTTTAACCCGCGAAGGTGAAAAACTTTCGGGAACGTATTTTTATACGCGCATCGGCAAGAACTTGAAACTTTCGGGAACGATTGACGCAGATGGGAATTTTAAGCTCAAAGAATCTGATGAGACGGGCAAAACAACGGGGGAATTTTCGGGCAAGTGGGCGGAAGCCGCAAACGATAACGGCGCACAACTTGAAGGCGAATGGCGCAAACCGAATTCGGAAGATACATTAGGTTTTATCGCAAATGAGCAGGTTATCGAATTTTCAAAAGGCGGGAAATTTACAACTAAAAGTTTTGCCGAAAAAAATAAGCCGAAAAAGTTTGAAATAGCCGCAGATTATCCGGTTCTTTCGGGCATAAATCCGGTGACAGAAGCTAAATTTAACCAACTCTCCAAAGCACGGGCGATGAATGCTGTGGCAGATTTCAGAAAGGCAATGATGTCCCAAACCGCCGCTGATTTGAAAATGTTTCCTGTCGGAATGGTCAACACTTTGGGCGTAGGTTACAGCGTTGAATTTGCAAACGATAATATTGTCAGCATTTTGTTTTTGATGAGCGAATACACGGGCGGAGCGCACGGAAATTACGGGACAAATACGCTTAATTTCGATTTGAAAACGGGTAAAGAAATAAAATTATCCGATTTGTTTCAGCCCGGCTCGAAATATTTGAAAAAAATCTCCGAATATTCCATTAACGACCTAAAAACGCGAATGGGAGATATGTCCGATGACGAATGGATAAAAGCGGGCGCGGGCGAAAAAGCGGAAAATTTCGGAAGTTGGAATTTGACGAAAAAAGGTTTGATGCTCACGTTTGATCCATATCAAGTTGCCGCTTACGCCGCCGGTCCGCAAACAGTGATAATTCCATACAACGAACTTTCGACTATTTGGCGCAAAGATAAGATGTATGCCGGAAAATGAGGTGAAAAATGAAAATTGTTTTGATGATTTTCCTGATATTTTTGACATCGGTTCAGATTTTCGCACAAACCGACGGCAATCCTGCAAATTGGTGTCGAAACGGTTTGTTTCCGCGTGAAAAAGTAGATTTTAAGCTGGCTAAAATCAAAGCCGAAAAAGGTGAAAAGGTTTATTTTTACAGCGACGAGCGCGAAGATTGTCCGAGTGGAAAAAAGTGTAAAAAGCGTAGTTATGTAATTGACGGCAATGAGGTTATTGTATCACGAACACAAGGAAATTTTGCTTGTGTTTGGTATCAGCCAAACAGCGGTTCGGAAACTGTCGGTTGGATTTTGTCAAACAAGTTTGAATATCTGAATTTGCTTCAGAGTATTGACGAATATGTCGGAAAATGGAAGTTTTATGACAATGAAATAATTATTGACAAAACCAAAATGCAAAATGTTTTCAAAATTACAGGAACAGCATTTTGGAAAGGGATGGGCGATAATATTCACACCGGCGATCTTGACGGTGAGGCGAAATTTGATATTTCTACCTTGAAATATAACCACGAAGACAAAGACGAATATGCCTGCAAAGCGACGCTTGACCTTATTGGAAGCTATCTTATAGTTTCCGACAATCAAAATTGCGGCGGCGCAAACGTAACCTTTACAGGGATTTATCGGAAATTCGTCAGAAAATAGAAAATTAAATCGGATTTTGCTAACTGCTAATTTCCGTCCGATTTGGTAAAAATAAAAGTGAGCCGAACAATTTCGGTTCGCTTTTGTTTTTAAAGAGGTTTTAAGGTTGAAGAATTTATTTCACAAAATCGCAGGTTACATCAGAGAGTTAGGAAAGCTCACGCCAATTGCTCTGCTTACGACGTTTTTGCCAATGTTGGGCGGTTGGACATTGTTATTGTTTTTTGCTCTTCCACTCGGAAATTGGTTGAAGGAAAATTGGGAAATCGGTGCTGGATTATATTACCTCGGCATTATTGTATTTTGCGGACTTTCACTTCTTCCGACAAATGTTATCGGAATTATCGGCGGCTGGGCTTTTGGCTTTGAACTTGGTATTTTACTACTGATTTTGGCAGTAACAAGCGCGGCGACGCTTTCATTTTTAATTCACACACGAGTTGTCGGCGAAACTTTGCCGCACGTTTTTGAAAAACATCCGAAGGCGCAAGTGATTTACGAAGCCCTCGTCAAACAAAACATACGGCAGACCACTTTGATGATTTTTTTGTTAAGGCTTTCTCCGGCAATGCCTTTCGCACTGACAAATTTTCTTATGGCTTCGGCGCGTGTGCCGCTTAGTGGTTATATTATCGGCACTTTTCTCGGAATGTTGCCCCGTTCTTCGGCGGTCGTGTTGGTTGGCGCGGGACTTTCTGAGTTAAATTTTGATAATTCGCAAGAGATGTGGCTGATTCTTGTCGGAATTGTCGCCACGATAATTTCGATTATTTTTGTTTCCATGATTGCCCGACGCGCCCTCGAACGAATGACGAAGGAAAAGCAAGCAGTTTAATTCTATTGTGTCAAAATTTGCCGATAAACTTCCGCATCAACATTGCCGCCGCTTATGACTGCACAGATTTTTTTATCTTTAAACTTTGCTTTATTGTCCAAAATCGCGCCCAAAGTTAATGCGCCGGTCGGTTCGGATTTCAAATTTGCCAGATTAAAAAGCAGACGCACGGCTTCCGAAAGCGTTTCGTCCGAAACTTCCAAAATTTCCGAAACACCTGATTTAATAATTTCCCAATTATGATTTCCCAACGAAATTGTCCGCGCTCCGTCCGCGAGAGTCATCGGTTCTTGTTCATTTTTGATGATTTTTCCGGCTTTCAAAGAACGCGCCGCATCATTTCCGAGAAGAGGTTCTGCGCCGATAAGTTTTGCTTGATGAGCGTTGTGGCACAAACCTTTTGAAATGCCCGAAATCAAACCGCCGCCGCCGATTGGCGCAAGAACAACATCAAAATCCTTTTGCGAAATTTCATCGGCTAAGGTTGAATTTCCTTCGATTACAAACAAATCGTCGTAAGCCGAAGCCAAATAAGCGTTTGGCATCTCGGCGAAAAGCTGCGCGACTCGTTCACTGCGTCCGACTTTGCGCGTATCAACAAGGTCAACTGTTGCACCGTAGGATTTTACCGCTTCGATTTTCACTTTCGCGGATGTTTCGGGCATTACTACGGTGCATTTTTTACCGATTAATTTACAGGCAAAAGCGAGTGCTTGTCCGAAATTACCTGATGAAGCAGTTAAAATCTCACCATTCGGCACGTTAAACGCTAAATTATAAGCCGCACGAAACTTAAAACTTCCGGTGTGTTGAAAAGTTTCCGACGCAAGCGTTAAATCTATTCCTAAAAACGATTTGAGTTTTTCCGATTCGATAAATGTTGTCGGGCGAATTGCTTCGAGCAAAGTTTTCATAAAAAAATTTCACCACAAAGACGCGAAGAACACAAAGTTTGATTTTAGCTTTGTGCCTTTGTGTCTTTGTGGTTAAAATTTCGTTATGGCACAAGCACAATTTGGAATGATTGGACTCGGAACGATGGGCAGAAATTTTCTGCTGAATGTCGCGGAAAAAGGTTTTTCGGGCGTTGGTTATGATTTGGACGCAGAAAAACGCCAACTTTTACTTGATGAAGGCAAAGATTTTAACTTGCAGACGGCGGAAAATCTTGCGGAATTTCTCGAAAAACTCGAAAGCCCGCGAAAAATTATGATACTTGTTCCGGCGAATGTCGTGGACATTGTGATAAACGATTTAATCAATCATTTGGACGCGGGCGACATCGTGATTGACGGCGGAAATTCGCACTTTCCCGACACCGAAAGGCGCGAAAAGCTTCTCACGGACAATGGTTTCGAGTTTCTTGGCGTTGGTGTTTCCGGCGGCGAAGAAGGCGCACGGCACGGCGCGAGCATAATGATTGGCGGCAAGGCGGAGATTTACGCGCACGTTCAAAAAATCCTCGAAGCCGCGTCTGCAAAAATCAACGGCGAGCCGTGCGCGGCGCACGTCGGCAATGGTTCGGCGGGGCATTTTGTGAAGATGGTTCACAACGGCATCGAATACGGTTTGATGCAACTTATCGCCGAAACTTACGATGTCTTGAAACGCGGTTTCGGGATGTCGGACGATGAAATGGCGGATGTTTTCGGCGCGTGGAACAAGGCTGAATTAAATTCGTTTCTTATCGAAATTACCGAAACGGTTTTGCGAAAAAAAGACGCGGAAACAGGTGAAAACTTGGTCGAAATGATACTCGACACTGCCGGACAGAAAGGCACGGGCAAATGGACTTCGCAAGCCGCGATGGATTTCGGCGTGCCGATTCCGACGATAGATTCCGCCGTTACGATGCGCCAAATCTCCGCGATAAAAGCGGAACGCGCAACGGCGAGCGGAATTTTAGGAACGTCTTCAAACGAAGCGAATTTATCCGAAAATGTATCGGTTGAAAGCATTAAAAACGCGCTTTTGGCGAGTTTTATTATCACTTACGCGCAAGGTTTGGCTTTGCTCAAAGCGGCTTCCGTCGAGAAAGGTTACGAAATTGATTTGACCGAATGCGCTAAACTCTGGCGCGGCGGTTGTATTATTCGCGCCGCGCTTTTAGAAGATATTCGCAAGGCTTTTGCCAAAAACGGAGAGCTTTCAAACTTGATTTTGGACGCGGATTTTGCCGAAAAGCTAAAAGCGCACAGCGCAGATTTGCTGAAAATCTGCGTGAACGCGCCGATTTTCAATCTTCCGACGATGTGTTTCAGCGCGTCGCTCAATTATTTCAACGCCTATCGCACCGAACGCTTGCCCGCGAACTTGATTCAAGCCCAACGCGACTTTTTCGGAGCGCACACTTATCAAAGAATTGACAAAGAAGGCACTTTTCACACGCCCGATTGGGATAAATAATCAAAAATGTTATAAGAAAACACAATTTGGTTTGAAGAAAACACAATTTGGTTTGAGAAAAACACAAAAAACTCAGCTATTAACGCAAAAAGGTTAGATACTAACACAAAAAAGTTAGGTTTTTACGCAATTCGGTTTGAGCTAAACACACAAGTATCAGAACTGCACATACATTACTCACATAAAAACACAAAAAACTCACAAATAATTGCAAAACTTTCAGCTTTAAACTAACATTACTCATAAATTTACGAGGTGAAATATGCTGGGCTTTGCACCCAAAACCCTAGTTTTCCACAGGTTTGAGTGCAGATTAAGCGGTTTGGGTGCAAGTTGATTTTGAGCAAGTGAAAAAGCCTAGCTTTCGGCTAGGCTTTTTTTCGAGTTTTTAGCTCGCTTACCGCTTTTTACCGCCGGACGATTTTGATGTCGTCTTGTTTGGCGTTTGCGTTAAGACTGATGCCGCTACGGTTTTTACTTTTGCGGATGTATTCGGATTGCGAAGCAATTCCGACGCGATGGTTGCTACACGAGCCGCGGAATAATCGGCACGTTTCATCACGTTAGCAAAAAGCATTTGCACCGTTATTTGAATGAGTTTGATTTCAGATTCAATAACCGCAAAATTTCGGACGGCGAAAGAACCGTTAAGGCGATTGAAAGCGTTGCAGGTAAGCGTTTGATGTATAAAACACCTGTAACTAAGGGACAATAGACATTTTAAAATTCTTGGCTTATACTTAAGCACTTTGATATAATTAGAATTGGAGGTAGTTATGTTTGAAAAAGAACTTACCTATTTTATAGAAAACCAAAAGGAATTGGTTAAAAAACACGAAGGCAAAGTTCTCGCAATAAAAGGTGAGGAAGTTGTCGGCGTGTATAAAACGCCTCTTGATGCTTATCTTAACCTAGAAAAAAACAGCGAACTCGGCGAAGTTATGATTCAGCCTTGCCACGCGGGGGCGCAAGCCTATACAGTATCAATCGCAACCATCGGATTACACTAAACTCACGCCCTAGCCCCGTGACATTTTTTATGCTTTCTGCCCGACCCGCAATAACACGGGTCATTCGGTTTTTGTTTAACAGACATCAGCGAATTGTGAGTTTTGACGAAATCAACACATTCGATTGATGGAAACCGGAAGGAAAAAACCGTTTTCCTATTAAAATTGGTTAAAGAGAAATCCCCTTGTGTAATAATGTCCATACCGATTATTATATCGAAATTATCGGCAATATCACATTCGCTTACCATTACGCCAGGAAACGCCACACGGTTAGGTAAATAGAAGTTTAAGAGGTATCTGTTACAAGAACTGCTTCCGCCCGCGTGTCTAACAACACTAGAGCCGACAGGTGTAAGTTTAAGTTGAGCCACGAACCTTTTTGAAATAACGCAATGACTTGCCCCCGTGTCCCAAAGTGCCTTCCCATCAAAAAGTTGCGGGAGAACTGTCGGCGGTGTTCGTGGGTCAAAGGCTGTCGAGATTTTTATTGGTGTAATTAACTGTGGGGCTATACTTTCAAAAGCCAAAGTAAAAGCGTGAAAATTTGAATTCATAATATAATCTTGCTAACATCGGCAAAAATGCCTATACTAAAAAAGGTGCGGACGACAAGATTTGCACTTGCACGTTTCGTGAGAAACAACACAGTCCTAGTGTGTCGCGTCTGCTAATTTCGCCACGTCCGCGTTGCTGAGTTCAAATTTTGAACTCAAGTAAAGCTAAAGCTATCGTAAAGACAGCCCTAGCGTGTTACCAAATAGCCCTAACGGGCTAAGGTGGTATTACTATTACGATAATGACAGCCATCGTGGTTTTTACCTCCTATTTTTAGTAATCTGGCTTAGTTGATACTCGCAATATCTTCTAAGCCTTTTGCTTTTTCAAGCAAAACTTATTCAATAAAACCTTTTTCTCTCAACAGGTCAATTCCTTGATTCGTTATAAAATCATATTCACCTTGTTTCATAAGCAGGCTTCGTTTTCGTAATTTGCCGATGATGCTATAAACTTGGTTTGAGTTATAGCTTTCACCGCGCTCGGAATACAGCACTTTATTTACCAATGCGGTTTTGCGCGTGATGCCGCATTGTCAAAAGACGAAAAAACTGCGATTGCAAAAAAAGGGGCGGCGGCTCGATGGGGGGAGAAAATAACACACGATGGAACTCTTGACCTCGCTGGTTACAAAGTAAAGGCGTATGTAACGGAAAGCGGTCTTAGAGTATTATCTGGGCGCGGAATGCAAGATGCTCTGAAATTGGTTGATGAAACTATGACAAATAAAGCGGGTTCTAGGTTGGGACGCTTATTTGGCTATAAAGCACTCCAACCCCTTATAAATCAAGCAAAAGAGTCGGACCGCTTTGAGCCGTTAAAGTTGAACTATCAAGGAAAAATAATACACGGCTATCAAGCAGAGGCTCTGAACGAAATTTGCAATTTAATGTTAGAAGCTCGTTCACAAGGATTGCTTAAAACACAAAGGCAAAAAGATATTGCAGAACGGTGCGAAAAGTTGATTCGTGTGTTTGCTAAAGTCGGTATAACTGCCCTTGTTGATGAAGCAACGGGTTATCAATTCACTCGCGCTAGAAATGCGTTAGAAACAATTTTTGAGGCATTCATTGCTAAAGAATTGCAAAAGTGGGTTAAAACATTTCCCGATGAATTTTATTATCACATTTGCCGTCTTAAAGGTTGGAAGTATGATGAAGATAACAAGCACAAACGAGGCATAAGTTGGGCGCGGTTGACGAACTATCTCATTTATAAAAGACTTGCCCCTGCCGTCTTAGAAGAATTAAAACGACTTACCCCTAAAAACGAAAAAGGTAAGTTGAAAAATAGATTGTTTCAGAGATTAACAAAAGATGTCGGACCCCCGCGACTGCGAGAATTACTTGCATCGGAAATTACTTTAATGAGAATTTTTGATGATGGCGATTGGGACACTTTTGAGGAAAAGTTAAATATTGCGATACCTGTCTATAAGTCTTTACCTTTATATGACCAATACGAAGAAATTGAAGATGAGAGCCGATTGCTTCACTAAAACCGCGTTATCCAAAAACAACAAAGACCGCCAATTTTAACGGTCTTTGTTTTGCTATAATATTAGTGCAAATTAAGCAGTATGAGTGCAAAATGCGGTTTAGGTGCAAAGCCACTATGCTGAAGTTTAATTTGAAGAGAGTTTTTGCGTTGCGCGGGATAGATAAGGGTTATGCTTTTTTGATAAAAAACGGGTTTTTGCGGGCGACGGCGTATCAATTGGCGGCAAATCAGGTGCAAAGTTTGAAAATCAAACATATCGAAACGATTTGCCGTGCCTTGAATTGCACGCCGAACGATTTGTTTGAATGGAAAGCGGACGAAAACGACACGCTCGGCGAAAATCATTCGTTAAATTCGCTCAAAAGAGGCAAAATTCCGGCGCGTTTGAGCCAGATTGTCAAAGATATTCCGGTTGATAAATTGGATAGAGTCGAAGAATTGCTCACTCAATTGCGCGACAATGTAGAATAACGTCAGTTCGGTGTAAAAAACGACTGGAGCGCCAACGGACCCCCTGCAAAAAACCACTATTTAAAACTGGTAAAAGCATGTGTTAAACAGAAACATTA
>CAZJQP010000082.1:0-22378 GCA_964548225.1 uncultured Blastocatellaceae bacterium | reverse complement strand
ATTTTAAGCACTTCAACCGAGGTGCTTTTTTGAAGAAATCGAAAACTTAACGGAAATTTATGTTTTTGCGGTTGTTATTTAGTGCGGACATTTCGAACAAAATGCAGGTTGTCTTTTACAAAAAGGCTTAAATCAGAAACAAATTTTCGATAGAATAAGTATAATCATTGAAATCTTTTCCAATTAGGGACAGAAGAATTAAAAATTAAGAGAGAAAATGAAAAGCATACTTTTTGTATTTGCCGTGTGTATCGGCATAATTATAACTATCGGCAACGTCGTGATTGTTGCCCAGACTGATATGAAACCACCCGTTGCAAAGAAAGTTCCGAAGGTTTTGAAGATTCACGGTTACGAAATTACCGATAATTATGCGTGGCTGAGAGATCGAAACGAGAAAAAAGATCCGGCGATTATTGATTATTTAAACGCTGAAAACAAATATACGGAATCATTTATGAATCCGCACAAAGGTTTGGTTGAAACGCTTTATAAAGAAATGTTGGGGCGTGTCAAGCAGACGGATTTGAGCGTTCCGTATCGCATTGGCGAATGGTGGTATTTCACGCGCACGGAAGAAGGCAAGCAGTATCCGACGTTTTTACGGAGCAAAACCCGCGACGGCAAAGACGCGCAAGTCTTGCTTGACCAAAACGAGATGGCGAAAGGTTTTGAATATTTCGGCATCGGCGCGTTCGATATTTCCGACGACGGAAATCTTTTGGCTTTTTCAACCGACACGACCGGCTATCGGCAATATACTTTGCAGATTAAGGATTTGCGGACGGGAAAGATTCTGCCCGATAAAATCGAGCGCGTAACTTCAACCGAATGGTCAAGCGACGGCAAATATCTGTTCGTCGGACAGGAAGACGCAGTTTCAAAACGAAGCGATAAAATCTGGCGGCACACGGTCGGGACGGACGAAAATGTTTTGGTATATGAAGACAAAGACGTTCTTTTCAATGTCGGCATCGGGCGTTCGCGTGATAAGAAGATGTTTTTTATCGGCTCTTACGCTAAGACAATGAGCGAGTTTCGCTATTTGTCTGCGGATAATCCGCTGGGTGAATGGAAGATTTTAACCCCGCGCCGCGAAGGACACGAACATTCCGCCGATTTCAACAATGGCGAATTTTATATCACGACCAACAAAAACGCCGAAAACTTCAAAGTCGTGCGTGCGCCCTTAAACAATCCTGCGGAAGAAAATTGGACGGATTTTATTCCGCATAATCCGGCGATTAAGATTGACGGTATTTCGTTTTTCAAAAACTACGCCGTTGTTTCCGAACTCGAAAACGGTTTGGAATATTTGAAGGTAATGGATTTGAAAACGCGCCGCGCATCGGTTCGGATTCCGACCGACGAAGACGTTTACACAATGGCGTTGACGGGCAATCCCGAATTTGATACGGATGTTGTGCGGTTTAATTATTCTTCGATGATTACGCCGAATTCGACTTACGAATACAATTTCAAAACTCGCAAAAGCGAACTGTTGAAACAACAGGAAATTCCGAGTGGCTACGATAAAACGAAATATGAAACAAAGCGCGTTTGGGCTTTGTCGCGGGACGGAAGCACGAAGATTCCGATTTCGATGATTTGGAAAAAAGGCACGAAAATGGACGGTTCTGCGCCAATGTTGCTTTACGCTTACGGAAGTTACGGCTTTTCGATGACTCCGGCTTTTTCGACAAATCGTTTATCGCTCGTTGACCGCGGAATGATTTACGCCATCGCGCACATTCGCGGCGGTTCGGAACTCGGCGAAAAATGGCGGCAGGAAGGGCGGATGTTCAAGAAATTGAATACGTTTTACGATTTTATTGATTCGGCAAAATGGCTTCAAGCGAATAAATATACTTCCGCCGACCGCACGATCATTCAAGGCGGAAGCGCGGGCGGACTTTTGATGGGCGGCGTGGTCAATATGTCGCCGCAGACGTTCAAAGCGGCAATCGCGCAAGTTCCGTTTGTTGATGTGATGAACACAATGCTTGATGAAACTTTGCCTCTGACGACGGAAGAATGGATTGAATGGGGAAATCCGAACGAAAAAGAAGCGTGGGATTATATGATTCAATATTCGCCTTACGACAATGTGAAAGCGCAAGATTATCCGAATATGTTGGTTGAAACTTCGCTCAACGACAGCCAAGTTCCTTACTGGGAAGGCGCGAAATTTGTCGCTAAACTGCGCGAAATGAAAACCGACAAAAACGTCATCTTGCTTAAAACCAATATGGGCGCGGGACACGGCGGCGCGTCGGGACGTTATGATCGTCTGAAGGAAATTGCGTTTTCATATACTTACGCTTTAACGCAAGTCGGAATTACGAAATAATTTTTACAGAAGCCTGCAGGTGAGCAAGGGCGAAGCGTCAAAGCCGCACTTGCTCACGCACAGGCTTCTGCTGAAATCAATCAAAGTGAAGGAATCGGTCAATCAGTTTGACCGATTTTTTTTTGAAATTTTCCTTAAATCCATTCAAAATCCATTCAAAATCTTCTAAAACCATCGTATTTATTGAGTTTTACATTTCAAAATAAATTTGGCATAGCCTTTGCTAAGTGAAGACGAGCAGGTTACTGCCGAAAAGCATTCAAATAAATAATTGTTATGAACTTCAAAAAACTAAACGCGAAAATTACTCCTTTTGTTATTTCAGCACTTATGATTCCGAATTTCGTCTTTGGTCAAACGAATACTGCTGTTAATTTAACGGATAGTAAAGTTTTATCTAATGATACCGTTAAATTACCGAATTATGTGCGCGACTTAACGGAAGAAGCCCGCGCCGGACAAATTCGGACGATGGGAGAATATCAAACGGAAGCCGACGAAATAGTTGATTCATTGGGCGGTTCGACAAAGAAAAATATTGTTTTGGTTGATAAAACGGCGGTTCAATTTGATGTTTTAGTGAATGAAGTTGCTTTGCGTTTAAACCAAGATGCGCCGACGAATCTGCTCGGTAAAAAATTGTGGCGCGTAGATTTGAATCGGATTTTGGCGGAGAATGACGAAATCTCGCAAGCCGTTACCGAATTGAATAAGGTTTTCTTGAATGCTGAAAACGGGCGCGTTATCGTGGCGATTGAAAATGTCGTGAATAATGCGGGAAAAGTTCCTTTTAATACGGAAATTGCTCAAGTTTTGCGCGGCGCGGCGAAAAGCGGAAAGGTTAGAATCATCAGCGCATCGAGCATTTCGGAATTTGAAACGCAAATTACGGCAGACGGCGAAATGAGCAAATATTTTGCGCGTGTCGAAGTCAAAATGGAAGACGACCGTTATAAATTCGTCGGCGATAAAATCTCGCCCGATTTGCAGGAATTAATTCAAAGTTCGCCGGATTCAAACGTCGAAGTCATTTTGCAAGGCGTGAATTTGAAAAACCGTGAGCTTCGCAGATTTATTGCTGAAAACAATATTCAAATCTTGGGCGAAATGGAAAATTTGCAGACAATGGCAGTTGAAATGCCTGTGTCGTTAGTCAAAGAATTATCCGAACTTCGCGCCGCCGAGCATCTTTCAGTCAACAAAACTTTGAAATCCTCCGCTTCATTTTTGTATGACACAACCGGAATGTCGAATGCCCAGGCGACGGAACTTTCATCGTCGCAGTTGTTCCAACTAATTACCGGAATGGTGCAATTACAAGATTTCGTCAGTCAATTTAAATGGGGAACAGGTGTCGGTGTCGCGGTTGTTGATTCGGGAATTTACAGAAGCCATCAGGCTTTCAAAGGTTTAGCCGGACAAAACCGCGTTGTCTATAGCAAAGATTTTACCGGCTCGAATACTACCGAAGACCTTTACGGACACGGCACGCACGTTGCCGGCTTAGTTGGCGGCGGAAGCGGAACGACTTTTCATTTAATGGATCAGCGCGGCACTGCACCTGACGCAAACTTAATTAACTTGCGTGTTTTGAACGGTAATGGTGTCGGCACAGTAACTCAAACGCTCAATGCTCTTAACTGGATTTTGAGCAACCGCACGACTTATAACATCAGAGTAGTCAATTTGAGCTTGGGCGCACCGGCAGTCGAATCGTATCAGAACGATCCGCTCTGCCGCGCAGTGCGCCGCCTGGCAGATGTCGGTGTCGTTGTGGTCGTTGCCGCCGGAAATGATGGGAAAAATGTTGCCGGAGCGAAACAATACGGCACAATTCATTCGCCTGCCAACGAACCTTCGGCAATCACCGTTGGCGCATCGAACACGAAAATAACTGTCGGACGAAATGACGATGTGATGACAACTTTCAGTTCACGCGGTCCGACGCGCTCGTATTACACGCAAGACGGTGTTCGCCGTTATGACAATCTGGTAAAACCCGATTTGGTTGCGCCGGGCAACAAAATCGTCAGCGCAGAAGCTAATAACAGCAAACTGAAAAACGAAAATCCACAGCTTTTTGCGATTGATTATGAATTTTCACCCGATAGATATATGTATTTGAGCGGAACTTCGATGTCTGCGCCGTTAGTTGCCGGAACAGCCGCCGTAATGCTTCAAGTCAATCCCAAATTAACGCCGAATATGGTTAAAATGATTCTCGGATACACGGCACAACCGCTTTCGGGCGCAAACCATCTGGAACAAGGCGCAGGTCAATTAAATGCTGATGGCGCGGTTCGTCTGGCAAAATTAGTCCGACAAGATTTGGGAACATCACCCGTGTTGAACACAAATATGCTGACAACGACTTCAACTCCTTCGCATAATTCGTATATCGCAGGGCAATCGGTCAGATGGTCAGGCGGAATGATTTTGAATAAAGGTTACGCCAAAGATACGAAACTTATTACGAAGTATCAGAAAGTTTATGATTTGGGAATGCTTTTGAGCGACGGAATGCTTTTGAGCGACGGAATGCTTTTGAGCGATGGAATGCTTTTGAGCGATGGAATGCTTTTGAGCGACGGAATGCTTCTGAGCGACGGCAGAACAATCGCCGATGGTTTTCCGTTTATGGATTACAGTTCGCAAATCGAATCGGCAAACTTAGCTGACGGAATGCTTTTTGCGGATGGAATGCTTTTGAGCGATGGAATGCTTTTGAGCGATGGAATGCTTTTGAGCGACGGAATCATCGTTTTGACAAACGGCGATCAATAAAAAAGTGATAAAGAAAAAGATAAGAAGTGGATAAGAAGTATTTGATTCAAAATTTCTTATTCACTTCTATCTTTTTTAGCTTGTTTTATCAATTAATAAAAATAATGTCTTAATAAGATAAACATTTTTTATATTTTTACAAAAAAAATATGGACATTTCGCCGAATTAATCCTATACTTAAAAACGGTTGAAGAGAATTTAACCGAACCGCAATTCAAACCCTTTCTTTATTCAGTAGCACTTTTAGAACAGACCGACGTGAATACAAATTCAAAAATCACAAAAACTATTGTTTGGACGATTATTACCGTCGGTGCGATAATTTGGGGATATGCCCTTGTCAATTTTGAAATCGAAAAAGTTGATTGGGGCTTAATCACACTTGCCTTTGCGACAATTTTTCTCGGCTCGGTCTTTCAGCTTCAATTGCCGCGCACCAAAATTTACATTTCATTAGCGGAAGGCGCAGTTTTTTACGCCATAGTGATATATTCGCCACCGATTGCGATTGTTTTATCGGCACTCGAATCGCTCAACGCCTCATTTGCTTTTCGCCGCAAAGGTATCAGTATCAAAAAAGAAACAATTCTATTTAATGTCGCAACAGCTTCAATCACAACTGCATTTGCGGCGTGGGCGGCGTGGGCGGTTTTCCCTGATGAAATCGCGGCGCATAATTTTGTGAATGTTTCGGCTTTTGTCGGAGTTTTGGCAATTATTGCGCTCGTTCAATTTCTTGTCAGTTCAGTTTTAGTCAGTCTTTTAGCTTCAAACAAAAGCGGCAAATCGTTTTGGAAAGTTTGAAATGAAAATTGTCTGAATGCGTTGGCAATGTATTTTATCGGCGGTGTGGTTGCCGGTTTGTTGATTAAAGCTATCGAACAAATCAATCCTGTTTTGATTTTGGCAACGATTGTTGTTGGCGCGGTTTCATTTATGACTTACCGACGATATGTCAATGATGTCCGCGAAACGGCTGAAAAAGCCGAGCAAGCCGAACGCCAACGCGCCGAACAAGCCGAAGCGCACATCGAAGAACTTCAGCATTACATCAACGAACAAAACCGTATTTCGCAAGCCCTGCGCGAAAGTAAAGAGCGTTTTCGCCACGCCGCATTTCACGATTCGCTGACTGATTTGCCTAACCGAAATCTTTTTATCGAAACTCTGAGGTTTCAACTCGAAAAACTTAAAAGCACTTCTGATGCCGGTTTTGCGGTGCTTTTTCTTGACCTCAACCGTTTCAAAACCATTAACGATTCGCTCGGACATTCAACGGGTGATCGGCTTATTTTGCACGTTGCCAAACGCCTGAAAAACATTATGGGCGAAGGCGACCTCGTAGCACGTTTCGGCGGAGACGAATTTGCCATTATTTTGACGAACATCAAAGAAACCGAAGACGCGGTAAGTTTCGCAGGACTTATCAAACACAAGCTCGCCGTGCCGTTTAATTTGAGCGGAAGACAAGTTTTCACGAGTGTCAGTATCGGAATTGCTATGGGCAACGAGCGTTATGAGGAAGCCGAAGACATCTTGCGCGATGCAGATATTGCGATGTATTACGCCAAAGAACGCGCTAAACCTTACGATATTTTCGACACAACGATGCACACCCGCGCCGTTAATCTGATGCAGATTGAAACTGATTTGCGCCACGCCGTCGAACGTCAGGAATTTGTTGCTTTTTATCAGCCGATAATTGCGCTCGACACGATGAAACTTTCGGGTTTTGAAGTCTTAATTCGCTGGAATCATCCGACACGCGGACTCGTGCCGCCGAACGAATTTATCCCGATAAGCGAAGAAAACGGAATGATTGTTCCGATGACGCTCTGGATTTTACGCGAATCCTGTCGTCAGATGGTTTCGTGGCATTCAATTGAACCGTCAAATAAAAATTTAACCGTCAGCGTTAATCTTTCGGGCAAACATTTCGCGCATAACAATCTAGTCGAAGACATTCGCAAAATCATCGGCGAAACACGCATTCCGCCGCAATGTCTGAAACTCGAAATTACCGAAAGCGCGGTTATGGAAAACGCCGAAAAAACAATTGCGATGCTCAAACAATTAAAGGAACTGGGCGTTCAGCTTTCGATTGACGATTTCGGCACGGGCTATTCTTCCTTGAGTTATCTGCACCGTTTCCCGATTGACACGCTCAAAGTTGACCGTTCATTTGTCGGCACAATGGAAGACGGTTCGGAAAACGGCGAAATCGTCCGCACGGTTATCGCGCTTGCAAAAACACTCGGAATGGACGTAGTTGCCGAAGGAATTGAAACGATTCACCAACTTCACCAACTGCAAATTCTCGGTTGCGAATACGGACAAGGCTATCTTTTCTCGCGCCCCGTGCCGTGCGAAGAAGCCGAACGGCTTCTCGAAAACAAAATGCGCTGGCAAAATATTATGCCCAATCAATACATCATTCCCACGCCGCAAAACGATTTGCCGCACCTGCGTCTGGCAAAATAATTTTCCAACTTGCAGAATTCGTTCACTATTTGTTAGTATTTTTGCTTGCGGCAATTTGCTGTAAGCCGGTGTAGCTCAGTGGTAGAGCAATGGTTTTGTAAACCATCGGTCGCGGGTTCGATTCCCATCACCGGCTCCATTTTTTTCTCTCCAAACTTCTTTCTGAAAATCAAATCCTATGAAAGAATGTCTCAATTGTTCCAAGCCTACAAAAAGAAAATTTTACACATATTGTTCAAATAAATGTCAGTTTGATTATCAATATCAAAAATATATTGAAAAGTGGAAATTGGGATTGGTAAGCGGAAACCGAGGCATAAAAACGCCGCTTTTATCGAATCATCTAAAAAGATATTTGCTCGAAAAATACGGTGAGAAATGCTGTCTTTGCGGTTGGGAAAAAAGACATCCGACAACAAACAAAGTTCCGCTCGAAGTCAATCACATAGACGGAAATCATTTCAATAACAAAGAAGAAAATTTGCAGTTAATTTGTCCGAATTGCCATTCGCTAACCTCAAATTTCCGCAATCTCAACAAAGGCAACGGGCGCGAACACAGAAGAAAAGCAAACGCCTAAATGTCTCCAAATATTAAAAAAGCATCTCGATTTGGAGATGCTTTTTTCTTTTTTCCTACATTTTTTGGTATATTGTAAAACATCAGCATATTTTTTAGTTTGATTCGGAAACAAATATTATTTCCAATCTTTTTCTGATAATGGACTCAATTTTTAATAACCCATTTAGAATTATTGGGCTGTCAGCGAATTGCACCGGACGGGAAATCCAACGCCAGCGGGCAAAATTAACTGCGCTTTCAAATGTCAAAAAAGAGATAATTACCGATTTTGACTTTACGCCATTACCGGGAATTAAAAGAAACACAGAATCTTTAGATAATGCCTTTAGCCAGATAGAAAATCCTCAGAACAGAATAATTTATGCGTTGTTTTGGTTCACGGTTTGCGGAAACTCCGATGAATTAGCTTTTCAATGTTTAGCGAGCGGAAGAATAGAGAAAGCGTTAGAGATTTGGCATACAATCGTTGAGTCGGCTTCGCTCACATCTCGCAAAATCTCGGCATTGAATAATTTATCCACGCTTAATTTTTTGAATGCGTTTTCAGATTCTCAGATTGAGTTGTCTTTTTTTCGGCAGGCAATTCGTTTGAAATTGATGCTGTTTGAAACGGATTATTTTGAAAAATTTAGGGAATTAGTTTTACCCAACAAGGAAAAAATTGATTTCGATGAAGTTACGAAGCAGTTTTCGACAATCCTCGTGGCTAATTTAGAGGACAGTTTTTCACACAATCGCAATTCATCAGAGTTGGCGATTGACGTTTCCAACATCGCCGAAATCGCCGAAGAAAGACCGATAAATATCCAAGAGTCTTTGCTTGAGGTTTTGGCAATGGAAGCAGAAAGTAAAATTGAAAGTTCTCTGACGGAAATAGAACGCAGACGCGAAGACGATTATGAAAGTGTTATTGCGTTAGGCGAAGAACTTTATCGCCGAACAAGAAAGCCGCTTAAAGCACTAAAATCAATTCTCGGAATTCGCGCAATTCGTTATGAAATGATTGCCGATAAAATTTCGTTAGAAGTTCTCAGTTGCGCCATTGAATATTTCAATTCAAATAACGAGGAAATGAGAAATGCTCCGTTTTGGCGCACTTTACGGCTTTTTCGCCGCGCCGCTCTGTTGGCTGTTTCCGAATCGGTAAAGGAAAAAATCGCCCTAAATATTTCAAATGTAAAAGAATGGGAAGAAGGAATAGAAGAAGAAAGAAAATTTTCGGAAGTCGAATCTGAAATTGAACAAATAAAAAATCACTTGGATAAATTTCAAACCCAAACAGCCACATTTGCGAATGCTTCCGGTTTAGTTATTGCTTGTCGTCCGTTGCTCAAAATTCTCAAAGAAAAACTTGGCGCGGATGATGAATTCTATATAAAGTTAAGTAGTATTGTGGTTAGAAATTCGCAAGGAATGATGGCTGAAGTTCTAAATTCTGCTCATGAAAACTTTCTTGAGGCAGTGAATAATAATTATTACAAGGAATTTCGTTTGAACGCTATAGAAACCGCTTTAGCGGATGCGAAGCGTCTTAGCAATTTGCTTTTAGATTTTTCAATGAACGCGGAAACGCGGCAGCAGTATCAAAAAAATAATACTGCTCTACGTGAACTAAACGAACTATATGCGCCGATTTTTTCGGCGCAAAAACAAACAGTTTCCAGAAGTGTATCAAACCAAAGACAGACGAATCTTTCAACGCCTAAACAAGATACCGCTTTTCCGCTTGCCGAAACAATAGTCAGAAAGTTGGCTTGGGCAGTAATTCTTCTTAGCGGTTTTTTTGGATTATTACTTGTCAGCGGTTTGATTGATGTTGGCTCAAATTCTATAACCTCTAATAGTAATCTTTCAAATAACAAATCAAATAACAAATCCAACTCGAATACTAACAAAAGCCCGTTGCCTACAAATATAAAAATCACGCGCCCGAAAAACGGCGAAACGCTTTTTATCGCAAGTGGAAGCAAAGGTTACGGCTCGCTTTTTATCGAAAATAATACGGAAACGGATGCGATTGCCAAACTTGTTGATTTAAGCACAGAAAAAACTCATCAGCAAATTTATATTCAGTCGAGAAGCAGTTTTAAGATTAACGGAGTCAAAAGCGGCAAATATAATTTGAAATTCAGTTTAGGCAAAAATTATTCATCCGATGCGAAGAAGTTTTTGACCGATGAATCGTTTGAAAAGTTTGATGAAACATTAGATTTTACCGCCGTTAGAAACGGCAGCCGGATTGAATGGATGAATTACAACGCATCGCTCGGAAAAACTGTTGGCGGCAATGCACGGACTTCGCCGATAAGTGCGGCAGATTTTGCCGATAAATAATTTGTGTTTTATGAAAAACGTAATTTTCATTATTATTTTGTTCACAGCGATTTTCGTTGGAAACGGTTTCGGGCAAAAGCGCGAATCGGCTTTGGCGCAAGATGTCAATAAACTTCGTAAGCAAATTGAAAGCGTCAAGGCGGAAAACGAAAAATTGCGCCAAAATCTTGCGTCTGTGCAGGAAAAGGTAAATAATCAAAATGAACAGCTTCAAAAATTGCAGAATGCGCTCGGCAAAGCAAACGAAAATTTGAATCAGAAGGCAGATTCAATCAGCGAAAAGATTGAAGACAATAATGATTCGGCAAATCAAAAGATTTCGGATTTGGAAACGTCTTTGAGCCGCAACACTTTGATTTGGTTGGCTGTTTCGGTTGTTGCCGCAATTATTTTAATTGCTTTGTTTTGGCGTTTGAGCCGAAAACAGCAAAGCGAAAAGGCGGATTTGGAAACGGCAATCAACGCCACGCGCAAAAGTCTCGAAGAAGAATCCGTCCGCCTCGACAATAAACTCGCGGAAATTCTCGCGCTTCAGCTAAACAATGTCAACCGAAAGCCGCAGGAAAAGGAAATTGACCATTCGCTCGTGCTGAAAGTCGCCAACGAAATGAACCGAATGCGGATGAACATTATCAATATGAATCCCGAAACCCGCGGCTTAAAACAACTCAACCGCGCTCTGAACAATATGATGGACAGTTTGCAAGGCAAAGGCTACGAAATCGTTGATTTGCTCGGAAAATCTTATGAAAAGGAAATGAATTTATTAGCTTCAATGGAGCCGGATGAAAAACTTGATGTTGGGGAAGAACGAATAAGGCGGATAATAAAACCACATATAAATTTTGAAGGTAAAACTATCCAATCGGGTGAAGTGGTTGTCGGCTACGGTGAATAATTTAGGAGAAGAATTTCACAATGAAAAGAAAAAGAATAGATTTTGGCATTGATTTGGGAACGACTAATTCGGCAATAGCTGTAATGAAAGACGGCGAACCGAGAATTTTAAAATCTGATGTTCTCAAAGACACTACTCCGTCCTGTGTCAGTTTTTCATCAAAGCAAAGTATGTTCGCGGGTGATAAAGCATTTACCTTATTTAGTCGTGATAAGCAAATTGCCGCTCGAAATGCTGATTACACACCAAACTCTTTCATCGAATTTAAGCGAACAATGGGAACTGATAAAAAATATTTTAGTTCCAATATGAATCGTGCATATTCTTCTGAAGAACTTTCAGCAGAAATTCTGAAAAAACTCAAATCATATATTCCTGATGAAAATATAAATGCGGTAGTTGTTACAGTTCCCGCGAAATTCACCATTAACCAAAAAGATGCAACCGTCAAAGCCGCGCAACTTGCCGGATTTAAGCATTGCGAACTTTTGCAAGAGCCGGTTGCCGCGTCTTTCGCGTATGGGTTGGACACAGGCAATAAAGACGGAATTTGGCTTGTTTTTGATATGGGCGGCGGCACTTTTGATGCCGCGCTAGTTCGCGCCGAAGAAGGCATTATGAAAGTGTTTGATACCGAAGGCGATAATCATTTAGGTGGCAAAGATATTGATAATGCGATTGTAGATGAAGTAATTATTCCGTATTTTACAGAAAATTTTGTAATTGATTCCTATTTACGAGTTGACAGAAAAAAAGAGATTTTTCGAGATGCTTGGAAGCCGAGAGCAGAAGAAGCAAAAATTCAACTTAGTTTCAAAACTTCATCTGAAATAGGAACAGAACTTGGTGAAGATTTTGGTAATGATGATGAAGGAACGCCGTTTGAGCTTGATTTGGTTTTGACCGAAAGCGAACTCGAAGAGATTGAAAAACCGATTTTTCAGCGGGCGATTGATATTGCTTTGGATTTGCTGAAACGCAACAAGCTGACAGGCGAAGATTTGCAAACCGTGATTTTGGTCGGCGGTCCGACTTATTCACCGATTTTACGGCGAATGATTCACGAACAAATTTCCGAAAAAACTTATTTTGATGACCCGATGACGATTGTCGCCCGTGGTGCGGCGTTATATGCTTCGACCATCGAAATTCCCGAATCAATCCTTGACGAAACGCGCAATCGCGGCAAAATCCAACTCGAAATAAAACACGAACCGACAACGGTTGAACCCGAGGAATTTGTAACCGTTAAAATTCTGCGCGACAAAACCGACTTTGAAGTTCCCGAAACCGTCTATGTCGAAATGGCTCGCGGCGACAAGGCTTGGACAAGCCCGAAAATCAAAGTTGACGAAATCGGCGAAATGATAACGGTAAAATTAACCGAAGGCAAAGCCAATGTTTTTCAGGTTAATCTTTATGACGATTTCGGCAATCGTTTGGATTGTGAACCAAGTGAAATAACAATTATCCAAGGAACAAAAGTTCCGCCTGCTGCGCTTTCATATAATTTTGGAATTGCAATTCGAGACCATTTGGATAATCGCAATATTTATACGAACATAAAAGGACTCGAAAAAAATTCATTAATGCCTGCAAAAGGAACGACGAAGGATACAAAAACATTATGGACTCAAAATCAACTGCGTCCGAGCGTAAGAGAAGACGTTGTAAAAATACCTGTGTATGAAGCGGAAATTGATGCTGACGGAAGTTCGGCGATTCACAATAATCTCGCTTATACCTTTGTTATCACAGGCGAAGATGTGTCGGAAGTAATTCATTCAGGAAGCGAGGTTGAACTCACAATTACAGTTGATAATAACGGCGCGTTATGTGAAGCATTCTTCCCTAAGCAAAATCTCAAAATAAAAGTTAAAGCACCTGTTGAGACTCGTCAAGAAATAGTTACTTTAGAATATCTCGAAAAATATCTTGCCGAAGCCTATTCGCAATATTGGGATTTAGAAGATGATTTCTACGCGGACAGTCTTGAAGTTGAAAAAATCGAGAAAGAACTCGACGAAATTTCGGACGAACTCGAAAGAAGTGGTTTTGATGACGATGCGAGAGACGGAATTTTGAACAGACTTCGGAAGTGTTTCCGACAAATCGAGGAAATTCAAAAAGCCAACGAATGGCAAAATCTGGAGGCGCGAATTGAGAAAAAATTAGCTGATTTGGAGATGGCGAATGAAGATTTTGGAAACCCACGTTCAACACGCCAACTTATTGATTTTCAAAGACAAGCGGAACGCATCATAAACGAAAAAGACATCAAACTCGGAAAAGAATTGCTCAGTAATTTAGATTCATTCTTTTTTGCTTTGACGTGGCGTGAACAAACAAAATATATGGTTGCCGATTGGGAAAGGGATTTTTTAGACATAAATTGGGCAGACCGCATCGAAGCCCGAAGATTGTTAAGACAAGCCTCAGTTTTACACGCCGAAAACGCCGATTTCGAAAAAATGCGTCCAGTTATGATTTCGCTTTTGGATTTATTGCCCGAAGACGAGAAAGGGAAATATGATTCGTCTTTGTTAAGAGGCTAAAAAGAAAAGCATCTCCGAATCGAGATGCTTTTTGCTTTTGCAATTTAGGCTAATCTACTTCTGTTGCGGACGTTTATCAGCCGGAACATTTTTATAGACATCTTCAAATTTGGCGTAGCCGTCTTTGATGACGGTGTCCATCAGATTGTCTTTGTCAACGGTGGTAACTTCGAGCAAAATCGCCGTGATTTCTTTGCCGATGGCATCGTTTTTGAACATTTGCGTTCCCGTCAGAGATTCTTTTTTCGCCAATTTCATTGCGGCTTCGACTGCCGAATTTGCCAGCGGAATAATCGGTTTATAAACCGTCATCGTTTGTTTGCCTTCGGCGATTCTTTGGAGCGCGGGAAGTTCTGCGTCTTGTCCGGTAACGAGAATTTTTCCGGCAAGTCCGCGTTTTTCGAGCGCGGCAACTACGCCGCCAGCCATTCCGTCGTTGGAAACGACAAAAGCTTTGATGTCGTCGTTATTTTGTGTCAAAGCGTTTTCCGCCATTTTTAAGGCTTCTTCCGGCTTCCAATCGGTAACGAAATTGTCGGCGACGATGGTGATTTTTTTGCTGTCAATCGCGGGTTGCAAAACGGCAAGCTGTTCTTTTTTCATAATCACAGCGTTGTTGTCCGTTCCCGCGCCATAGACCATCACATAATTTCCTTCCGGCACTTTCGCAAGCGCATATTCAGCAATTCTTTTGCCGATGACCGGAACTTGATGCGAAATGTAAAGGTCAATTTTGTCCGAATTTATCAAACGGTCGTAGGAAATTACGGGAATGTTTTTCGCCTTGGCTTTATCAACTAAAGTCGCGGCTTGCGTTGCGTCTTGCGGCGCAATGACGAGAACATCAATGCCTTGCGTCAGAAGGTTTTCGACATCATTTGCCTGTTTGTCGGCTTTGTTGTCGGCAACGGTTATCGCGCATTCAACCTGCATTTTATCGCAATGCGCCTTGAAAGCGGCTTGGTCGCGTTGCCAGCGTTCTTCTTTGACCGTCGCCATCGAAAAACCGATTTTCAGTTTTTTATTCGCGTCCTTCGGCGCATTATTCGTTTGCGCTGTGTTGTTAGTCGTGCTTTGCGGTGCTTGAACACACGCCGAAATTAAAATGGCGAAAGCCAAAAATATTAATAATTTTAATCGCATAATTTTTTAAATGGTTTTTGATTTTTGATCTTTGATCTTTGATGAAACCCTAAAGTCGAAGATCAAAGATCAAAGATCAAAAATCAAAGGTCAAAGGTCAAGATTTCTTACCAATCATATCAATTCCAACCGCCGCAACCAAAATCGCGCCTTTGATAAGTTCCTGCATAAAATCGCGGACGTTGAGCAAAGACATTCCGTTGTCTAAACTAGCCATAATCAACGCGCCCAAACACGCGCCGAAAATCGTTCCGCGTCCGCCCATCAAACTCGCGCCGCCGATAACGCAAGCGGCAATCGCGTCCAATTCCTTCAAAACTCCCGCGCCGGGTTCGGCGGCGGCTTGCCGTGCGGTAGAAATTACTGCCGCCACCCCAATTAGCAAGCCCAAAAACGCATAAACTTTCAAGATATTAAATTTCGTATTAATTCCAGAAAGCCTTGCCGCGTCCGCATTCCCGCCGATGGCGTAAAGGTAACGCCCGAAAACCGTCGAATTCGTGATAAAAGTTCCGATTAAAGCGACGACGAGAAAAATCAAAACCGGCAACGGCACGCCGTTGGCGGCGTTCATTACATAAATAAATCCGAGAATCGCGCCAATCGGCAAGATTGATTTGAGAATTTCGCCGCCCAAATTCGCTTCGCCGATTCCGTAAGTTTTTTGCGCTTGAGCGCGTCGGAAAGCAAAAAACAGCAAAGCCAAAATTGCTATGCCGGCTAAAATCCAACCCGAAGCCAGCGTCATATTGCCTTGACCGATAAGTTTGAAAGTTTCGTCGGAAACAGGAACGGTTTGCGAATTTGAAATGCCTTTTATCGCGCCGCGCCACGCCAGAAGTCCGCCCAAGGTTACGATAAACGCCGGAATACTTAAATAAGCCGTCAGAAAGCCTTGAAAAATGCCAATCAAAACTGCCACGGCAATCGCCACAATAATCGCTGTTGTCATTCCGTAGCCGTAAAAATACATCAAAATCGCCGCCGTTCCGCCCGCCAAACCCAAAACAGAACCGACCGATAAATCAATATTTCCCGAAACGATAACCATCAACATTCCAACCGCGATAATGCCCGTTACAGACATTTGCAACATCAAATTGGAAAGATTGTCAGGTCTCAAAAACGTCCCCGAACGCCGAAGTTCGCCGTCATAAATCCAACTCGGCAATGAATCAGCGGAAAATAAATTATGAATAAAATTCGGGAAACCGTTGAAAAAAAACTTAAAATGTTCGCCGAGATTCCACCATTCAGGGCAATCTTTGGCAGTCGCATAATGAAAGAAAATCCCAATCAAAATCATCGCGCCGAGCATTGTGTAAGCCCGAAGCGATGACGTTTCTATCTTAAAACCCGATTTTTCTACTGTTTCACTCATTTTGTTTTAGGGCGCAAGCGGAATCATTTCGTCAAAAACTTGGCTAATATCTCTCGAACTGTGAATAATTCGCAAAACTTCTATGCCTTCATCCAGCGGCAAATAAAAAATTATGTATTTGTCGAAAGGGAAACTGCGAAGATTAATCAAATATTCGTGGCGGACGCGCCCCATTTCGGGAAATGCGACAACGGTTTCACATTTTTTCTTAACGGTAAGCAGAAATTTGTTAGCTGTTTGGCTATCCGCATTTTCGGCTAAATAAATCCAAATTTCTTGCAAATCCTCAGTTGCAAGCGGTGTGAAAAGTATTTGCGCCATCTATTTGCCGTTCCTCTTTTTTGCCAAAATTCTCTCACCTTCGGTTTGAATTGCTTCAATATCAAGCGGCTTTGATTCACCGTTTTGCGATTGTTCATAGCCGCGCAAAATTTCGGCGCGAAGTTCTTCAATACGCATTTTTTTTAACGCTTCCTGTTCTTTTAAGAGCCGCAAACCGTCGCGCACGACTTCGCTTGCCGAAAAATACATTCCGCTGGCGACTAATTCGCCGACAAAATTTTCGAGTTCTTTAGTTAATGAAACATTCATAAAATTTACCTCTTTTTCATAGAAAATTCTATCAGTAAATAACAGAAATTGCTACATATTGTTATCAAAAGTGAGAAAGGTTAAAAGTGAAAAAGTTTTATTGTCTTAAATCAACTGACTTTTTCACCTTTAACCTTTTTCACTTTTCGTTCGCCCGTTGCCGCAATCATAACTTTTTCCGGTGTGGCTTCGGTGCGCGAAAATTCGCCCGTCAATTTGCCCTCGTGCAAAACTAAAACTCTGTCGGACAAGCCGAGAACTTCGGGCAATTCCGATGAAACCATTACGATTGCCAAGCCTTCTTTGGCTAATTTATTGATTTCGGCATAGATTTCCTGTTTTGCGCCGACATCAATGCCGCGTGTCGGTTCGTCTAAAAATAAAACTTTCGGATTCGTTAGAAGCCATTTCCCCAAAACAACTTTTTGTTGATTTCCGCCCGAAAGCGTTCCGGCAATCGTCATCGGCGAATTTGCTTTGACGTGCAGAGAAGACATAATTTGTTTTGTCGCAATAGTTTCGCGTGAAACATTGGTCAAAAATGCGCCGGAAATTCGTTTTAATCCGGCGAGTGTCGAATTATCTGAAATCGTCTGTTCCAAAATTAAACCGAAACGCTTGCGGTCTTCGGTAACAAAACCGATACCGTTTTTGATTGCGTCCGACGGTGAATCAATCGAAACTCTTTCGTTTTCGACAAAAATTTCGCCCGAAGTTTTGCCTTGCCACGCGCCGAAAATCGTCATCAAAAGTTCCGAACGTCCCGCACCCATTAATCCGGCAATTCCTAGAACCTCGCCTTTTCGCACCGAAAACGAAACATCATCAACGAGTTTTTTATTGGAATTATCAAAATCAAAAGCGTTCAAAGATTTGACTTCCAAAACCGTTTCGCCAAATTCGTGCGACGTTTGCGGGAAAATGTCGCCAACTTCACGCCCGACCATCAGCGAGATGACCTTATCTTTCGTCAAGTCTTTTGCAAGGGAAGTTCCGACCGTTTTTCCGTCGCGCAAAACGGTGATTTTGTCCGCCATTTCAAAAACTTCGTCCAATTTGTGCGAAATATAAATCATTCCGACACCACGGGCTTTCAGCTTTCGCAAAATATCAAAAAGCGTTTCGACTTCAGATTCGGTTAAAGCGGCTGTTGGTTCATCCAAAACCAAAATTTTCGCGTTCTGCGAAAGTGCTTTGGCGATTTCGACAAGCTGTTGTTGTCCGATTCCAAGATTTCCGACAGGCGTTCGCGGATCAATGGGAAGATGCAAATCTTTTAACAATTTCGACGCTTTTTGGTAAAGTTCAGACCAATTTATCACACCGAATTTTGCCGGTTCTTTGCCGAGAAAAATATTTTCGCCGACAGTTAATTCTTTGACCAATGAGAGTTCTTGAAAAATAATCGCCACGCCCGCATTTTCCGCATCGCGGATTGTTTTAAACTGCTGAACTGCGCCGTCAATAACAATCTCGCCACGATAATCTCCGAACGGATAAACGCCTGACAGAACCTTCATCAGCGTAGATTTTCCCGCACCATTTTCGCCGACGAGTGCGTGAAATTCGCCCGTCGTAAGGTCGAATTCCACTCCCTCCAAAGCCTTTACGCCCGGAAATTCTTTGGTGATTTGCTTCATTTCGAGCAGTAAAGTCATATTGAAAAAATGGTATTTCGGAGTTGTGTTTGGAAAAACTTTATAACAATTTAACACAAAATCAACCGTAAATGACAATTTCGCTTCTTGCTTTTCAAGCGATTTTGAAAGAAAATAGTTTGTTTCAAATTTACATTTTGGAGTTTTTTATTGAAAAGTATGATAAGAAGATGCTTGTATTTTGTCTTAATTTTATTGATTTCCACATTCGCCGTGTTTGCTCAAGACCTCGACGAAGTAACCATTAGCGGAAAAGTTTCCGATACAAATAACGCGCCGATTGTTGGCGCAACTGTTACGGCAAAACTAATCGGAACCGGAGCCGAACGCACTGCCGTTACAGATGACGAAGGACGTTTTAAGTTTATCGAACTCAAACCGGGAACTTACACCGTTAAAGTTTCGATGCAAGGTTTCGGCGCACAGGAACAGGCAGATTTGGTAACAGTTAGCGGACAAAATGTTCAGCTTACTTTTACGCTTGCACCGGCGGGCGTTACGGCAGAACAAACCGTAACTATCGGTGGCGACAATGCGCCTGTTGTAGATACGAGTCGCACCATTGTCGGCGGCACGATTACCGAACGCGAAATTACGGAAATCCCGACAAATTCGCGTAATCCGCTCGATTTGGTTTTAACCTTGGGCGGAACGAGTGAAGAAGCACTTTCAACCAGAGATTTATCGGAAGACCGCAACGTAACCAACGCAACTGCGCCTGCTGAACAAGGAAATTTTTCGCTTTCGGGCGGTGTTTCTTATTCAAATAATATTACGATTGACGGTTTGGACAACAACGACGACCGCTCGGCAAACGTGCGTTTTCAGCCGTCTTTGGAATCTATTGACGAAGTTCAGGTAATTACCAATCAATTTTCGGCGGAATACGGACGCGCTTCGGGCGGACGCATCAATCTGCGGACTCGCAGCGGCACAAACCAACTTCGTGGTCGTGTTTTTATGTTTTTCCGCGACGACAATTTGAATGCCAACACTTGGTATAACAACAGCCGTGGGTTTGCGCGGTTGCCGCTGACCGAATACAATCCCGGATTTACATTGAGCGGTCCGGTCGTTTTGCCGAAAATTTATGACGGACGAAATAAAACATTCTTTTCAGTTGCGTATGAATATCTGAATGTTCAGGACACGACTTTTATTAATACTTGGGTGCCGGTCGGTGCAAATCCGAATTATCCGCTTCCGCAGGGAAACGGCACTTGTCCGTTTGCTTCTTGTTTGGATACGAACAGCACGCCGCCGGTCGGGATTTTGCCTTATACTTCGCTTTACTCGACACCGAATATCAATCATATTTTTACGGCAAAATTTGACCAAGTAATAAACGCGAAAAATAATTTCACCATCGGTTATCAAATGGGCAGAAGAAACAATCGGCGCACGACAGCCGCTTCGACAACTCGTTTGGACGATGCTTTGCAAGCGCGAAAAGCAACGACAGACGCGATAAATTTTACCGATAATCATTTCTTTACAGCGCGTTTGGTTAATCAATTTCGTTTCCAATATTCAATTTTTGAACCGCGATATGAAACTGACACGCCGTTCGAGCCGGTTGTCTTAATCGGTTATCGGAATCCCGAAACGGGCAGCAACCAAACTTTGATTGTTGGTAATTCGACGGCTTCGGGTGGAAACAACGAAACATTTCCGCAAAACCGACGCGAAACTCGTTATCAATTCCAAAATACTTTGACCTACGTTTTTGGCAATCAAACAATGAAATTCGGCGGCGATGTTCAATATATTCGTTCAAAAGCGACGGAATTATCCGATGCCACAGGCACATTTAACTTCGCCAATATCGGACAATTTCAATCAAACACGCTGTCAAGATTTCGCTTGAATTTCGGCACAGGTTCGGATGTCAAAAACACTTATTACGGCTTTTTTATCAATGACGAAATCAAAGTCAGAGAAAATATAACTTTGAATTTAGGACTTCGTTACGAACGCGAAACGACGGTTGACGACAACAATAATTTTGGTCCGCGTTTCGGTGTTGCATGGGATCCGTCTAAGAAAGGCAACACAGTCGTGCGTTTTGGCGGCGGCATTTTCTACAACCGCACATTGCTTCGCACGGTCGCTGATTCGATTCAGAACGTCAACGGCATTGTTGCATTTGACACTAATTCTATCGGAACGGGCGCGACCGATGTCAGAAGAATTCCGATTCTCGCGGCGATTGCCCAAAGATTTCCGAATTCTTACGCTTCGATAGATGAACTCCGAAGTCTTGTTACAGCCACCTGTGCAACAATTACTACAACTTTGACCTGCAATGCCAATACGGGGTTTGTGATCAATTCGGGAAGCGGTGGAAATCCGCTCCGTTCGGTTGATGCAGATTTGAAAATTCCCGAAAGTTATCAATTTAACTTGGGTTTTGAAAGAGAAATCGGCAATGGTTGGGTTTTTGAGGCAAATTACACTTGGAACAAAACTGTCCGTTTGTGGCGCGACAGAAACATTAACGCGCCGGTTTTGCCAAACGGCTTTGCCGATTGGTCGGCGTATTTATTGGCAACCCCATTCACTTTCACAAATGCCAACGGAACGGTCAGAACTTACAGATTTTATCTGGGCGGCGCAAATAACACCGGACCTACCACAACTGCGAATGGAACAACGGCTTGCCCGACAACGACAACGACGGATTGTTTCGTAAATCTGAATACGACAAGCACTTCGACGACTGCACCCAGCACAGCCGTTACGGGTTCAACAACCAATTCGGTTGGTGGCGCACTCGGAATAGCTTTAGCGGCAATTGCCCGTTTCAGACCTGATGCGAATTTTGAAGAAAAATCGCGTATCGGCTCGGTCGGCAAAGCGTTTTATCAAGGTTTGATTCTTGAAGTTCGTTCGCGTTACCGCAAATGGGGACAAGGTTTCGGCGGAAATATTCGTTTTAATTACACGCTTTCTTCGACCAAGGACGATGGTTTGAACAACACTTCAAACGCGCAGGTTAACGGCGATTTTGAAAGCGAATACACACGCACGATTCAAGACCGTCGGCATCGCATTGCGTTTTCAGGTATTTTTGATACGCCGTGGTGGTTCGGTAAAGTCAGATTTTCGCCGCTTTTCCGTGCGGGAAGTTCTGCGCCGTTTAGCATCGGAGTCGGCGGCAGCGACCGCAATCTCGATGATTTGGGAACAGACCGACCAAACTTTAGCGGAAGCACTTCAAGCATTGTTTGGACTGAACCCGGTTCACCGTTTCCGCAAGCATTATTCGATCAATTTTCGCTTCCGACAATCGGTTCGAGAGGCGGAAATCTGCCGCGAAATGCGGGAACAGGTCCGGCGTTTTTCACCTTTGACTTAAGTGTTTCGAGAGAATTCAAGTTCACAGAAAAAATGAAACTGCGTCCGACAATTCAGTTTGACAACATTCTGAACGCGGCAGTCTTCAATTTCGGTGCAGGATTTATTGATTTTAACGGAACAAATTTCCTGACTCCGCAAAGAACATTCCGCCAAAGACAAATTCGTCTTGGTATGCGGTTTGATTTTTAATCGAGAGCTAATGCAGAAACGCGCACGAAGTAAGCGTGTCTTTCAACAAGAAGGACACGCTTACTTCGTGC
>CAZJQP010000081.1:0-22968 GCA_964548225.1 uncultured Blastocatellaceae bacterium | reverse complement strand
CACGGTCCCGAACCGTGCGCTCTACCAGGCTGAGCCACGCCCCGTTAAGTCAAGTTTTAGATTCTAAATTACCGTTACACTTAAGTCAAATATTACATCTCGTTTTCGCTGATGACGGGCGTGTCGGCAAATTTTTTCTCGCGCCGGGCTTTGATGTATTCAAAAATTATTGGCAGAATCGAAAGAAAAACAACAACGATGACGACTTTATCAATATGATCTTCGAGTTTGATGCCGAATGCTCGTTCGACCACGCCGCCGAGAAAATATCCGGCGAAAAGCATACTCGCAATCCAGAGAAGTCCGCCCGCAATATTGTAAAAAATAAAATCGCGGTATTTCATATCAGCCGCACCTGCAACAATCGGGGCAAATGTGCGAACAATCGGAACGAAACGCGCTAGAACGATAGTTTTGCCACCGTGTTTTTCGTAAAATTTGTGCGCTTTTTTCAAATGATTAGGATTAAAAAATCTTGATTTCGGGCGCGTAAAAACTTTTTCGCCGAGCTTTCTACCCGAAAGATAGCCGACCGTATCGCCGACAACCGCCGCGACGAAAAGCGAAACAAGCATAATCCACAAATTCAATTTTCCCGCCGCCGCCATCAATCCGGCGACAACCAGAAGCGAATCGCCCGGCAGAAAAAATCCGACAGCCAAGCCGGTTTCGGCAAAAATTATCAAAAACAATCCGACATAGACGTAATTGCCCATCAATTCGAGCAAAGTGTCAATGATATATTTCGGATTAAGATAGTGCAGTAAATCTGTAATTGTTTCCATATTTATAAAATGAAAAAGTGGAAATGTGAAAAAGCGGTTTAACCGCAACTTGAGCAAACTTTTTCACATTTCCACTTTTTCACATTTCCACTTTTATTTCCAACCGTGTTCGCCGATTAAAGGCACAAAGGCACACGCACCGAAGTCTTCGGTTTGAAACCCTTTTGCGGTGCGTGTAACGCGAAACAGTTTTTGTGTTTTTTGGTTTTGCCCGATTGGAATAACCAATTTGCCGCCGATTTTTAGTTGATTCAAAAGCGGTTCGGGCATTTTCGGACTGCCTGCCGCGACTAAAATTCCGTCAAACGGCGCAAATGTTTGCCAACCGTTTGTCCCGTCGGCACAAACCAAATTTATGTTTTCAAAGCCGAATCGGTTTAATTTTTCTTGTGCTTCCTGCGCGAGAAGCGGAATGCGTTCGATGGCGAAAACTTGTCTGGCAAGTGCGGCTAAAATCGCTGTTTGATAACCCGAACCTGCGCCGATTTCCAACACTTTTGAATTTAAATCAAGCTCCAAAAGTTCGGTCATTTTCGCAACGATATAAGGTTGTGAAATTGTTTGTTTTGACGAAATCGGCAAAGCGTTGTCTTTGTAGGCTTGCGATTTCAAAGCGGTCGGAACAAAAAAATCGCGCCTGATTTGCATCATTGCAGACAAAACCCGCTCATCACGAATTTTATAATGCCCGCGAAGCAGTTCAATCATTTTTTTACGCGAAATTTCGTATTCGTCCTTCATCTCGATTTTGGATTTTAGATTTTGGATTTTGGATTTCTCTGATTGCAAAGGCTTTCGATTAAATCAAAAACTTTAAACTACAAGCAATCACAAATTGCAAATCGCAAATAATTTAACTTTCCCAACTTTTCAGTAATTCAATCGCCCGATAATTTGTTAAATCGGTTCGCATCGGCGTAATTGAAACGTAATTTTCGTCAATCGCTTCAAAGTCTGTGCCGCCTTCGGCGTGAAAACCGTAGCGTTGTTCGCCAATCCAAAAATACGGTTTGCCGCGCGGGTCAATGTGTTCGGAAATAATCGGGCGCGAATCTTTGAAACCTTGTTTCGTGATGCGAATGCCACGCGGCTCGCCTTTCGGAATATTGATGTTGAGCAACGTATTTTCGGGAATACCTTCGTTAATTGCTTTGCTTGTAACCTGTCGGACGACTTTCATTGATTCCGAAAAATCGGGGTTGCGGTTGACGACCAGACTGAAAGCAAGTCCCGGAACGCCCAAAATCGTTGCTTCCATCGCGCCCGCAACCGTGCCGGAATAGGTCGCGTCGTCGCCCAAATTTGGTCCGTGATTGATGCCCGAAACGCAAATTGTCGGACGCATCTCAGCCGAAAAAATCTGATTTATCGCCAAAGTTACACAATCGGTCGGCGTGCCGTCAACCGTCCAATGATGCGCGTCAATTTGTCTGATGCGAAGCGGTCGTGCCAATGTCAAACTGTGCGACGCGCCCGACATTTCCGACGCGGGCGCAACGACAAAACATTCGCCGATTTCCGACAGAGCGTTTTCCAGCGCGATAATTCCTTCCGAATGATAACCGTCGTCGTTGGTTATCAAAATACGAATTTTTTCCGAACTCATATAAAAAATTAGGGATGAGCAATGAACTATTTCTTATTCATCTCTCATCCCTCATCCCTCATCCCTCAAAATCTATCTGTTCTGATTTTGATTCTGGTTTTGATTTTGATTTTGTCCTTGACCTTGCTGATTAAACTGTCGAACTTGGCGGAAACGCTTGCGGTTACGCTTGCGGGCGTTTTGCGATTTGAGCTTTGCCTTTTGTCCGGGCGGAATAAAATGCGCGTGTTTTTTCAGGTCTTTAATGATTTCTTCCGTAATCACTTTGCGCTTAAATCGGCGCAATGCGCTTTCGATTGATTCGTTATTATTAACTGATATATAAGCCATTGGTTACTTGTTCACCTCCTTTTGTTCGGAGTTTCGATGACCGAGCAAACTAATATTAGACACTTTTTCGTGTTTAAAGGCAAATTGACTGGAGCGCAAGCGGCTCGCTTGCCCGCGCGTTCGAGGCTGTGCGAGAACAGGCGCGAGAACGCCGCACGTTGAATCAATTTGATTTGGAGTGCAGCATTTGCCGTTCTTGCTTCGCTCGAACGGGCAGGCGAGCCGCTTGCGCTCCAGTCTTATTCACTTTTCAAAGGCAAACCGAGCAGATGACCTTGATAAACGAAATAGATTTTTCCCGCCGTTTCTTCGACATAAATCTGCATACTGTTCAGATTTATGTCGGGAATTGCGCGAACGGGCGTGAATTTGAAAGTCTTATCGTTGTAGCGTCCGATGTTTGTGGCTTTTAATTTTTCGTCATAAATCGCCGCCCAAAATTCGTTTGCCACGCCTGTCGGTTGAAGCGGACGATAAGTTTGCTGTAAAAACGGGCGAAATTCGCCTTTGACGATTTGCGCGATGCCGGTTTCTGCGTCGAGCAAATAAAATTCGGGCGTTGCCGGACTCGGATTCGTTTTATCGTTGGTTGGCTGATAATATTCGCCGTCGCCTTCGTTGCCATATTCGTTGAAACCTTCTTCTGACCGATAGAATTTTCCTTTAGCGCGATAGATTAAAACCTTGTTGTTTGAAGCGTTAAAGGCAATCGGCATTAGTGTATCGGCGGGCGGAATGTTGATGGCAAATTCCTTGCGTGTTTGCAGATTTACCCGCGTCAAGGTTTGCGGTTTAACCCAATCCTCTTCGGATTTTGAAGCGACAACCCATTTGCCGTCGCCCGTAACAATCGGATTTTGGAAAGTTCCGTCTTTGATTTTTATCGCCGCTTGGGTGCGGCTGACTTTGAATAGATTATTTTGGTAATAATCAACACCGACACGGATTTCCGAATTTCCCGAACGAACTTGCCACGCACGCGGAAAGAGATTGAGTCCTTCGGCTTCGGAAACTTGCGTTTCATCAAATAAATACGGCATTTCGGCAGGTTGCGTCGTATTTGCGCCGAGCAAACCATTTTCAACTTTCCGCCAGAAATAATGGTCATATTGCATCTTCAAACGGCGGCGTTGCTGGGCTTCGTAACGCGCCTGAAGTTGTTGGTAATCGTCCGAAGGGATTTCAACCGAATTTTCCTGCTTTTCAAGTTCGGCTAGTTGCTTTTCGATTTCTTCTTTTTTAGCTTTATCTTCAACAAGAACACGGAAATCGGCATCTTTTTTCCAAACGGCAAGCGCGTTGAATTTTTTGTCCGACATCATTATTTCCAAACCTTTTACTTTCGATGCCAACCAATAATTCAGACGCAAATCACCTTTGTCGAAATTGTCGAAAAAGGCACGAATTTTCAAAATCGGCGGCGGTGAATATTCACCTGCTTCGGTGAATGAAACGCGCCGTCCGCCGCCGCGCCCGAACATCAAAAATTCGCTATAAACGCATTCTTCACAATCGCCGCCGAGCGCGGAAAGCGAATCAATTTTGTTTGCTATAACCGCTCCCAAAAACTCTTCGTATTCTTCTTTCGTCAGATTTCTTTCGGTGTAACGCGCCGTGTCTTCATAGTTTGTATAAACTACTTTATCCTTAAAAAGCCGCACAACGCGCAATCCGGCTTCCGCATTTGGCGCGAACGCATAAACCGCCAATAAGTCAGGATTTTGTTTCATTTCGTTGCGGAGATTTTCCTCCGATTTGCGGATATTTGAAAGATTAACGCCGCCGAAATAAAATTCGTTGACGGTGTAAAATAGATTGTTCAAACCTTCGCTCGTGTAAGGCGTTTTCACCGAATTCGGGACGAATGCTTCCTGCGCTCCGAGAATTACAATATCATTCGGACGTTTTGCCAAAATCATCTGCCGCGCTTCGACGGAATCTTCGGTTTCCAAATATCTTTCTGCGGCAAGAGCCAGCATCGGATTTGCATTTGACAAAAAACCGCCAACTGCCGCCAGAGGCAATTTCGCACGAATCAGCCGCGCACAGCCAAACATCGCTGTTTGGGCTTCAACGTCACCGCCGCCTAAAACATTTGAATATTCCAAATCTTCTTCAATAATACACGCGCCCAATCCGCGCCCGATACCGTTTGACGTGCGAAGATTTACCAGTTCATTCGGCATTTTTTCGCGGGAATCTTTGCGTTTAGCGAGAAAATTCAAAACAGCTTCAACGTCTGCTTCGCCGGCTTTGATTTGGCGAATCGTTTCAAGAAATGCCACGCGCCCTTTCCATTTTTGCATAATTCCGGCGAGAATCTGCGCGACTGCGGGTTTTGTTCGTTTTAAAACCTTCAAACGCTCAACGGCGCGAATTGCCAAACCTTCGGACGGTTCTTCCTGATCGGCAACATATTTGCCGATAATTATCGGCAAAGGCTGTGGCGGCACATTTTCTTCGCCGTAGTAATATTCTGATTTTTGGAATTTTTCCAAACCTTCGGGCGTAGAAATCAGCGTTGCATATTGTTCGAGCGAAGTCATTTGCTCATCATCGCTAACGCCGCCCGTTCCGACCAATGCACCGATAATGTATCTACGATATTCGATGTTTTGCTCGTCTGTGAGTGCCGCCCGCAGTGCCGGAACAGCACGAGCGTCTTTGTATTTCGCCAAAGCAAGTGCGGCGTAAGCGCGATTAACATCTTTTTCGTTCTGCACAACGGCAATCAATCCCGGCACGGCTTCAGGGAATTCAGCGTCGGTATAAAAACTTATTAAAGTCAAACGCTGGCTTTCGTTGGCAGGCTTCACCCATTTTGCGTCAAAAAGCCACGGAAGTAAGGCTTCAAGCAATTCTTTGTTGGTTTTATCGAGCGAACCCATTAAATTTCGCACAGCGGCGGAGCGTGCGGCGAAATTACTGCTTTTCGTCAGACGAATCATTGCTTCAGTAAATTTTCCGGGTTTTGAAACGGAAAGCATCGTCGTCAATCCGGTGTAACCATTGTCCTGAATCGTCAATAAAGTTTCGTCTTCGAGCAGAGAAATATACCAATCATCGCGCCCGTCCCAATCGCCCGAAAGCGCAAGCGCGTCCATCGCCAAATCGCGCATTGCCCAAGTTGCCGATTTATCTTCGACAATGCGTTTCAATTCGCCGCGCCAACGGTCAATATCGCTCGAATTGTTTTCGGCAAGCGCGTGTTCGTAAGAAACCCATTTCGCCAAAATCTGCGAATAAGGTTGCGAAGAATCATACAAAAATCGGTCAACAAACGGTTTTGCCGAATCCCAGTCAACCCGCGCCAACGAACGCAAAATGTCCTGTTCGGTGTTGGCAACATAATTATTTTGGTCTTTGATTTTTGAAGCCTTGTTTATCAAATCGCCGAGATAATAACGGCTGTTTGATTTGAGCCAATTTTCAACCGCTTCACGCTGATAATCTCCGCCTTCTTCTTCGCTTTTTTCCGGCATTTTGTCGAAAATTTGTTTAACTTTATCGCCGACTTCGGGTTTAACAGGCAGAATATTCAAAAAATTATTGATTTCTTCGAGGTTTTCGTCCGCATAATCGAGCAAACGCTCAACGGTTTTGGAGGAAGGTTTGATTTGATAGGAAATACGCGAATATTTGCTGTTCTGATTCGTCCAATAATCCACTAAATCTTCAATTGGAGCATCATCGGGCGGAACATTATCTTCGGACAAAAAAGCCGCGTCGCGTTCGCGTTTCGGTTTATCCGTGTAAGCCGAAAAATCACGCGGCGCAGGCGCGGGCAAATCTAAAATTTGCTTTAACAAACTCTCGATTTTAGCGTTTTGCGCGAAACCGTTTGAGAAGAAGAAAAGACACAAAAACAAAGCACCGACAGACAACTTAAACATTCAAAATGACTCCTTTCGCAGACCTTAGACGCGATTATCCGTCTTTTGTTGCGATAAGGCAAGATAAAAGTTGCCCGCCTCAAATCAAAATTAAATTTAAGGGTGAGTTTTTATTAATCAGAGCATAAAACGGCAACAATTCGGCGAGTTTTGCCTATTCACAAGTAAAGCGAATACCAAAGTTTAATACACAAAATTACTTTTTTAGGTTGAATTTTCATTGGCGTAAATCGGCTGTTTTTGCTCTTTTATTTTCTTCTACTTTAAAGTTCGTTTGATATGTTCCAGGCGATGTGCCATTGAATAGAAACGGAATTTTTTCACACAATTTGCTGACAGAAGATTTTCAACGGAGAAAGTTTATTACGTTCTGCGGAAATTTTCGCGCCCGGTCGTGAATTTTTTCATATCAAACCGACTTGCACGGCACGACGGAGAGCTTCGAGGCGCGAATGTGCATTGAGCTTTTTCAAAATCTTCTGAATGTGATTGTTGGTTGTTGACCGACTAATAAAAAGTTCATTGGCGATGTCGGCGGTTGTTGCGCCTTTTGCCAGATGACTTAATATTTCGAGTTCGCGTCGAGTTAAATCCGTCATTGCCGTCGGCGTTTTTTTGCTGGTCAGAATTTCGCCGACGTTGACGCTTGGCAAACTCGTTTGGCTGACGACGAAATCGCGTAAAAGTCCTTCAAATCTTTTTCGCAATTCGGCGGGACGCGCAATGTGGACAGTATAAGGCGTGTTCGAGCGGTCTTCTTCAACAATCAAAACCGAAATATTGCACCATTGTCGCTTACCATTCGTTTCGACGTGAATATCGTAGTTTTTTAACGGTTGATGATTTTGCGTCCATTGCCGAATCGCACAGTTTTCGTTGCAAGCGCGTCCACATTCATCAATTCCGTGCAGGACATCACTGCAAAATTTTCCGATAGCATCTGCTTCAACGATGCCGAAAAGTTCCACCGCCGCCTGATTCCAAGCTGTAATTAAGCCGTCCGGAGCGATAACAAAAGCGGCATCGGCAGTTCCTTTAACAAGTTTTTTGATTTCCGTAATTTTCATTATTTCATTCCAAAAGATTTGGGCAAGCTAACTATAAAAATGATGTAAATCAACTATTGTGCCAAATAAAGAAAAAAACGAATCTGAAAGCGGAGAAAAAAGTCCGCATTTGAGGAATCGGGAAATGGTCTTCTCGAAAGCTACGGGTTACGGGATCAGAGCGTTGTCATATATGGCGCGGCGCGGCGGTGATGCGAGGCTTTGCGGATTGGGCGAAATCGCTTCGAGTGAGAAAATTCCGCCGGATTATTTGAGAAAGTTATTGGGTGAACTGCGACGACATCGGCTTGTTCGTTCGGTCAAAGGCGTTCATGGCGGTTATCTGTTGGCACAAGAGCCGCAGAACATAACACTTTGGGACGTTTTCAGAGCTTTAGATCACGATCCGTATCTTGACGAGTGCATTTTGTGTGGCGCACGAGGCGAAAATCCTGCGTGTTCTTTTTGCCCTGAATGGAGGAGGATTTGCAACGAATTGGTCGCAACTCTCAAACACCAAACGATTGCCGATTTTGCGCCTAATTAAAATTGAAACGAAAAATGTTTTATGACATTAACCTGGATTGCTATTATTGCCAGTCTTTTGATGGGCGCGGGAGCGGCGTTAATTTTTATTTATGCCGCAAAAAAAGATTATTTCCGCGATATTGAGGACGCAAAATATCAGGTTTTTTGGTCAGACATAGAAGAATTGGTCAACGAAGTTGAGGAGGAAAATTTGGATGAGCGAAAAAGATAAAACTCATAGTGCCGAAGGAACGGGCGAACCGATTTCGCGGCGGAAAATTTTGGCGTGGCTGACGAGTATGGGATTACTCGGTTCGGGAATAGTAACGATTTTTTCAAATTTCGTTTTCATTAAGCCGCGAGCCACATATGGTCAGCCGAATCGTTTCAACATTGGCACGCCTGATGAATATCCGCCGGGAACGCGCATCGCATTCGGCGATAAAAAAGTGGCAATTATCCGCGAAGCCGACAAAATGGCGGCAATTTCGCTGACTTGCACGCATTTAGGCTGCACGGTCGGTGTGGCGGAAACAGGTTTTGCTTGTCCGTGTCACGGTTCGCGGTTTGACCAAGACGGAAACGTAACGGGTGGTCCCGCACCGAAGGCATTGCCCTGGTATGAAGTTTCGCTTGCTCCGAACGGCGAATTGGAAATTGATAAAAGTAAGGAAGTTACACCCGGAAAATGGTTTAAAGTATGAGCGATGCGAAACAAAAAAAGAATTTTTTGAGCGCGATAAAAGAAATGCCTGCCACTGTCTGGTCATCGGTTTTTCGTAATCATCTGCCACACACGGATTTGGGACGCTCACGGACGAGTTTTACAAATTTCTTTCTTCATATCCAGCCGGTCAAGGTTCATAAACACACCTTGAAGCCGTGGTTCACGATGGGATTGGGATTGATTAGTTTGTTTCTGTTTTTGATTCTTGTCGTAACGGGTGTTTTGCTGATGTTTTATTACGTTCCCTCGACGACGCAAGCCTACGACCGAATGTTGGATTTGCGCGGCACGGTGGCATTCGGCACGTTTTTGCGGAATATGCACCGCTGGTCGGCGCACGGAATGGTCGCAGTAGTTTTTTTACATATGTGCCGCGTGTTTTTCACCGGTTCATATAAAAGACCGCGAGAATTTAATTGGGTTATTGGTGTTTTGTTGTTTCTTTTGACGTTGTTTGCCAGTTTTACGGGGTATCTTTTGCCGTGGGATCAACTTGCTTTTTGGGCAATTACGGTCGGCACGGCAATCGCGGGTTACGCTCCGGTTTTTGGTGAGCAAATCAGATTTTTATTGCTCGGCGATACAACGGTCGGTCAGGAAGCTCTTTTGCGATTTTACGTTTTGCACGTTGCCGTTTTGCCGGTTTTGATGACGATTTTAGTTGCGGTTCACTTTTGGCGCATTCGCAAAGACGGCGGACTTTCGCGTCCGGAGGATGCGGACATCGTAGCGGAATCATCTGAAACTTTGCCGACTTTTCAGCCGAATCAGCCAGCCGCCGCAAACTCAATTAACGTCATCGAGAAAAAGCGTTACGGCATTCAAGGTTTGGTGCGCGGACATTTTACAAAAGTCGGAAACGTGCCAGACAACACGGTTTTCAGTTATCCGAATTTATTGTTGGCGGAATTATTCGTTTTTATTCTGACAGTTTTCGGCGTGCTGTTAGTGTCGTATTTTTTCAATGCTCCGCTTGAAGAACCCGTCAATATTCTGCATCCGCCGAATCCGTCGAAAGCACCTTGGTATTTTCTCGGACTTCAAGAAATGGTCAGTTATTCGGCATTTTGGGGTGGAGTCGGCATTCCGGCAATCGAAGTTTTGATCCTGTTGTTCGTGCCGTATCTCGACCGCGGAAAAAAAGGTGTCGGCAGATGGTTTGCGAAAGAACGGCTTTTGGCTAACACGCTTTTTATGACGTTTGTTGTAGTCAATATTATTTTAATCATAATCGGCACGTTTTTCCGTGGTCAGAATTGGGAGTTTGTTTCGCCCTTTTAGTGCGAAAAAGAGGATTGATGATATGAAAATGCGATTATCATTAGCAGTTGCGAGTTTGGCGATTCTGGTAGTTCACGGATTCGTTTTTTACCAGCAGTTTTTCCATAAGTGGGAAACTTACCAGACTTCTTATTTTGATCAGGCGCGGACACTTGCCAAAACGGACACGGAACGCGAATCACTAGCCAGCCGAAGTCCGAAAATCGAACAGATTATCGTTACACAATTTGGCGGTGAGCGAGTTGATCGTTGCACGACTTGTCATATTGCAACTGACGATCCGCGATTTAAGGAATCGCCGCAACCTTATAAAACTCATCCGTTTTCGGAAGAAATGGGCGACCGTTTGGTGGACGGAAAATGGGAACGCCGCCATAAATTCTCGGACATCGGCTGCACCGTCTGCCACGATGGACAAGGGCGCGGACTTCAAGAATTTTACGCGCACGGCGAAGATCATTTTTGGACTGAACCGATGCTCGGCTATGTAACGCAGGAAACTTGGCGTGCCGATTTTAAGGAAAAACTCAAAGGAAAAGAGTATATTCAGGCGAATTGCGCCCAATGCCACACGGAAAAAGATTTCAAATCCACGCCGACGGTTAGCAAAGGACGCGAACTTTTTATATCGAAAAATTGCTACGGCTGTCATCGCATCGAAGGAATTTCAAACGGAACTCTAGGTCCCGATCTTTCTGATGTCGGCAAAAAATGGAACTTAAATTATCTCTACGAATCAATTGCCGATCCGCGTGCAAATAGCGCGACTTCGTTTATGCCGAAATTCAATTTGACGGACGACGAAACAAAGTCTTTGGTCGTGTTTCTGAAAAGCCGACGCGGTTTTAATTACTCGGAAACAACGCTTGACCGCTACCGTGCGACATTGAATAAAGGTCAAACAACGCCTGTGCCGAATCAGGTTTCAAACGAACCCGTTAAATCGGGCGAAACAATTGTTGCGGAACGCGCTTGTGTCGCTTGCCACAAACTCGGCAATCAAGACGGCGGCATCGCGCCCGATATTTCGTTTGCGGGTTTGTTGAAGGACGAAAAATGGATTTACGGGCATTTCAAAAATCCGCGTGCGCTCGTGCCGGACTCGATTATGCCGACATTTACATTCAGCGATAGCGAATTTAAGGCGATGTCCACATATCTTGCCGGATTGAAACAAACGCCTTCGATTGGTAATTCGCAGGAAATTTATCAAAACCTTTGCCTGCGCTGTCACGGTGATAAAGGCGATGGCAACGGAATGGTTGCAACTTATCTTGATCCGTCTCCACGCGATTTCACTAACGCCGGATTTATGAACAGCAAGACCGAAGAACGCTTTGTCGAATCAATCAAAAACGGTGTCGGCGGAACTTCGATGCCCGCGTGGGGTAAGATTTTGAACGATGACCAAATCAAGGGCGTGTTGGCTTACATCAATCAGAATTTCACTAAAGAAGCCCGTCGTGAAATGAAACCGCGCAACATTCCCGAACAAAATCCGATTGCAATGTCGCAGGAATCAACAATGCGCGGCGAAGCAATTTATTTACAGCGTTGCACCGGCTGTCACGGACGAAAAGCGGACGGCAAAGGCGCGAATTCATTAGATATTCTGCCGCGACCGCGTAACCTTTTAAACGCAAGTTTTGTTAATTCAACGAGTGACCGGCGAATTTTCGAATCAATTCTTTACGGAGTTCAAGGAACAGCGATGCCGCCGTGGATTGATTACGGTTTGACGAATAATGACGTTGGAGATGTGGTCAATTATATCAGAAGTTTGAACCAAAACAGAAAAGATTTATTGACAATGAATTGGGCAATTAGCCATTAAGACCGGAGCGCAAGCCGCGTTCCAGCCGGGAGAATGTTTATGCAAAATGAGGAAGCAATTCAAAATGTCGTGTCGGCGACGGTGCGAGAGGTTGTCAAAGACGCGGGGGAAATTCCCGTGTTGGCAACGGCTCGCCAGACCGAATCAATCCACCAAGACACGACCGCAAAGATATTTTTAATCAGTTCTATTTCATATTTTGTGATTGTCGGAATCGTCGCGTTGATTATCGCGGCAAAGTTTTCGTTTCCCTCATTTTTGGGAACGATTCCGCAATTGACCTACGGACGAATGCGTCCTCTGCACGTCAATGGAATGCTTTTCGGCTGGCTTTTGGCGTGTGATATGGCGTTGATGTTTTATGTTGTGCCGCGTTTGTGCGGCGTGAAATTGTGGAGCGAAAAGCTCGGCATTGCCACCGGAGTTTTATGGAACGTCATTATTTTGAGCGCAGTCGTCAGCCTTGTGATGGGCTGGAATCAAGGTTGGGAATACGCCGAACTTCCTTTGCCGCTTGATGTCGGTGTGGTTATCGCGTGGATAATGTTCGGCGCAAATCTGTTTATGACGATTGCGAACCGAAAATATCAGGCGATGTATGTTTCGCTCTGGTATGCGATGGGAACGATTCTTTGGACGGCGTTTGTTTATTTGACAGGAAATTTTGCAACGCTTTTCACGACCGGCGTTAATCAAGCAAATCTAAACTGGATGTATGTCCACAATGCAGTCGGTTTGATTTTTACGCCCGTCGGCTTGGCAATCGCTTATTATTTCATTCCGAAAGCCTCGAATACGCCGCTTTACAGCCACAAACTTTCAATGATTGGCTTTTGGTCGCTCGCTTTCGTCTATGTTTGGACGGGCGCACACCATATGATTCACGGTCCGATTTCGCAGTGGTTGCAAACAATAACTATCGTTTTTTCAGTGATGCTTCTGATTCCGGTGTGGGCGGCGGTTTATAATTTTTTCGCCACGATGAAAGGTCAATGGCATCAACTCCGCGACAATGTTTCGCTTAAATTTTTGATGTCGGGCGTAGTGTTTTATCTGCTGACTTGTTTTCAAGGTCCAATGCACTCACTTCACGTTGTCAATGCGATTGTTTCAAAAACTGACTGGATTCCCGGACACGCACATATGGCGGTTTTGGGCGCGTTTTCGTTTTTTGCGATTGCCGGAGCCTACTATATTGTGCCGCTTATTTTCAAGACGGAACTTTATTCAAAAGCATTGGCGAATTGGAGTTTTTGGCTTTTGCTCGTCGGTGGTTTGGGATTTTTCGTAACGCTTTGGCTCGGCGGATTTTGGCAAGGTTGGCAATGGAACAATCCTTCGATTCCGTTCATTGATACGGTCAACGCTTTGAAACCTGTCTGGCACACACGGCTCGCGTCGGGATTTTTGATGTTTGGCGGAATTGTTGCCTTTGCTTACAACATTTTGGCGACTGTTATCGGTGCAAGAGGAGAAAGTATCGAAACGCAACCCGCGACTGTCTAGGTTCGTTCACGGAGGAAATTATGTTACACAAAGCTGATTACAGTGCGCCATTTTTTGTTGCCGCCGCTTTGATTCTATTTTTTATCGGCGGACTTTTAACGACGGTCGTGCCGCCGTTGATTGACGCGAGTTGGTCAAAGCCGTTTGAAAATTCAGACCCGAATATGGGAATGACCGGAAAATTGAAAAATTACACCGAACAGGAGTTGCAAGGTCGGCAAATCTACGTCCGCGAGGGCTGTTGGTATTGCCACACGCAACAAGTTCGCACGATTTTAGCAGACACGAAACGCTATGGCTGGCGCGGTGTTGACGCGCCGGTTTCAACGCCGGACGAATTTGTTTATGACAGTCCGCATCTGTTCGGAACGAAGCGCACGGGACCGGATTTAGCCCGTGTCGGTGGCAAATATAACGCGCAATGGCACAAAGCACATTTCCGCAATCCGGCTGATTTGGTTCCGGGTTCGATTATGCCGCCGTTTCCGTGGATTGCCGATAATCCGCAGGAATTTGATGCGTTAGTTGCATATATGCAAACGCTTGGTCGTGCGAAAGATTGGCGACCGGATAATGATTATGAGCGTTAGTTTTTTTAACGTTTAGTTGCTTGTCGCATTAATAGAAACAACAACTAATCGCCAACAGCTAACCATTGACAAATTTATGGACTACACATATCCGAGCGTTTATTTTGCATACTTTTTTTTCCTTATCGTTGCGGCGGGCGCGTTGTTCTTTTTCTTTCGCACGCGCAAGCACGGTTATTGGGGAAAGGATGGCGAAGAAGTGAAATACCGAATGCTCAAAGACGATGAAAACGGAGACGAAAATGGACGAGAAAATTGAAAACAAAGAAATCAAAGAATACGCCGACGGTTGGATAACCGAACGCAGAGGCACGGACGCGCCGACATTTTTGAAGGCGGCTTTTGTCATCATACCTTTGGGGGCGTTGACGTATTTTTTCTTTTATATGAACGGCGAAACCTTTCATTCCGAACGCGGCAGGCTCGTCGAGGCTTTTAATAAAGCGACCGGCACGGCAAACGGTTTTATGTATTTTGTCGGTGGATTGATTATCATTTATGCCGTGTTTTTAATTTTATTCGCTTTCAAAAAATTTCGTGACTGAGGATTCGTATGAACGAAGAAACTCTACAATTTGAAATCGCTGACCGAAAGGATGCGGATTATTGGATGAAAATGGTCAAGTGTCAAGACGCTTGTCCGGTTCATACGAACGCCTGCGGATATGTTACGGCAATCGCTGAAGGGCGCGATTTGGACGCTTACAAAATCGCTCGGGCGACCAATCCTTTCGCTTCAATCTGTGGGCGCGTTTGCGGTGCGCCTTGCGAGGCAAATTGCCGTCGCGGTTCGCTCGACACGCCGATTACGATTCGCGCTCTGAAACGCTTCGTTAACGAAAAATATGGTCCCGAATCGGGCAATTTTACGCATTACCAAGAAGGTTGTAATACGAAAATGTTGCCGCCGGAAAAAGGCGAAGGCGAAAAAGTCGCGGTGGTTGGTGCAGGCGTTGCCGGATTGACCGTCGCTCACGATTTAGTTCAAGTCGGCTATAAAGTTACGATTTTTGAAGCCTATCACGAACCCGGCGGAATGCTCACGGCAGGTGTGCCGATTTATCGTTTGCCGCGTGATTTAGTAAAAGCTGAAATTGATGCAATTCTTTCGATGGGCGTTGAACTGAAATGTAATGTGCGGCTTGGCAAAGATTTTACAATCAAATCTTTGCGCGAAGAAGGTTACAAAGCGATTTTCTTGGGAATAGGTCTGCAAAAAGGCAGAAAAATTCCAATTGAAGGCGCGGAGTTGCCGCAGGTTTTCGACGGACTTGATTTTTTGCGTTCCTATAACGAAGGCAAACCGATGGAAATCGGGCGCAAAATCGTGGTCATCGGCGGCGGAAATGTTGCATTTGACGTGGCGCGGTCGGCAGTTCGTCCCTCAAAAGTTCCGATGGCTGACGCGCAATCCGATATGGAACGCACCGAACGAATCGCATATGACGTGGCACGAACCGCTTTGAGAATGAGCGGTGATAAAGAAGTTCATTTGGTTTGTCTCGAAAAACGCAGTGAAATGCCCGCGGATGAAATCGAAATCGAAGAAGGTGAGGAAGAAGGAATTAAACTTCACGCCGAACGCGGTCCGCGTGTGATTTTGAGTGAAGAAGGTTACGTTACAGGTTTGCGAACCGTGAAGTGTCTTTCAGTTTTCAATGAAAATGGAAAATTCGCGCCGAAATTTGATGAAGATTACATCGAAGATATTCCGGCAGACACGGTATTTTTTGCCATCGGTCAGCAGTCAGATTTGACATTTTTGCAGCCGAATGACGGCATCGAAACGGAAAACGGTTTGATTAAAATTGATTCTGAAACTTATCAGACAACCGCGCCGGATGTTTTTGCTTGCGGCGACGTGGCACACGGTCCGCGCCTTTTTATACACGCCATCGCTTCGGCGCAAATCGCCGCACGTTCGATGCACGATTATTTGCGCGGAACGCGAACCGATGTCGTTGTCAAAAAATCGTGGACAGCCGCCGATTACACGATGGTCGAAGGTTGGGATCAGATGAAGCGCAAACTTCCGCCGGCTTTGGAAAGTGAAATTCGCGCCACTACCAACGAAATCGTCGAAATCAATTATGCGGAATCAGAAGCCAGAAAACAGGCGGCGCGATGTTTGCGGTGCAATATCAACACAGTTTTCGACACTTCGATTTGTATTGCGTGTAACGGTTGCGTTGACGTTTGCCCCGAAAATTTAATCAAACTCGTCGGCTTAAATCAGGTTCGTTCAGACAAATTTTTAATGCAACTTGCGTCGGATGCATTAGGTATTTCGGAAGAAGATTTTGCCGGTTACAACAGCGAAGAACTCGCGGAAATGGGCGGAATTATGCTCAAAGACGAATCAACTTGTATTCGCTGTGCGATGTGCGCTTCGCGTTGCCCGACGCACGCGATTGAAATGAAACGCTTCGATTTTACACGCGAATGCGTTACGATTCACACGCGAAATCCGAAGATTAAATACGCTGAGGCGTAAGAATATTTAGCCGCAAATTAATGCGGATAAACGCAGATGAAGAATAGATTTTATAAAAAAATAATTTCAATATTTGTCAAAAAAAATCCGTGTCCATCGGCATTCATCTGCGTCTGATTTTCTTAATTCGTGTTATGAATCTCTGGGAAATTTACGTCATTTTTGTTCTTGGTTTGGTCAGCAGTCTTCACTGTGTTTCGATGTGCGGACCGATTGTGCTTTCCTACAGTCTTCCACTTGGTTCTCGAAAACTTTCCAAGCAAATTTCCGCACATCTTTTTTATAATCTCGGACGAATTTTGACTTATTCATTACTCGGCGTGATTGCCGGATTGTTTGGCGGCACAGTCGGGTTTTTGGGAAATCTCGCCGGATTTGAAAATGTCGCCGTAATTATTTCCGGTGCGCTGATGATTGTGGCGGGCGTTTTGATGCTCGACCTTGTTCCAAGCAAAAAATTGCAAAAATTTAATCCGCTGATTTACACTTCGCGTTTTCTAAAACCTCTCGGAAGCCGCATTTCTTCGCCATCTGCCGCCGGTAAATTTTCGCTTGGGCTGATGCTCGGATTTATGCCGTGCGGTTTGATTTATGCCGCGCTTTTCAAAGCAATGTCAACAGGCACAATCATTGCAGGTGCATTAACAATGACGGCATTCGGTTTGGGAACAGCCGCGTCACTTTTGGGCATCGGAATTTTATCATCCGCGCTCAATTTGAAAATCGCCCGATACGGGAATCGCCTTGCGGCATTCAGCGTTCTTTTGCTCGGACTGTTTCTTGTCGGGCGCGGCGTAATGCCTTTGATGGCTTCAGCGCAAACCGTTGATGAAGTTCCGGCTTGCCATCGGCAGTAAGTTTTGAAGTTAGAGGAAATACGAAAATGTTAGGAGAAAGCGGCACGATTGCGGAAAAATCCGCAGTCGCTGTGGAAAAAATAACTGTTAAACCGACGCGCATCAGAAAAAAATTGCCTGTCGTCAATAAAAATTTTCAACTCGAAAAATATAATTGGCATCGGCTTCGCAGAATAATACATTTCGTTTGTTTTTTTGTTTTTGTCAGCTTGCCGTTTTTTAATTTAATGCGTTTTGACATTCCGCGTCAAAGATTTTATTTCGCGGGATTTGAACTTTGGATTAACGAATTTGCCGTCATTTTCTTTTCGCTTCTCTTTTTGATGTTCGTCATCACCGCCGTTTCGATGCTTTACGGGCGGGTTTATTGCGGCTATCTCTGCCCACAAATGATTTTTTCGGAAGCCTCGATAAATTTGGAAGAACGAATCAAAACTTTTATAAATAAACATTTTGCTAAACAAAGTTTGAAAGTCAGAAATTGGATGAATTACATCGCAGTCTATTCGGTATTAGGAATTGCGTCGGTATTTCTCGCTTTCGTTTTCATTTCGTATTTTGTCGAACCCCGCGATTTATTTTGGCGGCTCATTTCGTTTGATATTGTAACCGCAGGCGGATTTGCGGGTGCGGTTGTAACTTTAATCGCCTTTGCCGATTTTGCTTTTTTGCGCCAAAAATTCTGCACAACAGTTTGCCCTTATGGTTATCTGCAAGGCATTTTGGGCGATGACAATACGCTTGTCGTGCAATACCGCGACCCGGAAGAAATCTGCGTCGAATGCAAAAAATGTGTGCGCGTTTGCCATATGGGAATTGATATTCGCAACTCGCCATATCAAATCGAATGTATTCACTGCGGCGAGTGTGTTGATGCATGCAAATTGATAATGGGAAAATTCGGCAAAGACACTCTGATTCATTACGCTTGGGGCGAAAAAGGAGAGATTTTGGGTGATAAAAAAGCGAATTTCTTAAAACGAATCGGTTTGCGCGACGCAAAACGCTTTGCGGTTTTCGCAATTATTTTTATCTACGCGACAACGCTCGGCATCGTTTTCAGTTTGCGCCACAATGTCCTCGTGCAAATCGCGCCGAACCGTGCAACGCTCTATCGCATCGGTGATGACGGGCGCATCTACAATACTTTTAGAATGTCGCTTGCAAATCGCGGAAAACAGGACGCAACCGTTACACTTTCGGTCAAAGATTTGCCCGACGCGCGTTTTACATTGCAGTCAAACGAAATCGTTTTAAAGGCAGGTGAGGAAATCAAACAGGAATTTGAAATTTCCGTTCCCGTGAGAAGTTTAGATCAAGAAGTTAATCATTTTGAAATCGAAAGCCGTGCCGCGCCCGACAAAACACAAGACGTTTTTAAACAAACTTTCATTATGCCATTGGAGAAGGAAACACGATGAAACAAGTTGTATTTAAGTTTTGGAACGAAAAACAAGGCACGATTTTACAGGTAGTTTTGGGTGCGATTATGGTGCTTTTTATCTGCATTATGATTGCCGTTTATCTGATTGCAAGACAAGCCAATCCAATTATTTTGGATGAAAAAGGCAAACCTCTGCATTCGCAGGGAAATTAGAGATTGTCTGCAAAACATACGAAAAAACACGAAAAAACTTCTTAGAAATTTCGTGTTCTTCGGATGTTTCGTGGGGAAAAATAAAACATTATGAGCCAACCGGAAAAACATTGCGATTTGTGTGGGCTGAGTGTCGGACGCAATTCTTTTTCGCAAAATTACGGCGGCGAAGCAAAGGAGTTTTGCTGTCTGGGTTGCCAAAACGTCTATTTGATTCTTTCAGAAAGCGGCGTGATTGCAAGCGGACAAAACATCCGCGAAAGTGAGGTTTTCAAACGCAGTCTCGAAATGGGTTTAATCTCAAATCGTGCGGAAGAAACTGACACGATTTTTCAAATTCCGGCGGACGCGCCCGTTAAGGAAACGCTTTTGCACGTTTCGGGAATGTGGTGCGCGGCGTGTTCGTGGCTCATCGAACACAGTTTGCAAAAAATACGCGGCGTGGTTTCGGCAGAAGCATTTTTTGCTTCCGATCTCGTCAAAGTTCGCTATTGTCCGCAGTTTCTGCCACCCGAAAAAATTACCAAAAACATTGAACGACTCGGTTACAAAACAAGCGAATTCGATGCCGACAACAAAATTTCCGTCGCCGAAAAGCGCGATTTGGTTTTGCGAATCGGTGTGTCAGGTTTTCTGTGGCTCAACATTATGACTTTGAGCGTGCCGCTTTACGTCGGTTATTTTCAGGAGATCAACCCGACTGTTAAATTTCTCTTCCCGTTTATTTTGATGATTCTCGCCGCGCCGGTGATTTTTTATTCTGCGAAACCGATTTTGCAACTTGCGTGGAGAGGACTTCTGAATAAAACGATTCGGATGGAAACGCTCTTGGGGACAGGAATCTTGGCGGCTTACATTTACAGTTCGATTCAGGCTTTTCGCGGCGAGACGCTTGTTTATTTCGACACTGCCGCCGCGATTGTAACATTGGTTTTGCTCGGCAAACTGATGGAAAAAGGTGCAAAGGAACGCACCGTCCGCGCGATTTCGATGCTTTATCGTCTGATGCCGAAAAAAGCTCGACTTTTCGTTGGAAATACTGAAAGATTTGTTTCGATTGATGCTCTCAATGAAGGCGATGTTTTTGTTGTTAAAGCAGGCGAACGCATTCCGGCGGATGGTATTGTTATTGGAGGTGAAACACACACCGACGAATCGCTTCTGACGGGCGAATCGAATCCGATTTCAAAAACGGAGGGCGACGCGGTTGTTTCCGGCAGTTTGAACATCGGCAATGTCATTCAAATTTGTGCGACAAAAGTCGGGCAGGATACGACTTTATCACAAATCATTAAATTGGTTGAACGCGCTGTTTCAAGCCGTTCAAATCTTGAACGAACGGTTGATAAAGTTTCCAAAATCTTTGTTCCGGGCGTGATTTTTGTTGCTTTTTTGACATTCGCGGTTTGCTTCGGTTTCGGTTTTACGAGTTTTGACGAAGCCTTGATGCGGGCAATCACGATTTTGGTAATTGCTTGTCCGTGTGCGCTTGGGTTGGCAACGCCGTTGGCAATAACGGCGGCAGTCGGCGCGGCTTCGCGCAATGGAATTTTGGTTGGCGACAGCAGTATTTTGGAAAAAGCGTGTAATCTCGACGCAGTTGTTTTTGACAAAACCGGCACAATCACCACCGGCAAATTTGAACTTGTTGACTTTGCGCTCGTAGCACAAGAAAAACTCGAAACTGCCGCTTTTGCTGGAATCGGCAATGCCCAAATCCTTTTTCAGACTGACCGACGGACGATTTCGGAAAAGTTTGAAAACGAATTTCTACCGCTTCTCGCCGCGCTCGAAAAATATTCCGAACATCCGCTCGGCACAGCAATTACGCAACACGCAGATAATTGTTTGCTTACGCCGCCAAGCGCGAGCAATGTCGAAATCGAAAAAGGTTCAGGAATTTCGGGCGAAGTTTTCGGCAAAAGAGTTTTTGTCGGCAATCGTCGTCTCCTCGAAAATAAAAAACTAAAAATCGAAAATACTCTTGCCGAGAAGACACGCGAATGGGAAATTTCAGGGAAAACCGTTGCTTATTTCGGCGTTGACGAAAAATTGTGCGGCGCACTCGCTTTCGGTGATTCGATTAAACCCGAAGCGGCACAGATTATCAGCGAGCTAAAGAAACGCGGTATTAAATCAATCATTGTTTCGGGCGATTCCGTAGAAACTACAAAATATATTGCAGAACAAACGGGCGCAAACGATTTTCAAGCCGCCGCATTGCCTTTGGACAAGACCGCCGCGATTGCGAAACTGCAAAAATCCGGCTTGAAAGTTGCGATGATTGGCGACGGCATCAATGATGCTCCCGCGCTTGCCGAAGCTGATTTGGGCATTGCGCTTGCGTCGGGAACAGACATTGCGATGAAAGCTGCCGACATTGTTTTAACGGGCAATTCTTTGGAAAAAATCCTTACCGTTTTCAAACTCTCCAAAAAGACGCGCCGTATCGTTCATCAAAATCTTTTCTGGGCATTTTTTTATAACGCGCTCGGGATGAGTTTGGCAATAACAGGCATTCTCAACCCGATTGCCGCCGCCGGTGCGATGCTGTTATCGAGCGTTTCGGTAATTGGCAATTCAATGCGATTGTCTTCAACAAATGAAATCGAACGAGCGGAAAAAAATATTCGAGATCTTTAAATAAATTATCAACTTAACTTTTTCACTCCAATACAAAACTCTTCCGCTACAACGGCGCAAACTGGCACGAGATCATTACAAGACACCCGCAATCAAACGAAGCCAAAGAAGCACAAAAACGGTTTGATTCAGTGAAAGTGAAAATGGAAGCGGTAAAGTGAGAAGAAATCTTGACTTGCCGGTCAAAAAGAGTGCGAAGATTTTTAGCCACGCGCTTACACGAATTAGACTAATTTTTTTTCGTGTGAGTGCGTGGCTAAAAAAATAATTTATGCCCGTGCGAAAACGGTTTTCAAATCGGACGTATTGCCGACGGGTTTGTTATTTTTGATTAAAACGGCTTGCATTTCGAGCGTTACCGCCAAACCGTTCGGGTCGGCTTCGACTTCGAGCGTGTAAGGCGACGACGGAAGCGTTATATTTGTCCACGCCGTTGTGCCTTTGACGCGCCACGAAAGCCGCAGAGCATCTTGACCTTGCAGACTGAAGGAAATTATCAACTGATAACCTAACGCATCTTTGACCTTAAAATCGCCGATTAAATTTTCGGGCGAAGAAGAATCCGAAACTTCTTCATAAAACCCCAAATCCAGCCCGATGGCTTCGGTAAAATTGTCCTGCGATTCGAGATAGACGATAAATTCTTTGGTTTGTTTTTCGATGCCCGGTTTGGCAGGCAGAGTCGGCACATTAAAAGTCAAGTTCGGAGTCGGCGGCAAAGGGTCTTTCTTGTCGCCTGAAAATATGATTTTAACGAAACTGGTATAGCTCGTCTTGGTGTCGTTGATTTGATCTTTTAACAACCGACATTCGTGATACGACGTGGCATTAGTTCCCAAAGTCGTCAACTGCGCGTTTGAAATGTTCAGTTCAACGCTGTAACCCGCACATTTCGCATTCATATTTTGCAACATCAAATCAAAACCTTCTTCATCATTTGGAATTCTTTTCTTAATAGCCATAATAATCTCCTTAATAAATTCTAGTGAATTACGATAATTCAATTTCTAACACGCTTGTCGGGACTTTTTGTTGCATCTGCCAAAATTTTTCTGACTCTGCCAAGTTTTAGCAGAAGCAAATCAAATTCAATTTGCTTCTGAAAAGTTTTGGCAGAAGTAAATCAAACTTAGTTTGGTTCTGAAAAATTTTGGCAGAAGTAGATTGAGTTTGAGCAGAAGCCGCCAAAATCGTGCAGAGTCCGTGCAAATTAACTGAAGGGGGTGCATAATTCAACTGACTGGAGCGCAA
>CAZJQP010000080.1:0-24199 GCA_964548225.1 uncultured Blastocatellaceae bacterium | reverse complement strand
GGTGTAACGGCGTTTGTTCACCTAAAACTTCCGAGTCAGCAGAGTCTTTTTCGCGCCCTGCGCTCATTGCAAGCGGGGACGCTTGCGCTCCAGTCTTTAGCCCAAACTCAGAATTACCGCCATTCGCCTTGAATTGTGAAGGCTGACCAAAAATACGGCGCGGAAAAGCGTTTGGTTTTCCACATTTGGATTTGGGCTTCGCGCAAAGCGGCGGCGGGGCGAAGTTTTTTTTCGCCGAGCATTGCTTGGTAGAAAAGTTTCATCAATTCGCCCGTGGCGCGGTCGTCAACTGCCCACAAACTTGCCACGATGCGCGGTGCGCCGGCATACATAAAACCGCGTGTCAGACTGATTAAACCTTCGCCTCGAACGTCTTTGCCAAGCGCGGTTTGACACGCGCTTAAAACAATCAAATCAGCCGGAAGTTTCAGATTATAAATTTCATTAAGGCGCAAAAAACCGTCTTGGGCGTTGCCTTTTTCATCAAAAAGCGACAGGACGATGCCCGAAAGTTCGGGATTTTTGGCGTTTAATAAACCGTGTGTCGCAAAATGTATGATGCGGTAATCGGCGAGTTCCGCATTGAAAACGACAGCGCGATTGGCTTCAAAATCGGTGGCGCGTTTTTTTTCCGTATCGGGAACGAGCGAAAGAATTGTCGCGGCTTCGCGGCGTGTGCCGGGCAATCTCGCTAAGGTAAATCCGGCGTTTCGCGTGGCGTTTTCGATTGTCGGATTCGTTTTTGCCGTTTGATTGGTTGAATTACGATTGATGCGAACATCGTCCGATTCAAAAACCGGGTCGGCGATGACGGCAACGGTTTTCGGCGCGGATTTGCGGTCTTTCAAATCATTTCTAATAGCAGAAAGCGTCGAAGCCGACGGCAGATTGATGATTTCATTGCTCACAATTAGCGGTTCGTCATTAGTCATTAGGTTCTGTTGACATAATGACTGGAGCGCAAGCGTCTCGCTTGCATTGAGCGTGAAACGCGAAAAAACGTTCGGGATGAATTCAAATTGATTTAATGGACGCGCCGCTACACCGCTGAAAAGCGCGGTGTTTGCAAGCGGGGACGCTTGCGCTCCAGTCAAACAACCTAGTCCTTTGTCCTTTGCATTTGCAACTGACGAAGGACGACGGACAACTGACAAAGCACCAAAAGGAACATATTGCAGAATGCCGTCGGCAACTATTGCCAAGCGTTTGTTTTTGAGTTCGTTTGCGACAGGTTCAAGCAGAATTTTACTCAAATCTTTGGCGGAATTGTTTGCTTTTTCGGTTGAATCGGGTTTTTTAACGGCTTCGTAAAGTTCGCGTGCTTTGGCTTCGATGTCGGCGCGTTTCGGCAAGATGAAAGTTTTCAAGCCGCTGTTTGAAACTACCCAAAGATAGCTTTTTTCCGTGCCGAGCGCGTATTCGAGCAAAATCGTTTCGTCGTCGAGCAAGGCTTGAATTTCCTTCAAATCGGCAGGTTTCGGCTGTGTCAGAGCGGCGTAGTGCGGACTTTTCAGTTTTATTTCGGCTTGCAATTCCTGATATTGATTCGTCAATTTTTGCAGTTCTTTGTCGAGCGCATCTTTTTGTTCGGCGGTTTGGGCGCGGCGGCGTTCGTTGTCCTTTGCGCCGATTTGCTTTTGCAGAATCTTTTCGCGTTCGAGCAATCCGGCATCAACGTCTTGACGAATATCGGCTTTGGCTTCGGCTAAAATATCCAGCAAACCTCGTGCGCGGGCGCGTTCGCTCGTTTGCAAGGCAAGCGCGTCGAAATTTTTGTCCGGTTGTTTGGCGTGAAGGCTCATCAGCAAATCAATCTGAAATTTATACATATCTTGCGACAAAGCAAAATATGTCTGCCGCAAATCGTTCGAGGCAAGCGCGGCGCGGATTGATTCGACAATTTCGATGGCTTTTTCGATAAACTGCCGTGATTCGTTCAGATTGCCGCGTTCGCGTTCGACAAACGCAAGATTGTGAAGCGTAACGCTTTCGCCGTAAAGGTCGCCTGTTTCGCGGCGAATCGTCAGCGATTGCGAAAAATACTCGAAAGCCTTTCCGAAATCTTTCAAGTTCAGACAAATTCTGCCGATATTGTTCAGCGTGTTGCCTTCGCTCCGACGCGCTTTTATTTCGCGGAAAATCGTCAAAGACTGCTCATAAAATTCGAGAGCTTTTTGATTCTCGCCAAGATTGAAATAAGTTCCGCCAATGCCGCCGAGCGCAACTGCTTCGCCGCGACGGTCGCCAATTTTTCGACGCAGAACGAGCGATTGCGTGTTATATTCGAGCGATTTTTCGTATTCCTTCAAATCGGCAAAAGCCGAACCGATGCCGCCTAAAACGACGGCTTCATTCTGCACGTCTTTGAGTTCGCGGAAAATCGGAAGAGCTTGCAGATAATTGTCAATCGCGCTTTGCGGCTTGCCGAGTGAAATGTAAATCGCGGCGATGTTCGCCAGCAAAATGGCTTCACCGTCGGGAACTTTGAGAGCGCGAAGAACCGGCAGAGATTCGTTGTAATAATTGAGCGCGGTTTGCAATTCGCCAAGCCGATAATAAGCCACGCCGAGACTTCCGAGCGCATCGGATTCGATTTTCAGATTTTTCGTTTCCCGCGCAATTTGCAGGGCTTGATTGTAATATTCCGTCTGCCGGCGCGAGTCGCCCAAAATGTCGTAACCTTGACCGAGATAAAGCAAAGCGTAGGCTTCGAGTTCCTTGTCGCCGAGCGCACGCGCCGCCGTCAAAGAACCGTTAAAACTTTCAATCGCCCGATTCGCATTGCCAAGTTGAAGATAGATAACGCCGATGTTTCTAAAGGTTACGGATTCTTTGGTTTTATCGCCGAGTTCGCGCCAAATTGCCAAGGCTTCTTCGTATTTTTTGACGGCGTTTTGCAGAGATTCAGCCGTTTTCACCGATTGCAGTTTTTCGGCTTCAGCAGACGCTTTTTCAGCAGTTTGACGGTCTTGCGCCGAAATACAGCAGAAAAAAATCAAGACTAGAAAAAGAATGTAAAAAATCTTCATATTCAAAACTCCTTTTCGGCAATTGAGGATGATTGAAAATTGTTCGGTGATTGTTTCTGATTGCGGCAATCGTATCAAAATTGCAGATTTTATGCAAAAAAACAAGCGTTTCGAATCGGAAAACTCAAAACGCTTGTTTGAAGTCTATTCAAGCTGATTGATTAAACTTTATTTGACGTAATAAAATGTCCAACCGTCGTTATATTCGGTTTCCCAATGATTGACGTTCCAACGATGTGTGTGCCGCATTCCAAAATCAACACCGCTTTTGTAGATTTGGTATTCGCCTTTATATTCGGGTTGTCCGTTGCGATAGGTAATTGCCGTGCAGAGCCAAGTTTTGTCGGAAAATTCCGTGCAGGGTTGACCGATAACCGTTATCAAACCGGGCGCACTCCAATTAATTCGAAGCGTGTCGCCATAAACGCCGATATAGCCTTCCTGATTGTTATTGCTCTTGTTGAAAAAAGCGGCATATTGCGATTGTGCGAATGTTGCTACGCTCAAAATTCCCAAAAAGACAGCCGTTACCAAAGTTTTGCCGAAAATAGTCCGAATCATTCCAAATAATTTATTGTTTTTCATAATTTCTCCATCAAATAATTTCAAATTTAAGAGCCTTAGCTCGTTTGAAGTTTCGCTTTTCGCGTCCTTCATTATGCTAATGTCGGAATTGAAAAAACATTTCATAATTTTTTTTCAAAAACGAAATTTTTCTCGCTGATTTAATAAAAGGCTCATATTTTTCTAATAAGCTGTGTTCAAACCCGGAAAACGTCAGAATTTAACCACGAAAATACACGAATTAGCACGAATTTTGTTAGAGTTCAGACTTTTTTTGTGGAGTTTCGTGTAAATTCGTGGTTGAAAAATCACTAAATCAGAGGGTTCAGACAACTTCTGAAAAAAATAGCGGCTTGAGTTGGCAGACTCAAGCCGCTATTTTCAATAAAAGGAGTAAAAAATTTTCAGCACTTACTTTGGATAGAGTCCAATCCAGCCGCTGTCTATTTGTCTCCAAACACCTGCTGTATTTTGATTCGTCCAGCGCAGATAAACATAGCCGCTTGTATAAAAATAGCCTTTTCCCGAATAGATGTGTGTTCCCGACGAATCCCATTGACCGAAGGTGCAAAGAAGCGTGCCTTTTCCATCAACATACTGACACGAATTACGGAAAGTTTTGATGACTGAGTTACCCTGTCGAATCTGGAAATGCGAACCCGGAATTACCGTGATTTGCCCGAAATATGCGCCGCCGTTTGAATAATACAAGTTATTCGTCTGTGCGCTGGCTTCCGAATTCAAAGCGAACGATAAAACTAACGCCGCGATTGCTAAACCAAAAAATCTAACTACTCTACCAAAAAATTTATTCATAATTTCTCCTAACAAATAATTTCAAATATAAGAGCCTTAGCTCGTTTGAATTTCCGCTTTTCAGCGTCGTTCAAGGTGCTAATGTCGGAATCGAAAAAACATTTCATAATTTTTTTTCAAAAAAACGAATTTTTTTCGCTCGATTCGTAGAAGGCTTGTATTTATTGAGTTTTTGCGTTAAATTTAAGGCGAAAATTTTTTCGATGGAAGCCGAAATCTCATTAAAAAAAGATTGGACACCATCGCCCGAAGCGTTTGAAAAACTTCTCGCGTGGCTCTCCGATGACCGCGAAACTGCCGGCGCGGAATACGAAAAAATTCGCCAAAAACTCATCAAACTTTTCAAATGGCGCAACTGCACACCCGAAGAAGATTACGCCGACATTACCATCAATCGCGTAACGCGCCGCGTTTTTGAAGGCGCGGAAGTTTCACGCGAAAAACCGTATCTCTATTTTCACGGCATTGCGCTCAACGTCATCCGCGAATTTTGGCGCGGGCAGGCAAAACACAAACACGAAGATTTTGATTCCGTCGCGCCCGCCGAACTCACAGCCGAAAATCCGGCGCAAGAAATGGAAGCCGAATTTGAAGAACAAAAACAGGCAAATCGTTACGCCTGTATGAATCGTTGTGTGCAAAATCTGCCCGACGAAACGCGGCAGTTTATCATTAAATATCATCACGGCGAGCGCAAAAAAGACGTGCGGAAAGAAATGGCAGAAGCCGAAAAAGTCGGGCTAAACGTGCTTCGTATTCGCGCTTGCCGTATCCGCACCGATTTGGAAAAATGCGTTGAGCGTTGCGTAGCTTTGAGAAATTAGAGAGTTTCGGAAAATTATCAATTATCAATTTTCCATTATCAATTAAATTTTAAGGTTATCACCGTTTTTACCATAAAAAATGATTGATAATTGATAATTGATAATTGATAAAACCGTCTGCAACATAAAATTTTGTGAAATACTTTTCGATTTTCGACATTAGTATATTGAGGAAAACTCAAAATGAACACAGAAACTCAAAAAGATAATCTGATGCGCCGATATTTGCTGGGCGAAATGTCGGACGAAGAACGCTCGGCGATTGAAGAACAGTTTCTCGAAAACGATGATTTTTTCGAGGAAATCGCCGCTTTTGAAGATGAATTATTTTACGAATACAAACAAAATCGCCTGACCGCATCGGAGAGAATCGCTTTTGAAGAAAAATTTTTGAAATCGGCGCAAGACCGCGAAAAAGCCGCGTTTGCCGAAGCCTTTTTGCAGACGACTGAAAAAATCGAAAAAGAAAAATCGCCAAGTTTTTGGCAGACTGTCGCGGCGTTTTTCAACTTTTCAAACTCTGCGCTTCGTGTCGGAGTTGCGCTTGGCGCGGTTTTGGTGGTTTTTGCCGTTGGATTTTTGGTGGTTAGAAATTCAGATTGGAAAAATATTACGGTGGAACTTCCGAAAAACATAAACACTGCGTTCATCACGCCAACTCCGCCGGGGTATAACGAAGAAATCATCGAAGAAAAGCAAAAAGAAGAAAAAGAAATCGAAAAACAAATTGACGAAGAAAAACAAAAAAACGACGGGCGAAATGTTGAAAAAATGCAACGGCTTGAGCAAAAGCGCAAAATAATCCGCCGCGAAATTGAAGAAAAACACATGAAGAATGTTCAGCCGCAAACCAAAGCTGAACCACGCAAAGTCCTCGCTGTTTCGCTTCTTCCCGGACTTTTTACACGAAGCGATAGCGAAGGCGGAACCAAAATCAAACTTTCGCCCGAAACCGAAATTTTGCAGATGAGTCTTTCGCTGAAAAATCAAGAAGAATACAAAAAATATCGCGTTTCGTTGAGCAACATTGATGGGGGCGAAATTTGGACGGGCGAAAGCGCAAAAATTAGTGGCAAAGGTGCAAATAGAAAACTTTCGCTTTCAATTCCCGCTAAAAATCTGAAACGTGCCGATTACGAATTAACGCTTTCTGGCATAAAGGAAAACGGCGAAACGGAAGAAATTACCGTGTATTATTTTACGGTTTTGAGATAATTTATGCCGATTTTATCTGCTGATAATCCGCTTGAAAATTAACATTAAAAAGCAAATTTTCATCATCGCTCAAAAGATGTGTTTCGATATATTTTGGAAAAATAAGGTTAAGAAAATCCCGAACGGAAGCCGATTCATTTTCATTAAGCAGTTTTTCGAGTGTTGGCAAGCAATATTTAGCGCGATAAACTGCAAATAAGGGCTGAACTTTTCCGTCCGTTTGACGCGGAACAATTGACAAATATTTGTTTGAAGTGAGTGCGAAATTTTGCAATTTTTCAGCCGCTTCCAAAGTTACAAAAGGCAAATCAACCGCTAAAATTAAAGCAAATTTCGCTTCGCAATTTTTCAAAGCGGCGTGAATTCCGCCAAGTGCGCCGCGATTCGGGTAAATATCGCGGACGATTTTGCAATTTGTTTCGACGTTTTGCGTTTGATTGAGGGCGATTTTTACCGATTCGCAAGATTTTGAAAGAGTTTTGACGGCGCGTTCCAAAAAATTTTCGCTACCGATTTTCAGCGCGTATTTGTCCGCGCCCATCCGCGAAGATTTTCCGCCTGCTAAAATAAAACCTTCAAACATTTTTTTCGATAGTTATTTTGACTAATTTCGATGTCGGGCAATTACTTTTTTCGGCAACACTTTCGATTGGGACGAGCGAGTTTGCTTCGGGAAAATATGTTGCCGCACAATCTTTCGGAATTGGATAAGCGACAACGGCAAATGATTTGGCTCGGCGCGTTTTGCCGTTGAAATTGCTTTTCAAATCAACGATTTCGCCTTGCTTCAACCCACGTTCAGCAATGTCCGCTTCGTTCATCAAAATAACGCGGCGCGAACCTTTGATGCCGCGATAACGGTCATTTTCGGTATAAACGGTCGTGTTAAATTGATCGTGGGCGCGGATTGTTGTCATCAAAAGCTCACTTTTTTTCAGCGAGATTTTTTCCATCGGTGTAGCAGTAAATTTAGCTTTGCCGGTGTCAGTCGGGAAAATTCTTTTGTTCGGTGGATTCGGCATATAAAAACCGCCGTCTTCGCGGATTTTTTGATTGTAATTTTCGCATCCGGCAACAACGCGGGAAATCGAATCACGAATCGTGTCATAATCGTTCGTAAAACGCTCCCAATCAACCGTAACTTTATTTTTCAGAACGGCTTGCGCGAGTTTTGCAATAATCCAAACTTCGCTTCGCAGATGTTCGCTTGCAGGTTCTAAAATACCTTTCGACATTTGCACATTGAGCATTGTGCTTTCGGTTGAGACGAATTGTTCCTTGCCGCCTGTTCGGTCAATTTCGGTTCTGCCGAGACACGGTAAAATCAAAGATTTTTTGCCCGTTACGAGCGCGGTTCGGTTTAATTTAGTGATAATTTGCGCGGTTAGATTGCAATTTCTCAAGGCTTCAGAAGTAAATTCCGTATCGGGCGTTGCCGAGACGAAATTTCCGCCGACGGCAAAGAAAACTTTGGCGTGTCCGTCGTGCATTGCTTTGATAGATTTTACCGTATCGAAACCGTCGTTTTTCGGAGTTTTAAAGTGAAATTCTTTCTCCAGATTTTCACGAAACTTCGGATTCATTTTTTCCCAAATTCCCATCGAACGGTCGCCTTGCACATTTGAATGTCCGCGCACAGGGCAAAGTCCCGCGCCTTGCCGTCCGATTTGTCCGCGAAGAAAATGCAGATTTGCAATGTCTTGGACGGTGGCAACAGATTGTTTGTGTTGTGTAACGCCCATTGCCCAACAGGTTATTACCCGATTAGACTTCAAATAAATATCGGCAACTTGTTCGATTTCCGTCGGCGACAAACCGCTCTGCTCAAGAATATCTTCCCACGCAGTTGATTCCAAAACAGCTATAAAATCTTGATAATTTTCTGTATTTGCGTTGATAAATTCATAATCAAAAATCGGTTGCGGGCTTTTCTTTTCGCGTTCAACGAGAACTTTCATTATTCCTTTCAAAAAAGCCATATCGCCACCAATGCGGATTGGCAAATGCAAATCTGCAAGGCGTGTCGGTTCGTTTTTGAGAACGGTCAGCGCAAATTTCAACTTGTTTTCGTATTGTTCGGGGTTCGGATTGACGAAATTCATCAAACCGGCTTCGGGAAGCGGATTAACAGCAATGATTTTCGCGCCGTTTTCTTTGGCTTTTTGCAAAGACGACATCATTCGTGGTGCATTCGTGCCGGGATTTTGTCCGATGATGATGATTAAGTCCGTGTCTTCCAAATCTTCAAGACGAATGGTTGCTTTACCGAGTCCGATTGCTTCGAGAAGCGCGACGCTGGTTGATTCGTGGCACATATTCGAGCAATCGGGCAGATTGTTCGTGCCGAAATTTCGCACGAAAAGCTGATACAAAAACGCGGCTTCGTTTGACGTTCTGCCGGAAGTGTAAAAAATGGCTTCGTCGGGCGATTTGAGCGCATTTAATTCTTCCGCGAGAATATGAAAAGCATCTTCCCAAGAGATTGGTTTGTAATGAGTTGCGTCTTCTGCCAAAAACATCGGTGCAGTTATCCTGCCTTGCGCGTTGAGCCATTGATCGGTTTGGGCGGCAAGTTTTTCAACACTGTGTTTGGCGAAAAATTGTGGCGTAACGCGCCGTGTTGTAGCTTCGTCAGCGATAGCTTTCGCGCCATTTTCGCAAAATTCGGCGTGTGTTCGTTCATCGTCAGGGTCAGCCCAAGCACAAGACGGGCAATCAATTCCGCCTTTTTGATTAAGATCAAGCAGAAGTTTCGTGCCACGAATGATGCCTGTTTGTTTCAACATCACTTTCGTTGTGTTGACCACCGCCGAAAGTCCTGCCGCAATTTCTTTGGCTTCACCGACTTTGAGATTTTTGAGATTTTTGTTGTTGGAATTCATAAAATTTGCTCGCCGTTTCACCTAAAGGCAGAACTACGAACTATAAACATTAAAACGTCTTTCGCGGACAAATCCAAACAATGCAACATTAAATTCTTTCGCGGCTTCGACCGCCAGAGACGACGGTGCGCCGACGGCACAAATTACGGGAATTTGCGCCATTACCGCTTTTTGCACGAGTTCGAATGAAGCACGTCCGCTCAGGAAAAGAATTTTTTCCGAAAGTGGCAAATTATCTGCCAAAAATTGTTTGCCAATCAATTTATCAACCGCGTTGTGCCGCCCGACATCTTCTCTGACATCAATCAAACTTCCTGAAAAATCAAAAATAGCGGCGGCGTGAAGTCCGCCTGTTTCGTCGAAAACCGTTTGCGATTCACGCAATTTTTTGGGTAATTCGTGAATAAGTTCGTCTGAGATATTTGCGAAATTGTTTTTTAAAATCAGTTTTGCGCCTGCAATTTGCAGGGCTTCAAGCGAAGATTTTCCGCAAACGCCACAACTTGAAGTCGTGTAAAAATTTCGCTTCAGCTTTTGTAAATCAATTTCGCCATTTTCTACTAAATCAACGCGAATCGTGTTTTGATTGTTCGGGAATTTGCCGCAATGTTTGATTGATTTTATTTGATTTTTTGATTTTAAAATTCCTTCGGTGAACAAAAAACCGGCGGCGAGTTCTGCATCTGCGTCGGGGGTTCGCATCGTGATTGAAATCGCTTTATGCGTAAAATTGCCGTTTTCCGTAAAACCGAGCCGAATTTCGAGCGGTTCTTCAACGGCGAGCAAGTCGGTTTCAAATTTGGAAATAGAATCAGAATTGACGCGGCGAATAAGAACATCCGCTTTTTGTCCGAAAGTTTTTGCCGCAGCCTTTGCCATAAAAAAATTATATCAAACAACCGCGAAGAATTCTCAAAACCTAAAATAATGTAACACCATCGTCAAGACGGCATTACATCTGAAAAATCCGCATCATAAAAAAGTCAAAGCCGAAAAATGATAAGCCGATAATGCCGCCGATGATAAGTCGTCCTTTCCAATTATCTTGTTTTCTAAGGAGTGTGATTAATCCGGTCGAAATCAAAATGACCGGAAGACCGAACAAAGCCGAAAAATTTGAAACGCTAAGAAAATCAGTGTCGGAAGCCTTTTTGAAAAATTCTATATTGCCGCCTGAATTTAAGACAATTACAAGCGAAAAAAATCCATAAATAGCTCCGGTAATTATCAACCATTTGCCTTCGCCCGCAATATCTTCGGGTGATTCAAAATCTTCGTTGGAAACAATACATCGGGGACATACCTCAAAGCCTTGTAATGAGGTAAAGTCGCAAACGCAGCAAGTATAATGTTGGGGTAATCTGTATTGCGTTTCGAGAATTTCATCTTGGGTTTCCAAAATTGATAATTTTTCAGAATTCATACTCAAACTTTTTCTTGAAAAGATGACGTGGTTAGATTATTGAATTTGCACTTTTGTAAAATAAACAATTAAACCGCTTCGACAATTTTCCACGCCGATTCGGTTTTCAAAAGTTTGCTCATCAACGAAGCGTGAACGGCGTGTCCGCTTTTTTGAGCAATGATTTTGCCGGCAACGGGCATTCCCAACAAAGCAAAATCGCCAATGATGTCGAGGATTTTATGACGCACAAATTCATCAGTAAATCTCAAAGGATTTTCGTTTAACATTCCTTCGGGCGTAAGCACAATCGCATTTTCGAGCGAACCCCCAAGTGCGAGATTTGCTTTTCTCAACATTTCGATTTCATTTGTAAATCCGAAGGTTCGTGCCGAAGCGATTTCGCGCCCGAAAGAACCGTTTTTCATTTCAAAATGATAAGTTTGCCGATTAATAAACGGATGCGAAAAATCAATTACGCATTCAATTTCAAACTTTTCGGAAGGTTCGACCGACATTTTTCTGTCGCCATCGGCAAATTCTACTTTTTCGAGGATTTTTAAGATATGACGCGGTGAATTTTGTTCGATGATTCCTGCTTTTTCCAGCAATTCAATAAAATTTTCGCTTGAACCGTCCATAATCGGAATCTCGATATTGTCGAGTTCGATGAAACAGTTATCAACCCCGAAACCGCGAAGTGCAGACAAAAGATGTTCACAAGTCGAAAGCAAAACGCCCTTTCGGAGCAAGGTTGTGGCATAACTGCAATGCGAAATATATTCGACCGAAGCCGGAATTTCAAAATTATCCAAATCCGTGCGAATAAAGATATAGCCTGTGTTTTCCGGCGCAGGTTTCAACTTTAAATTAACTTCAACGCCGGTATGAAGCCCGATTCCGGAGGTTTCTATTGATTTTGCAAGTGTTGTTTGTTTCACAAATTTAATGATTACCAATTTCAGATTTCAAATAAGGATTTACTACAACTTATGTGCCAAATTAAAAAATTTCTAAAAACCTATCTAAATGCTGGATTTGCAATCTTAAATTGCTGGTTTGTAGTTGTGATTTGTTGCTTTTCGGCAACAAAAGTGATGCACAATTTACTAATCTCGAATTACGATTTACAATTTAGACAACAGTTATGGCAATAAAATTGGCGGGAATGAAAACCGCAAAACCTAGTGAATTAAAAATCGAAAATCAATCAACCATTGATTTGCCGAAAAATACGTTGGAAAATATTAGAAATGTAACAGCATTTGTGCCGATTGAACATCTTCGCGGCTTGGAAAAGGTGCGGCTTGTTGATTTTATAAAAGTTCCGCAAATGAAAACGGAAGTGCCGATAAAAGGCGATTTGCCCGGACTTTATCATCCGAAAGCGGGCAATCAAAATGCGTGGCTGGAAATTTCGACCGGTGCATTATTGCAACCAACCGAGAGTTTTACGACGCGATTTATGGCAAAAACTTCTTTTAAATCAAACTTGGCGGGGTTGATTTTTTCGCTTATCGGACAGCATTATTATTTTACGCTGAAACATTCGATAAAAAAACAAAATTTAGAACCGCAAATCAAGCAATATGCACAGAAAAATTTGCGTGATTGGAGCGAAAAACAAAACGAAAATTCATTTCGCGCTAAACTTTTTAAACCTTTGCGTCCGGCAATTGAACGCTGGGCGAAATGGTTGAACAAAAAACAGGCGCAATCGAAGAAAAAATAGAAACTGTCTGAGGGGTAAGAAAAATTTATGAAACTCCGAAATAAACACATTGCTTTTCTCTGTTTGGCGGCGATTCCAAATGCAATGTTATTTTTTATAATAATTTTTCACAGCGAAATTTCGGAATCTCTTAGTGTGTCGGGAATAAAAAATGCCGGTTTTTTCGTGCAAATTATTTCGTGTATGGTTTTAGTTTTGGGCGTTTCGTTTATGTATCATTCGCGTAAGAGCAAAAGCAGGTTCAGATTTTGGACGCTTTCAACAATTTTGGCGGCAATACCTTTTTTCTATTTTTTTATTTATTAAAAATGAACTATTGGATGGTAAAACAAGAACCCGAAAGCTATTCGTTTGACGATTTTTTGCGCGACGGCAAAACGGATTGGACAGGCGTGCGAAATTATCAGGCACGAAACAATCTTCGTGCAATGCGAACAGGCGATAAAGTTCTTTTTTATCATTCGGTTTCGGAAAAATCAGTCGTCGGGGTGGCGGAAATTTCGCGTGAAGAATTTCCCGATCCAACGGACGACAAATGGATTGCAGTTGAAATAAAACCGCTCGAAAAATTTGCAAAACCTGTGAATTTGGAGCAAATCAAAGCAGAAAAATCGCTCGAAAATATAGCACTCATCAAGCAATCGCGCCTGAGTGTGATGCCTTTGACGAAGAAAGAATTTGAAACAATAATAAATTTATCAAGATGTTAGATGTCAGAGTTAGATGTCAGTTGAAACTGCGTCTAGCTCTGACATCTAACATCTGACATCTAACATCTATGCTAAAAAAAGCTGTTGCTTATTATCACGAACTATTGGAAGATACCGAATTAGCCGAAGCGTCGCGCCGTGAATTGGACGAAGGTTTGGAAAAAGCCAAACTCATTTTCGGCGGTCGGCGTTTGTCGCCATATTTGCGCCCGCATTTTGTTACCGAAGCGGATTGGACGCGAATTGTTAAGATTTGCGAAACGATTTTTGTTGCCCTTCAGAAGGTAAAAGATGCGGCAATCGGCAATGATGAATTGTTGGATGAACTCGGAATAACGCCGATTGAACGGGAACTCGTGACGATTGACCCGAAATTTAAAGCGGTTTCACCAACGGCGCGGCTCGATTCGTTTTTGACGGAAAATGCTTATTCGTTTGTCGAATTAAACGGCGAATCGCCTGCCGGAATTGGTTATTCGGATTCTGCTTCACAGATTTTTCTTGAACTTCCCGTGATGAAAAAATTCGCTGAAAAATATGAAATCAAACGGTTTGAAGGAAGCCCGAAGATGCTTGAAGTTTTGCTTCGCGCTTATGATGAATTTTGCGGCGGCAAGGCGGAAAAATCACCCGTGATTGCAATTATTGACTTAAAAGGATTGCCGACTCAACAGGAATTTGAACTCTTTCGGGATTATTTTGAATCGCAAGGTTATAATTCATTAATTTGTGCGCCTGAGGATTTGGAATTTGACGGCGAAAGGCTTTACTTCAAAGGTGTGCAGATTGATATTGTTTACAAACGCTTGTTGGTCAATGAATATCTGCCGATTATGGAAAAATATCCGGCATTGTTGGACGCTTACCGCGCCGGTTCAATTTGTATGGTGAATAATTTTCAGTGCAAATTAATTCACAAAAAAGCAATTTTCGCCGTTCTCACAAACGAAAAATACGCCCATCTTTTTACGGATGAAGAGTTAAACACAATTAACGCGCACGTTCCTTGGACGAGAAAATTCCGCGAAGAGCAAACGCTTTACAAAGGGAAAGAAATTGATTTGGTCGAATGGACACGGGCGAATAAATCAAGGTTGGTCTTAAAACCGAATGACGACTACGGCGGACACGGCATTTTTATCGGTTGGGTTTTAAATCAAGAAGCGTGGAACGAAGCAATTAATATTGCCCTGACGGACGAAGATTATTTGGTGCAGGAAAGAGTTGAAACGTCAAAAGAATCTTTCCCGATGATTTTCGGGGAAACAGGGAAGTTTGATTTTATCGAACAACTCGTTGACCTCGATCCGCTTTTGTTTTACGGCAAAGTCGGTTCTGCATTTACGCGGCTTTCAACTTCGGAATTGGCAAATGTTTCGAGCGGCGGCGGGATGGTGCCAACGTTTATTATCAAGGAAAAGGTCTGAGTTTCAACCGAAGTTGGCGTAAACATAAGTGAAGCGAAATGTTTGCTTTGCGCCGATTAACTTGAGTTTTAATCAGTGTAGAAACCGCATTGCTTCGTTCGCGGTTTGCCAACTGAAGTTGGAACTCAGAACAAGGAAAAGCAATGAATAAATTATCAATTTTTGTAGTTTTAATTTTGGGAATGGTTTTCGGAGCGAAGGCGCAAGATCCGTTTGCCCTCTTCAACTTAAAGGAAAATCCGAGTGCGAAAGCTGATAAAACTTCGGTTGCTTCTTTAAGAGAAAGCGAGATTGAATTTAACTTTGAAAATTCGACCAAATCACGATTTAATTTACCGCTTTTTGACGGGAAACACTATGGAGTGAAAAAGACGGAAATCGAAATTCGTGCTTTGGATGATTATACTTGGCGCGGAAAAATCATTGAAAAAGATTTTAGCGGCGATGTGATTTTGACGTTTCGCAAAGGCTTTGTTGCGGGTTTAATTTATTCACCGAAAGCGGTTTATGAAATTATTCCAAAAGGCGACACTCAAATTTTGGTTGAACTCGATCAAACACTTTTTCCCGAATGCGGTGGCGAGATAAAATCTGAAGAGCCAGAAGGGAATTCCAGCAATTTAGCGTCGGTTGATTCCGGCGATAGAATTGATGTTTTGGTCGTTTATACAACAGCAACCAAGAATTTCTTAGGCGGCGATGCACAAGCGCAAACTCTTGCACAACAAGCGATTGACGCAACCAACACGGCTTATATCAACAGCAAAATTCGTCAGCGTGTCCGAATGGTTAATTCGCAGGAATATCTTTACACCGAAACGACAAGTGGCAGCACGGACTTGAGCAATTTGCGAAACAACATAACAATCCAAGCGTTGAGAAACACGCATAATGCCGATTTGGTTTCGATGATTGGCGAAATTCAAGGTGCGTGTGGCGTTGGTTATTTGATGGGTGCAGATTCGCCAACTTCACAAAATAACGGGTTCACGGTAACGGCGCGAAGCTGTGCCGTCGGAAATCTCAGCTTTGCCCACGAACTCGGACACAATATGGGAAGCGCACACAATCCCGAAAACGGTTCGAGTTCGACGTATCCGTTCGGTTTCGGGCATTATGTCAACGGCAATTATCGAACGGTTATGTCCTACGTTGACCCGTGTGCTAACGGTTGCACTCGTCGCCCGTATTTTTCAAATCCGAATGTTGAATTTAACGGTTTTCCGACCGGAATTGACAACGCCCGCGACAACGCCCGTTCGATAAATCTGACAGCTGATTCAATCGCCAATTACCGCTACAGCGGCTCGAATATTCAGATGAACAACTACAACGGCGGCGACGTTTTACCACGCGGAATTGCCCGAAATTTATCTTGGTCATCCGAAAACATCACCGGCAACGTCCGCATCGAAATTTCCCGCGACGAAAGCACGACTTGGCAAACTTTAATTGCCAATACCGCTAACGATGGCTCGGAAAACATCGTCGTTTCCGGCAGAAGCACACGCCGCGCACGTCTGCGAGTTGTGAGTGTAGATAATCCGATTTACAGCGATTCGAGTGTGAGAAATATTACGATTAGATAATGATTTAGTCGCTGAAAGCGACCATCATTATAGCGTAGGGAAAGCGAAGCGCCTCCCTACGTTGATTAATAACAAAAATTCCGACGCTGAAAGTGTCGAACAAAAATTTGGCGTGATTGTTGCTCACTTTCAGCGAGAGGTTGAATAGTCGCAACTGACGTAGGGTTTCACCCTACGCTATAATGTTGGTCGCTTTCAGCGACGTATCAAAATTGATTGAGCTAAAATGAAAATCCGCAAACTACAACTCAAAAACATCGGCGTTTTCGATGACGAAACCATCGAATTTCAGCCTTGCCCCGCGAAAGATAAAGCGGAAATTCATATTTTTACAGGGCAGAATGGAAGCGGGAAATCTACAATATTAGCGACTTTAGCAAGCACTTTTGATAAAATTGACCATGGTTTTTCGTTATACTCATTAAAAAATTCCCTAGGAAAACGATTTCGTTTATTTAATCCTCCTGTCGAAGGGGAAATTACAAATAATATTTTCGTAATTTTTGAAGACGATACCAAGTCCAATATTGGGCTACGGTATGGACAAGGAATTTCGTGGTTAGAACCTTCAACTATTGGTTTATCCACTTCATCTGAAAGAAATTACTTCGTTGATAAATATTATTTTCATAAACTTGAAAGCTATAGAATGTATGTAACCTCATTGCAAAATTCAACGCATTTTATTGGCAAAGGACTGTCATTTGCAACTTTTGCATATTCAGGTTATCGGCAAATAACAGAAGAAAGTATTGAAGCAATTAAAGAACCAAAAGATTTTAATCCTTTAAGTCAATCATTGAATTTTGTGAAGAATTATTCACACAGGAATGAAATAACAATCAATCAACTTATTACTAACAATATTTCTAAAAGCGCAATTGAAAAGGATAGAAATGAAGAAAGGTCAAAAAAATTCGCAAATGTCATTAAATCAATCGAGCAAGCAATATCCAAAATAACAGATTGGAGGGTTGAATTTGACTTAGAAACTGAACCGACAAAGTTGGTTACTAAAGTCAACGGTGAAGAATTGGATTTTGACGTTTTACCTGACGGGTTGCGTTCTTTAATAAGTTGGATTGCCGATTTAGCAGGCAGAGTTGATATGTTGAAATGGCAAGACGATTTACCGATTTTTGAAAAGAATTTGATTTTACTGCTCGACGAAATCGAAGTGCATCTGCATCCCGAATGGCAGAGAAAAGTTTTGCCTGTCGTGCAGAAACTTTTCAAAAACGCGCAGATTTTTGTTTCGACACATTCGCCGTTTGTCGTTAATTCGGTTGATGATGCTTGGGTTTATAAATTGAAACTCGAAGACGGCAAGGCAAAAGTTGAAAGCGTTACAGAATCGGAAGATGGTTACAGTTATGAAACGGTTTTGCGGGAAATTTTTGATATTTATCAACGATTTGGCGGAAAAACTCAAGAGAAATTGGAGAGTTTTCTCAAAGATAGCCGCTCAATTTACCGGCAAAACGGTAACGGTCAAATTAACAAAGAACAATTTTTGGAAGATGCAAAAAACTTGGCATCTGAAAGTGCCGAATTGCAAAGTGTCGTCTTTATCGAACTAGCTAAATTGAGCAAAAAAACCGGAGAAACTTACGAAATATGATGAAATTCTCACGCGCTGAATGCCCAAGTTGGTTAGCTGAAAATGCAGAAGAATGGACAGGGCGTTGGATAAGAAAAGTAAATAATCGGGACACGAGAAATAATTGGGATTGGTATGATATACAAGGAATTCCGACCAATCAAAAACTTTTGCCATTATTACTGTCAGATACAAAAAATCATTGTTCCTATTGTGATATACGTCCGATTCGGGTTGAAGAAATTGATCATTTTAAGCCGAAAGTTGAACATCCGAATGATGCTTTTAGTTGGGAAAACTTATTTGTCGTTTGCAAAGATTGTAATTTTCTCAAACTAAACGACTTTTCAGATTTAATTCTCAAACCTGACGAAGTTGAATACGAATTTGACAGATACTTTTTTTACAATGATTTTGACGGACTTTTAGAACCGAAAGGCGAAGAAAATTCGGATGAATATTTGAGAGCGCAGGAAACCATAAGCAAATTGAAATTAAATGAAAAAGGTTTGCCCGAAGCCCGAAAGTTAATTTCAAATAACAAAGCGGTTTTTCAAAATTACAATATCGAAGAAGTTCCATACAGATTTATTTTTGCAGAATGAAAACATCAGAAAAAAAATCGCGTCTGCGCGAATTGAGTGATGAGTTTGAAAGATTAGAAAGAAAACTTAAACTCGGCGGCGGTGCGGAGAAAATCGAGAAAATTCATAAACAAGGGAAATTGACCGCCCGCGAACGGATTGATTTGCTGTTTGACGAAGACGAATATCAACAGGAAATCGGTTTGCTCGTCGCCTATGACGAATACAAAGGGCAAGCTCCGGCGGCAGCGGTTGTTACATCAATTGGGAAAATTCACAGGCGCGAATGTGTTGTCGTGGCGAATGACGCGACGATAAAAGCGGGCGCGTGGTATCCCGAAACGATTAAGAAAATTCTTCGGGCGCAGGAGATTGCAATGAGAAATCGTGTGCCGATTATTTATCTGGTTGATTCGGCGGGCGTGAATTTGCCGTATCAAGGCGGTGTTTTTCCCGGTCAATATGGGGCGGCGCGGATTTTTTATTATAATTCGCTGATGCGGCGTTATTTAAAAGTTCCGCAAATTTCTGCCGTGATGGGAATGTGCGTTGCAGGCGGCGCGTATTTGCCTGCGCTCTCGGATGTGATTTTGATGGTCGAAGGAACGTCGTTTATGGGGCTTGGCGGCGCAAATTTGGTGAAAGGTGCAACGGGACAAACGATTGATAACGAAACGCTTGGCGGCGCGATGACGCATAATGCGATTTCGGGTGTGGCTCATTTTCGCACTGCAAATGAACAGGAATGTCTTGAGAAAATTCGTCAACTTGTTTCCGAATTGCCGAAAAAAGAAGAAACACGAGTTTCGATAATCGAACCGAAAGACGCGAAAAGCAAAACCGAAAAACTTTACGAAATCTTGCCTGAAGAACACAAAGCTCCTTTTGATATGCGTGAAGTTTTCGATTGCATTTTGGACGAAGGAAAGTTTGACGAATTTCAGGCGGATTTTGCCAAAGAAATGATTTGCGGAACAGCAAGAATCGGCGGAATTCAAGTCGGAGTTATTGCAAATGCTCGCGGAATGATAAAAAATTCTGCCGGAAAACCTCCAAAATTCGGCGGAATTATTTATAAAGAATCTGCCGAAAAATGTGCTTATTTTATCGAAAATTGCAATCGTCATTCGACACCGATTATTTATATTCAAGACGTTTCGGGTTTTATGGTCGGCGCGGAAGCCGAACATTCGGGAATTATCCGAAGTGGTGCAATGTTTGTTGAAGCAATGGCAACGGCGACTAGCCCAAAAATCGTTTTAACCATAAATCACGCTTCCGGCGCAGGTTATTACGCAATGGCTGGGCAAGGTTTCGATCCCGATTTTATTTTTTCACTCCCTACGGGGCGAATGGGTGTGATGGAAGGAGATTCGGCGGCACAAGCGATTTTCGGAACACAGCTTGAAAAGCTCAAAAAAGAAGGAAAAGAACCGGACGAAGCAATGAAGGCTGAAATGCAAAAAGTGCGCGAAATATATGATAAAGAATTGGATGCAAAACACGCCGCCGCAAGAGGTTTGGTTGATGCGATTGTTACACCTGAAAGTCTTCGTTCGGCTTTGATTTTAGCTTTGCAAACTTGTTTGAACACGAGCAAGCCGCATATCGGCGCGTTTGTTTTGCCGTCAAATCTGTAGAAATATAGTTTTACTTTTCTAATCAAAAAGGCAAAAGTTGAAAATTGCTTTTCAACTTTTGCCTTTTTTCCACTTTTGCAAGCGTTCTTTCGGTTGTTTGGGAACTTTTAATGTGCCGTCAGAGAACAGTGAACTGCATCGCCGCCGGGAACGATGGCGGCGCGGTAATCTCCGTAATTTATTTTTTCATTTCGCATCGAAAACGAATAAACATCGAATCCGTAAGCGTCAAGAAATTGCGCTAAATCAAATGAGTTGTCTAAAAACAGCGACTCGGCAAAACCAAAATCGGCGCGGATTTCCAGTAGCCGTTCAATAACTTCGAGTGGAGCGAAACATTTTACAGGGTCTTGATATGTTGCCATAATTTTTTTGCCTCAAGGAAAACATCGGGCAGTGTCTTAGATTAGACTCTTTGCAAATAAGTTGTTTGCCGTTTTTGCGGCAACAAATTTTATTCAATCCGCAACTAAGATACGAAAAGATTGTATGTTTTGCAGAAAACGGGTAAGATTACAGATAAATCCGTTTTCGAAGGAGATTGAAATTTATGAAAAAGATTTTTTCGCATAGTTTATTTATCGCGGCAGTCGTTTTGATGTTCTCCAATTTTGTTTTCGCTCAAAGAGATAAAGCGGTTTCAAATACATCGCAATTATACGTCATTTCGGCAAAAGCGGGTGGCGTTAATTTTATCGAAGGCAAAGTTTCTGTTGTCCGCGCCGGTGGCAAAAGCAGTTTGCTTACCAAAGGCGATACGCTGGAGATTGGCGACAAAGTGTTGACAGGAGCAGATGGAAGAGCCGAAATTTTATTGAATCCGGGATCATTTATAAGACTTGCGCCGAATTCGGAGTTTGAATTTCTGACAACTTCGCTCGAAGATTTGCGTTTGAAATTGTCAAAAGGAAGCGCGATTTTAGAAGTTTTTGCCGATGATGATTATACGGTAATGGTCAATACGCCCGATTCGCAATTCGTTGCGATAAAATCAGGTGTTTATCGCGTTGATGTGTTGGCTGACCAAACTTCGAGACTCGAAGTTTGGTCAGGTAAAGCGCGTGTCAATTCGGCGGTAGTCAAAGGCGGAAAAACAGTTACAATTAGCGAAGGGCAAACCACGGTTGCCAAATTTGACCGTGATGATAAAGACGAACTCGAACTTTGGAGCAGAACCCGATCAAAGGAAATTACTAAATTGAATTCGCGGCTCGAACGCCGGACTTTGCACAATACTTTGATGAACGGTTTCTATAGCAATTCGTGGAATATGTATAATTCGTTCGGACTTTGGATTTACGATGCTTCGATTTCCGGTCATTGCTTTTTCCCGTTCGGTTACGGTTGGAATTCGCCTTACGGTTTCGGCTACGGGTGGAATGCTTGGAACATAAGACTTCCGTATTGGGTTTATTATCAGCAAATCAATCCTGTTGTAGCCAATTCTAACGGAAACAGCAATGCAAATAATACGAGCAAAGTTCGCACTCGACCGCCATTTGAAGCGATTCAAAACGATGTCGGAACTTCGCCGAATAATTCGAGAACGCAGGACAGTGACCCGTTTCCGCCTGTGCGTCAACCGGCTCCGATTATTAATTTGCCGCAAAACACCGGCTCACGAACGAGAGGGAACTGAAGTAAAAAGTAAAGAAAAGCGTGATTAAATCACGCTTTTTTGCATTTAGTTAAAAAGTCTGAGAATTGCGCCGGCTTTTTGTTCGGTTAATTCTTTTAGAAAATATGGTTCAAGAACTAAAAAAAGCGATTGCAAGCCGTTAAAAACGGTGTGCAGGACAATGCACGGCAAAAGGTTATCGGTTTTGACGCGCACCATAGTCAGCACCAAACTCAAAAGACAAATCAGCAGAATCGTTCCCGGACTTCCCCAGTATTGCGGAACGTGAACAGCGGCGAAAAGTGCCGTAACCAGCAGGACTGCGCCCGAAATGCCGATACTTCGTTGAAATGCGGAATATAAAACGCCGCGATAGACGACTTCTTCAACGAGCGGCGCGGTAAAAGTTGCTAAAACGGCGACAATCAGCGTTGCCGCGTAGGAACTTCGCAAAACGCGAAGCAAATCGTTATCTTGTTCGGGCAGAAAAGTGTTGACAATCAACGCCGCCGCAAAGAATCCGACGATAATCAAAGCGTGATAATACCAACGAAAGTTCACATTCGACCAACCGAGCATTTCTCGAAAAGAATAGCGGCGATTAGCGGTAATAATAAACCAAGCCAGAGCTAAAGTTAGAATATGTGCCGGAAGCACGGCGGCGATTTGAATAATAATTGCGTTTTTATCGTTTTTCAGGAAATCGGTTAAGGCTTGGGAGTTCGCCAAACTTATATTTTGCTGTGCCGCATATGGAAAAACGAAGATAGCGGGCAAAACCATAATCATCAAAATGCTAAAAACCCAAACGCCAATGGCAATCCAACTGTTCCACGGCGGATTATTGGGGGACGGCGGCTGAACCGCTTGTTCATATTCGTAAAGTTCTTTCGATTCCGGCGAGTTATAATCAACGTCTTTAAGTTCTTCTGTTTGCACGAGGAAAGTTTATCGAAAACTTTCCTGACTTCCAAGTTTGAATTTTCACAAAAATAGAGATAACCTAAAATCCCGTGGAGCAACACGGAAAAAATCCTGAACAATTAGTTTATGCCGTCATTCCGGCGCGTCTGCATTCGACGCGGTTGGCTGGCAAACTTTTGCTTAAAGTTGACGGCAAGCCGCTGATACTTCACACGCTTGAGCAGACCGGCAAAGCGCGAAATATTTTCAAAACAATCGTGGCGACGGACAGCGAAGAGATTCTGAATGTCGTTAAAAACAGCGGGAATGAAGCCGTTTTGACTTCGCCGCATCATCAAAGCGGTTCGGACAGGATTGCCGAGGTGGCGAAAACTCTGCCCGACAATTCGATTATCGTTAATGTTCAAGGCGACGAGCCGACAATTTCGCCGCGCACGATTGAAAAGGCGGTCGAAGCGATATTAAATGACGCGGCGGCGGACATTTCGACGACGTGCGAAAGAATCGAGGACATAAAAGACGTTTTATCGCCCGACGTTGTGAAGGTCGTGAGTGATAATCGCGGTTTCGCGTTGTATTTTTCGCGTTCGCCGATACCGTTTCCGCGTGAAGCGGTGCAGAAATCCGGTAATTTGGAGAATGCTTTGCGCGAAAATCCGTCGCTTCTCGCGCTTTATCGCAAGCACACGGGGCTTTATGTTTATCGGCGCGAATTTTTGTTGAAATTTACAGGGTTTGAGCAGACGAATCTCGAAAAGACGGAGATGCTCGAACAGCTTCGGGTGTTGGAAAACGGCGCACGGATCAAGGTTGTCGAAGTTTCGGAGAGTTCCATCGGCGTTGATACGGCGGAAGACTTTGCGCGGGTCAAGAAACTTATTGAAAAGTTAGGGAATAGGGGTTAGGAGTTAGGGATTAGGGGTAAGCATTTCATTTCAAACCCTAAAACCTAACACCTAATCCCTAAAACCTAAATAAACAAATGCAAGATTGGATTGGATTACTGTTTTTTGTTCTGCTGATTGGCGGAATTATCGTTGGATTGAAGGTTTTGGCGAAGCCTGTAACCAGAACCGAAGCAGAATTTGAGCGCAACGCGACGGAAAGCGTTTCGATGCTCGGTGCAACTATGAACGCGCTTCAAGAATTGATGAATCCTGCCGAAGCCAAGGCAAAAGAAGTGCAAACCCAGATGAAAGAAGGCAGATATATGAAGAAAAAACGCGAAGGAAAGGCAAACGACGACGATGAATCAACCTAAAATTACGCGGAATCTTGATAAAAATAGATGGAATCTTCATAAAAATTTGTGGAATCTTCATAAAAATTGATGGAATCTTCATAAATTTTAGTGGAATCTTCATAAATTTATGTGGAATCTTCATAAAAATTTGTGGAATGTTCATAAATTTATGTGGAATATTGATAAAAATTTGTGGAATGTTGGCGAAATTTAAGTGAATTCGGCAAAAAATTGAGTGAGATTAAGTTAATTGAAAATGAAAAGCGGAAGCCGGACTGTTAAGAAGTGTATTAATTAACGTCATTTCGGGAAAAAGACTGGAGCGCAAGCGTCCCCGCTTGCAATAAGCGCAGAGCGCGAACAAAACTCTGCCGACTCGAAAGTTTTAGGTGAACAAACG
>CAZJQP010000079.1:0-24491 GCA_964548225.1 uncultured Blastocatellaceae bacterium | reverse complement strand
ACCACCACGTTGATAGGTTGGAGATGTAAGCACAGTAATGTGTTTAGTTGACCAATACTAATTGTCCCAAGGCTTGACCATAAAATTTGTTTGCATACAAATTGTTTCAAAATAACTTGTAGTTTTTCATAAATTCAATTGTCGAAGACGATATTTTACAGTTTTCCGGTGGTTTTGTCGGCAGAGTCACACCCGTTCCCATCCCGAACACGGAAGTTAAGCCTGCTAGAGCCGATGATACTGCATCTTTCAGGTGTGGGAAAGTAGGAAGTCGCCGGATTTTTTTTAAGTAAAAAAGGGTTTGTTCATTTTGAACAAACCCTTTTTCTATATTTGCTTCAATTTATCCGCTGAAATCCGGTTAGTTGAATAGCTTGGAAAAATGGGGTGCCGGGGGGCAATCGGTTGGGATCAAGAAAGCTTTGGTCAAAAGCCCAATTTCTAGTTGGTGGTGAATAAACCATTGCACAGCATTTGAAGGCACCGTTATTGTTATGCGAGTTGTAGAGATTAATTAAGGAACCTGTATAATTCAAGCGTGAACCCCAATTTTCGAGAAATCTTTTGAAATTATGAACACCGCCGGCAAGATTTGGGTCGCCTCCACCTTGATTTGGAGTTACCTCAGGGGTTGATTTAGAGTCGCCGGCAAGCATTGCAAAACGGATAAAAGTTTCGCTTGCGGTTCTTTGTGAAAGATTGAATGGATATTTGAAGCTTTTTGCATCGCTCCAACTATTTGAAAGAATAGTTACAGCATCTGCCGCGATAGATGCCGGAATATGATTTGCTGTATTTTGGGGATAATAATCAGTTGAAGGAGTTGGGCTTCCGACGCTGGCAATGCCGGTGGTGTTGTAATTTCCGAGAACATAAACACCATTTTCTGAAGCCAAGGTAAAGCCGCGGGTATTTAAGGGATTTGAACTGTCGTAAATTCCGGGAAGTAAAGTGCCGTTAATTAATCGAATACCGCGTCTGTAAAATTTATGTTCAAAAAGTGCGGCAATGTCTGGGGATTCAGAAGTTCCGAAGCCTGTAAACCGAACTGCTTCATTAAAATAATCGGTTTGCAAAGAGTTATTGTTGTTAATATCTTCGCCCGTCTGCAGGATTCCGTCGTTGTTGCCGAAGATGTCTTCCATATCGTATTCGCCGTCAAAATCACCATCGCCTCGTCGGTCTGAAATATAAAGCACCCAACCGTTTGAATTGTGGATGTCAGTTGAACGAAGAGTTCGTCCATTGGAAATTGCAAAAGGTGTTCCGGTCGGCATTTTACCGTCAAATGTTCCGCTTAAAAAATCACGCAAATTTTTAACATCAATATCAACCAAACTCATCACGCCTGCCCAAGGAACTTTAGTGCCGTAATTTCCGGCGGCTGTCGGATTAAAAACGCTTGTGCCTTCATAATAAAGTCCTTCACGGGTGTCAAACATATTTATCGGAAACGGCACAATCCAATTTTCATCAGTAGTTCCGTCAACAATCGCTTTTTTCCAATGTTGCTGATGGTCGCCGCCGAAAACTCCGCCAAAACTTCCGTTATCTACTCGAGTTTGGGTTCCTGATAACGGTTTTCGAGCAGCATGAACAAAATTGTAATTTTCAGCATTCCAAGTCGCGTTTGAGATATAGTTCGTGATTGCGGCATTTGAATTCGTGAGTGTTGCGCCCTTAAACATAAATCTTTGGAGTTTAAGAATTGAGCGGCTGTCATAATTGTTTGCGGCATAATTCGGTTCGGTTATGGCAAACAAAGGCGTTGTGCCGTTCAAAATCGTTTTGGCTTGTTCAGTTACGCCCAAACTTAGAATATCCTGTGTTATATCAATTGCTTCAAAAATATTCGATGAACCGTTATAGCCGACGGTTTCAACTTTTATCCAAATTTCTTTGCCTGAAACGTAAAATCTTTCGCCGTTAATGCGTGTTGCCTGATAACTTCCGAGTGTTTCGACCATAGGACGCGGTTGATAGCCGCGGGCATCTCCCGAATTGGCTTCGCCGCCCAGTCCATTAATATTTCCTTCGAGCCGCACACCGCAAACAGTCGTAACGGCTGTGCCGGTTGGCGTTGCACAACCGGGAAGTTTCGCTTTGCTGTCAGCAATCGAAACACGGATGCCGGGTTTATTGTAATATCTTTCTTTAAATGTTACCGAATCGTCTTGATTTGCAGTAGTTACAGGAACTGCCCCGGAGCCGAAATTGTATAAATCGCCAACAGATTTGCCTCGTCTGATAAGTTCGACATAATCGGTAGCCGAGCCGTTTATCGAATTTTGCAGTTTTATCGGAAGATTTAATTCCTGTTGATTTGAAAGCAAATTACCTTGAAAAAGATTCGAGTTGGTTTTCCAGTTTGCATTTTTGTATGTTGTCGGATATTGTGGGGCGGTTGTTACCGGCGAACCGTTGACAACTGTGTTCAAGACGCTTCCCATATTGCTTTTCAGTTTAACGTAAGTTCCCGAAGCATTTTTAATCCAGACGTTTTCGCCCCATTGCGTTGAAGGTCTACCGTTTTTTGCAACGTCGGTGAAAATGTGATTTTTCGCGGTAACTTTAGAAGCGAAATATAGTCCGGTGTCAGCCATTAAAAACATACTGCCGTTGGAATGAACTCGTCCGCCAAAATCGAAACGAGGTCCGGGGTGAAGTTCCAAATCGTCTTCGTAGAAAATGCCGAATTGGAAAATCGGAATACGATTGTTGAAAAATTCGCGTCGCAGAGCAACTTTCGTGTCGGTGTTTTTTTCAGTTGCAGTAGTTAGCAATTCCCATTTATCGCGGATTGCGTTCAAGCCTTGAAATTGTTCACCGGTCATCACAACAATCTGGCTGGCTTGGATTTGATTTACATCTTGCTGAAAAGTGTAATTATCGAATCCGGGCGGTGTTTGACCTTCGATGCGTGTTAAATCTGTGGCATCAGGATTTAATTTAACATCGAAAATTTTGTTAAAATTGCGCGTCATCACTTCCAAACTCGCGTGCGAAGCAGTAAAAGTTCTCGTTTCGGCTTGGTCGTTTCCCGCTGCCACGGTTTCGTTTGTCGTGCGCGTTACGGCAAATGCCACAAAACTCAAAAGCAGAAGCATTACAAACAAAGCAATTAATAATGCCGAACCTTTTTCTGATGATAAATTTACTTTTTTCATAATAAAATTTAAATTTTTATCTTTACTTACCTACTTTTTAACCTGCGTCGTATTCCAAATTTCTGACGCTAAATGTTGCATTCAGTGTAATAACCGATGGTTTTCCTGTTTGCTCGTCGTCTTCGTGAGCGATAACTTGCAGGGAAACAGTTATTTGACGAATTAGATTTGCGTTGAGCATTTGGTCGTCGGTCGTGCCGGCAATACCGTCAACGCCGAGCGTCGGATTATCAACCGATGTGCCGTCATCCAGAACGTAATTAAATTGGATATTTTTAATATTGTATGCCAGCGGTTGTTCTTGAATTTGCTCCGCTGATGGACGATTGGTATTATTGCCGAAGACAATTCTCACAAGTGTTCCGTCCTCTTTGACTTTATATGCAACCCAGACAAATTTTTTCGCAGAAGCGAGATAGGTCGTGCAGTTTTCAACAATTGTAGGTGTGCATTTTTTCAAAAGCGATCCGTTCACGCCTGTTCCGTTAAACGGTTGATTGATGCCGAGCGGATCAGACGGCGCAATGTCAATTTGGTTTGCGTTTGGAACATTAGTTGCCATTACTGCAACTTGAGAACTGTCCGATTCAATCAGATATAGGTCAAAAGCCCGCGCTGATGCTGCTTGTCCCGCCAAATTTGCAATTTCGGGCGTGGTTCCGGTTGATGAAACATTTGTTAGTGATACCGTGTTTCCCGAATTAAATGATAAATCGCGGTAAGCAAACGAGATAAGATCGGTTCGGACGCTCAAATCTTCGTTTAGATTGTTTGTCAGAATATCATTGCCGACAACGATTGAAGTAAGAATATCGCGCTCGTTGTCGGCATCTGTCGGTGTTCCTAAGCGGGTTGAAAGAAAATTGTCGGGAACGACCGCGCCGCGCCGATGAAAACCCATTCCGGCATTTAGAACATCACGCCCGATAAGATGAATTGCCGATCGTGCATTTTTCAACATATCGCTTCGGCGACTCGCACGGTTTCGGTCAATACGCCCGATTTGCAGCATTCCGAAAATTACGCCGGTTACAATTGAGAAAATAACAATTGAAACTATCAATTCGAGAAGCGAAAAGCCATTCTGATTTTTTTTTAATATTTTTTCCATTTTTTTGTCAGAACAGCCTGTGTGAACGGGCTGTCAAGCCTTAGTGCAACTTCAATTTCGTTAAAAACTCATAATTCCTGTGTAAGCAAACTGTGGCGGCTAATAATTCGTAATAATCGTCGAAACAATTTCTTCTCTGGCAAGCGTGTTGTAAAAATAGCGGATTTTGACATCAATTCGTCGGCGTGAAATCGGATTTGGCGGTGTCGGGCGTTCCGCATCAGCAATATCAGTAATGATGATTTGTCGCTCATAGCCGGTAACGACTGCGCTTGTGTTCGGCGGATGCCCGCTAACATCACAGATTGAACCATCAGGGCAAGCGTCGTCGGCAGTTCCGGCAACACCATCCCAACCTAGATCTTCACGGATCGGACACCAACCATTTAAAAAAACACCTTTAAAAGTGCCGTTCACCGGATTTGTTCCGACGTTACCGACAGAATCCCAACCTTCAATCGCACCGGGTCTGGCAATACTGCGTGCCGAAATAATTGATTCAATCGTTGAAAGCGCGATTTGCTTGGCAATAATTCGTTTTTCCGTTTCGTAAGATCGCAATAGATTTGCCGACAAAGCCGATGCCATTTGCAAAACGCCGACCATCAAAACCACCAAGGCAATCATTATTTCGATATAAGAAAACCCATTTTCGTTAGATTTAGTTTGTTTCATAACAAATTTATCCTTAATTTAATGTCCGTAACCGCCTGAACGCCGCGTATCTTGCCACTTATTCGCATCACCCGAAGTTTTGTTGTATTCCCAAAGCCGTAAAGAACCCGAAGAGCCGATAATCGAGATTGCACGGGCGATGTTTGCATCATTCGGAGCATTTTCAGCCGGTGACCAAACGTGAAGCGTTAAACCCGTAACCGTTGAACCTGAGCCGATTGCGTTGTTTCCGCCGTTCAAAACCGTGCCGTTGCTTTGAAATCTGACGGTGCAAACATTGTGCGTGATGCTCGAAGGATAAACACTTGGCATAAAAACGGCATTTGCTACAGGAAGCGGTTCGGGCGGATTGTAAGTGATATTGTCGGCGCGGCGCGAAATTTTTACTTCGTTAACCTCAAAGAGGCTTATGCGGCGTATTTCGCGGTCGTCGTCTGCCGTAGTTGGTGAATTTTCGTCAATCAGTCGTGCAATATTGTCGGTTGTGTCAAGTTCGACACGCATAGATTCGCGCTGTGTCAAAGCCCTTTGACGAGCTTCTTGAAACATATCCACGATTTTTAAGGCTTGTTCGTCGGGTTTATATAATTTTTGATGTGCCGTAAAATAAAAGCCGGAAATTGCGGCTAAAACTCCGATAATTACCAGCACGACAAGTAGCTCGACAACTGAAAATCCTTTTTCTGAAATTACGGTTTTTTGCATAAAATTTTAGCCTTTGCAAATGAAAATTACGTTTTTGAGGTATGCCAAAGTAGGGTTCAATCGGTCAATCTGATTGATTACTACTCTTTGGTAAAAGAAAGCAATAATGCGAAGATAAAACAATGTTTTTTATTTGTCAACAGTTTTTTTCAAAATGAATGAGGAAAGTTTTCAGTTTGGAGTGAATTCGGTCAAATTGATTAATAAATGTATGTTTTCAAGGTTTGCGGTCTTTATTTCGCGCCGAATTTCCGTTAAAATGACAGACACAAATTAATCTGTGAAAGACTCGTTTTTATAGTTCAGTCAAAAAAATTGAAAATGTCGGAAAATAAACCTGTTGCAAATAAAAAGAAACTTTCCGTTGATTGGCTGATGCGCGGTTCGCTTACGAAAATCGGCGATATTTTTGATCGTTTGACCGGCAGAAGTTGGAAACCTTCGAGCAGTTTGGCGACTAGCGAATTAATCGAGAAATTAAAAGCTCTACTCGATAAAGAAGCCAAAGATTTGGGTAAAAAAGGAAAATTTGTGCCGCATAATTTGAAATTGAAAATTCAATGGGACAAATTCACGCTTGATTCAGACGATGCGATGAACAAACTTCAATACGAACTTTTGACCTCGATAATTGACCATATCAATGACAACCGGTATCACACCTACGCACCGATGAAACTTCAAATCAAGCCCGATTATTTCACCGAAGGCGTAAAACTTTCGGCAAGTTTCGACAAATTTTCCGAAGGAGAAGGCGAAGCGGCGGTTAATGTTACAGTGCCGGATATGAAAAATATCGTTATTCCGACAGTCCCTGAAATAAAAATTGAGCCTGAAAAAGAAATTGTAATTGCCGAATTTACGATTGGCGGCAAGCCGAAACGAATTGAAATGGCGTTTGCACCGGGCGCACGTCTGAGCGTTGGCAGAACAAAGGAAAATTCTCTGGTTATTGAAGATACGAGCATTTCAAAAATCCACGCCACGCTCTTTATCAATAATGAAAAACAACTTACTGTTGCTGATACAGGCTCGACAAACGGAACATTCATTAACGATAAACGTATCGGGTATGGTAAGGCTTATCCGATTTCAGAAACGGATAAATTAAAATTCGGCACTGTCGAAGTCGCACTCGATTATACTCCGAAGAAAATTGAACCGGTTGCTGAAGAACCTCAAAATGAAATAAAAACGGAGCAATTCGTGGCGGCAAACGACATCTTGGAGAAGACGCGGCAAGTTGCGATTCCGAAACCGTCGCCGTCGGCAATGGTTACTCTAAAACCTGTCGGCGAAGTCGTGAAAACGGAAAATAAAATGCCGGAAACCCAATTAAAACCTATAGTGCCGCCACCGGAAAAGCCTGAAATTGAAATTAGTAACGAAAAAACTTTGACAGATTTGGCAGAGACCGTTTTGCCGAAAGAAACAGAGGCGAAAGAAAATCGGAACAATACGGCGCAAGGCATTGTTTTTGATTTTGAAGAAAAAAAATGAATCTGAATCCAAAAATAAAGTGATGAAACTTCTAATATTTCTCTTACAATTCGATTTAGCAAAGTTCACGGAAAATATTTTCGGCGGACAGGTTTTGGAACGAACACCTGCCGGTTTGAGTATTGTGTATCTAATCGGGACCGGCGTTTTAGTGCTGTTTTTGATGCTTTCGTTTTTCCGTGCGGCGCGTCCGAAATTTGCGTTTGAAGAAAATTTGCCGAAGCAAGTTTCGCGGCGTTTGAGTTTGACGATGACGAATCGGAGTTTGAAGTCTTGGCTTTTTGTCTTTGTTTGTCTGGCTTCGACGGTTTATGGATTTCACATTTATTGGACATATTTTGCCGATAAAAACAATGAAGATTTTCGTGCAGTGAGCAACAAAGATTTGCGAAACCGCCGCACGTCGGCTTCGACTTTGCGCGGTTGGATGCTTGATAGAACGGGCAAATTAGACAAATCTCTGGCATTTTACAAACTCGACAAGGACGGCAAGATTGACCGAGAATTTCCGCTCGAAAAAGAAATGGCGCATCTGCTCGGCACGGAATTCGGCACGCCCGGACTCGAACGCACACTTTACACGGAGACAGAAGACAAGATGCCCGAAGCGTGGGAAGTTTTGACGAAAGTAAAACGCAAAGAGCCGGAAAACAAAGATGTCAAAATTACGATTGACCACGATTTGCAGGCGTTTGCTGCCAAACAACTTGAAGGTAAAAAAGGCGCGATTGTCGCCATCAATCCGCAAAACGGCAATGTTTTGGCGATGTTTTCAAACCCGACCTACGATTTGAAAGAAGCCGAATCGTTTGAGGGAAATATGAAACTTGAAGCTGATAAAGCCAATAAACCGCTCCTCAATCGCGCACACCGAGAGTTTTACATTCCCGGCTCAACCTTTAAAACCTTCACGATGATTGCCGCTTTTCGCGCCGGAATGGAAGGCAAAACATTTCCGGTAACGTCTGCCGGATATGAACCGTTCAAAGGGTCAAAAATAATCTATGACACGGGAAGCGCACGCTGTCATCCCTGTTCCGATGCGGCTGAAATGAAGGAATCTTTTAAGCTCTCCAGTAATCAATATTTTGCCCAGCTTGCCAATGAACTCGGAAACGCAAGAATGTCAGAAACCGCTAATGCTTTGGGGATTAAGCCGGTCGAAACCGCAGTTGATGCGCTCAAACAAGGTTTTTTTCCTGAAATTTGGAACACCAGCAACCCGCGCATTGCCCGTGCTATTATGCCGGCGCGGGCAACTATTGTCGCGGGCAGTAAGATGACGAAATATGATTCGGGCGTGGTCGGAATGGGACAAGGCGGTGCGGGACAGATGACTCCGTTTCAGATGGCTCTGATTGCGGCGGCGGCGGGAAATACGGAAGGGAAATTGATGAAACCGAAAATCGAAGCCGATGTTCAGTCGCAGGAGTTCGCAAAAGTTCTCACGCCGCAACAAGCCGAAGAAGTTCGCGAAATTATGGCAACAGTTACCGAAGAAGGCACAGGAACGATGGTCAAATCTGATTTGGAAGGAACAGGTATCACGACGGGCGGCAAAACCGGCACGGCTGACCGCGACGGCACGCCGCTTTATAACAAAGACGGCACACGGAAAATGAACAAAGTTCGGAAAAAGAATTCCGATGGCGTGTATGTTGACGAAGAGGAACCGGCAACTTTTACGCGCTGGGATGGCTGGTTTATCGGCATCGCGCCGCTTGATAATTCGCAGATTGCGATTGCGGTAGTTGTCGAAGACATCGGCGACGGCAAATACGGTGGCGGAACTGCCGGACCGATTGCCGCCGCAGTAATCAAAAAAGCCGCCGAATTAGGACTTTTGGGCGAACAATATAAACCGAAAACGAAACAGGAAAAGAAAAAGAATCAAAGACAATGATAAATCGCGCCACAACAAACATTTTAATTCTTTTGCTGATTGTCGCGTTGACGGCAATCGCGCATTATTCGATTTATTACAGCGCATTGATTCGTGGCTACGAAGCCTCGCCGATGAGTGCTTATCGCAATCTTTTGTTGCTCGGATTTTTGGCGATTTTGCCGCTTTTCGTGTCAATAATCTTTAAATTCAAAGGGAATTGGACGCTTTACACTTGTGCGGTTTTGCTGTTTTCGATTGGATTGACAATTCAGTATCGGCTTTTCACCGACGGCGAGTATGCAGTAGAAATTCCGGCTGAAGAGCGGCAGAAAATCCAAAACTCGAATATGACCGAGAAGGAAAAAGCACGGGAACTCAACCGTGCGAAGGTGCGCGAAATCAAACGCGAACGCGACGCTAAAATCAAAACCGCACAGCTTCATTATATTCAAGAAAATTATTCGCCCGAAAAAAAAGCGATGATGGGTTTGCCGCCAACTCCGCCTTCGCCCGTTGATTTATCGAAGGAAAAACCGCGCCCGGTTGAAGATTCGTTGTGGGCGACAATCACTTCGGGCAAGACGCTGATTCCGCTTTTTGGGATTTTTGCGATGATTGGCGTAATTTGGATGTTTCGGCGCGATGATGTTTTGAATTGGATGCAGGGCAACGGATTTTTGATTGTTTTGCTGACGCTCGGACCGATTCTTTTAGCGGCGGTAACTTCGCGGGCAGGGAAAACCGTCGGCAATATGACTCCTTGGGAGCTTGCAAAAATTCCGTTTCTCATTGGATTTGCGGCGATTCTATCGGTTTTGTATAAAAACTTAGCGAAAACATATTGGGGAATTCCACGGGCGAAAGATGTGATTCCGTTGGTGGTGATGGCGGTTTTGCCGTTTATCCCGTTTTTTGTTTTGAAGGATTTCGGGCAAATGATGGTTTTCAGTTCGGTTTATGTAACGCTTTACGTCGTTGCCGTGCGCCGTTTTTCGCAGAGATTCGTGCTGGTTGGAAGCGTGGTTTTTCTAGTCAGCGTTTTGGTTGTCGGCGCATTGCCGCCTTCGACGCAGGAAAAAATTCCTCTTCTTCCGACGATTGCCGCGCCTATCAAAAAAGTTTTACCCGATAGAGTTCAACAACGCTTTCACCTCTGGCTTGACGGTTTTAGTCCGCCTTCGCCCGACACTGATTGGTGGAAAGAAGATTACGAAGCGTATTATAAACAGGTAATTAAACAACAACCGGATTTGGAGAAAGCCATTGCGGAAGATGAGAACCTGAAAAAATCAATAAATGTTGATGCGTGGTTTAACGAACTTGCCTATCAACCGGCGCAGGCGACTTTCGGTTTAGTTTCGGGCGGCACGACGGGACGCGGACTCGGACTCGGTCACGTCGAGGTGATTTCCGTTTCGGATTCCGATTATGTCTATTCCGCGCTTAGCGAAGAACTTGGACTTTTCGGCGGAATATTGGTAATCTTTGCGCTAATAACTTTTGTCGGCGCAGGAGTTCGCACCGCACTTGATGCGCGTGATATGTTCAGCAAACTTTGCGCTGTCGGCTTAACGGCATTTGTCGGTTTTCCGGCGTTGATAAATATCGGCGCAAGCACACGGGCGTTGCCGATGACCGGAATTACTTTGCCGTTCGTCAGTTACGGCGGATTTAGTTTGGTTACGGGTTTTATAATGCTCGGAATGCTTCTGGCTTTTTCGCATCGCAACGCACTCGACCGCGCGATTGAAGCACAGGCAGTTTCGGATAGTCGTAAGTAATTTTTTAACGCAAAGACGCAAAGACGCGAAGGCGCAGAGATTTTTTTTGGCGATTGGGCAAAATTAACATTTATAAATTTACCTTTGCGCCTTTGCGTCTTTGCGTTAAAAATAAAATCAATGTCAGCGGTTTCGGCATTTGAAACGGGAGAAAAAAAATGACGGAATATAATTTTCAGATTGATTCGGCGGCAGTTTCAGACCGAGGACTTAGCGAGAAGCGACCGCAGAACGAAGATTCGTTTCTCGAAATTGCGGAGCGCGGGATTTTTTCGGTTGCCGACGGCGTTGGCGGAGCGCAAGCAGGCGAAGTTGCGTCGCAGATGGCAATGGAAATTCTCGGCGAAGCCTTTGTTAACACGCAAGCCAACAGCGATGCCGAAGAAGTGATGCAAATTGCCATCACGCAAGCGAATTCGTCAATTTATCAGATGTCGCGCGATTTGCCTCAGCTTTCGACAATGGCAACGACCATTGTTGCACTTCACGTTTCCGGCAACATTGCAACTATCGGTCACGTCGGCGATTCACGGCTTTATCGGCTTGACGGCAACGGCAATCTTTACCGCGAAACGCAGGATCATTCCGTCGTCGAGGAAGAAGTGCGGGCGGGCAGAATGACTCCGGCGCAGGCGGCAAATCATCCTTCGCGCAACGTGATTTCACGCGCACTCGGCGCAGAACCGACCGTCGAAATTGATATGAAAACGATTATGTTCGAGCCGCAAACTTCGTTTTTGCTTTGCTCGGACGGCATCACGCGCCACGTTGACGATTTTGAAATCCGCCAACTTTTGCTGATGGGCGGAACTCCGACGGAAATTTGTGAAGAACTGAAAAAACTTTGCTATGAGCGCGGTGCGGAAGACAATCTGACAGCGGTTGTCGTGAGAATTACAAAAGCGGTGGCTCCGCTTTCAACGCCGCAAAATATTCCGTCAGCAGTTATTGAAACGGAAGAACAAACCGTTGCCACGCCGCGAGTGTCTGATTATCAAGACGAAGATTTTTTGCTTGATGTTGATGAAAACGAGATCCCGACGCAAAATCTCGTGATGCCGCAAGCGGTGGAAGAATCAAACATTCCGACTGCCGAATATCCGACGGAAACGCCCGTCGAAAATTATGTTGATGAAACATCTGCTCCGGTAACGTCAGAAATCAGCCAAGAACCTGCGCCTATTGCGGCAGTCGAACCAATCGCCCCGCAACCGCCCGTGATTACAGGGCAATCAATTGTGCCGGACGCAGATTTGTTTGCTTCTGTGGAACCGGCAAAGCCGAAAGGCGGAGGATTTTTCGGGAAATTATTTGGCGCGTTGATTTGGCTTCTGCTCGGTGCGGCACTCGGCGCGGGCGGTTTTTGGTATTGGACGCAAATGAACAAACAAGCCGAAATCCCGCCACAACTTCCGGTAACGGTTGATCCGGCAGAAGCGGCGGTTACGACTTTTGAAAAAGGTCGCCGAACGGCTGATGAAGAACCGGCAAAATATATCGAAGCCAACAAAAGCGAAGTTAAAAACGCCGAAAAACTTTATCTTCTCGGTCGCGCCGCTTTGCTGAATCATAATTTTAAGGAAGCCGAAACATATTTCAAAGAAGCTCAAACACAGATTAATGAAGTGAGCAAAGGCAATCAAAAGACATTGAAAAACGATATAAGCCTCGGCTTGACGATTGCGACATCCGAAGCCGCGCAAGCGGAATTTAAGAAACAATCGCCGCTGAACGGTTCTTCAACGGCAAATACTAATTCCGCGAATACGAAGGCAAACACGCCGTAAAAAAAGGCGGAAACACGCCGTAAAAAAAGGCGGAAACACGCCGTAAAAAAAGGCGGAAACACGACTGTAAAGGAGTGTGTCATCACGCTCAACCATCTCTGCCCCGCAAATCTTGACTTTGCAGGCGACACATTCCACGCCGCAGACGATAGTTTCCGTGCGGAATGTGTCAGTTTCCGTCCCGCAGACGACAGATTCCGGGCGGAATGTGACAGTTTCCGCCCCGCAGATGACAGATTCCGGGCGGAAACTGTCGCCTGCGGGACGGCAGATAAGGCGGTGAATCGTGCCGTTGACAGATTTTGCGGGCGCGAGTCGGGTTTTAACGTGGTGCGTATTGCCCAACTTGCCGGTTATTGGTTTAATCGTTTGATTTCTTTGATTTGCTTAAATGAAACCACGAAAATACACAAAATAACACAAACAGAATCAATCCTTTTCGTGATATTTTGAATGAGCGTATGGCAAAAAAGGCAGAAACACGACTGTCAAGGAGTGTGTTGATGAATGCGCGTTTGACACACTCCTTAACAGACGTGTTTCTGCCTTTTGGCTTCAAATAAAATTATCCCGCAAGAAACCGCCAGATTCAGACTTTCGACATCGTTTGCCATCGGAATCAGCAAACTTTCGTCTATCATTTCGCGTTCTTTCGCGGTTAAACCGTGCGCTTCCGAACCGAAAATCAGCAGACGCGGTTGCTTCCAATCAATTTCGGTGTAGGTTTTATTTGAATTAACATCGGCGCAAATCGAAACTAAATTTTGCTCACGCGCCCAATCTAAAACTTCGGAAAAATCTGTATTCGTCCACATCGGAAGCCGCAGACTCGCGCCCATTGCCGAGCGCAGAGCTTTCGGCGAAAATGCGTCAGCCGAATTTTTCGTAATAATCACGCCTGCAACATTCGCCGCCTCTGCCGTCCGCAATATCGCGCCTAAATTTGAAGGATTATTCGTTTCGTGAAGCAGAACAACGAGCGGAAATTCGTGTTTCGGCAAGTCGGATTCGATGCGCCGTTGACTCGTTTCGGGCTTCGCGCACATCAGAACAACGCCTTGCGAAGTTTTTGTGTCGGCGAGCGAATGGAAAATGTTTTCAGAAACTTCGGTGTGATTTGCCGTTTGATTCAAAAAGATTTTGCCGCGTTCGGTTTTGGCAAAATGCGCGGTAAAAAAAACTTCGCTTATTTCGACGTTTGAGCGCAAAACTTCTTCCGCAAGGCGCAAACCTTCGACAAAAATAAAATCCGCAACGCGCCCGTCGCGCACTTTTCGCGCAAATTTTAATTTTGAATTGTCGCGGCTGATTATTTTCAAGGCAAAAAGAAAATACTCGCGGCGGGATTTGAACCTGCGACTTCTTCCTTCGGAGGGAAGCACTCTATCCACTGAGCTACGCGAGCATAAAAATATAATGTTATATCGGAAAAAAGTTTTGAGTCCAATCTTTAGGCGGAAAATTGTTGGGTGCGCGTTTTGTTAAATAAAGGAAAACCGCCTAAAGATTGGACTCAAAACTTTTATTTCGGTTGAATCGTAATTGATTTAATTCTCACAGCATCAATTGGCTTTTCGCCGTTTTTGGGAACGCCGGCGATGGTGTTGACGTTGGTCATACCTTCGATGACTTTGCCGAAAACGGTGTAATTTTTATCGAATTGCGGTTCGGGTTTGAGCATAATAAAAAACTGCGAATTGGCAGAATTTACGTCGTTGCCGAGACGCGCCGCGCCCAAAATTCCCGTTGTGTATGGAACATCGGAAAATTCGGCGGGAACATTTGGTTTGCCCGAATCACCTTCTTTAGCCGGATTCGGTTGTTTGCCGGGTTTGGTGTCGGCGTTTCCGGCTTGGATAACGGTCGCGTTAATGCGATGAAAAGCGATGCCGTTGTAGTAACCTTCGCGGGCGAGAGTTTTGAATCTTTCGACCATCTGCGGCGCAATGTTTGAATAAAGTTCGAGTTTTATTGTGCCGAATGCCGGTTCTTCCATTTCGATAACGGCGATTTCGCTATCGGCAACGGGCGCAACGCCGGTTTTTACATTTGCGTTGGCGTTTGCTTTCGTGTTTGAATTTTTGGAATTCGTTTTCGCGTCATTGCACGAAACCATCAAAAAAAGTGTCGTTAAAAGAGTTAAAAATAAAAGTTTTCTAATCATATCAATCTAAGTCTAAAACAATTTGCCGCTATCAAGCAAAATCGTAACGGGACCGTCGTTGACAAGTTCGACATCCATCATCGCTTGAAAACGTCCAGTTTCGACTTTGGCGATTTGTTTCCGCGCTTCGGCGACAAAGAATTCATATAACGCATTAGCTTTTTCGGGCGGCGCGGCTTTGATAAACGAAGGTCGTCGTCCTTTTCGCGCATCGCCGTAGAGCGTAAATTGCGAAACGACAAGCATTTCGCCTGAAACATCGAGTAGCGAAAGATTCATTTTGCCGTCCGCGTCTTCAAAGATGCGGAGATTCAAGATTTTATCGAGCAAATACATCGCATCTTTTTCCGAATCTTCGCCCGCCACGCCCAAAAGCACTAAAACACCTTTGCCGATTTCGCCCGTAATTTCACCGTTCACAGTAACTTTGGCGCGTGAAACTTTTTGAATAACGCTTCTCATAAAACGTAAGACGGACTGCTAACCTGTTCTACATTTGACTCCGACTTTAAAAAATCCTAAATCTCTTTCAAACTCAAAAGCCAAACTTTCAGCATCCGCAATCGAAACGAGATGAAAAGCAATTTTATCATTTGCGCCGAGTTGTGCAACTAAGGGTAAATCGTTCGGAATGATGTTGGCAATACGCGGATAACCGCCGGAAGTTTGGTGGTCAGCCATCAGAATTATCATTTGACCGTCGGGAAGAAGTTGAATTGTGCCGAAATTTACGGGAGATGAAACGAGTTCTTTATCATTGAGCAAGTAGAGCGGCTCGCCATTCAAGCGAAAGCCCATACGATTTGAGTCGGGCGAAACGGTAAAATCGGTTTTCAAAAAATTCTGCTCGCTCAAAGCCGTAAGATTTTCAAATTCAGCGCAAGCAATAACGCGAACAGTCGGGAAACGACTGTAAATAGGCAGAAGGGAATTGGCGATTTGGACTTTGGGTTTTGGACTTTGGACTTTGGACTTTAATTCGATGCGGTCGCCGTTTTGAAGTTTTCTGCCTTCGATGCCGCCGAAATTTGCGGTTAAATTTGTGCTTTGGCTGTTTAAAATTTTTTTGATATTAAAACCGCTTTTGATGGAAAGATAAGCGCGATTGCCGAAATTTTTGTGGCGAAAGTTAAGAACGCTGCCGCTTTCGGCAAAATGAGTGCACCAATTATCAATCGCAACGCCGTCGAGTTCGGCGGAAAAGTCCGCGCCGCCGAGCGCAAAGTTGACGGCGGTTTCAAAAACTATTTCGGGCGCAGGGAAATGAATTTCCAAGACGGCTTCGGTTTCATCGTTGCCGAGCAAAATGTTTATTAAGCGCAGGGCGGTTCTGTCCATTGCGCCGTTGGGGTTAATGCCGTATTTGCGGAATCCGTTTCGCCCTAAATCTTGAATTGTCGTTAAAATCCCGCTTTTGTTAAAGAGAAGACTCATAAAATTTCACTGTGTCGCCGGCTTGCAGAAGACTTGAACTATTATTTATATCAAACATTTGTGCATTTGTGCGACCGATGATTTGCCATCCGCCGGGTGATTCGAGCGGATAAACGCCGGTTTGCGTTCCGGCAATGCCGACACTGCCTTTTGGAACTTTCAAACGCGGAGATTCTTTGCGCGGCGCGGCAATTCTTTTATCAATTTCGCCCATATACGCAAAGCCGGGTAGAAAACCGAGCATAAAAACGCGATAATTGCGCTCTGTAAAAATTTTTATGACTTCCGCCGCAGTTAAATTATTCATCGTGGCAACAGATTTCAAATCAGGCGCGTCTTTTTCATCAAAACTAACGGGAATTTCAATCAGACGGCTTTCGTTTTCAGCAGTTTCGTCCAAACTTCCGAGCGCATTTTCGACAAAATTCCTAACGGCATCGAAGGCATTGGCAAATTTACCGTAATTTGTTCGGACTTTGTAAAAATTATAAAAAACTGAAACAGAAGCGTAAGCCGGAACAGCCTCAATGAAGCCTTCAAAACGATGGTTTTCGAGATACGCGGCAAGATTTGCTGAACGCCGATTGAGATTTTCGTCAATCGTGTTGCCAAATTCAACGGTTAAAGCGTCCAAGCCGAGCGGAAAAATGTTGATTCGGTTCATAGTTTTAATAACTCATACAGAAATAGAAATGGTAAATGAGTTTTAGAGCTTTTGATTTGATTCGTGTAGTTTCGTGCCGCTTCGTGTTAAGGAAAAAAGGCTGTCGGAACGGGTTTGTCATCTGACAGACCAAACTGAATTGCGGTAAATCCTTCGGTGCTTCTCAACAGATACCAAGTGCTGTTTGAAGGACGAAAGACTGCAAAATCAAATGTTCCGTCGCCGTCGTAATCGCCCGGCACGGGAATATCGCCGGTTGTTCCAAACGGTGCGGCGTAATAACTTGGTGATTCACTTCTCAAAATAAACCATTCGCCGGTGGAAGGTCGCCAAAAAGAAACATCGGCTTTGCCGTCGCCGGTATAATCTCCGCGAACAGGAATGTCGGTCGGAGTTCCTAAGACATATGCAATTGTCGAATTGACCGAACTTCTAAACCACCACCATTCTACGCCGAGTCCGCCAAAGAAACGAATGATGCCAATGTCTGCTTTCCCGTCGCCGTCGTAATCGGCAACCGCCGGAGAATCAGTTGGTGCGCCGAATTGTTGAATATGTGTTCCGCCTGTTGACCGCAATATAAACCAGAGCGCAGATGCCGGACGAAAAACGGCGGCATCGGCTTTCCCGTCGCCGTCAAAATCGCCTACCTGCGGAATGTCTCCCGCCGCGCCGAATGTGAAAGAGTAAAAACTTGAATCCTCGCTTCTTAAAATAAACCAGTCGCGGGTCGAAGGGTTAAAGACTGCAATGTCTGTTTTTCCATCGCCCGTGTAATCTGCCGGAACAAGTTTATCGGTAGAATTTCCGAATCGGAATGCGCGGTTTTGATTGTCGGAACTTCTTAAATACCACCATTCACTGCTTGATGGTCGAAAAATGGAAACGTCGGTTTTGCCGTCGCCGTCGAAGTCAAACGGTTTTTGAGGATTAGCAGAATCACTCATATAACGCAACAAAATTGCATCAAAATCAAAAAGCGTTCCGACATTCATTCTTCCCGCAACGACAATTTTTCCGTCTGCTTGTAAGGCAACATCGAAACTGTAATCCGAGAGCGGCGCAGATGCGACTTGGGTGAAAACTCTTCCGCCATTTCCAAATGTCGTGTCCAATGAACCATTCGGATTAAGCCTTGCCACTAAAATATCTAATCCGTTATTCGGAACTTCGGTGTGTCCGACAACAATAATCTTTCCGTTCGGCTGAATTTCCAATGCTTGTGCCGAATTTGAAGTTTCGGAAATAATCACGGTTTTGCCGTTTGTTCCGAAACTTGTATCAGTCGAACCGTCTCTGTAATAACGTGCGACGGTGAAGGCAAAAGTAAAAGTTCCGGTGTTGCCAATCGAAGTGGTCGTTACAATATTTCCGTCCGGCTGAATTGCCAGATCGCCGAATGTAAAAAATAATCCGTTCAAATTGTCCAGCGCAATTCCGTTTGTTCCAAACTCATTGTCTAAAGTTCCGTCCGCCAAATATCTGATAAGAGCTTGATAATATGTTGATGTATTTCCATCATCCGAATTGGCTAGGACAACTATTTTTCCGTCCGTTTGTAATTTTAAGGCATATCCTTGTTCAGCAACGGTAATAGATGTAATTACGATTCCGCTGTCGTTAAAGGTCAAATCCAAATTTCCGTTCGGCAGAAATCTGACCAAACCAATATCACTGCCGGTTGCGCCCATATCGTTGACCGAGCCGCACATCAGAATTTTCCCGTCAGGTTGCACGGCAATATCCCGCGACATATCATTTCCGGCAGAAAGATTCGTAATCACGAAGCCTTGTCCGCCAAGAGCGGTGTCCGGCGAACCGTTCGTATTGAGTCTGATGAGTAAGTAAGCGTTATCATTTCCGTTCATCGCATAGATGCCGGAAACGACAATTTTCCCGTCGGCTTGCAAGGCGATAGCGGTGCTGGCGGCAAAGACGGTGATGTTTGTGGCGGTGTAAATTCCGCCGTTGGCAAAACTCGTGTCGAATGAACCGTTGGCGTTGTATCTTATGACAATTATTTTTCCGTTTCCGTTTTTTCCGGTTACGACTATTTTTCCGTCGGGCTGAACGACAACACCTTGAAATGTATCTTCTAACTCATTTAAGCGATAAGTTACAATGCCGCTAACGCCAAAGGTCAAATCAAGATCGCCGGGCGCAGCTTGAGCGTAAGGCAAGGCGGACATAAGGCAAATTAATAAAAAAAACAATCTTCCGAACATAAATAAATACTGACCTGAGTTAGTGATAAGGAAATCGAACTCGTTAAAAAATCATTTGTTTTCTGATTTAAAACATTCGTCTTCTGATTTAAAACATTCGTCTTCTGATTTAAAACATTTGCCGTCTGATTTAAATCAGAAGACAAATGATTTAAATTTTTCGGCAAATGATTTAAGCCAATTCAAAAGGAGGCAGAAACACGACTGTTAAGGAGTGTGTCAAAAGGCTCAACCGTGAACACACTCCTTAACAGTCGTCTGCCTTTGATTTTCAAGCCATATCCTCACTCTAAATCTGCTCTAACAATATCCTGTAAAAAAAATGAGCGTCTAAACCACAGACGCTCTTCAAGTATTCCGACTGTCCTATAATTAGTTTCTGCCCTGTGTCGGAATGTCATTGGTCAAGCCAAAAACAAATTGATTAAAACTTCCGTCGCCGCTATTTACGATATACCAATTTTGATTAGTCGGTCGCCAAACACCAATGTCAATCCGGCGATCACCGTCGAAATCGCAGGGAATCGGAATGTCGCCCGTTAATCCGAAATTGTAAATCGAATATCCGTTATCACTACTTCTTCTGATATACCAAACACCGGTTGAAGGTCGCCAAACAGCAATGTCAACTTTGCTGTCTCCATCGTAATCTTCTTGGACGGGAATGTCGCCGTTTCGTCCGAAACGCATTATCGAATGCTCACCGTTGGAACTATTCAAAATATACCAATTGCCATTGCTTGGACGGAAAACCGCAAGGTCGTCAATGCCGTCTCCATCGTAATCGCCGGCAACGGGTTTATCACCTTCTATGCCCCATTTCTGCCACGTCGGGAAAGTGCCGGAACTGTTGCGGATATACCAAACACCATCTTCGGGACGGAAAATTGCGATGTCCGCTTTGCTGTCGCCGTCATAATCACGCGGAATGGGAATGTCGCCGACTTTGCCCCATTGGATTGTCAGATAATTCTGTGCCGGATTGATGCCTTGTTTGGCAATATACCAATTTCCTTCCGATGGACGAAAAACCGCTAAGTCCGTTTTGAAATCGCCGACAAAATCAGCGGGCGCGAGAATATCATCGCTTAAGCCGAAAAATACCGAATATATGCTCGGATTGAAATACCAATTACGAGTGCTGGGGCGATAAATGCCGGGGTTTGACCTGTTTATATTTTCTAAAAAATTCTGCGGAATTCCGTGCAGACGTTTAGTTTCAAACGGGACATCGGTGCTTCGCGTTACCAGAATTTGCCGAGTTCCTTCAACTGATGTTTTTGCGGAAGTTGTCAAAATTTTTCCATCCGGCTGAACTAAAATTTGTCCGTCATAAAGTAAGTTCGCCGGAGCAGATGTGTAGTCATTGTTGAGGTTTGTCGCTAAATATTTGCCAGTGAGCGTGCCGTTTTGGTCTAAACGTGCAATAGAGAGCTTCAAACCCGAAATCGAGGTTCGATTGTATTCAATATCAGTTGCGCCGCTAACTATGATTTTGCCATCCGATTGTTCGCTCAAAGCAATTGCGTCATCAGTCATTCCGCTCGTAACGTCATAGTGTGTTTTGCCCTTCGTGCCGAAAGTAAAATCAACATTTCCATCGGAAGTATAACGGTTAATGACGATGTTGCGATTTGTGCGGAGCAATTGGTCGTTAATGGTGATACTTTCGGCAGTCGCAAATTTATCTTCGCCAAGTAACTTGAAGCCTCTCAATTTCGGAACATTTCCCGATTGATAAATGACCGACGTGAAAGTGTTATCAAGCGTTCCATCAGTATTGAAGCGATTTATTGCTCCTGTCGGGAAAAAATTAGTATTGCTTTGGCTACTTTCCTTTTGAGGCACTGTCAAAATTTTTCCGGTAGATTGAAGATGAACTTCGCTGACAGTCGGATACGGCAGTTTATGAATGATAAATCCGCCTTGATTGCCAAAAGTGTAGTCAAGATCGCCGTTGGTTTCGTAACGCACGAGAAATAATCTGGAAGGTTCGGAATAATTTATTACAATCATTCCGGCAACGACTATTTTCCCGTCCGGTTGTTGAATAACAGCGGCGAGCTTTTCCGAAGCCTGTTGGTCAACATTCGGCGTGTGAATGCCATCGCCCGAAAATGTCAGGTCGAGTGTTCCGTCTTCGTTAAAACGATAAACAGACTGCAAATCAACACATAAAATTTTACCGTCCGTTTGGCGATTACAATTAAAAAGTCTCGAAAACTGTTGGTTTGATTGCGCTCCCGTTAGCGTTGCAACTCCATTCACGCCATAGTTTGTATCGGGCGTTCCATCAGAGTTAAGTTTGATTAAGCGATAACGATACGGTTGAAATGTTTGAGGATTGGTCAATTCTTCACTGATGATGAGAATTTTACCGCTTGGCAAAACAAAACTCGCCAATGGTTTTGTGCCGACATTTCCTAAAACAACTGTTCCATTTGTCCCGAATGTCGTATCAAGCTGAGCATTAGTGCTAATTGCAAAAAGTGCAAACGTAACTAATATATATAAAAAAATATTGAAAAATTTCCGGGGTTTCATAAATTTTATTATGCCTCTCATTTATTACTAAAAACCATTTTCTCACTATAAAGTAAAGTTTGCCCAACTTATACTAAATAAAGTTACAGAAAAAGTCCTTAAATTATCTAAAAAAATATTAAAAAATATAAAATTTCATCGAAATAACCTAAAATTAATGAATTTTACTTAAAATATCTTTAAAGCGCGGATGATTTCGAACCTCGTCGGCGCGAGGTTCGACAATCAAAGCAACATGCTCCAAATCCTTCTTAATCAACGACTTCTCCAAATGATCAAAGCCTTTTTCGATTTCACCGAGTTGAATATGAATATAAAAATTCTCAACCAATGGTGCAGTTGAATCTTGATTTATCTTATCTAAAATGTCTCTTGCCTTCTTTTCTTCTCCAGCCGCCGCGAAAAGATAGCCCAACACCGCTAAACGGCTCAAACTCGGTGCAGAATCATATCCTTTTTGCATTAATTCGATAGCTTTTTTGTAGTCGCCGAGTTTAGCAATAGAAATCGCCATCGCCGTAAAAACCGGAATGCAATTCGGGTAAAGCTCGATAGTTTTTTCGGCTTGGCGGATTGATTCGTCGTAACGCTTGGCATAATAAAATAGGGAAGCCAGAGTTTTATTCAGCGAAAGCGAAAGCGGGTCAATTTTCGTCAAGTGATTAAGCTGTTCGTGCGCCTCATCAAATCTGCCTGAAAGCATCAGAAAAACGACATACCAATATCTTGCGAATGTATAGTTTGGATTGAACTTAATCGCCAGAAGAAATTCTTTTTCCGCCTCTTGCCAATCCCACTCATAGACGTATTTGATTGTTCCTAAAGTAGCACGAACTTCAGCTAAATCAGGTGCAAGTTCGAGAGCTTTTTTGATGGCTTGGTTGGTATCCGACAAAATCTCGTCAACGGGCGAAAAAGAATAACCGTTAAGCAAAAAGTAAGCATTGGCGATTCCAACGTATGAAAGCGCATATTGATCATCAATTTCAATGGCTTTGTGAAAGTATTCAAGGCTTTTTTCCAAGCCTTCTCTCGTATGCGTAGAAAGAAAATGACAGCCTTTCAAATAAGCATCGTAGGCTTCGGCGTTTTGGGTTTGGCGATTGATAAGTAAATCTTTTTCGCGGGTCGTCAATCGCGGAAGTAGCTTTTCTGCAATACTTTGCGTGATTTCTTTTTGAATCTGAAAAATTTCCGAGTGCGTTTTTTGATAGCTTGTTCCCCAAATACGGCTTTCGTCTTTGACTTTGATTAACTCGGCACTAATAGTTACTTCATCACGAAATTGTCGAACTCTGCCTGTTAAAATTGCTCCGACGTTAAGAGTGTTTCCAATGTCCGCAACATCAAAATCTTTGTTCTTAAATCGTGCAACGGTGCGATAAGCCATCACCTTTAATTCAGGCATTTTTGACAACAGATTAATCAAACTTTCTGTAAGACCGTCAGCAAAATAATCAAGTTCTTCATTGCCGTCGAGATTGACGAGCGGAAGCACGGCAAGGGAAGAAATTTCGCTTACCGGAGCTGGTTCAGCCGCCAAATAACCATTAGTTTGGGGGAACGATTTTTCTTCGACTTTGGCAGTAAAACAATAGCCGCGTTTTGAAATTGTTTGGATATATTCGTTTTGATTTCCGAGAATCTTCCTGAGAATGGCGATTTGGACGTTGACATTGCTGTCTTCGACAAATTCTTCTTGCCAAACGCGGCGTAAAATTTCTTCGCGTGTAACCACCTTGCCGTGTTTTTTGAGAAGCAGCCAAAGCAATTCAAAACTCTTTGATGTGAGTTTGATAATATTGCCGTTTTCTGTCAGATGCCTACTTTCGGAATCCAAAACGAAATCGCCGAAACGAAATAGTCCGTTTGAAACGGTTTTAGATTTGGGATTTGAGCCGTTTGAAAGCATATTTATTATTAATTGCGAACTGCTGTTAATAAAATAATCTTAGTTTAGGAAAAATTCAAAGGGGGGAATTTTCCGTCGAATCGAAAAAAATTGAAAAAGTAAAAAAAACTCACTATGAAGTTAATGTAGATATTATATCATTATTCTTTTCAAAATATATGCCGAAAATAGTTTGTTTATCAGATACGCATAATTGCAACGAACAAATCAATGTCCCGGACGGCGACATTTTGATTCACGCCGGCGACGCAACAATACGCGGAACAATTCCCGAAATAATTGCTTTTAACCGATGGTTTTCGAACTTACCGCACCGGATTAAGATTTTTATAGCGGGAAATCACGATTGGTTGTTTGAAACAAATAATTCTTACGCGAGAACTTTATTGAGTCCAAAAATAATTTATTTGCAGGATTCCCTCGTCGAAATCGAAAATTTGAAAATTTACGGTTCACCGTGGCAACCGAGGTTTTTTGATTGGGCTTTTAATTTGATGCGCGGGACGGAACTTGCTGAAAAGTGGAAACTAATCCCGACGGATGCAGACATTTTAATCACACACGGTCCACCGCACGGAATATTAGACGAAGTTCCACGCCAATATTGGATTGAAAACACAGGTTGTGAAGAATTGCGAAAAAAAGTGGAAGAAATCCGTCCGAAAGCACATATTTTCGGGCATATTCATTGCGGTTACGGGCAAAAAGAAGAATTTGGAGTGAAATTTATTAATGCTTCAAATTGTGATGAAGAATATAAACCGACTCAATCACCGATTGTTTTTGACCTGTAAGAAGTTGGGACAATCATAAGACTTGAAAAAAGAGAAAGAGCGACGAAGAAATTATTTCTTCGTCGCTCTTTCTCACACCGGCAATTCTAAACTAAGGAACGAAAGCATTGGGAGTCGGAGTATCGCCCGTTGTTCCGAAGGCT
>CAZJQP010000078.1:0-24667 GCA_964548225.1 uncultured Blastocatellaceae bacterium | reverse complement strand
GTTTCTGCCATTTTTATCATCAATTTAATGAATTTTTAGTTGCCCACAAGATAAGTTAAATAATCGTCGTAACAATCTCACGAATGCTTCTTTGCAATTCGCGGTCATCGGTAATCGGTGAACAGAGCGCGACTTCTGCCGCGTCTATTGGCGAAATTCCTTTGGCAATCATCTGCGCGGCGTAGATTAAAAGCCGTGTCGAAACGCCTTCTTCGAGTCCGTGTCCGCGAAGATTGCGAACTTTTTGACCGATTTTTACTAAATCCTGCGCGGTGTTTGCATCAATTCCGCCTTCTTTGGCGACGATTTCGGCTTCGTCTTCGGGCGTTGGATAATCGAATTCCATTGCGACGAAACGCTGTCTGGTTGATTGCTTTAAATCCTTCAAAATTGATTGATAACCCGGATTATAACTGACGACGAGCATAAATTCGGGCGGTGCTTCGATGACCGTGCCGCGTTTTTCGATTGGCAAACGCCGTCTGTCGTCGGTCAAAGGATGAATAATGACAACCGTATCTTTTCGCGCTTCGACGACTTCATCCAAATAACAAATCGCGCCGTTTCTGACTGCCGTCGTCAAAGGTCCGTCGTGCCAGACGGTTTCTTCGCCTTCTAATAAAAAACGTCCGACCAAATCCGTCGCCGACAAATCTTCGTGGCACGCCACCGTTATCAGCGGACGATTCATCCGATACGCCATATATTCGACAAAGCGCGTTTTTCCGCAACCCGTCGGACCTTTCAGCATCACGGGCAATTTCGCCGCGTAAGCCGCTTCAAATAATTCGACTTCCTGCCGTATCGGAAGATAATAAGGTTCGTTTTCGACTTTATATTTTTCAACTGCAAGTTCCATAAAAAACTAATCTTAGCAAAAACCGCAAAGTCATAACAGTCGCCGAATCTTTACATTACCCTGATAAATGTATTATTTTGTATGTTTGCGTCATCAACAGGTTTCTGAAAAGTTAATGTGAATCAAGGGTAGAAAGGCGAAACACTCGATTTATCAATTATTCATTATCAAATATCAATTATTTCAGCAGTATTTCGCTTTTAACCGCGAAAGAATAATGGATAATTGCTAAAGTCGAAAGATATGACAAAATGTTCCCTGATTTTCTACCCTTGATTCGTATAATTAATACTTCCGGCAGTTTAATTTATGAAAAAAAGAGTTATAAGTGTGCGTTTCATCAAGCTCGCGGTCATTGCGGTTTTTATTTTAAGTTTGGCAGTTTTTTCCGGCAAACTTTTCCCCGAATCGAAGGTTAAAGGTCAAGGCAGTTCTTTTCTTGCTGTGCCGAACAATGTTTTGGCAACGGATAATCAATATCACAACAAAATCGGCATTTATTGGGATGCGGTGCGCGGTGCAAATCTTTATCGCGTTTTTCGAAATACGTCGAACAATACAACGGGCGCGGCAGACATCGGCACAACGGCGGCAAATTATTTTTTCGATACAACGGCAGCGGTCGGACAAAATTATTTTTATTTTGTAAAAGCGGAAAACGGTGCAACAGCGAGCAATTTCAGTCAAGCCGAACAAGGCACACGCGCCGCCGGTTCAGAACCTGACGGAATTTTTCTCGATTTACAACCGCCGACCGCGCCTGCCGGAAACCAAATCACGGCGGCAAAATCTTATTTGGGCAAAGCACTGTTTTGGGACGAACAACTTTCTTCGACAAAAACCGTTTCTTGCGGAACTTGTCATCAAGCCGGTTCGGGCGGAAGCGATCCGCGCACGAATTCAACGACTGTAAATCCGGGTTTTGATAACACTTTCAACACACCAGACGACATTTTCGGTTCGCTCGGCGTTCCGCAAAATAATCAAAACGGGACTTACGTTTTCAATCCGTCTTTCGGTTTTAATCTGCAAGTTACGGGCAGAAAATCTCCGTCTTATTTGAATGCGGCTTACGCGCCAAACGGAATTTTTTGGGACGGACGGGCTTCCGATACGTTCCGCGATCCTTTAACGAATGCGATTATTTTACCGAGCGGCGCGAGTCTTGAAAGTCAAGTTTTAGGTCCGCCTCTAAGCGCAGCGGAAATGGCACACGGCGGCAGAGATTGGACACAGGTTGCACAGCGTATTGCGGCTTCAAAACCACTTGCGCTGGCAACAAAAGTGCCAAATTCACTTAGCACTTGGATAAACGGCAGAACTTATCCGCAACTTTTTGAAGAAGCCTTTGGCACGGCAGATGTTACACCGGCGCGGATTGCCATGGCGATTGCCACGCATGAACGAACATTATTCAGCGACCAAACTCCGCTCGACAAAGCCGTTACAAACATCACCCCGCTAACAAAACAAGAAGAATTCGGGCGCGAACTTTTTCTCGCGGTTTCGTGCGCCGTCTGCCACGGCGGTGCGCTTCTTTCCGACAATAATTTTCATAACATCGGCGTTCGTCCGCAAGTAGAAGATACAGGGCGTTTTGCAGTTACAGGTTTGAATGAAGACCGTGCGAAATTTAAAACGCCAAATCTCAGAAACATTGAATTTCGTGCGCCTTATATGCACAACGGACGTTTTGCGACGCTCGAAGAAGTTGTCGAATTTTACAACCGTGGCGGTGATTTTGATGCACCGAATATTGACCACGCACTGATTCGTCCGCTCGGAATGACCGCCGATCAAAAAGCCGCGCTCGTGGCATTTATGAAACGACCTTTGAATGATGCGCGGGTTACAAACGAGCTTCCACCGTTTGACCGTCCGCGTCTTTTCACACAGACAAATCGTGTTCCGCAAATCACGGGAACAGGCGTTGCGGGTTCGGGCGGAAACGTCCCGCAAGCCGTTGCCATCGAGCCACCATATATCGGTAATCCGAGTTTTACAGTTGCCGTTTCAAAAGGACTTGGCGGCGCAAATGCGGTTTTGGCGATTCGCGACACCGATCCGGGAACTTCTTCAATTCCCGCAACCGGAAGTTTTGCGCGTGTCAGTCTGACGCTCTCCGGCACAGGCGCAGGAAACGGAAGCGGTTCGGTAAGTTTGGCAACATTGGCAAGCAATCCGCAGTTTGTCGGACGCACTTTTTACGGACGTTGGTATGTTACGGATGCGGGCGCAGTCGGTGGATTTTCGGTCAGCCAACTTATTAAATTTACGGTTTTCGCGCAAAATTCAAACTTGAGTAAAACCTTCGTTGATTTCGACGGCGACCGCCGCACCGACGTTTCGATTTTCCGCAACAACGGCGGAATCGGTGAATGGTGGTATTTGAAAAGCGAATCGGGTAGCAATTCTGCCTTTCAATTTGGCGCGGGAACAGACAAAATCGTTCCGGCAGACTATACCGGCGACGGCAAAACCGACATCGCCGTTTTCCGTCCTTCGAGCGGGCAATGGTTTGTTTTGCGTTCGGAAGACAGTAGTTTTTACTCGTTCCCGTTCGGCACAAACGGCGACACTCCCGTTGCCGGAGATTTTGACGGCGATGGCAAAGCGGACGCGGGCATTTTCCGCGCTTCGTCGGCGACTTGGTTTATCCAAGCGAGTTCACAAGGAACGCTCATCAAACAATTCGGCTTATCAACCGACAAACCGCAACTCGGCGATTACGATGGTGACGGAATGACGGATTTGGCAATCTTCCGTCCGACAGGCGCAAACGGGGCGGAATGGTGGATAAACAAAAGCTCGGATGGACAAGTTTTCGCCGCGCAATTCGGCATCTCGACCGATAAACCGACTGCCGCCGATTTCACGGGCGACGGCAAAACCGACATTGCTTTCTGGCGACCTGCGACAGGATTTTGGTATGTCCTTAGAAGCGAAGATTTCAGTTTCTACGCCGCACCTTTCGGCGCAAACGGCGATATTCCCGTCGCGGGCGATTACGACGGCGACGGACGTAGCGATTTAGCTGTTTTCCGTCCGTCAGCTTCGACGTGGTATGCAAACCGTTCGAGCGGCGGAACTTTGATTCAAGGTTTCGGCATCGCGGGCGATTTACCGATTCCGTCAGCTTACGTTCCTTAAACGACTGGAGCGCAAGCGTCCTCGCTTGCAATGAGTGCGGAACGCGAAAAAAGCGTTAATAAAAATCAGGTTTGAGCATATGAAGAAAATTCCATTAACTCAAACCTGATTTTTTATTAACGCTTTACGTCGCTCTTCGAGACGGCGTTGCAAGCGGGGACGCTTGCGCTCCAGTCATTTACATTTTGAATACCCGCAATCGCGGCAGAAATCGCAACCCGAAGCGTGTTCGAGCTGTCCTTTGCATTCTGGACATTCGCCGATTAAACTGCCCATTTTCGGCGAATTATCAACCACCGTTGCAGTTTCCATTTTGCTGATTGCGCGTTCTGATTGCGGCATATTTTTTAATCTGCGGTCAATCAAAAGCAGACATTCGGCAATCGCTTGTTCGGGCGAAGTCAGCAGACGTTCGTTAAACCAAACGGCGTGTGTTCCGGTTACTTTGTTCAAACTGCGCGAAACTTCCTTCGCATCAAAACCGCCGCGAAGCATTCTTGAAGCAAGCAAGCCGACACCTTCGGAAATCGGTCCGGTCGCAAAAACTTCCAAAACCTTTTCGCCGTTATGATTGACCGTAACATAAAGATTTACGCCGTCGAACGGAATTCGCCACGTCGAACCTTGTAATTCACGCGGACGCTCGATGTGTTGCATCGCATCTTTCTGCTTTTCAACCACGACAAATTCTTTATCTTGCCCAACCGTGTCTTCCGTCGTATGAATTTCTTCCTCTTTCTTTTCTTCCGCTTTCATCGAAGTCAAAACCTGTCCTTCGCGGCTTCCATCGCGGTAATAGCTGACGGCTTTGCAACCCAAATCTTTCGCCATACGATAAAGTTTATCAACCGATTCGACCGTATCATCAGCCGCGCCGTTGCAGGTTTTTGAAATCGAATTGTCAACGTGCTTCTGTGCCGCCGCCAAAACCTGAACGTGCTGATGCGAAGTAATGTCCATCGCCGAAATAAAATACGCCGGCAATTTATCAATATTTTCGACAACGTAATTTGCCGCCGCTTTGATTGATTCTTCGTTCGATTGGTCAACATCAATACCGAGTGCTTGCGCCGCCAATGTGTGAACATAATGGCGTTCGCCAAGCGTGTCGCGGCGGACGTAAGCCCACGAAAAATTCGGTTCGATGCCCGACGAAGTTTCGGCAACCAGCGAAATCGTTCCCGTCGGCGCAATCGTCGTAACTTCATAATTACGGGGCGTTAAAGGCATATCACGCGGAATGCCGATTTCGTCGTAAAGGAATTTCGCGTAAGATTCGCGGTTGCCTTCGAGTTCGGGGAAAGTTCCTTTTTCCGCGCCCAAACGCAAAGACATCATCCACGCTTCACGACGAATAAAGCCCATAACTTTTTCCATCAACTCAATCGAATCTTGCTCGCCGTAAGTAACTTTCAGCGCGAGACACAAATCCGCAAAGCCCATAATTCCGAGTCCGACCGGACGAGTTCGTTTGACGACATCATCAATTTCGGGAAGCGGAAAATGTCCTGCGTCAACGACGTTATCTAAAAACTGTGTGCAAAGATGCGTCGCACGCGCCAGACGCGCCCAATCAACACATTCGTCGGCATTCGTTCCGTCGCCGACTTTTTTATAAAACTTTGCCACGTCAATCGAACCCAAATTGCACGAATTATTAAAGTGAAGCATCTGTTCGCCGCACGGATTGCAAGCGTGAATTTTTCCCATCGTTGAAATCATATGGTTATGTTTGTTGACTTCATCAATGTAGATAATTCCCGGCTCGGCGTATTTGTGCGCCGAAGCGATGATGCGATTCCAGATGTCCGGCGCATAAACCAATCCGGGCGCAGGCGGATTTTCGATGGTGCAATCCGACAAATCTGCCGTTTCAAACGCCAATTTATCTGCAAATGTCGCGGTCGAACCGTCAGGACGACGATAAACAGCATAATCCGCGTTTGTTACAGGGTCAAAAACCGTCTGTTCCCACGCTTCACCGTCAAATTCGGTTTGAAACCAAGTTTTCGCATCAACCGCCGCCATAAAATCGTCGGTTACAGTTACGGAAATATTGAAATTGGTCAATGAATGCTGGTCGTTTTTCGCGTGAATAAAACGCAGAACATCAGGATGTTTGATACTCAAAATGCCCATATTCGCGCCGCGCCGCACACCGCCTTGTTTGACAACTTCGGTCGTGCCATTGACGATATTCATAAACGAAACCGGACCCGAAGCCACGCCGCGTGTCGAATTAACCATCGAACCTGCGGGGCGCAAAAATTCGTAAGTCATTCCCGTTCCGCCGCCGGTTTGGTGAATAATCGCCACATTCTGCGCGTGTTCCATAATGCCGTTGATTGAATCCGGCACATTCAGCACAAAACAAGCGGCAAGCTGACCTTTCGGCTTGCCTGCATTAACTAAACAAGGAGTATTCGGCACGAATTCGCGGTTGAGCATTACTTCGGTCATCGAATCGTAAAAATAATCGCGCTTGACCGAATCAGTTTCCGCTTTTGAAACGTGACCGACGACGCGGCGCACAATATCTTCCCACGTTTCGAGTGCTTCACCGTTGACATCTTTCAACGAATAACGCTTGCTGATGACTTTCTGACCGTTTAAACCGATGGGTTTAATTTCGCGTTTGCGCGATGTTGCAGTTGCTCCGTTTCCATTGCCATTACCGTTTTTGACGGCAACCTCGCCCGACGCGACAGGCTCAAAGACTGTGCTCATAATCAATCAATCTCCTTTAATACGTCTATAAAGACGCAATCTCTCGTTTAGTTTAATTTTATAACTTTATATGTGCATTTTGAAATGCGGGGTTAATGAACTTTTCAGTTTCTCGCTACTAGAATTTGAATTGTATTTTTCTCTCAGCGAATTGAAATATACCGCAACTCAAAACCGCTTGTCAACAAAAAAAACACAATATCTTGTGGCTTCTGAAAAATTTCCAACCAAATGTCGCGTAAGTTAAAGTAATTTCTTAGGTTTGCGGGTTTTATCTTTTTTATAAAAGGAGATAAAAATTTTTCTGTGCTTGTGAAATTTGACTTTTTGCGCCCGAATTTCCGAAACTAAAGAAACTATGGACAAACTTATTCACGGATTAGCGGCAGATGCAACCGTGCGCGTGATGGCGGCAATTACTACCGACACCGTGCGCGAATCAGTGCGCCGACACCAAACTTCGCCGACTGCTTCCGCCGCGCTCGGTCGCGTTTTGACGGGAACTTTGCTGATGGGCGCGAGCCTCAAAGAATTTGACCGTTTGACGGTAAAAATTGAAGCTGAAGGCGAAATCGAAGGCATTATCGCCGAAACTTTGGAAGACGGAAAAGTGCGCGGTTATGTGAAAAATCCGCTTGCCGATTTGCCGCAAAAATCGGACGGCAGTTTTGATGTCGCCGGAATTGTCGGCAAAGGAATGTTTTATGTTATTCGTGAATCGGGGTTTGAAATCGGTTTGCACCGCGAACCTTACGTCGGAAGCGTGCCGATTGAATCGGGCGAAATCGCCGAAGATTTTGCCGATTATCTGATGAAAAGCGAACAAATTCCGTCCGCCGTTTTGCTCAGTGTTTTGCTTCAAGCAGAAGAACCTTACGTTCATTGCGCGGGCGGCGTGATGATTCAGATGCTTCCGACGGCAAATCCGAATATTGCTGTGATGATTGAAGATACAATTCTCCACGCGCCGCTTCTGACCGACGAAATCAAAAAAGGCGCAACGCCCGAAGACCTTCTGAAAATGACGCTCGGCATTATTGATTACGAAATTTTGGGCGAAAAAAACGTCCGTTTTCAATGCAACTGCTCGTTTGAACGCGCCGTCGGGCTTATCGCTTCGCTCGGCAAACAGGAAGTCCAATCAATGCTCGAAGAAGACAAAGGCGCAACAATGACCTGTGGATTCTGCAACGAAGTTTATCGTTTGAATGAAGACAATTTGCGAAAGATTTTAGAAACGGAAACTGTTTAACGATTGAGATGACGCGGGCGCGGCACGGGCAACTCTAAATCTTGTGAACGTCGCTGCCGCGCCTCGCGTCCATTGATTTGTTCGGCACGGCATTACCAGAAAACACGAATGATAACACCGTTCTCTTTGTAATCAACCGAAGGAAACTCAACGTAATCATTTCCGACTGTAACTTTAGGGCAACCGCCTGATTCGCAAACATAAAGGCGATGTCCGGGAGCGTCGTCAGAACCGCTAAAAACATATTTGTCGTTCGATTGGTGAAGCGAAGCACTCGCATAATTGCCTTGCCAATCTACAAGTTCGCCTTGAAAAGCGACTTCTGCGGTAGATTCTTTCGGACGAATTAAGTAATGCCACGTCCACGAAAATCCATTAGGATGATATTCAGTCACGGTAACGAATAAGTTGCCGCTTAGAGAGCGATGAACAGAAAACTCTTGGTATAGCTGTTCACCATACAGCATTTTAACATTATCCTGCCGCACCCAAAGTTGTAAAAGTTCGTGATTTGAAATTCTATAAATATCAACTCCGACAATAAAAGTAATGAGCGCAATAAAAAGATGTAAAATTTTTCGTTTCATATTTACAAGGAAAACTTCCTAAATCACGCTTAACAATGGCGAATGTTCCATAAACAGCGAAAGTGCCGAACTTTGTATTGAACCGAATTAAATTCCGTTAAATAAATTGAACGGAATTGCTAACCTGAAATGATTGAACAATTACAAATTTTCGCCTGCAAAAAAGCAGAATTTTCGTAACGCTCAAATTGCGTTTAATTTTTTGTTTTCGTGCCATCCCAAAATGTGCCGTCGGCGTATTCGATGCGGAAAACCTTGGCTTCTAAAAACGCGGAATTTCCCCAAAAGCGTCCGGTTTTGCTGAGGCGGATTTCCGTGTCGGGTAAAAGTTCGGTTTTGTGGCGCGAAGTGTAGATGTATTGTATTTTAGTTTTCGCCGCGTCTTTGTAGGTGATGAATTCCCACGAAATTCGTTTAATTGTTTTCGCTGAATTATTGCGGAAAACGGCGGAGATTTCCTGCACGACTTCCACACCAAACGGCGCACGGTCGCTCGAAGTCCAATTAGCGGAAATGAAATTGAATTTTCTGTTGACATCGTAGATAAATTGCGGATTGGAAACGCTCACGTCCGAAGCGGTTTGTGCCGAAACGCAAAAAACCGACGAAAATATCAATACCGAAAGCATCATAAATTTATTTCGTAACATAATTCTGACCTCCTTAATTTAGAATATTTATACACCTTTTCGCCGCCGATAACAAGAAAATTTTGCGAATTTGACTGGAGCGCAAGCGTCCCGCTTGCAATGAGCGTCGGTTTTTGACGCGAAAAAGCCTCGATTTACTCAAAAGTTTTAGGAAATCAAACGCCTTTGCGCCGCAAAAAACGCGACGCATTGCAAGCGGGACGCTTGCGCTCCAGTCGGTTTATTGCAGATGGCTTTTGAAATCAGTAAGCGGGAATTGGTAATTTTGAAGTGATGAAAGATTTGGAGAAATTCTTTGCCGAAACGAGTTCGGCGATTGATGAAACTTTAGATTTGCTGATTCCAACGGAAGAAACCACTCCGCAACGACTTTATCGAGCGGTTCGTTGGAGCGTTTTTGCGGGCGGCAAACGGTTTCGTCCTGCGCTTGTTTTGGCGGTTGGGAAGGCGTTTGGCGCAGATGAAAAGATTTTATTAAAAACGGCGGCAGCGATTGAGATGATTCATACATATTCGCTGATTCACGACGATTTGCCTGCGATGGACGACGACGATTTGCGTCGTGGGCGTTTAACTTGTCATAAAAAATTTGACGAAGCGACGGCAATTCTCGCGGGCGATGTTTTGCAGTCTTTGGCGTTTCAAGCGATTGCCGAAGACGCGAATTTATCCGATAAAATCAAGGTTAAATTGGTTTTTGAACTCGCAAACTCTGCCGCGAAAATGGTTGACGGACAGCAGTTGGATTTGGATTCGGAAGGCGTGAAAGTTTCGATTGAAGAACTCGAAAAAATCCATCAAAACAAAACCGGCGCGATGATTTCAGTTTCGGCGCGAAGCGGTGCAATTATCGCCGGAGCATCGGAAAAAGAACTCGAAGCAATTACGATTTACGCCGAAAAATTAGGTTTGCTGTTTCAAATTACCGACGATTTGTTGGACGAAACGCAGACAACGGAAGTTTTAGGGAAAACCGCCGGAAAGGATTTGCAAGCGGAAAAAGCAACTTATCCGAGCCTTTACGGAATCGAAAAAAGCAACGAATTAGCGAAAAAAGTTTATGGAGAAGCGATTGAAGTTTTAAAAAACATTGACCGCGATCTCAATATTTTGAGAAAATTAGCTGATTTTATCTTAAACAGGAAGAAGTAGTTTTTATGAAAGGGTTTTACAAATTTATTTTATTTCTCAGTTTGGCAATTTCCGCAAATGCTCAGACAGACGCGAACAAAGGTATCGAATTTTACGAAAAAGGCGATTATCAAAACGCGATTTCGGCTTTGAGCAAGAGCGAAGACATTAAAGATTTGCATTATTTGGGATTGAGTTACGAAAAAAAAGACGAGATAAACAAAGCGCAAGAGGCTTATAAAAAATCTTTTGAAAAAAGTTATCAACTTCTTTTTGAAAAGATCGGCGAATGGCGAAAAATCGAATATACAGAAACGAAAAAATCTCTTTCCGATTTACTTAAAGAATTAAAAACTGCGATTGATTTCGGCTACGCTTCCGCCGAAAAAGCTCACAAACTCGAATCGAAAATTTTCCAAAGAAACGAATGGCGCATCAGAGCCAGAGTTTTATTTGACGCTAAAAATTTGGCGGCAAGCGGTGAAACAATATATTTTCGGAACGATAAAAATTGGAAGTCTTTAAAAATTACCGAAAATGGCAGACCGAATTATCCCGACACGAGCAACGATACGCTGACGGCGAAAGACTTGAATTGGAATTTACCCAAAACCGTTACGCTTTTTGTAGTTTTCGGTGCAGACGGGAAAATAAAATTGTTAATGCCGGCGGATGAAAAAATAAATTCCTTTACGTTTTCGGCAATCAAAGCGGCGGAAAAAATCAAATTTCAGCCTGCTGAAAAAGACGGCAAAGCGGTTACGACTCATAATTTGATGGTTTATACTTTTTCAATAGGATAATCAAAATTTTTGCTGAAATATTCAGCAATTTGGGAAAAACCGTTTATTAAATCTTTTCTATTTTTTGATTTGTCTATGAATTCGTCTGAAACAAATTTCAAAAATCTGTGGAAACCGCTGTTAATTGTCGCGGCGTTGACGTTTTTGTATGCAAATGCGTTGTCGAAATTGGGCAGAGATTGGTGGACGGACGAAAATTATTCGCACGGGCTTTTGATTCCGTTTGTTATCGGTTTTATCGTTTGGGCGCAAGCGGACGAACTGAAAAAATCGTTTGAAAAACGGAATGTTTGGCTTGGTGTCGGGATTATAATTTTTGCGTTGCTGATGCTTTTGGGCGGAAGTTTGGGCGCGGAGCTTTTTACGCAGAGAATTTCTTTTGTGTTGATGCTTGTCGGAATTGTGGTTTATTTTTTCGGCGCGAAGATTTTGCAATTATTGGTTGCGCCGTTTGTTTTATTACTTCTCTCAATTCCGATTCCGCAGATAATTTTTAATAAAATCGCGTTTCCTTTGCAGATTTGGGCTTCGCAAGCGGCGGTTTGGGGAATTCGTCTGTTTGAAGTTCCGACGGTTAGAAAAGGCAACGTCATTGAGATTTTGCCGAACGGCGCGACGCAGATTATCGCGCTCGAAGTCGTCGAAGCTTGTAGCGGTATTCGTTCGCTGATGACGCTCGTAACGCTTGCGCTCGTGTTGGCGTATTTCACACGCGAAAACGAACACAACGCGGAAAAAGGTTGGTTTTCATATTTAAAGAATTTTGACTTTTGGCGAGCCGTAATTTTAATGTTCGCGGCAATTCCGATTGCGGTTTTGACAAATGCCGCAAGAGTTACGGCAACCGGCGTTTTGACTTATTATTACGGCAAACAAGCGACGGAAAGCGCGTGGCACGAGGCTTCGGGTTGGTTGGTTTATGTCGTTGCGTTGGCAATTTTGATTGGTTTGAATTTCGGTTTGAAGAAATTACAAATTAGAAATTACAAATTACAAAACAAATCGGAAATTAAAAAAAACGCCGAACCAATCGAAACCGAAAAAATCTCCTCTTCTCCTTTTCACTTCTTCTCCTCTTCTAAAACTTTTTTACTGCTTGCCGTTCTGCTAATCGGCGGTGTTTTCATCAACTGGTTCGAGCGGCGCGGTGAGGCGGAGATTGCGAGAAAACCTTTGTCGGAATTGACGCAAACGCTCGGCGATTGGCGGCAGAAAGGCGGTGAAGAACGATTTGGCGAACAAACCGAAAGCGTTTTGCGCGTTTCGGATTACACGATGCGCTGGTTTCTTTCTTCGGATAATCGCCTCGCAAATATCTATGTCGGTTATTACGCTTCGCAACGCACGGGCGCGACTTATCATTCGCCGCAAAATTGTCTGCCGGGCGCGGGTTGGGTAATGCGCGAGCCGGAAATTATCGAGATAAAAACACCGAGCGGAAAAACTTTTACGGCAAATCGTTACCGCATCGAAAACGGCGTTTATAACGAGATTATGATTTATTGGTATCAAGGACGCGGACGCATCGAACCGAGCGAATACCGCGATAAATTCAACACAATTTTCGACAGCGTTACGCGCCGCCGCTCCGATGGCGCAATGGTGCGCGTGATGACTTCCGTCGGAAATGATGAACAAAAATCCACACAAGCCGCCGTTGATTTATCCGCACAACTCGCCGATAAACTCTCCGAATACGTTCCTGAATAGAAAAATATTTGCTTTCATCACCGATTAGAGTTAAATTTCAAACAAGAGGCTAAAAAAAGATGAAATCAATAACTCGGCTTTTCGTTTTGCTCATAATTTCCTTTGCTTTTGCGGCAATTCAATCAAACGTCAACGCGCAAGAAACAATCAGCGAAGCAGAGAAAAAAGAAGTCAAAAAATTTGTTGACGAATTCATCAAGCATCTCGACAAAACCAAAGACCTCGACAAAGTTCCCGAAAGATTTTTTGTGAGCGATTTCAAAACTCGTTTTGCCAAAAATGAATATTGGTTTCAATTTCTTTCCTCTTCAGATTTCTACGCTCAACTTAGTGATTCGGAGCGTTTTGAAGGAAATGTTTTAACGCTAAATTTTTTGTATTTGTTATTGACAAGCGGTGTAGGAAGCAATCAGCTAAATTTTGATGAAAATATGGATTTAGAAGACGGAGATATAGATTTCTCCAAAATATTCCCGCCAAATGTTATTGAACTAATCAAGAAAAGTAAAAAATGGTCGGTTTTCTTGGAATCAGACGATTCGGATGATGAAGAAAATAATTCTGAATTATACAGTAAAAATTATACTGAAAACGGCAATCTTGCCGAATGGTATGAATTAGCCGAAGATATGAAAAATATATCAGAAGCCCAAAGAATATATTTAAATGGAAAGTCAAATCAATGGCAGAAAAGATTTGAAAAAAACATCAATAAAACCAGAAAAAAAGTTCATTCAATCAGAGTCGAAGAATGTGATACAAATGTTTGCAAAGATTTACCAAAAGATTTCACAATGATTTGTAACGCGGTCTTTCCATTTTTTATACATCTGATTCAAGAAAACGGCGAATGGCGGATTCTTGATATTTATCCATTGTTAAATGATTAGTTGAAAATTTAAATTTGAAACAGTCATTGTCCGCCAGTTCTACGTCCCTTAAAACTTACTTTGACTTCAAACCGTTTTGAAGTATAATTCACTTTCCCGATAAAAAGTCGAATATCTGATTTCAGTATTTTTGGAAATGGGCTTATTGCGTTTTAAAGGCTTTTTTGAGGTTGAAAATATTTTTTTCTGAAAATTTCCCGCGATTGCGATTTTCTATGAATGCCGACTTAAATCGGCGGTTTTCTATAACGATAACTATTTGATTTTCCTTGTTGTTCCGCCGAAAGATTGCCCCCTTTCAAGCGGAAATTGAAAAACGAAACATTCGTGCCGAACAGTTAGCGGTCATTGCCCCGACCGCCAAAGTGAAAAAATCGGCGCGTAATTTTCTCGAAAAACAAGGAAAATTTTTATAAAATAAATGAGAGAGTGCCTATTTTTTTCATCCAGATTTCTGCTGATTGCCTTGTGCGGCATCGCCCTTCTTTCCGCCTCTTGCGGAGTTTCCAAAGACAAACATATTTCCCGCGGCGAAGAATATTTGCAAAAACGCAAATTTCAGGAAGCCTTAATGGAATTTCGCGCCGCCGCTGAAATTGATAAAGATTCGGCGCAAGCGCATTGGGGACTTGCCCGCGTTTTTGAAAACTTGGGTCAATATAACGAAGCCATCAACGAACTCCAAAAGGTGAGGAATTTAAGCCCCGAAAATTTGGAAGCAAAAACCAAACTCGGCAATTATTTTCTCGCCGCAATTCCGCCGCAAACCGAAGAAACACAAAAGATTTTAGACGATATTTTTAGTCGTAATGCTAACTACATCGAAGGTTTCGTGCTGAAAGCAAATCTTTTGACGGCGCAAAAAAAGAGTGAAAAAGAAATTACGGATGTTTTTCATCAAGCCATCGCGCTCGATGAAAAACGCACCGAAACTTACATCAGCCTTTCGCGCTATCAGATGAATTTGGAAAAACCTTCGGAAGCCGAAAAAACGATTCAAAAAGGGGTTTCGGTTAATCCGAACCGTGCCGTCGGTTACCTCGAATACGCGAGATTTTTGGATTTTACAAACCGCGCCGCCGATGCCGAATCGCAATTTAAAAAAGCGATTGAAGTCGAAGCAAATAACATCGAAGCGCGTGAAATGCTGGCGGCATTTTATGTTTCGCAGAAACAATTCGACAAAGCCGAAGCAACTTATCAGGAACTCGTAAAAATTCAAGAGAACAGTCCCGAAAGCCGTTTGCAATTAGCCGAATTTTATTCGCAAATCAAACGCGAAGACGACGCAATCAACACTTTAACGCAAATTATCAACGAAAAACCGGAATACGTTCGCGCTCGTTATCGTTTGGGCGAAATTTATCTCGAAAGAAAGGAATACGCGAAAGTTAAAGAACAAACCGACGCGCTTTTGAAACTTAACGACAACGACGCGCAAGCCTTTTTGCTTCGCGCCCGCGTAAATTTGCAGGACAACAAACCCGAAGACGCGATTAAGGATTTGGAAGAAATTTTGAAGAAAACACCTTCAAACAAAGACGGGCTTTTCTATATGGTTTCGGCACGACTTGCGCTCGGACAAATTGATCAAGCCCGCGCATTTATCGGCGATTTGGAAAAATATCACCCGACGTATCTGAAAACGAAAACCTTGAAAATCCAAGCCGCATTTCAAAACGGTGAAGCGGAAAATGCACTTCGCGGAGCAAACGAATTGCTTGATGCTTTAAGAAATGCCGTGCCAACCGCCGCAGAAAATGCCGTCAATTTACAAGAATTGCAATATCGCGGTTTGACCGCTCGCGGTTTGGCTTACTTGGAACTCGGAAAAATCGCGGAAGCACGCACAGATTTACAGGAAATTGTTAAAAATTCGCCGAATTCCTCGGCGGCATTGGTTAATCTTGCAAAAGTTGCGACAGCGGAAAAGAAATTGCCCGAATCACTCGAATTATACGAAAAGGCTTTGACGCAAGACGCGAAAAATTTTGATGCTTTGAGCGGCGCGGTTTCGATTTTGACTCGTCAAAAACAGTTTCCCCAAGCTCACGCGAAAGTTGATAAAGCGGTTAGTGAAGCAAATGGTAACAAAGATGTTCTGCCTGCGTTGTATTATCTGAAATCGGATGTTTTTATGGCAGAAAGAAACATTGAATCTGCCGAAGCGGAACTGAAAAAAGCGATTGAAACAAACGATGAATATCTGCCCGCTTATTCGGCTTATGCTTCAATTTTGGTCAGCCGAAACCAAACGGACGCGGCTATCGAACAATATAAAAAAGTTGTTGAAAAGAAACCTTCGTCAAGCGTTCACACATTGCTCGGAATTTTGGAAGAAGCTCGAAATAACGGCGCGGAAGCGGAAAAACATTACCGCAAAGCTCTGGAACTTGCGCCCGATTCACCGATTGCGGCAAATAATCTGGCGTGGTATATCGCCGAAACGGGCGGAAATTTGGACGAAGCATTGACACTCGCGCAAAGCGCAGTCAAAAAGAATCCGAATACTGCCGGATTTTATGACACGCTCGGTTGGATTTATCACAAAAAAGGTTTGAAAACGCAAGCTATCGAACAGCTTAAAAAAGCTGTGATTATTGACGAACGCGAAACAGCGCGGACGGGCGGAAAACCGAATCCCGAATATCGTCAACGGCTCGGAATGGCTTCGGTTTAATGTTCAGAGTTCACGCTTCAGCGTGATTTCGTTAGCGAAGCGCGGCGAAAAACAAACTAAAGTTTGAACTCTAAACAAAAGAAAAAAAATGAATTTATTCGATACATTAAATTTGAATTTTATTTTTGCTAAAATGCCCGAATCGGTCGGCTTGTTAATTTTTGGCATCGCTTTGATTATTTTTACCGTCTTAGTGCGCCGAGTGTTAAATTGGGCTGAAACTTCAAGAGAAAAATAGAGGAAAGAGATGAGCGTAGAGTTTAGACAACGAACTGCGGGTGAATTTTTTGCGATGCTCAAGCGTCGCAAATGGTTGATTTTATTGCCGATTCTGACAATGACGGCGGCAATCGGCTATGTCGTTAATAAATTGCCGAGCGTTTTTGAATCGAAAACGGTTTTAGCAGTCAAACCGCCGCAAATTCCTGATAGAGTTATTCAATCCCTGACGGATGAGGATTTATCACAACGTCTGCAAACCATTAACACAGAAGTTTTAAGCCGCAATTCGCTTGAACCGATGATTGCCAAATACGACCTTTTCAAGTTGGAAAGAAACGCAGGAATGCCGATGGAACTTATCATTGAAAAAATGTATAAAAACATCGAAGTCGTTCCTGAAAAAAGCGACGATGACCGCAAAATTGCTTCTTTTTCGATTAAATACAAAGATCGTTCACCTGAATCGGCACGAAATGTTACAGCAGAACTTGCCAGCAAATATGTCAATGCACAAGTTTTGCAATCAACTCAGGCGGCGGAGACAACCAGAGATTTTTTAGAAAATTCGCTTAAACAAGCTAAAGAAAATCTGGATAGAATTGACGGTGAGCGGATTCAGGTAATGATGAATAACGTCGAAATTCTGCCCGAAGCCGTGCAGGGTTTAATTGCTCAAAGAAACGGATTGCAAACCCGTGAAGAAACGCTTTCCAAAGAAAAAGAAAATTTGATTACCGAAAAAGGTCGCGTTAATGACAATATTCGCACTTTGAACAGTCAATCGCGGCTAATTCAAGATTTCGGCGAACGAGAGACGCAAGACACGATTCGCACAAAAACGCGCGTCGAAGATATTCCGGCTTATGGACAACTTGTTAATAAACGCGCCGAACTTCGTGCCAAACTCGAAAAATTGCAAACCAATCTCAGAGATAAACACCCGGACGTTATCGCTACAAAAAGCGAAATTGCTAAGGTCAATGATGAAATCGAGGAATTGAAAAAAAGTCTCGAAACTCGTGAAAAAGATGTAACTTCGCAGAGCCGCAACAAAGCTGAACTGCAACAGAAAAACATCGAAATTGAGAAGCAAAAAGCAGAAAATCAAATTTCGCTGATTGACCAACAGATTGCTAATAAAGACAATGATTTGCGTCAAAATGCCGTGCAAATTCAGCTTATTGACGACAAAATCAATGCTTCGCCGAACGTCAAGGTCGCGCTCGAAGGCATTAACACACAATTTCAGTCGGCAAAACAAACTTACGACGAGCTTTTGAAAAAGAAAAACGATGCGTCTTTGCAAGTAAATCGTGAATCGAACGCGCAGGGCGAAACCGTTCGCGTAGTTGATCCGGCAAACTTGCCTTCGTCGCCGGTTGCGCCGAAAAAAGGACTTTTAACCGCAATGGGCGGTGCGATTGGTTTGGCAATCGGTTTGTTTTTAGCAGGAATTTTTGAAATTCCGCGACTTTTTAAGATTCAAAATATCGAAGACGCAAAGCATTATACAGGTCTGCCGGTTTTGGCAAGTGTGCCGCCGCTTTTGTCTTACAATGAAAAGACTTGGCGCAATCGGTCGCATTATTTGAAGGTTTTACTCGGAGCGGCGGCGGCTATCACCGCAGTTCCGTTAATTGTGATGGCACTACAAGTTACGCGAATTTTTGAGCGTATGGTTTCATAAAAAGTTTCTAGTTTCTAGTTTCAGGTTTCGGGTTTCAAAACTTGGAACTAGAAACTAGAAACCCGAAACTCTTTCGGAGAAAGATTATGTATAGAGAATTTTTCGGATTAGAAGATATACCGTTCACTTTAACACCCGACCCGCGGTTTATCGTGTTCACACCGAGTTATAACGAAGTTTTGGCGAGTTTATATTACGGACTCGAAAATGCCAAAGGTTTAATCGTTCTGACGGGCGAAGTCGGCACGGGTAAAACAACCGCTCTGCGCTGGATTTTGCGGCGTTTGGACTCGTCCGTTTTAGCGGCTTACGTTTTTAATCCGCGTCTTTCGATTGATGAATTTTATCATCACGTTACGCAGATGCTCGGTATCAAGGATTGGACGAATAAAGCAGAATTGCTTCAAGAAATGGGCAGAGTTTTGGAAGCGCGTCATCAGCGCGGGCTTCGAACTGTCTTAATTATTGACGAAGCACACGAATTGTCTGATTACGTTTTAGAAGAAATTCGACTTTTGCTCAATTTTGAATCGGACAATGCGAAACATTTGCAAATTGTTTTGACCGGACAGCCCGAATTGCGCGAAAAATTGAATCAGCCGAATCTTCGTCAGCTCAAACAGCGCGTCGCTTTGCGATGCAAAATGCACGCTTTGCCTGATGTTGACGAAGTTGAGCGATATATCACGGAACGTCTTTTGATTGCCGGAAGCGACCAACCGAATATTTTTACGCCGGGCGCGATTGACCTTATTTTTCAATGCTCGGAAGGTATTCCGCGCCAAATCAATAATCTTTGCGACAATTCTTTGATTGCGGCTTACGCGGCGGGCGAGCAGGTTATCGGTCGTCAAATTATTGAAGAAGTTGCTGACAATCTCGATTTGCTTCCGCGCCGCGAAATGCTCAAAGCAACGGAAAAACAAGTCGAAAATGTGCAGACAGCGCGTGTTCTGACCGCCGAAGCGCGTGAAGAACTTTGGAAAAATCAAACACGAGTCGAGCCGACAAGCCCAAAAAAGTTTCAGAGTGAAATCTCGAATGGAAACGGCAACGGAAATGGCAATGGCAAAAGCAAACCTATTCCGAAACCGTTTGACGATTTAGACGACGAAATAAATTTGGAAATAGAAGAAGTTGGTGGATTTTATTAAGAGTTCAAAGTTTAAGGTTCAAAGCCGAATTAAACTTAAACCTTAAACTTTAAACTTTGACCTAATGATGCGGAGCATTTTATGAGTATTCTTAAAGCATTACAGAAAAAACAATCCGAAACCGGAGATGAAGCGGAAATTGTTTTAGAGATTCCGAAAAACTCTCCATCGTCAAAAGTTGTTCCTTTTGACGTAAAGACGCGCCGTATGACTCGACCGCCGGAAATGTTTGGCGAAAAAGACTTTAAAATCGGCACACCGAGTTCGGCGTTTAATAGACAGTCAGATTCTTTAATCGGGATGGCACTCCCTGATTCGAGGACGGAAATAGCTGTCGGGGCAAAATTAAACGCCGTCGTAACGACGCGCCCGGCTGAAAAAACCTTACCGGTATTTACCGAGTGGGAAGTTGAAGCTGAGCGCGTCGAACCGCGACTCGTCGCAATTACGCAACCTCATTCGACATATTGCGAAGAATATCGCAGTCTTCGGACGCATATTCTGCATAAAAGCGAAACGAAAAAATTACAGGCAATTGTCGTTGCCAGTATCAATCCGAGCGAAGGAAAATCAATCACCGCACTGAATCTTTCGTGGATGTTAGCGCAGACAGATGGCGTAAAATGTTTGATCATTGACAGCGATTTGCGGATGCCTTCGCTTGCCGATTATCTGGGAATCGAAACCGAAAAAGGTCTTTCAGACATACTCGCCGGAACTTGTTCGGTTAAAGATGCAATCATCAAAATCGCTCCCGCAGGGCTTCACATCTTGCCGGGTGGCGAAGCCCGAAGTGATGTCGCAGAACTTATTTCAGGTCCGAAATTCAAAGAAATTTTACGCGAAGTCCGCGATATGTTTGATTACGTCATAATTGACGCACCGCCACTCGGAATTTTTACAGACGCGGCAGTTTTAATCAATCAGACGGATGGCGCAATGCTTGTCATCCGCGCCGGAAAAACTCGTTACAGCGCAGTTGACCGCGTTATGGAAACTGTCCCACGCGAAAGAATGCTCGGCGTTGTCTTAAACCAATCCGAAGATGTTTTGGACGAAAGTCATTATAATTACGGATATTACAAGAAGAGCTAGAAGAGGAGAAGAAGAGAAAAGAAGAAGAGGAGATTTTTTCCGCGATGGCTGAGAAAATTGTTCGGCATCAGGAACTGGAAGTTTATAAAAAGGCTTTTGCGGCGGCGATGCGTATTTTTGAACTAACCCGAAGTTTTCCGAAGGAAGAAACTTATTCTTTAACCGACCAAATTTTGCGTTCCTCTCGCTCGGTTTGTGCAAACATTGCTGAGGCGTGGCGCAAACGTCGTTATCAGGCATCTTTTATCGCAAAAATAAATGATGCGGAAGGCGAAGCGGCAGAAACTCAAACGTGGTTGGAATTTTCCGTCAGATGTGAATATATGGAGAAAGAGGTAGGCAGAGAGTTGTTTCGAGAATACGACGAGATTATTTCGATGCTCGTAGCAATGGAAGCAAAACCGCATCTTTGGGTTTTGAAGGTCAAAAATACTTGACCGAATTGGAAAATTTTCTCCTCTTCTCCTTTTCTCTTTTTCTCCTCTTCTAAAATAAGAAATGAGCGCAACCAAGTTCAGTCCGCGAACAATCGGATTAATATTGGCAGATGCCGCGATAATTTATGGCGGCATTATTCTTGCTTTGTATTTGCGCGTTGGAATTGACGGTTCGGAGTTTGAACTCAATGACAAAAACGGTTGGTATAAAATTGCGCTTGCCACGTTTGTTTGTCTTTTAATTCTTTATTTCTATGACCTTTATGATTATACGGTGATGAGCAACAGGCGCGAGTTGATGCTCAGATTCGTGCAAGCGATGGGCATTGCTTGGGCATTGCTCGCATTTTTGTTTTATCTTGCGCCGCCGCTGATGATCGGGCGCGGGATTTCTTTGATTTCCGTGCCACTCGTTTTGGTCTTACTTCTCATCTGGCGAATTTTGATTCATTTCTTAACAGGACATCCCGAAATCGGGGAAAAAATCTTAGTTGTCGGCACAGGAAAATCTGCGATTGACACGGCAGAAGCCGTTTGGAAAAGACGCGACGCAGGTTATCGAATTGTCGGATTTGTTACGGAAAATGGTTCAAAACCGAAAGATTTGCCCGAAAAAATGAACTTGTTGGGGCATTCCGAAAATCTCGAAGAAGTTATCCGCAACGAAAAAATCAATCGTGTGGTCATTGCCGTGCGCGAACGGCGCGGAACTTTTCCGACCGAAACTCTTTTGCGAATGAGTCTGGCGGGTGATGTTTCAATCGAAGAATGCACATCGTTTTTCGAGCGCGTAACCGGAAAAGTTCATATTGATATGTTGCGCCCGTCGTGGCTGATTTTCGCCGGACGCAAACGTGATACACGGCTCAGCGTTTTTGTGCGCGAAGCCGTGCATCGTTCGTTGGCAATTATGGGCTTAATCGTTTCTCTGCCAATCGCAATTTTGACGGCGTTTTTGATTAAATTAGAATCGCGCGGACCTGTTTTTTATAAACAGGAAAGAGTCGGAAAAAACGGCAAACTCTTTGAAGTCATCAAATTTCGCTCAATGCGAACCGATGCCGAAGCCGATGGCAAACCCGTCTGGGCGACCGCCGACGATGACCGCACAACTTTAATCGGAAAAATTATTCGCAAAATCCGCGTTGATGAAATCCCGCAATTCTGGAACATCATCAAAGGCGAAATGAGCTTTGTCGGACCGCGCCCGGAACGTCCGCATTTTGTCGCGCAACTTGCGGAAGAAATTCCGTTTTACGAACATCGCCACCTCGTTGCGCCGGGCTTGACAGGTTGGGCGCAAATAAAATATCCTTACGGCGCATCGGTCGAAGATGCACGGCAAAAGCTCGAATACGAACTTTATTACATCAAAAACCAAAGTCTTGCGCTCGATCTTGTGATTATTTTTGAAACGGTAAAAACCGTTTTATTTGGAAAAGGCGGACGTTGAGGAAGAAAAAGAGAAAGAGAGTTTTTTTGGATTAAGGTGTTTAATAAACATTTTTATTGGACGGAGATAGGAAAAATGAAAGCAGTAAAATTATTTCAGAGCAGTTTATTGATTTTGGCGTTCGGTGCAATTTTTGCACTTTCGGCTCAAACCGAAAATCCGCCGACGGAAACAAAAACCCGCGACCGCGTGGCAACTTCGGAAAATAAAACCGAAGAAAAACCGACGCAAACCGAAACTGATAAAACACAAACCGAGAACGCGGACGACGAAAAACAGGTCGTAAATTATTACGAAAATTATCTGAAAGAATACCGACTCGGACCAAATGACGTTATTTCTGTCGAAGTTTTCGGGCAATGTCCCGATTACTGCTTGAACAGCAAAACCGTTCCGCCGACGGCGCGGCTTTCTTATCCGCTTATCCGCGAAGGCATTATGGTCGGAGGCAAAACCGTCGAAGAAGTTGCGGCGGAAATCGAAAAGAAACTCGATGAATATATTATCGAACCGAAAGTTACCGTAACACTCGAAAAAGCGATGTCGGCGCGTTACAGCGTGATGGGCAGAGTTGTTGCACCGGGAATTCGAGTTTTAGACCGAAGAGTTAGCCTTTTTGAGGCTTTGACGGAAGCCGGCGGAATTGCCAAAGGTGGCGACAAAAAGAAAATTGCGATTGTATATTTTGATGCTCAAGGCAATCTGGCTCGCAAAGATGTAAATTATGTCGAAATGGAACGCGGCAAAATTCCGATGATTTATTTGAATCCGGGCGACCAAGTTTTTGTCGGTGATAAAGGTTTTACTTGGAGTAAATTGTTTGACACGCTTGGCAAAGTAAGTGCGGTTCGTTTGCTTTTCGGAAGCCCGTTATAAAGATTTGCAATTTGCGATTGTTTTTTTGATGAATATTTTCAAAATAATTATTACTGTTCTGCTCTGCGTCTTTTGTTTTCAGACGGCGCGGGCGGATTGGTTAAAACAAAATCTGAACACGCTGGCGTGGCTCCACGATGTTTATTTCGTCAACGAAAAAACGGGTTGGATTGCCGGTAGTAACGGAACTTTGTTTGCCACAAACGACGGCGGAAAAAATTGGAAAAAAGAAAAATTTTCAACCGAAGACAATATCCGCCAAGTCTATTTTTCCGATGAATTTACAGGTTGGCTTTTGTGCGAAAGAAACATCTTCAATCGTGGCGCAAATGCTTCGTCATATATCTTGAAAACAGGCAACGGCGGCATAGATTGGGAAAAAATCGAATTCCCGGACATCAAACGCGAACGCCTCGTTAAATTCTTTTTTAACTCCGAAAAACAAGGCTTTGCCGTCGGCGAATCGGGTGCGTTTTACGCCTTGCGCGACGCGGAAGAAAAATGGAAGCGTCAAACTTCGCCCGCTAAATATCTTCTGCTTGATGGAGCTTTTGCCGATGCGAAAAACGGCGTTATCGTTGGCGCAAGCGGCAGTATTTTTTTCACTGAAGACGCAGGCGAAACGTGGAAACCTTCGAGTATTTTCAATAGTCCGACCGCAAAATTCAATTCTGTTTTTTTTGTTGATCCGAAAAATGGTTGGACAGCCGGAACACAAGGTAAAATTTTCCAAACTACAAACGGCGGAAAAACGTGGCGCGAACAAAAATCCGGCGTTGTCCAAACCCTAAACAGCATCGCTTTCACAAGCCAAAACAAAGGTTGGGCAATTGGTGATGAAGGCACAGTGCTTTACACGAATTCGGCAGGAAACACTTGGATTTTGAAAGAATCGAAGATTAAACATAAATTTGAAAAAATCATCTTCAACGGCAAAAAAGGTTGGATTGTCGGTTTTGGCGGCACAGTTTTGTTATATGATTCGGAAACCAGCCAAACACAAAAGCCCGTATTGAAAAAATGATTTGAGTTTGCTTGACATTCGAGGTGAAATTTTCGTAGTATGGCAATTCGCGCTTGTTTCTTGCGCGAGTGGATTTTTGAAGTTATTTGAGGGCATGTATGTCAATTGGTAGACAGCCTCCCTTACAAGGAGGAAGTTAGGGGTTCGAGTCCCTTCGTGCCCACCACTTTGATTTAGGATTTGGAATTGGGGATTAAAAAATCCGCAATCTGAAATTCGAAATCGTCTTGCGGAGTCGTAGTTCAGTTGGTTAGAACGCCAGCCTGTCACGTTGGAGGTC
>CAZJQP010000077.1:0-25269 GCA_964548225.1 uncultured Blastocatellaceae bacterium | reverse complement strand
TAAAATTATATTTCTACATTGAATTATCTAATTTTCTTTTGCAAGAGGTCTAATGGGTGTCGCCTAATGTCTTTGATGTTCGGGGCGATATTGTGCGAAAGCTACAACAAGACGGCTTTGATGTTGTTGCAGTAAGAATGAGTCCATCAAGTTGGTTTGGAGGTTATACAAATGACCTAGAAATAGAATGTAATGTTTTTACACGACACACAGCCGAGGAAGTCAGACAAAGAGCAATCCAAGTTATTGAGTCAATTACACGCTCATTTGGAACAACCATAAAAGTTTTTTGGAATACGACTTTAAGTGTTGCAAGAGATGATTATAGACCAGAGTGGGAACAGCCAACATCAAGCACTAATAATCAAACGTCAAACACTAATAATCAAACGCCAGCTCAAATCATTCAAATTCCCGCTCCGGTTTGGACAGGCGGACAAACTAATACCGATAAAAGCGACGGTCAAAGTTTATGGGAAATTTTAGGAATAGGCGCAGGCGTTGGCGTTCCCCTTGCTTTGGGAGGATTGCTGTTAATTTTTCTAATGAGGAGATAAAACGATGACAGGTCGGGAAGTCCAAAATAAATTACGAGAAATGATTGGAAATCAGGAGATTATTGTTGTTCGGCAACCGAGCGGAAAATATATCTTTAGCGGAGATTTAGGGCAACCAAAAGCTACGCGAGATACTTTTCAAACCGTAATGTTGATGATTCTGACAGGCATCATTGTTTATGCCTTGAAATAAGATTTTTTAGAAAAGGCTTGCCGTGTGAATGTTTTGGAGAACTGAACACGGCAAGCCACGCAAAAGAAAAAAGCGAAGTTTGCACCTTCGCCATTTCGCCCGAATTTTATTCGGACACAACGCCGATTTGCCCGACGTGATGAAAGAAATATATCACAAAACGGGCGCATCGGCTAGAGAAATTGCCGATGTTTTTTTATTTTTCGGCAAAAAAGTTTAGCCGTGAATCATTGAGCGGAAAAATCCGGCGGCGATTCACAAGGAAAAATAAATATGAATTGTGATGAAACGATGCTTTCCGTTAATCAAATACTTAAAAGCAAAGAGTTTGAGGGCGAAGCTCCCGAAGGATTTAATTTTGCTATCCGCCGAGCCTTGCGCGAGAAACGACGCAAGGAAACCGAAAGACTTCAAAAAGTAAATCAAACCACAGACAAAAATATCAGTTTGGCGAAGTAAAAAGCTATGCAAAATACATCGCCGAATCAAAAGCCGAAACTGTCTTTGCTTGAACGCCAAAAGAATAAAAATCTTGACGGCGAATATATCAGCAGAGTTTTGCGCTTTTCTTCCGATAGCCGTCTAGTTCAAGGGCTTGCGGATAGAATTTGGGCGTGTAATCAATACGCGAATCTTTTCACGGCAAACGATTTGCACAATGAAGACGGCGAATGTTACGACGGGCGCGGTCAACTTTGGGCGTGTAATTCTCGGCTTTGTCCGACTTGCACGGGAAGGCTTGCCAAACGAAACCGAAAAATATCTCGGCACGTTGTCGAAAATGAAAAATTATTTGTCGGTGAACATTGGTTTTTTATCACTTTGACGATGCCGGATTTATCTTTGCAGGACTTGGCTTTGTTGGATTGCCGGAGCGTTATCAATTCCGCGTGGCGAAAGTTTTCACGGTCAAAATGGTTTAAGGACGTTTCGCGTGGCGGAATGAAAGACGAAGAATTTACCGTAGGCGAACACGGACAATATCATTATCATCTGCATTTGTTGGCAGTTTGCCGGAATAGAATCACTTCAAATAGTTTTCAAGAAATCCGCTTTGAATGGACGCGAGCTTTAGAAAAATCTTTCCGTGAACACGGCATAGATTTTCAATGCAATACCGCAGACGGTTTGGCAGTTTGCCACGTTCAAAAAGTTTGGAACAAAGAACGGTCAATAAACGAACTCTGTAAATACATCACCAAGACAACCGATTGGGCGAAAATACCACAGGCGCAATTAGCCGAAATTGCCGTTGTGAAGCGTTTTCCGCGAATGTTTGAGGTTTATGGTGTCTGCAAGGAAACGGCGAAAGAAATTCGCACAAAATCGAAACGAGCCGATGAACAAGACGCATATCTTGATACAAAGAAAATAACTGACAGAAACGCCGAAGATTCGGAAACTTTATCAGAAGACGGAAGCGAAAATATATCTGACAGCGAAAAAGTGGAAAATGCACACGCTCCGCCGAACAAAAAACCAACTTGGCGCGAATTATGTCGAATTCTGACACGCGAAGAATGGTTAGAGCATCTCGAAAAGGAAATTTCAAAAGTTCAGAGCTACCGACAAAGGCAGTTGAGGGAAAAGTTTGCCTTTGCGACGTTCAAAACATTGGACGGCAAAACATTCTGATTGAAAAGTTTTAGATCGAGCAACGGTAAAAACACCGATGTTAGCTGAAGTAACGGCAAAAATGCCGATGACTGCGGACAATGATTCACGGCAAAGTGTGAACAAACCCGGACTAAATTAAGCCGGACATTCACAAATCAAAATGTGATTGTCCGGGCTGAAAGTTTCGGAGCTTGTTCACGGCAAAAGAGCGTTTAAGTGTTACAAGTCAACTCGAATATTGAAATCGTTTCATTTTGTCCACTGATTTAATTTTTGTTGAATTGTGAGCAAGCGCGTTGTTTTTGCGGACGTTTATTCACAGATGATTTTAGCTGAAGTAACGGCAGAAATGCCGATGTTTGCCGGCAGAAACTATGACAACCGAAAAAGCAGAAAAATTATGTCTGATACTTCGACAAGTGCGCGAAGCGTTGAAAGATGCGCTTGATAATCTCGAAGCCATTGCCGAAAAAGCCGTAATGCTTTTTGTTAATGATGAATCAGAGCGAAAACTTTTGTCGTCTTCGGTAGCATTTGAAAACCGTTTATTGAACATAAAAGAAGTTGCGAAGCGTTTGGGCGTGTCGGTCAAAACGGTGAACAATTTACAAAACGAAGGATTGCCCAAGATAAAAATTGGAACAAGGACTTTGTTCGATTATGAAGAAGTTTCGAGTTGGCTGAAAGAAAATCGCAATAAGAACTATCGAAAAAAGAATCTGCGTGTAGTAAGATAATTACGCGCAAATCACTTAGCAACAGCAAAAAACTAAAATGTGAGGCGCAAAATAGTTGTTCATCAAAGAGGAACGAAAAAAGGCAGTTGGTATGTTCATCTGCAAATCAATGGAAAACGGATAAGAAAAGTCATCAAAGAAGCGCGGACAAAGCGTGAAGCCGAAAGAGCCGAAAGAGTTATCATCAGCGAACTTTTTGAAAATCGTTGGGGAATCGGCGGACAAAAGAATTTTACTGAATTTGTCGAAAAAAGCTACAAGCCATACGCGAGAGAACACAAAAAAGGTTATTATGTCGAACTTTCCGTTCTAAAGGCTTTGATTGAAAAATTCGGTAAGTTTCGGCTTTGTGAAATTACGCCGGAAGAAGTCGAAAAATTCAAGCGTGAACGGAGAGCTAAAACAACTCGACACGGCAAGCCACGCTCAAGAGCAACGGTCAACCGTGATGTCGCCGTCTTATCCGCTATTTTCAATCTTGCCAAAGAATACGGCGAACTGAAAGAAAACCCGGTCAATCACGTCAAATACTACAACAATCTGCCATCACGCGACCGAATTTTGTCCGAAGATGAGGAAATTATTTTGTTTGATTATATCCGTAATGATGTGAAATTCAGTAACCAAATCGAAATTCTGCTTTATACGGGAATGAGGCGCGGTGAACTTTTCAAAATCGAATGGCGCGACATTAACCTTGCGGAAGCATTTATTTTTCTACGAAAAGAAATCACCAAAACAAACACGGCGCGAACTTTACCAATGCTTTCAAACGTTAAAGCTATTTTCGAGCGGCTTGTTAAAGAAGCTGGAGAGGTGAATCAAAAAGGTAAAGTTTTTGAGGGAATAAAATCACAAGACACGGCTTTATCAAAGCAATTTAATGAAGTCTGCAAAGAGTTAGGCTTTGAGGGATTAACGATTCATTCGTTGCGCCATACATACAGCACACGGGTAGCAGAAAGCCAAATTAATGCGTTTGTTCAAAAGGCTTTGCTAGGACACTCGAAACTTACAATGACCGACCGCTACACACATCTTTCAAAAGAAATATTAAAAGAAAATGTCATTCCTTTGGAAAAATACATAAACCGAAGAAATGACACAAAAAAAATAGACAATCCGAAATTACGAAAGATTAAGTAGTATCTTTGACCAGATTTTTGTAAGAGTTAAGAAAGTTTCCTTTTCTTAACTCTTTAACTTAATCTGCAAATGCCACACTCAATTTTCTGAGCGGCATTGATTTTCGCTCGTCCAAAGTTTCGACGTTTTCGCGGTTGACATAATTGTAAAGAATATCGCGCTGTTGCGGGCGAAAACCGGCTTCGGAGATTTGATAGCGGAGTTCTTTTTCGTTGGCTTCGGTGTCTGCGCCTGCTGCTGAAACGACATTTTCTTCAATCATAATCGAACCCATATCGTCTGCGCCAAATCTTAGGGCGGTTTGTCCGAGCCGCAAACCTTGTGTCAGCCAAGATGATTGAATGTGCTGAATATTATCAAAAAACAGACGTGAAACCGAAAGCATTTTCAGATAATCAATGCCGGTTGGTTCTTCGGTGATTTTTCTTCCCAAAGCGGTGTTTTCACGTTGAAACGTCCACGGAATAAACGCCGTGAAACCGCCTGTTTCGTCTTGAACGTCGCGGATTCTTTGCAGATGTCGGACGCGATGCTCAATTTTATCGCCGATGCCGAACATCATTGTTCCCGTAGTTTTTAAGCCGACGCGGTGCGCTGCCTTCATCACATCGAGCCATTCTTGCGTTGTGCATTTGGTTGAAACGCGCTTACGAACTTCGTCATCAAGAATCTCGCCGCCGCCACCGGGAAGCGAATTTAATCCGGCGTTTTTCAGGCGTTGCATAATCGTTTCGTAATCGAGCTTTGAAATCAAGGAAATATTATGAATTTCCGGCGGCGAAAAGCAATGAAGCTGAAAATTCGGATAAAGCTCGTGCAATCTCGAAAGCAAATCTTCATACCATTCGATATTAAAATCGGGATGAAGTCCGCCCTGCATCAAAACGCCCGTGCCGCCGAGCGCGATGGTTTCGTCAATTCGCGCACAAATTTCTTCAAACGAATGAACGTAAGTGTCGGGCTTTCCCGGACGGCGATAAAACGCGCAAAATGTGCAAACGACGTTGCAGACGTTGGTGTAATTGATGTTGCGGTCAATGATGTAAGTTACGATTTCGGGATTATTTTTCCGCATTCGAATTTCGTCCGCCGCCGCACCGATTTTGGCAATGTCATAGCTTTCCAAAAGCGTCGTGCAATCTTCGGCAGTCATTCGTCCACCGTCCAAAACTTTATCTAAAATCGGTTGAATATTACTCATAAATTCAAAAAATTATCTTATCATTTTGCGAAATAAATCGCATTTTGCCAAAAAATTCACTCCTAAAATGCAACCAAAACCGCTTTTTCGGCGAATTTTTATTCAGGTAGTAAATTTTTCTACAAATTTTATGCCAAAAAGTTGATACGATTCGTCTAAAAATTGCGCGATAGCGAATGGAAGAAGAATTTTATTAAAGGAGATAAGGAAATGAAAAGTCAAGAAAATCAATTTGAAACCAGAGATTTTGGGCTGATTTTATTTATCGTCATCGCCGGATGGTTTTTGTTGTTTCAGTCCAATTTATTCAATTAAGTCTTTATAAATACATATTTTACACAAAAAAAGGTTTGCTTTCGGCAAGCCTTTTTTTATTTGCTATAATTTCTTTCGAGGAATTTTTATGCAAGGAAATTTAGCAGGTTTCGGAATGTTTGTTTTAGCGGCAATTGTCATTGCCGTCGGTTATTTCGCGTTGAAACTTCCCGATTCACTCGTGATGATGGCAGGCGGCGCAGTTTTAATTTTGATTGATATGATTTTGCGCTTTCTCAAACGTGCAAATCAAGGCTGGTTTTGGCGCAAAGAATTCGGCGGCTATCTGTTTTTCGCGCCCGTCTGGATTTTCGGAATTATTGTGGTTATAGTCAACAGCATTAATTATTTCGCCGTCAAGCGGTAAATTTGAGCGATAAGTTTTTTTCACATAATCCATTTTTATGCGCGAGTTCAAAATAAAGTTCCAAACCTTGCTGCATATTTTCGTCAATTGAATACGCAATATTTTCCGAAAGATAATTTTTGAAATCTTCGTGCGAGAGCGGAATTTCCGCTTCATAATTTGAAATTATTTCGTCCAAATGCGCTAAACCTTCATCTCTTGCGGCGGCAAAATTAATCGGACAAAATTCGTTTCGCGTCATCCACATTGCGAAAACGAAACCGAAATTTGTATTTTTACGCCAGATTTCGACTAAATCGAATTTTCTGATTTGGTTTTTGGTTTTTGGTAAATCCGCAATCGTCAATGCCGGATCGCCGATGAGCAAAGCGCAATCCGATGTTTTGAGCATTGCACTTAAATCAGGCTCAGAATCTTTCCATATCGGTTCAAAGCCTAAAAATTCGCGGAAAATTATCTTTGTCAGAGCAACGGAAGTTTTCGACGAAACATCGAGCGCGACTGATTTTACTTGTTCCAAATCTTTACCGCGTGTTACAAGGCAAACACTTCGGACTTTTTCCTTTGCACCAACACAAACATTCGGCACGAGCCGAAGGTCTTCGATAATTTGATAAGCAATCACCGGCACGAGCGCGGCATCAACTCGTCTTTGTGATAAAAGTTCAGCCGAACGCGCTGGCGCATTGTCCAAAATCAATTCATATTTTCCGCGATTTTGCCCGTAAAGAAACGACCAAACGAGCGGCGCAGTATTTGAATAACTCGAAGCGGAAATCCGTAAAGTCTGCATTTTAAGAAAAAGTTTGCCCGCAGAATACACGGAAAAACGCGGAAGTTTTTTGATTTTTTTTCGTGTCTTCCGCGTATTCTGCGGGCAAATAAAAAATTAATTCGCTAAAACGTCCTGATATTCGGGCGTTTTCGCAATCACAGATTTGGCGTAAGGGCAAAGCGGAATGATTTTCAGATTGTTTTCGCGGGCGAAATTTACGCCTGCAGCGACCAAATCTTTGGCAATTCCTTCGCCGCGAAAATCGTGTTCGACGAATGTGTGGTCAATGCTTATTAAACCTTCGCCTGCTTTTGTATAAGTCATTTCTGCGGCGCGATTGCCATTTTCTTCAATGACGAACTCACCGCCACGCTCGCTTTCGTTGTGTTTTATTTCCATCATTTTTACAGCCTACAAAGAAATCTCTCTCAATAGCAAATCTTGTGTTCAAAATCGCTTTCGTTTATGCTCAAAGTCAGAACCGCGAGCAGTAGCGATCGGCTCAATCATATTTTTATGAAAATTTACGACATAACCTTTCCGCTTTCTGAAAATACGCCGGTTTATGAAGGCGATCCGGCGGTGAAAATTGACGTTTGTGCCGCGCTTGCAAACGGCGATGTGGCAAATGTAACACAACTCTGTTTCGGAGCGCACACGGCGACGCACGTTGACGCGCCGAACCATTTTATCGAAGGAACACGGCACGTTCACGAACTCGAACTCGAAAAATTAATCGGCGATTGCACGGTTTTGGAATTATCCGACGATGTTTTGGCAATCGAACCGCAGCATCTCGGAAATCTCGAAAACGTCGAACGAATTTTGTTCAAAACGCGAAATTCAAACTTCTGGAACGAACCCGAAAAAGGTTTCCGCAAAGATTTTACATACATCACGCCCGAAGCCGCGAGAATTTTGGCTGATTTAGAAATAAAACTCGTCGGAATTGATTATCTTTCAGTCGAAAAATTCGGCGCGAAATCCTTTGATACTCACATAACTCTGCTCGAAAAAGAAATTATCATTATCGAAGGTTTGGATTTGCGCGAAATTTCGGCGGGCGATTACGAATTAATTTGTTTGCCGCTCAAAGTTATCAGCGAAACAGGCGACGGCGCACCGGCACGAACAGTTTTAAGGCAAAAGTAAAAAGTAAAAAGGCAAAAATGAAGAAAGAAGAATTTGCTACAAAACGAAAGGAGTTTGGCGAAAAAACGATTGAAGAATTGATTGATTTACTTTCATCTAAAGACCTGCAAACCAGATTTTTTGCCGAAATGTGTCTGCGCGATGAGACTTCGACTTGATTGAATCTCAAACCTGCGAGTTCGCAAGTTGAGAGAGAAAAAGCAATCGAAGAATGGCGCGAATGGCTAAAAGCGAGAGAAGGAATATTCAAAAAGCGTTTGCGGCGCAATCCGAAAGATGTAAAATGAGGCAAAGTGTTTTTTGCAACTGACAACTAACAACGGACAAAACTATGAATGTTGACGATAAAAATTACCGCGAAAGGGTTTATGAAATTGTCCACGAAATTCCTTCGGGGAAAGTGATGACTTACGGGCAAATTGCTGAGATTTTGGGCGAAGGTTACACGGCGCGGACGGTCGGATATGTGATGCACGCGGCGGAAACAGAAAATGTGCCGTGGCAAAGAGTTATAAATTCACAAGGCGCGTGTTCGACCGCAAAAATGTTTTTGCCTTACAACGTCCAACAAAAAATGCTCGAAGAAGAAGGCGTTTTTTTCAACGATAAAGGCAGATGCGATTTGGAAAAATACCGATTTTTGCCCGAAGGTTTTGAGGAAAAAGAAACTCAGCCGAATTTGTTTGGTTGAGTTAGATTTTCAAAACAGTTTCAAATTCAGTTCTTGTGTTTCTTCGAGCTTATCCAAAAATCTCGCACGTTCGATTTCGTTTGCGCCCAAAACCGCAAAATGCGGTGTCATAACTTGCACGTCAAGCCACGTTGAGCCGCGATTTTTCAAGTGTTCGATTAAATGCAAAAGCGCGAATTTTGAAGCATTCGAGCGTTTGAAAAACATACTTTCACCGCCGAACACACCGCCTAAGTCAACACCGTAAAGTCCGCCGACAAGCTCATTTTTATCCCAAACTTCGACGCTATGTGCGTCGCCCGCCGCGTGAAATTCGCAATAAGCGCGAATAAAATCAGCCGTGATCCAAGTTCCGAAACCGTCTTTGCGTTTTGCTGCGGAACAATTTCTGATGACTGTTTCAAAATCTTTATCAATCGTAAAAGTAAATTCGGTTTTGGCAAATTCCTTTCGCAAACTTTTCGGAACGTGAAGCTCGGAAAACTCTAGAATCGCACGATTTTCGGGACAAAACCACGGCAGAGGCATTCCGCTAATATGCCACGGAAAAATTCCGCTGCGATAGGCTTTTCGTAAATTTTCAACCGTCATTTCACCGCCAAAACTGATAATGTCGTGCGCGTCGTAATAATACGAACCAACCTGAACATAATCATAAAATTTGTGCGTGCGCGGATTTGGAAATTCGATTGCCGACATAATTCCAATTTAAATTAAAAAAGTAAAAAGTAAAAAGTAAAAATGGAAGAAGGTTTCTTAATTTTTCACTTTTGCCTTTTTACTTTTTACTTCAAACTTGTTTGAGCTTCCATTTTCCGCGTTTGAAAAGAAGTGCGGAAACGATTGCGAGCATCGAAAAAGCAATCGTAATCGCCAAAAAAACGCCACTCGGACCGAGATTGAAATTGTATGCAAGAACGTAAGCGAGCGGAATTTCAAACACCCAAAAGATGAAAAAATTGAGCCAAGTAGGTGTCCAAGTGTCGCCCGCGCCGTTAAACGCGCCTTCAAAAACCATTCCGAAACCGTAGAAAACAAAACCGTAAGCAATAATGCGAAGCGAATCAACGCCGTATTGCAAAACTGCGTTTTCTTCGGTGAAAAATCCGATAATTTCCTGCGGAAAAATCAGAAAAATCAAACTTACCGCACCGAGAACCGCCGCGTTTATGAATGATGCTTTCCAAACGGCGCGTTCGGCGCGTTCGGGTTTTTCCGCGCCGAGATTTTGCCCGACGAGTGTTGCCGCCGCGTTGCTCAAACCGACCGCCGGAAGAAGCGCGAAAATGACGACGCGCAAACCTATGCCGTAACCCGCAATCGCATCGCTGCCGAACCCCGACATCACGCGGACGAGTGCGCTCCAACTTGCCGTTGCAATCGTAAATTGCAAAACGGCGGGCGCGGCGATTTTGATTAAATTTCGCAAAATTTCGCTGTCAATCTTCCAATTTTCAGCCTTAATCGAAATGCGTCTGTTTGCTCCGAACAAACTCCAAACGGCAAATAAAACGCCGATTCCGCGCCCGATTGCCGTTGCAACCGCCGCGCCGGTTACGCCCATTTTCGGAAAAATCCAATTTTCGATTAACCAACTCGGCGCGTTGATGTTGAAAACGGCGAAAATGTCCGAACCGAAAATCAGAAGCGGATCAAGCACGATGTTGATAAGATTTGCAACGACCAAAACGCGCATCGCTATCGCCGCATCGCCCGCGCCGCGAAAAATCGCGTTGAGCAAAAACAGAAAAACGATAACCGCGTTACTGCCAAGCATAATTTGCATAAATGGCGTTCCTTCGGCGACGACTTTTTCGGACGCGCCCAAAAGCACAAGAATTTCCTTGGCGAAAACTACGCCGACAACACCTATTAAAACCGAAAAAACAATGCCGAGATAAATCGAATGAACAGCGGCATTTGACGCGCCCGTCAAATCTTTTTCACCGTAACGTCTTGCAACTGTTGCAGTTGCACCGACACTCAGCCCAATGGCGACGGCATAAACCAAAGCCATCATTGATTCGGTCAAAACAACAATTGCTACCGCGTCTGCGCCTAATTTAGCGACAAAAAAAATATCCACAATGGCGAAAACGCTTTCCATAGACATTTCCAAAATCATCGGAACTGCCAGAAGAAAAATCGCCAAACCAATCGAACCTTGTGTAAAATCGCGCTGTGAACCGGTGAAAGCCTCACGCAAAATTGACCAAAATGAGTTATCCAACGTCTTTTCAGACGTTGCTTGAATAGCATCAGACATAATAAAGCACCTATAAAAAAATGATTAAATGAAGCACGAAACGTGCATAGAAAATTCGTCTCGCCGAAAAAAGAAACGCGAAAACGAATACGAATGTTTGCCAAGAGTTAGCGGATGCGGACAATTATTTTCATAACGATTGTGAAATTAACACATCGAAAACAGAAAGGCAAATGGCAGAAAATTATAAACAGGCGGGCATAAATAATCAGGTGCTTTAAAAAAGATATTCGCAGAAATAAATACTTGGAATCTTGCACAAAGCCGCGCTTCAAAGCAAGATAGGAAATGTCCAAAATATTCAAAAAAGAACAATATTTAACAGAAATGACGGAAAATACAATTACACAAAAAGCCGTAACGACGGCTTCGGGACTGACCTACATTATTACAAAAAACGGCGACGGCGCACCGATAAAAACGGGCGATAACGTCATTGTTCACTACACCGGACTTTTAACGAACGGCGCAAAATTTGACAGTTCGCTTGATAGAAACAATACGTTTTCATTTAAAGTCGGCGCGGGAATGGTGATCAAAGGTTGGGACGAAGGTTTGCAAAATTTGCGCGTTGGAGATCACGCAATTTTGACGATTCCGCCGTCAATCGGCTATGGCGCAAGCGGTGCAGGCGGTGTCATTCCGCCGAATGCGACGCTCATTTTCATCATCGAAGTAGTTGGCGTGAAATAAAGCCGAATGAATCATTTTTTAATTTTAACATCGCTTTTTTGCGGCGTGATTGCGCTAATTTCGGTCGTTTGGATTTTAATTCCTGCACCGTTTTATCACGTTTGGCTTTATGCAGTAGCGGTCAGCGAGTGGAGTTTCTGGCTTGGCTTTATTGCTTTGTTCGGCGTGATTTTGGCTTTGTTTGATTACTCGTTTCATAAAAATTTTAATGCGGCAATAGTCGCAATAATTATCGGTATTACAGCTTTTTTAATTTCGCTTTATCCATTTTTTTCTTCGCTGAAAGTTGCGCGTGAAAAGAACGTTTCGCTATCATTCGGGCAATATTTCGGCGGTTTGACGCGCCGTAAATCAAATATTGCATTTACTACTCACGTTTTCAAAAACGGCGAAAACATATTGAAAATGGACGTTTACGCGCCTGAAAATTCTGTTGCAAACGGTGCAGGCGTGATTGTCATTCACGGCGGTTCGTGGAGCGCAGGCGAGCGTAATGATTTTCCGCAATGGAATGCGTGGCTTGCCGAAAACGGCTTTACGGTTTTTGACATTGATTATCGTCTCGCGCCGCAACCGAATGATAAAACTGCCATCGGCGATGTCAAATGCGCGATTTTGCAGATAAAAAAACGAAGTGCGGAATTTAATATTTCTCCCGATAAAATCGTTCTGTTCGGACGATCTGCCGGCGGACATCTCGCTTTGATTTCGGCGTATTCGGCAAATGATTTGCGGCTTTCGGCAAGTTGCACGGAAAATAATATTGATGAAAAAGTTCGTGCTGTCGTGTCGTTTTATGCACCAACTAATTTGCTTTGGGCTTACGATAATCCGGCAAATAAACTCGTTCTTGACGGAACGCAGAAATTGACCGATTTTCTCGGCGGAAATCCGCACGAATCCGAAGAAATCCGCGCAAGATTTGCGATTGCTTCGCCGGTTGAGCGCGTTACTGAAAATTCACCATCAACTTTGTTGATACACGGCGAACACGATCAACTCGTTAGAAAAGAAAATCTGGATTTTCTCGCCAAAAAACTCAAACAAAATAACATCGCGCACGAAACACTTGTAGTTCCTTACGCGCAACACGGTTTCGATTACAATTTCAACGGCTGGGCTTCGCAAATAGCCAAACCCGTAATTCTCGAATTTTTGATTAAAAACACAAAATAATCGTTTTATAGCAGATTTTTCAACGCAAAGGCGCAAAGACGCGAGGGCGCAAAGTTTTTTTATTGTTTGACTGATATTTGTTAATAATACTATTAAAATCATTCGATTAAAAAACAGATTCTAAATCATTTTAGTCTTCTCGTCTTTGCGCCTTTGCGTTAAAATATTTAACCTTAATGCTTTCAGTCGGTTATTTTGGTTTTAATTTATGCATATTCTTTCACTCGAAAATGTCGGCAAAAATTACGGCATCAAACCGCTTTTTGAAGGCGTAACAATCGGACTCGAAGACACGGACAAAATCGGGATTATTGGCGCAAACGGTTCGGGCAAAACTACTTTTTTGCGCGTAATTGCCGGAACGGAAACGCCGGACACGGGAAAAGTTGTTCGCGCAAACAGTAAAACGCTGGCGTATTTGTCGCAAAATCCGCAGATTGATGACGAAAAAACGGTTTTGGAAACGATCTTCGCGGCAAGTTCCGGCGTTATGAAAACTATTGCCGATTACGAAACGGCTTGCCACGATTTGGCGGTTGAATATTCAGACGTGAAGCTCAAAAAAGTTTCTGATTTACAACACGACCTCGAAATCAACGGCGGTTGGGAAATTGAAACAAACGCTAAAACAGTGCTGACAAAACTTGGAATCACCGACACAACCGCCCAAATGAAAACGCTTTCGGGCGGACAACGAAAGCGCGTTGCACTCGCGCACGAATTGATTTTCAAACCCGATATTTTAATTTTAGACGAACCAACAAACCATCTCGACGCGGACACAATCGAATGGCTCGAAGATTATTTGCGAAGATATACAGGCGCACTGCTTTTAGTTACGCACGACCGATATTTTCTCGACCGCGTTACAAATCGGATTTTTGAAATTGACCGCAACACGGTTCAAAATTTTAACGGAAATTACGCTTATTATTTGGAGAAAAAAGAGGAACAAGAAACGCTTCGCGCAACCGAAGGACACAAACGCGAACAGCTTATCAAAAAAGAACTCGCGTGGCTTCGCACGGGCGCAAAAGCGCGAACACGCAAATCGAAACACCGCATTGCCGCCGCTTACGATTTGATGGCGCAACCGAAAGAACGCGCCAAACCGGAGATTGATATTGCCATCGGCGCAAAGCGTTTGGGAACGAAAATTATCGAAATCAAAAACCTTTCAAAATCTTACGGCGAACGCAAACTTATTGACGATTTTTCGTATCTCTTAAAACGCGAAGACCGCATCGGCATCATCGGCGCAAACGGTTCGGGCAAAACTACGCTTTTGGAAATTATTACGAACAGAATCAAACCGGACGCAGGCGAAATCGAAATCGGGCAAACGGTAAATATTGGTTATTATGACCAAGAAAGCCGCGCTTTGAATGAAGAGCAAAGAGTAATTGATTACATTAAAGAAGTTGCCGAATACGTTACAACTGTTGACGGCAATCAAATTACGGCTTCGCAGATGCTTGAAAAATTTCTGTTCGCACCGGCGGCGCAATATTCGTTTATCGCCAATCTTTCGGGCGGCGAAAGACGGCGTTTGTATCTTTTGCGAATCTTGATGGCACAACCGAATGTTTTGCTTTTAGATGAACCGACAAACGATTTGGACATTCCGACACTGATTGCTTTGGAAGAATATCTCGACGATTTCCCCGGCGCACTCATCGTTGTCAGCCACGACCGATATTTTCTCGACCGCACGATTGACAGCATTTTCAAATTCAACGGCAAAGGCAAAATCCGCGAATTTGCGGGCGATTATTCCGCATATTTGGAAATTGCCGAACGCGAAGAAACCGAATCAAAAAAGTCGGAAACACGCGCCTCAGCAAACGCGCAAACCGTCGAAAAACCGAAAACGAACAAACTCTCATTCAAAGAAAAACGCGAACTCGAAACGCTCGAAACAAAAATTCCCGAAACCGAAAAACGCCTCGCCGAAATTGAACAAGACCTAAACCGATTCGCCACCGATTCGTTCAAATTAAACGAACTTATTAATGAACAACAAACGCTCAACGAACAACTTGAAATTTCAATCGAACGCTGGGCGGAACTTGCCGAAAAAGTCGAGCAATAATTTCCCGCTTCGGATTTGGATGTGCATCTTTAACGGCAAATTGTTTTGAAATGTGTTTTCGATTGTGAAAAAAAACTGTTTGCAGGTAAAATTTACAAATTAAGAGATGCAGGAAACGGAAAAAGTCGAAAATAAGAACGGAACGAATAATATTTTTTTATATGCAGCGTGGATAACGGCTCTGGTGGCGATGGTCGGGAGTTTGTTTTTTAGCGAGGTGATGAATTTGCCGCCGTGTGTTTTGTGTTGGTATCAGCGGATTGCAATGTATCCGTTAGTTTTGATTATCGCTGTCGGTATCGGTTTGCGTGATGTTCGGGTGAAGTTTTATGCTTTGCCGATTGCGTTAATCGGGTTGGTGGTTTCGGTTTATCATAATTTGCTTTATTACGGCGTGATTCCCGAAAGCATTACGCCTTGCACGCAAGGAATTTCCTGCACTTCGCGGCAAATCGAATGGCTCGGATTTATTACGATTCCGATGCTTGCGCTGACTTCGTTTATTATCGTTTCGGTTTGTTTGATATTCTATAAACCACAGAACAATAAAGTTTTATGAGAAAAGAATTTTTAATTTTAGGTGCGATTGCGATTGTTGTAATCGGCATCGCTGTTATCGGTTCGAGTTATTATCGGAATTCGGAGCAGAGTGTGCGGATTACGAACAGCAATACGGGAAATTCGTCATCGGCGGTTAATCTGGAAACGCTCGTGCGCCCGGACAGTCCGACGATTGGCGCGGCTGATGCGTCCATAACGCTCGTCGAGTTTTTAGACCCGGAATGCGAATCGTGTGCGGCTTTTGCGCCGGTTGTGAAAAAGATTTTGAAAGATTACGACGGCAAAATCCGTCTGGTCGTGCGATATATGCCGCTTCATCCGAATTCCCTGCGGGCGGCAACACTCACGGAAGCCGCCGGTGAACAAGGCAAATATTGGGAAATGCAAGAGTTATTGTTTCAAAAACAACCCGAATGGGGAACGAAACACGGCGCGGGACACACGGCTCAACCTGTAAATATTGACGCGCTTTTTGAAAAATATGCGAAGGAATTGGGATTGGATTTGGCAAAAATCAATGCCGCTGTCAAGGAAAACCGCTATCAAACAAAATTGCAACGCGATTTGCGCGACGGGCAAACGCTTGGTGTGCGTCAAACACCGAGTTTTTTCGTCAACGGCAGAAAATTACAGCGTTTCGGCGAAGCGGATTTGCGGGCTTTGATTGAAGATGAGTTGAAAAAATAATCAGTATCGTGAGCGGTAGCGAACGCCTCGATGATTCATACTTTTCCACTCATCAAAACACTCGTTACCGCTCACTATACTAAAACTTTTTCGCGTATTTGTTAATTATCGCCCAAGTTGTTCTGTCGCTGTCGAAAACAGAGTTTAAACCTTGTTCTTCCATTGGCGGATCGCCCATTAAATCATCGCCTTTTTTCCAGAATAATTGATTTTTTATCGGTCGCGCCGTGCCGCCGAATGCCCAGAAATTTGCTCCGGCAAGATTATTTTTGCGGGCGAGAATTGCAAAGATTTTTTCGTAATAATTGTCACGCAAGTTTGTCGGCGAATTTATTTCAAACGATTGATTATCACGCGGCAAGCCGAACTCTTCGATGACCAAAGGCTTATTCAATTTTTCGGCAATTTTGAGATGTTCGTTGATGTAATCCGTCATTTTTTCGGCGGCTTTCGGGAAATCTTCCGCAAGTTTCCCATCTCGAAACCATTGCCAATTTTTTGCCCAAATGTGAATTGTTAAGTAATCAATGTTTTTATCGGTGTGGATTTGCTCGAAAATTTCCATACTTTCCGTGCCGATTCTGCCTTCGTGTCCAATGACAACGAGATGATTTTTGTCCTTCTTTTTAATCAACGCGGCGGTCTCGGTAATGAATTTTTTGTAATCTTCATTGGCGGCAGGGCGCATCGGGCGCGGTTCGTTGGCGATTTCCCACGCCATAATTGTTGTGTCGTCAACATATTTTTTGCGATTGAACTTGTTTGTGCGGTTCATTACAACGCCGAGTTGCTCAAAATAAGCAGTTTTGCAAGGAACGCACGAATAGAATTGTGAAACCGTATCGCGCAGTTCGTCCCACGTTAAACGGCGCGTTTCCATATCTTTCGAAACTTTTTTATTCCAAATCAAATATTGCTGAAAACCGCCCGACCATTCCCAATTGTTGCTAAAAAAAATGACGGCTTTCATCTCGCGTTTGCTCATCTCGAAAAGCAATAAATCCAAGCCTTCGAGAACTTCCGTGTTAAATTTCCCCTGCACGGGTTGGAGCGGCGGCGCGATTCGTTCGACACCGTTAATTTGTCCCGTGCCTTCCGCTCCGGCGATGACGCGCAGATTTGTAACACCGTTTTGTTTTAAGAAATCCAGTTCTTTTCTTAATCTTTCCGCACCACGTTTTTTATCTTTTTCCAAGCCCAAAAACGAGCCATACCAATAGTTTGTGCCGATGAAATAATACGGCTTTTTGCCAATGAAAAGCTGTCCGTCTTTGACTTTAACGAATTGTGCCAAACCGTTTATCGAAAATAATCCGACAACGAAGAGAAAAACCACGAAATTTTTGATATTCATAAAATTATGATTCGAGATTTTTTAATTATCGTATAAATTTAGAATGAAACAAAATCGCGCAAACTGCCGTCTAACTAAAAAATGTTAAAGGGTTATTTATGAAAAAATTAGTTTTGATTTTATTGGTTTCGATAACAGCGACGCTTGCTTGCGGACAAAAACCGAAAGGCATTCAGGAAGATGCGATTCTTGCAACGCAGACGCTTGGGAATGAAAAATTGACGAGATTTAAGGTCGAAACGGTGGCAACAGGTTTGGAAGTTCCGTGGGCGTTCGCGTTTTTGCCGAATGGCGATTTGCTTTTTACCGAGCGTCCGGGCAGAGTTCGTCTTATCGAAGGCGGAAAATTGAAAGCCGAACCAATTTACAAAGTTCCTGACGTTGAACCTTCAAGCGAAAGTGGTTTGATGGATGTTTCTTTGCATCCGAATTACAAGGAAAACAAATTCGTCTATCTCGCCTACGCCTACAATAACGACGGAAAATTCGTCAAAATCGTGCGTTATAAATTCGACGGTAAAACTCTGCTCGAACCGAAAATAATCATCGCCGCCATTCCCGCCGCGCCGAATCACGCCGGAACGCGAGCGCGTTTTGGTCCCGATGACAAACTTTACATCACAACGGGCGACGCAACAGATTGGAACTTGGCGCAAAAAACCGATTCTTTGGCGGGAAAAACTTTGCGGCTCAATGACGATGGCACAATTCCGACGGACAATCCGTTTGCAAAAGACAAAAATTATCGCCCCGAAATTTACACAATCGGACATCGTAACGCGCAAGGTTTGGCGTGGTCGTCTAATGGGCTGATGTTTCAGACCGAACACGGTCCGTCGGGTTTTGAAGGCAAAGGCGGCGGCGCGGACGAAGTGAATTTTGTTGAACGCGGTAAAAATTACGGTTGGGCGGAAATTTGGGGAAATAAAACAAAAGAAGGAATGATTTCGCCGCTTCTCGAATATTCTCCGGCGTGCGCTCCTGCGAGCGCGATGATTTACAAAGGCGATAAATTTCCTTCGCTCAAAGGCAGTTTGTTTTTCGGATGTTTGCGCGGTGCAAGGCTGATTCGCGTAAAATTAGACGGCAGTAAAGTTGTCGCACAGGAAAATATTTTTGAAGGAAGTTTCGGCAGAATCCGCGAAGTAGGCGAATCGCCCGACGGTCTGATCTATTTTTCAACCTCAAACCGCGACGGACGCGGAACTTCAGCAGAGGATGACGATAAAATCTTGCGAATCGTTCCGGTGAAATGATTTTTTATTCACAGATAAACAGGATAAACAGAGATATTAAAAACAGAAAAAACATCTGTGTTTATCTTATTTATCTGTGGATACTTTCCTTTTTTTGTCTGCGAAACACACGAAAAAAACGAAAATGTATTAGAATTATTTTTTCGCGTCTTTCGCAAACAAAATTCTTGATGAAAAACCATCTTTTTTCACAAACTCCGCACGGGCTTAACGTCGTTGCAATCGGCGGTGGCAACGGACTTTCAACGTTGCTTTCGGGGTTAAAAAGATTCGTTAAAGCATCGGAAATCGAATCTGTTTGGCTCGATAGTTTGGCGGCAATTGTCGCGGTTTCGGACGACGGCGGAAGTTCCGGCAGATTGCGCGATGAGCTTCAGATGCTTCCGCCCGGCGATATTCGAAATTGTATGGTTGCGCTTTCAGAAGATTCGCTTCATTTATCGCAACTTTTCCGCCACCGTTTTCGTGGGAGTGGTGATTTGGGCGGACATAATTTCGGCAATCTTTTTCTTGCCGCTTTAACCGAAATTACCGGAGATTTTGCCGAAGCCGTGCGCGTTTCATCAGAAATTTTGGCAAGCAAAGGGCGAATTTTTCCAGCAACGGACGCGGATGTTCGTCTTGCGGCAGAATTAAAATCAGGCGAAATCGTGCGCGGCGAAACGAAAATCGGCAAAATCGGACATCAGATAAAACGTCTTTATCTCGAACCCGAAAATTGCCGTCCTCTTCCCGAAGCACTTGCGGCGATTCGTGAAGCCGACATAATAACGGTCGGTCCCGGCTCGCTTTTTACATCGCTTTTGCCGCCGCTTCTTGTCGAAAATGTTGCTGAAACCATCGGCAAAACTGATGCAACAAAGATTTTTGTCTGTAATTTGATGACACAACCGGGCGAAACCGACGGATTTTCAGCGCGGCGGCATCTGGAAATTGTCCACGAATATGCGCCGGAGATTGATTTTGATTACGTCATCGTTAATAATCGTCCGATTAACGAAACCCAATTCTCGCTTTATGCCTCCGAAGGCGCAGAACAAATCGGCGTTCACAATTCAATTTCTCCCGCCACGGTCGAAGGTGCGGAAATCGTTTCCGGCAATCTTTTGGACGAAGGCGAAATGGTGCGCCATAATCCCGAAAGATTAGCGCAAGTCATTCTACTCTGCGCTTTGCAACCTCGAAAAAAGTTTTAGTTTGATTTCTTAACGCAAGAGCGCAAAGGCGCGAAGACGCAAAGATTTTTGTGAATTATTTCTTTTGCGCCTTTGCGTCTTTGCACCTTTGCGTTAAAATTTTTGTGGCTTGCATTAAATTTCTTTATGGAGAATGTTTCAAACGCACAAAAAACGCTTGATGTTTTGATTTTAGCCGCCGGATTGGGAACGCGAATGCGCTCGGATTTGGCGAAAGTTTTACATCGGCTCGACAGTCGTCCGCTTATCGCTCACGTTTGCCGAACAGCCGCCGCGCTTGCCCCGCGCAAGGTTTTTGTCGTTATCGGGCATCAAGGCGAAGATGTAAAGCTCGCGGTTTTAGACGAATTAGACGCGGAACACGCCGAATTTGTCTGGCAAAAAGAACAACTCGGCACAGGACACGCCGTAAATTGCGCCCGCGAATTTCTCGAAAACGAAGATTCAACGTTGTTAGTTCTTTCCGGCGATGTGCCAATGATTCGCGCCGAAACACTTGCCGCGTTGATTCAGCAACATCACGCACATCGCGGCAAAGGCGCGGTTTGCACGATTTTAACCGTCAAACTCGAAGACCCGACAGGTTACGGGCGCGTTGTCCGCACGGAAGAAGGTTTGTTTGAAAAAATCGTCGAGCAAAAAGACGCGACCGACGAAGAAAAACGTATCAAAGAAATAAATTCGGGCATTTATTGTTTCGATACGCGCAAACTCTTCGCCGCACTTTCCGAAGTCAAAAACGAAAACGCGCAAGGCGAATATTATTTGACCGACGTTCCTGCACTTCTGAGCGCGGCGGGCGAAGCCGTTTCCCTTTATCAACATTCGGACGCGCACGAAATCGAAGGTATCAACAACCGCGCTCAACTCGCCGATATGGAAAGAGTTCTTTGCCGCCGGACGGTAAAAAAAATGATGCTCGATTACGGCGTTTCGTTTATTGATCCGAAAAATTCATATATTTCCGAGCAAGCCAGCATCGGGCGCGATACGGTAATTTATCCAAATGTAACTATTGAAGGCGAAAGCATCATTGGCGACGGATGCACAATACGAAGCGGCACGAGAATTACCAATTCACGCATTGGACGCGGCGTTGAAGTTTTGGATAATTGCGTCATCACCGATTCGGAAATCTCCGACCGCTGCACCGTCGGACCAATGGCGCACCTTCGCGGAAAAGCCAGAATGGAAGAAAAAGCGAAAGTCGGAAATTTTGTCGAATTAAAGAAAACAATTCTCGGCAGAAATTCAAAAGCCAGCCATTTAACCTATCTCGGCGACGCAACCATCGGCGAAAATACGAACATCGGCGCAGGCACGATTACCTGCAATTACGACGGCAAAAATAAACACGCCACCTCAATCGGAAATAATGTCAGAATCGGTTCTGACACAATGCTTATTGCACCCGTAAAAGTCGGCGACAATTCCGTAACAGGCGCGGGAAGTGTTGTAAATAAAGATATTCCGCCCGACAAATTGGCTGTCGGCTTGCCTGCGAGGGTGATTAGGTCTATAAATGAAGACGAAGTTCAAAAATCTTAATATTTCGAGAGGAAAAATTAAATGAACAACCCCGAATGGACACCGCCACCGCCGCCGCAGGAAAACAATTCGATTTACAGCGATTCAACTCGTCAATTCTACGCTGAAAAAATCAGAAGCGATGCCACGAAATCACTGGTTTTAGGTATTTTAAGTCTTTTTTGCTGTGGACTGATTTTTGGCTGGCTCGGCTATAATGCCGCTCAGGAAGCAATTACGAATATTGATGTTTATGAAATTGAACAAGGCAAACGAGGTATTGCACAAGCCGGCAAAATTCTGTCAATCATCGGAATAGTTCTCTGGGTAGTTGCAATTATTTTGAGAATTCTTGCTGCCGCCGCCAGATAATCTTCAAAAAACAACTGATTAAAATTAAAGACGTTGCGACAAATAAATTGGTCAAGGGCGCGGCGGGCAATTAAAACTTTGGATGAAAAATAATGGGAATTTTCGGAAAGAAAATCGTCGAATGCCCGAAAGAGCAATGGACAACGCTAATTTCAAATTTCGCGGCTGGAATGCCTCAATATTGGAATATTACATTCAAAACCATTGACGGAAGCGAAGTAAAGGGGCAATATATCGAAAAAAAATCCGTCTGGATTTTTCCGCAAAAAGCCATCGAAGGAACTTTGCAAGAAAAAATGCTTTTTCAGAGAGGTTGGATAAACACGATCTATTCAATCAAAGTTAAACCGGAAACCGATATTGTCGCTGAAATTGATTGATAAAATTTCTATTTTTCGACCGAATAAATTATGAAAACTCGACTTATTATCAGTTTATTTCTGCTTGCGGCTTTCTGCGCCGTGCCTGTTTTCGCGCAAGAACAATCTGTAATCAAAAATCAATGCCAAATGTTGGTTAAAGAAGATTTTGTAGGCGAAAAAATTAATGTTCATGTCATAGATGTTAAACTTCGGGAAATTTTAGACTATTTTACAGAACAATTCGATTGCGAGTTTATAGTAACTGAAAAAATAGCAAAGATTCGCTTAACATTAAGAAGCAGAGATATTCCTTGGAATGTTGCGCTAAAATCAATGTTAGAATCTAAGAATTTAGACTTAAAGCAAGTAAATTCAGATGAATCAAAAACTCTTTTCCGCATCGAAAAGGCAGAGGATTTTTCAGAAATCGAAGATTCGAGTGATTTTGTAGAAGAAAATTCTCAGCTCCCCGAAAAAGAAATAGCCAATTTACCTCTTTATACCGAAACTATTAAAGTGGAAAAACTTTCACCTAAATCTTTTATGCAATTAATATGCTATATTGAGCGCAGAATTTCTGAAAGAGGAAAAATTGAAGTTAATAAATATTCTCAAACTTTTACTATTACAGATGTTTTTGAAAATCTTGATTATATAAAAAAGCTCGTCGAACTTGTTGATAATGAAGATTTTTTATAACAAAGTTACCAAAGATAAATAAACGGAAAATCTCGAATTTTAAGAATTTAATTTTATAACTTTATGTGTGGAATTGTTGGATACGTTGGAAATAAACAAGTTGTGCCGTTGATAATTGACGGTTTGCGGAAGTTGGAATATCGCGGATATGATTCGGCGGGAATTGCGGTTGTTGATGAAAACAACGCGCTTTCGTTGCGTCGTGCAGAAGGAAAACTTCGGAATTTGGAAGAAGCAATTCGCTTAAATCCACTCGACGGAAATTACGGCATCGGGCATACGCGGTGGGCGACACACGGGCGACCGACCGAGGAAAACGCGCATCCGCATCGAGATTGTTCGGGCAAGATTGTCGTCGTGCATAACGGCATTATCGAAAATTATCTGCCGCTCAAAGAGATGTTGCGCGAAAAAGGTCATAATTTTAAGACCGAAACCGATACGGAAATCGTCGCGCATTTGATCGAGGAAATTATCAAAACCGACGGACTCGGATTTGAAGAAGCCGTGCGAAAAGCCGTTCAACAACTTCGCGGAATTTTCGCGCTTTCGATTATTTCGGCTGATGAGCCGGACACAATTATTTCTGTCCGCGAAGGTCCGCCCGTGGTTATTGGTTTGGGCGACGGCGAGTTTTTTGTCGCGTCGGATATTCCGGCGATTTTGCAACATACGCGAGATATTTTTTACTTGGGCGAAAAGGAAATTGCGGTTCTAACTAAAGATTCCGTAAGAGTTACAGATTTTGACGGAAATGTCGTCGAACCGAAACAGCATCGCATTACTTGGGACCCGATTGCGGCGGAAAAAGGCGGTTTCAAACATTTTCTGCTCAAAGAAATTTTTGAACAACCGCGAGCCGTGCGCGACACAGTGCGCGGGCGCGTTTCGCTCGATACGGGCAAGATTTATCTCGAAGAAATGGATATTTCCGAGAGCGATTTTCAAAATGTAACGTCAATCAAAATCGCCGCTTGCGGAACTTCTTGGCACGCCGGAACGGCGGCGAAATATATTTTGGAAGAACTCGTGCGAATTCCGGTTGAAGTTGATTACGCTTCAGAATTTCGCTATCGAAATCCGGTTTTGCGCGAGACGGATTTGCTCATCGTCATCTCGCAATCAGGTGAAACCGCCGACACGATTGCCGCAATGCGCGAGGCGAAACAAGCCGGATGCAAAGTTTTGGCAATCTGCAACGTGCAAGGTTCGATGATTACACGCGAAGCTGACGGCACGATTTTGACTCACGCCGGACCCGAAATTTCGGTTGCTTCGACCAAAGCATTTACGTCGCAAATCATCGCGCTTTACATTTTCGCGCTTTATTTGGGCGAGCTTCGCGGCAAAATTTCGCCCGAACAAGCGATAAAATACGCACAAGAATTGATTGAATTGCCACTCAAAATCGAACAAATCTTGAGCGATTCGGACACGATTGAAGAAATGTCGAAAGAATTTTTCCGTTCGCAAGATTTTCTCTATCTCGGACGCGGAATCAATTTCCCTGTCGCACTCGAAGGCGCACTTAAACTCAAAGAAATCAGCTACATACACGCCGAAGGTTATCCCGCAGGCGAAATGAAACACGGTCCGAATGCGCTGATTGACGAAAAACTGCCCGTGGTCATTGTCAACACCCGCGAAAACGGAAACGCCGCTTCCGAACTTCGATACGAAAAAACACATTCAAACATCGTCGAAGTTAAAGCCCGCGACGGAATTATTTTTTGTGTCTTAACCGAAGGCGACAAAATGAGTTCGGTTGTTTCGGATTACGTCATCGAAATCCCCGAAGCATCGGATTTACTCGCGCCAATTCTTTCAATCGTGCCTTTGCAATTGCTTGCATATCACATTGCCGTTCGGCGCGGTTGTGATGTTGACCAACCGCGAAATCTAGCGAAATCGGTTACGGTCGAGTAAAAATACATTGAGACAAAGGAACGGAACAACAATGAAATAATCGCTCTGTTATTCCGTTCCTTTGTCTCAATATCCAAGCTTTACTCAAATTCAATCTTTACGCCGTAAGTTCCGGTTTTATTTTTTTCCTATTCTTTGTGTCTGCTGATTTCAAATAATTCTTCGCCATCATATTTTTTCGGGACATACAATACTTTTTTGAAATGTGTCAACAATTACAATAAAATCGAAACTGTCGGAGATAGATTTTTATGAAATTCAAGCAATTTTATCTGGGATGTTTAGCACACGCTTCGTATTATATCAGTTCAGAAACGGAAGCCGCGATTATTGATCCGCAACGCGATGTTC
>CAZJQP010000076.1:0-25590 GCA_964548225.1 uncultured Blastocatellaceae bacterium | reverse complement strand
TTTCTATTTTTTGCTTGAAATTAGATATTTTTGTAGGGTTGTTAAATAAGAAAAAGTCGTTGAAAACCACAAAAACGATCTTCAAAAAGGTTTCTAATCGTTCGATTTGCTATATTGGTAAAATCAAGTTTGCGCGTCTAAGACTTCTTTTAGGTTGTTTTTTTCAAAAAAACAACCTAAAAGAAGTTTCTCAGATGCTCAATTTCTGAACGTAAAAGATACAGTATCAAGCTAAATGAAAATTGAGCCAAACATAGTAGAAAAACATTTTGACCCGATAACTCGCATTGTCGGAAGCCTTGGCATATATACGAAAATAGATTTTGCCAATCGTGAGGTTGTCGAATGTCATTCAACATCTTCTATTTTCAGAGGTTACAGCGTTTTTATGCGTGGTAAAGACCCGCGAGATGCTCATTATATTACCTCCAGAATTTGCGGAATTTGCGGAGATAATCACGCCGTTTGTGCAAATTATGCTCAAAATATGGCGTTTGGAATTGTGCCTCCGGCAATTGCCGAATGGATCATAAATCTTGGCGAAGCGGCAGAATATATGTTTGACCACAGCCTTTATCAGGATAATTTGGTCGGCGTAGATTACTGCGAAAAAATGGTCAAGGAAACTAATCCGTCGGTTTGGGAAAAAGCTCAACGCACCGATTGTGAACACACAGAAATTCACGGCTACGCAAAAATTTCCGACATAATGAAAGCCTTAAACCCTTTTGAAGGAGATTTTTACAAAGAGGCTTTGCAAATTTCCCGCTTGGCTCGTGAGATGTTTTGCCTGATGGAAGGTCGTCACGTTCATCCTTCAACACTTTATCCCGGCGGTGTTGGCACAGTTCCTTCAATTCAGCTTTTTACCGATTATCAAGTCCGATTGATGAAGTATATTGATTACCTCAAACGCTCGATTCCGCTTCACGACGACCTTTTCAATTTTTTCTATGAAGCATTGCCGGGCTATGAAATGGTCGGAAATCGTCCGATTCAGCTTGGCTGTTGGGGTTCTTTTAATAATCCCGAATTTTGCGATTATCGTTATGAAACAATGTCCGATTGGGGACGCGAAATGTTTATAACGCCCGGAATTGTTTTGGATAATGAACTTATCACGACTGATTTACTTGAAATAAATCTCGGAATCCGCATTTTGCTCGGTGGCTCATTTTACGAAGATTGGACGGCTGACGAAATTTTTGTCGAAAAAGATGTGTTGGGTAATCCGATTGATATTCGCCATCCTTGGAATCAAACAACTAAACCGCGTCCGCAAAAACGTGATTTTACAGATAAATATACTTGGGTTGTTGCTCCGCGTTGGTTCGATAAACGCACTGAAAAATATATCGCCCTCGACACAGGCGGCGGCGGACTTGCCAGACTCTGGATCACAGGATTGGCAAATAAAGTAAAATTTGGCGGAATTGAAGCAACCGGCGAAGGCGTGAAAATTCATTTACCGAAAACTGCAAATCATTCAGAAACAGAACTTTATTGGAAAATCCCGAAATGGAATAACGCTCTCGAACGCAATCGTGCGAGAAGTTATTTTCAAGCCTACGCCGCCGCCGCCGCACTCTATTTTTGCGAACAAGGATTGCAGGAAGTAATTCGCGGAAATCTTGAAACCTGGACAAAATTTGAAGTTCCCGATGAAGCGATTTCCTGTGGTTTTCACGAAGCAGTTCGTGGTGTGATTTCGCATCACGCCGTTATTAAAGAAGGTAAAATCGCCAATTATCATCCGTATCCGCCAACGCCTTGGAACGCTTCTCCACGCGATGAATACGGAACTATGGGAGCATTTGAAGATGCCGTTCAAGGCACACCAATTTTTGAAGAATCAAGCGAAAAAGATTTCAAAGGTATTGATATTATGCGAGTTGTGCGTTCATTTGATCCTTGTATGCCGTGTGGCGTTCACGTTTTCAAAGGGCAAGCGAAAATTCTGGAAACGGTTCATTCTTCGATGTTTGGACATCTTATGTAAGTCAAACGTAAAAAAGGTAAAAAGCAAAATGAATTCCGATATTGAAAAACTTTGCAAGACTCTGCTTTACGAAGGTTACGCGCTTTTTCCGTATCGAAAAAATGCTCTGAAAAATCAAAAGCGTTTCAATTTTGGAGTTTTATCGCCAAAATGCTGGATTGAAAATCAGATAAGCGAACATTTTTTTCAGCAGACCGAGATTTTAGTTTTAGCCGAAAACGAATCAAAATTGAGTTTCAAAACTCACTTTTTAAGATTAAATGAAGAAGACCACTGGCAAACGGCAGTCGAAAAAAAGATTGAAGGTGAAATTTCGTTAAATAGAACGCAAACCTTTGAACACACAGAAGATAATTTATTTGGAAAGATTGAAATTTCATCAGAAAGGTTGACCGGTTATTTGTTCAAAGTTCGTTTCTTTTTTGAAAATCTGACAGAAATTGAAGATTTCGGAGAACTTTCACGCGAACAGGTTTTGCACTTCTCTTTTGTTTCAACTCATACGATTTTTGAACTCGAAAACGGCAAATTTATTTCACAAATTGAAACGCCAAATGAATTTATCGAACACACGAATTCTTTGCAAAATGTCGGGTTATTTCCGGTTTTGATTGGCGATAAATATAAAGAAAACAACATTTTAGCTTCACCGATAATTTTGTATGATTTTCCCGAAATAGCCGAAAATAGTTTTGATAATTTCTTTGACGGTTTAGAAATTGATGAGCTTATGATTCTAAATTTATTGGTTTTACCTGAAGATGAAAAGCGTCAAATTACCGAAACTGACGAACGAACTCGATTGATTTTGGAGAAAATCGAGAACCTAAAATCTGAAGATTTACAGAACTTACACGCCGTATTGAGATGAAAAATTTGGTCGGAAAAAAAGTTGTTTTGAAACCAAAAAATGGACGCGATGCGTTTGATATATTTTTAGTTGGAAAAACCGCAACTGTTGAATCTATTGAGGTTGATGTTGAAAATCGAACTTATTTATCGGTTGTTTTAGAAGATGATGCAGGCAAAGATTTAGGATTGGAACACAAAGTCGGACATCGTTTTTTCTTTGATTTAGACGAAGTAGAAATTTGTCAGTAGTGAAAAAAATACTTATAGCTTGTTTGGGAAATATATTTTATGGCGATGACGCTTTCGGTGTGGAGGTGGCTAAATTCTTGCAAAACCAATATTTACCGGAAAATGTAAAAGTCGAAGATTTTGGTATTCGTGGAATAGACCTGGCGTTTGAAATTACCGAAAATTATGATTTAGTCATTTTAGTTGATACGGTTAAAGTCGGTGCAAAAGCGGGAACAGTTTTTGTGTTAGAGCCGAAATCATTGTCAAATTCAGACATTTTGACGCACGATTTAACACCAAATAAGGCACTACAATTTGCCGAAAACTTTGAAAATAAACCCAAAAAAATGTTATTAATCGGTTGCGAGCCGATGAGTTTAGAATTTAATTCGAAAATAAGCAATGATGTGAAAAATTCGATTGAAAAAGCAGTAACGAAAATTTTGGAACTTATAGAATGTTGAAAAAAACAAACGAAATTTCAATTTTATGGCTTAATGCCGCACTCAGTTGCGATGGCGAATCTGTGGCTCTGACAGGTGCAACTCAGCCGAGCATCGAAGATTTGGTGAACGGTGCAATTCCAAATATTCCAACAGTTAGACTCTTTCATCCGTTGTTGGCTTACGAAAATGGAAGCGATTTCTTAGAAATATTCCATCGGGCGGCAAATAATGAAATCGGAGATTTTATTTTGGTTGTCGAAGGTTCAATTCCTAATGAAAATTTGGCTGAAACCGGCTATTTTGCTTCCTTCGGAACTGATGAAAGAACAGGTCAACCGATCAGAATTTGCGATTGGATAAATCGTTTAACCAAACACTCTTGGGCAGTTGTAGCCATGGGAACTTGTTCGGCTTACGGTGGAGTTCACGCCACCGGTGGAAACCCGACAGGCGCAATGGGTTTGCCTGATTATCTTGGCTGGAATTGGCTCTCAAAATCTAAAATACCGATTGTATGTGTTCCGGGTTGTCCGACAGTTCCTGATAATATCACACAGACCTTACTCTATTTATTGCAACAGTTTGGCGGAATTGTTCCGATGATTAAATTGGATGAATCTTTGCGTCCGAAATGGCTTTACGAAGCGACTCTGCACGAAGGATGCGACCGTGGCGGATATTATGAACAAGCTCAATTTGCCGAAAATTACGGTGAAAAAGAATGTATCGTCAAACTCGGTTGTTGGGGACCGGTTGTGAATTGCAACGTCGGCAAGCGCGGTTGGCAAAACGGAATAGGCGGTTGTGCCAATGTCGGCGGAGTGTGCATCGGTTGCACGATGCCCGCTTTCCCAGAAAAATTTTCACCGTTTTTATCTCAACCTCCCGGAAGTTTGCTTTCTTCGCAAGCGATTGCGACCTACGGCAAGGCAATCAACTCATTACGAAGATTTACTTTAGGCTCAATGAACAAAACTCCTGAATGGCGAAAAAAAGAGTCCGCATTTGTGCAAATTGAGCCACGAAAGAAAAATAAATGAGTGATTATGCGGACAACAATTTTCTCAATGACGAACTGCTCGGAATGATTCCCGATGCAAATCTTTTGGGCGGTTTGATTAATTCTCAAAATACACTTTCCGAACTTGCGGGAGTCTTTTTCCCTTTTCCAACTAATGATTCTACAGGCTTTACTCTTTCGGAGGAAGAACTGCCCGACCTTTATTCGCGTTATCGCGTGCTGGTCGAACAAATTCCCGCTATCGTTTTTATGTCATTTCTGGATCGCGGAATTTCTGAAGCCTATATTTCGCCGCAAATCGAAACGATGCTTGGTTTTACACAGGCGGAATGGCTCGAAGATCCGCTTCGTTGGTTTGAACAACTTCACGATGAAGACAAAATTCGTTGGAGTGTGGAAGCGGCTCAAATGTTTTTATCGGGCGAACCGCTTCGTTCAACCTATCGCGTCAAGGCTCGTGACGGGCATTTTATTTCCTTTCATTGCGAGGCAAAAATGGTGCGGCGGAAAGATGGTCGCCCTTGGTTCATTCATGGCGTAGCATTTGACGTAACCGAGCTAAAACACAAGGAAAACGAACTAAATGATGCACTTACGGCGTTGCGGAAAAGCGAAAAGATGCAGCGAAATATCTTTGAATTCGCTCCTGACACGATGGTTATAGTCAATCGTCAGGGCAAGATTGAGAGCGTAAATTCGCAAATTAAAAAGATGTTTGGTTATGAACCAAAAGAAGTTTTAGGCAAAGATGTTCTCGATTTAGTGCCGGAAAGATTTCGTAATTCTCATACAAATCATCAAACAGGATTTATGAAAAATCCGCATTTACGCGAAATGGGTGGCGGTTTGGAGCTTTACGCCAGACGAAAAGACGGAACAGAGTTTCCCGCCGACATAATTTTGAGTCCGATTGAGACGGAAAACGGAACTTTTGTGATTACCGTAATTCGTGACATTACTCGCCGAAAACGCGACGAAAATGCCCTCAAAGAATACGCGGATAGACAAGGCGAACTTTCGCGGAAATTGTTGAATATTCAAGAAGCTGAACGACGAAATATTGCTTTGGAATTGCATGACGAAATCGGACAAATCTTGACAGGTCTTAAACTTACGCTTGAGTTTGAAGCACGGCAAACTGAACGCAGTCAGTATATTTTACAGGCTCAAAGTATGGTCAACGATTTGATGATAAAGGTTAGGAAATTGTCGCTTGATTTGCGTCCCGCTACGCTCGATCATCTTGGTTTGCTTTCGTCTTTTTTGTGGCTTTTCCGCAATTACACTACGCAGACCGGCATCGAAATTGACTTCAATCATCAGGGCATAAATTCACGCCGTTTTGCTCCCGAAATCGAAACCTCCGCATATCGGGTTGTGCAGGAAGCTCTCACCAATGTTGCCCGACATTCAAAAGTAAAAACCGCCAAAGTCCGCGTTTGGGCTGACGAAAAAAATCTTTCTGTTTCGGTTGAAGATGACGGACAAGGCTTTGATTTAGAAGAAGTTACAACCGCATTAAACTCAACAGGAGTTACCGGAATGCGTGAAAGAGTGCAGTTGCTAGGTGGACATTTTCATATCGAATCTGCTAAGGATAAAGGGACGAAGATAAATGCCGATTGGGTTTTAGATGTTAAAAGAGATTCAAATTTTATTGGTTGACGACCACGCTATTGTCCGACAAGGTTTGCGTGCTTTGCTTGAGGCAGAGGCGAATTTTAAGGTCGTGGACGAAGCTGGAAACGGTCTTGACGCACTCGAAAAGGTCAAAAAAATTAAGCCTGATGTGGCAATAATTGATTTGATGATGCCGAATTTGAACGGTTTAGAAGTCGCCCGCCAGCTCAGCAAACTTTCTCTTCGCACAAAAATTATTATTCTTTCGATGTATGATGATGAAGGTTTTGTGCTTGAAGCACTCGGAAACGGGGCTTCGGGCTATGTGCTGAAAGATTCGGATTCCGGCGATTTAATTCACGCTGTCCGCGAAGTTTTAGCAGGCAGACGTTACCTTTCGCCGCCGCTTTCCGATAGAGCAATTTCCGCTTACCAGCAGTTTGCCAAAACCGGAACTTTCGATAAATACGATACTTTAACCACTCGTGAACGCGAAGTTTTGCAATTAACGGTTGAAGGCTTAACTCATTCCGAAATCGCCAACAAACTCGGTATCAGCACCAGAACCGCAGAAACTCATCGAGCAAATTTGATGAACAAGCTCGAAATTCACTCCAAAGCAGACCTCATTCGCTACGCCATTAAACGCGGAATAATTCCAATGGATAAATGAATTTAAAGTAAAAAAGCAAAAGTAAAAGTAGAAAATCATTTTCTAAGTGAAAGTTTTCACAAAATTCAGTAAAACTACGAATAGACGAATCATTTTGGCATATTCATAATCAATCCAAGTCAGTTTGTTGCTTTCAAATTCCATTTTTTGCATTGTATATTCCGAAATTAACAAACCGAGTTTCTTCGGATTCTTTTGATGAAAAATGCTTTCATTTCGTCAAAAACTATTTCAAATTGCCAAGATTTACGATTGGCTTTTTGAGAATTGGGAGTGCCAAAGGTCGCAGCATTGGCAAGCAAATCTGCTTGTTTTGGTCTTTCTCGGAAGTCTTTTAGTAATTGAACTTGCAAGACTCGAATTAGTTTCAGAATCTTTTCACATCCCGAAAAATCATTTTTACGCAGTTAAATTATCTTTTGATTTACTGCTTTTACTTGAAGTTTTAGGTTTAGTTTTCAATCTAGCGAGTTCGGTTGCAAATTCGATGGGCAAACAGTTTGAGATTTTTTCGCTGATTCTTCTGCGTTCATCTTTCAAAGAATTCGTGTATTTTGAAGAACCGATTGACTGGTCGCACGCTTCAGGTTCGGTGCAAAATATTTTATCTGATGCTTTTGGAGCTTTGGTGATTTTCGCTCTTGTGTCTGTTTTTTACGCACTGCAAAAACATCGTCGAATTACCGATAATGCCGAAGATTTGGCAAGTTTTATTGTTGCCAAGAAACTGTTGGCATTATTGCTTTTAGCGGTTTTTGTGGGAATTGGAGTTCACGATTCGCTGACGTGGCTCAAAACAGGAAAAGGTTATCCGTTTTTTGAGGTTTTTTACACTATTTTGATTTTCAGCGACATTCTCCTTGTGCTGATTTCGCTTCGTTATAACTCAACTTACAGCATCGTTTTTCGTAATTCGGGTTTTGCGGTGGCAACTGTTATTATCCGTCTGGCTTTAACTGCTCCGCCGGTTTGGAATGTTGGAATTGGAATCTTTGCCGTCGCTTTAAGTATTGGTCTGACCTACATTTACAACAATTTTGCTCTTTTCCCTCCGCATTCAGAAATTACACAAACCATTGAAACAGACTTTACTTAGACAAAAACTAAGTAGTTTTACCGAAAAAATTAAGTAGAAGTTCGTAAATCATTGCGTAGGTTTGCGAATAGACGGCTTTGTGGTTTCGGTTCATAATCGCAAATGTCATCAATTTGAACGATAAAAAATTAAAAAATTTAATGGCTAGATTTCCATTTTCAGCTATTTTGTGCAGTTTTAATCCAAAAAAAGAGGCGAGTAATGCAAAGCACTAACGGCACAGTAGAAATTTCCGAATCGCTAAAAGAAGTAATAGCAGAGCTTAACAATCCGCAAACGGCTTTGGCTCTGAAAAATTTGCTCAAGAATGCAAACACTTTGGACGCTCTTTTGACCGGTGTTGACGGATTTTTGCAAAGAGGTGAAGAAATTGCCGATAACGTCGGCGAGGCGATTCACGAGTTTGCACCGAAATCAAACGGTAACGGAAACTCGGCAAAATTTATTGAAGAAGTTCCTCAATTCTTGGGCAATCTGCCAAGTCTTGCCAAAACCGGAAACAAAATTTCTAAGATTGCCGAAACCAAAGAATTTGATGAACTTTTACAACCTGAAAAACTCGCCTTATTAAATGATCTATCTGATAAACTCAATAACCCAACTACTTTAGCCGCTTTGAATGAAATTATTGAGAATGCTCCGACAGTTGCATTTTTAGCCAGAGGCTTGAGCGATTTTCTTAATCGTGGTGAAGAAATTGCTGACAATATCGGCGAAGCCTTGCGTGAATTCAAACCGCAGTTGAGCGATAAATATTCTGCCGATATGGGCAAATTGGTTGCCGAATTGCCGAAAGTTTTACCAACAATGGCTGAAAATCTGCCACCTTTGCTCGACAAAGCTCCAAGTTTGATTAAAACAGGTCTTCAACTTGGTGAAATAGCTGAATCTGAAGGAGTTCAGGCATTTTTAACATCGGGAATGCTGACTCCTGAATTGGTTGGCTTTCTCGGCGATATTGGGCGAACAACGGTCGAAACCGAACACGAGTTTCGTCAAAATCCCAAATCAATCTCGCTTTTTGGACTTTATGGAGCAACCAAAGACGAGGACGTTCAGCGTGGACTGGGATTTTTGATCACATTAGCTAAAAACATTGGCAAGATGTTAAAAAAATAGCTATATGCACGAATTATCAATAGCTTGCAGTATTGTCGAAACGGTTGAAGAAAATTTGCCTTCGAAAAATGCAACAGCTACAAAAATTTATTTGAAAATCGGGAAAATTTCGGGTGTGGTCAAAGATGCTTTGCTATTCAGTTTTGACATCGCCGCCCAAGAGACAAGAATTTTTGGAGCAACTCTTGAAATCGAAGAACTTCCCGTCATTGTTCATTGCGATAAATGCAACACCGACAGCGAATTAGGTAATCCGCCGATTTTTCGTTGCAAAGATTGCGGAGAAAGCACCGCTAACATTTTACAAGGAAAGGAAATGGAAATCGTTTCCATAGAATTTGAAGATGAAACAACCGCGAATACTTGAAATCAGACAAGGAATTTTGAAGAAAAACGACCAACTTGCAGAAACTCTGCGAGAGCGTTTTAAGTCCGAAAATGTTTGTGTAATTGATTTAGTTTCGAGTCCGGGAGCCGGAAAAACAGCTTTTTTAGAAGAAACTTTGCGGCGTTTGAACGAATCGGGTTTTAAGGTTGCGGCGTTAGTCGGTGATTTAGCGACCGAAAATGATGCTAAACGTTTGGAAAGAAGCGGCGTTCCGGTTCGCCAGATCGAAACGCACGGAATTTGTCATCTCGAAGCCGAAATGATCGAAAATCACTTGAGCGATTGGGATTTATCAGAACTTGATTTTTTGTTTATTGAAAATGTCGGAAACCTTGTTTGTCCTTCGAGCTACGACCTCGGTGAAGATGCCAGAGCCGTTCTGCACGCCGTTACTGAAGGCGAAGATAAACCTTTGAAATATCCGACAATTTTCAATAGTTCGGATATTGCAATTATTACCAAAATTGATTTAGCAGAAGTTTGCGAATTCGACCGTAAAGAATGTTACAAAAACATTCACGCCGTTCGTCCGCACATTCCGATTTTGGAAAATTCTGCAAAAAAAGGAGTCGGTTTTGATGAATGGTTCGCATATTTGAAAGAGTTGAAGAAAGGCGTTGCAAATCGTGCAACGGCAAGCTGATTTAATACAGGAGCCGCACAAAGTAATGGCAAATTACACACTTGCTGTGTGCGTGTTTCCGCAATTTTTACCAAAATTTTTTGAAAGAACAATAATAATTTAAGGAGAAAACCAAATGGCTAGTTTATTGTGGTTACAGGGTGGTGCTTGTAGCGGAAACACAATGTCATTTCTGAATGCGGAAGAACCAACTGCGGTTGATTTGGTAACGGACTTCGGAATTGATGTTTTGTGGCATCCGTCACTTGGAATGGAACTTGGAGACCAAGCTAAAAAGATTTTTCGGGATTGTGCGTCGGGCGAAAAACCGCTCGATATTTTCGTGTTTGAAGGCTCGGTTATTCAAGCTCCAAACGGCACAGGACGTTTTAATATGTTCGCTGATCGTCCGATGATGGATTGGGTAAAAGAACTTTCTGCCCAAGCCCAAATCGTGGTCGCTCTCGGCGATTGTGCGTGTTGGGGAGGAATTCCCGCAACCGCTCCAAATCCTTCTGAATCAGTCGGTTTGCAATATTTGAAACGCAATCACGGCGGATTTTTAGGTGCAAATTTCAAATCGAAAATGGGTTTGCCTGTGCTGAATATTCCGGGCTGTCCGGCTCATCCTGATTGGGTTACGCAGATTTTAGTCGCGGTTGCTTCGGGACGTGCGGGCGATTTATCGCTTGACGATTTACAGCGTCCGTCAACATTTTTCAAAACATTTACGCAAACAGGTTGCACCCGAAATCAATATTTTGAATACAAACAATCAACCACATCTTTTGGCGAAGGAACGCGAAAAGGTTGCTTATTTTATGAATTTGGCTGCAAAGGTCCGATGACACATTCGCCTTGCAACCGCATTTTGTGGAATCGTCAATCGTCGAAAACTCGTGCCGGAATGCCTTGCACAGGCTGCACCGAACCCGAATTTCCGTTCCACGATTTGGCACCGGGAACAGTTTTCAAAACGCAAAAAATCAGTGGTGCGATTCCTAAAGAATTGCCGGAAGGTTCAGATCATTTAACGTATTCGGCACTTGCGGCAGTTGCTCGCGTAGCTGCTCCAAAATGGTCGAAAGAAGATATGTTTGTTGTTTAAGGAGAAAATTTTTTATGTCAGTTACAGCTACAGCAACAGGAAATGCGATTGATTTGCACGTTTCGCCGCTCGGACGAGTTGAGGGCGATTTGGATGTGCGTGTCAAAATCGAAGACGGCGTGGTTACGGACGCTTGGACGGAAGCCACAATGTTTCGCGGTTTTGAAATTATTTTGAAAGGAAAAGACCCGCAAGCAGGTTTGATCGTTACGCCCCGAATTTGCGGAATTTGCGGCGGAAGTCATTTGTATAAATCGGTTTACGCACTCGATACCGCTTGGGCAACCGAAGTTCCGCACAACGCAACTTTGATTCGCAACATTGCTCAAGCGTGCGAAACTCTGCAATCAATTCCAAGATATTTTTACGCAATTTTTGCGATTGATTTTGTTAATAAAAATTACGCTAACGCAAAAGGTTACGATGAAGCCGTTCGACGCTTTGCTCCTTTCGTTGGAACAAGTTACGAAGCAGGGGTTACTTTATCAAACAAACCTGTCGAAGTTTATGCTTTGTTCGGCGGACAGTGGCCACATTCGAGTTTTATGATTCCGGGCGGCGTAATGTGCGGACCAACTTTGTCGGATATTACTCGTTCAACCGCGATTTTGGAGTATTGGAAAGACGAATGGCTTGAGAAAAAATGGCTCGGTTGTTCGGTTGACCGTTGGCTCGAAAATAAAACTTGGGAAGATATTTTGGCGTGGTGCGATGAAAACGAAAGTCAACATAATTCCGATTGTGCGTTTTTTATTAGATATTCGATGGAAATTGGTTTGGATAAATATGGTGTTGGCGTTGGGAATTTTCTTTCAACGGGAACTTATTTTGATCCTGAACTTTATCAAAAACCGACCATTGATGGACGAAACGACGCTCTAATTTCGCGTTCGGGCATTTATTCTAACGGGCAATTCCACGATTTTGATCATTTGCGAGTCAAAGAAGATACGGCGAGTTCTTTCTTCAAAGATTACGGTTTGCTGCATCCGTGGGAAGGTAGAACTGAGCCGATTGATCCGCTTGACGGCAAGAAACAAGACAAATATTCGTTTGCTAAATCGCCTCGTTATGATGTTCCGGGACAAGGATTTATTCCGCTCGAAGCAGGTCCGCTTTCGCGTCAGATTATGGCGGCAAAACCAAATGCGGGCAGCCACGCCGACAGCGATCCGTTGATGTTGGACGTTATCAACAAACTCGGTCCGAGCGTTTTCACACGCCAGCTTGCACGAGTTCACGAAGGTCCGAAATACTTCAAGTGGGTGATGAATTGGCTCAAACAAGTTGATTTGCACGACCGTTTTTACATTAAACCAGTCGAACACGAATCAGGCAAAGGTTTCGGCTCAACCGAAGCGGCTCGCGGTGCTTTATCGGATTGGATTGTCATCGAAAACGGCAAAATCGAAAATTATCAAGTAGTTACGCCAACCGCTTGGAATATCGGACCGAAAGACGGCAAAGGCACGCACGGACCAATCGAAAAAGCGTTTTTGGGAACGCCGATTGTTGACGTGGAAGACCCGGTTGAACTCGGTCACGTCGCCCGAAGTTTCGATTCTTGTTTGGTTTGCACCGTCCACGCCTACGACGGCAAAACGGGCAAACAACTCTCGAAATTCAAAATGGGTGGAATGTAGTTTGATTTTGGATTTTGGATTTTGGATTTGCGATTGGATTGTGTTATTTTTCGGTCGCAAATCCTTTTCAGCCTAGCTTTAAATGCAAGAAAATAAACAAATTCTGATAATCGGTTGCGGAAATTTATTACGAGGGGATGATTCCGTTGGACCGGTTATGATACGCCGTCTGTGGGAACTTGGTTTGCCCGACGGCGTTTTTTGTGCTGATGGGGGAACGGCGGGAATGGATGTCGCATTTCAGATGCGTGGTAAAGATAAAGTCATTATCATTGACGCTTGCAAAACGGGCGAAGAAGTTGGAACGGTTTTCAAAGTTCCGGGCGAAGAACTCGAAAATCTGCCGCCGCTGACCGATATTCATACGCATAACTTTCGTTGGGACAATGCTTTAGCTTTTGGACGCTGGCTTTTGAAAGATGAATATCCAACCGATATTATGGTTTATTTGATCGAAGGCGAGAATTTTGAATTCGGCGAAGTTTTGAGTCCGAAAATTAAAGAAACGATGGAGAAATTAGCCGTTAAATTGATTGAAGAATTACGGCTCGAAGTTGAAAAAAATGTCGCAATTTCAGCTTGAAATTACCAATCAAGGTTATTTGATATTACCGCAAACCGTTGCGACAGAATATTTTGTGGAAGATGTCTGCGTCGCAATTTTACGCGAACCCGAACTTTGGATTTTGCCGATCCATAATGCAAACGCCGGCGGATTTTTGCTTAAACAACGCAATGCAAAAGGCGACCGCAGCGTTTTGATTCACGAAGTTTTGCCCGCAAATTGGCAAAGCGGAACATTTGAGGCATTTTGGGACGGGGAAAATGTAGCTTTGCGAATCGGATTGAAAAATGAATGACGACCAAAACAAAATTATTGAAGAAAAATTCGTGGCGACCAAAATCATCTACGAAAAAGGTCAATGGGTTTTGTATGTCGAAATCGGCGATTCGGAAAGTTCAGTCAAACATCGGATAAATGCTTATTTCAAAAAGAGTTTAGCCGAAATTGCCGCCAAATGGATTAAACGAACAGCGGAAAAAGAGAACGTATTTTCAACAGAAATTAAATAGAATTTATGCTTAGACCACAACCAATCGGAATTTTCCCAATGCCTGCGAATTTTCTACTTTTGCCGGAAAGTTGGCGAGATTCGGCTGATTATCAAAATGCTTTGCAAGGAATTTTTCCGAAAGAAGATTCGTTTTTTAAGTTTGCGATTGAAGGCGAACAGGAAAAAGCCTTAGCCGAATTGACCGATGAATTGCCGGAAACAAAGTTTAATCGTTTTATTTTGAACACTTCGCCCGATCTTTATCATCAATTAACAGAAGAACTTACAGGCGATTACAGAAAACTTCTTGATGTTGCAGCGTTCACATTAAACTACATTCCCGAACCGCCAACGGCTGAAGATTTGGAGGGTGAATTGCTCGCATTTGTTTTGATGGTGCAGGCTTCGCACAAGATAGAGCTTCGTGAAATTGAATCGGCGATAAATCTTTTGGCTGAAGCCGCTGAAACTGCAAAACCTGTTTCACCAATACTTTACGGACAAGTTTTGACGAGTTTGGCGGAAATCAAACATCAATTTTTGGGAGCAAATGCAGATGTTATTCAAACTTATAAAACGGCTCTCGACACTTTGAAAAAAAGCGAACTTGAATCAAATAAAGCGTCGCTGAATATGAATTTGGGCATTTGTTACCAAGAAATGTCGGGCGGAAATCGAGGTGCTTTGCTCGAAGCGGTCAAATGTTATCAAGAGGCTTTGAAATTTTTCACCCGCGAACAATTTCCCGAAGAATTTGCGTTTGCACAAAACAATTTGGCACTCGCTTATCTTTCGATTCCGACCATTGAAGCCAGCGACCAACTCCGCGTAGCTATTGCAATACAAGCACTTAGAGAAGCTCTGAAAGTTTATCAACGCGAAACGCACCCCGAACTTTGGGCAAGCACACAGCTAAATTTAGCCAACGCTTTGCAATACGCACCGACTTCGCACGTTCAGGAAAATCTGGAAGAATCAGTCCGAATTTACGAGGAAATTTTGGAAGTTCGCCGACCGACCGAAAATCCAATCGGCTACGCCAGACTTTTGGCAAATCAAGGAAACGCACTTGCTCATTTAGGAATTTTTGAACACGCTTTGCCGAAGCTAAATGAAGCAATGAATATATTTAATCAGATTGGCGATACGGATTCAGCTAGTTCAATTAAAGAAATTTTAGACGAAATTGAAGCGAATAAAACGACTGCTGCAACGAATTGATTATGGAACTTTATCAAAAACAACAATTCGATTTTTTGCTTCTGACTTCCGCCGAAAGATTCGCAGAAAGAATCGTTCAGCGTTGCGAAGGTCAAGATAATGCCCACGCTAAATTAAAAGAAAATCGGAATGCGGACGGCGTTTGGCTCGATCAATTTGTCGAAGCGATTTTTGACGATTTTTTGCTAAACAACACCGCCGGAGCAGTCTTTATTTTATCGGCTTTGGAAAGACGAAATATAGAATTTAGCGGAAACGGAAAAATCGAACAAGTCTTGCAAACTATGGCAAAACAAGCATTTGGTGATTTGCTTTATATAAAAACAATTGAGTCTTTGGAACAATCAATTGGGATAGGTGCTTAAAGGCGGAAACCCGCACGTTAGTAAGGGTGCAAAATTCAAAAATTATGCAAACAGCAGCGACACAATCGGAACAATTAACGAAATTGCAAACAGAAGATTTTGAACAAATCGCTGAGAAAATTGATAAAGCGTTGAAAAATGTCGAGTCATTGACGGACGAAAACGCAAAAATGCACGCTTTGGGTTTAAAGACTGCGATTGAAGATTTTCACAAAATCGCTTTGACCAAAATTGTCCAAAAACTAAAAGCTGATGAACGCGGAAAAGAGCTTTTATTTGAACTGATTGACGAGCCAAGTGTCTATGCTTTGTTACAGTTACACGGTATCGTCAAGCCGAATATCAATTTACGAATTACGCAAGTTTTGGACGCAGTTCGCCCGTATATGCAATCGCACGGCGGCGATGTTGAATATGTAAGTTATGAAGATTCAGTAGTTTACGTTCGTCTTTTGGGTTCGTGCAACGGCTGTTCGCAATCGGCTGTAACCTTGCGTGAAGGCGTTGAAGAAGCGTTAATCAATAACATTGCCGAAGTCAAAAGCGTCGAAGTTTTGCCGAATGAACCGAGTCCGAGTTTGATTCAAATTGAGTCGCTGAAATCTTCAAAAACAAAAGGTTGGATAGAAACTTTGACAACTGAAGACGTGCCAAACGGTAAAATGAAATGCTTCAAAACAGACAAGGAAAATATTCTTATCATCAATGTTGACAATCGTTTAAGTGCGTATCGCAACGAATGTCCGCACCAAGGTTTGCCGCTCGATGGCGGAATGTTGGAAGCCGAAGAAAATATGTTGACTTGCCCGTGGCACGGCTTCAAATTTGACGCAACTTCGGGCGAATGTCTGACTGCTCCGGCGGCTCAACTCGAAAGTTTTCCGCTTAGAATTGAAGGTGGGAAAATTTGGGTTCGACCAAGCTAAACAGCTATCAGTTATCATTTATCAATATGCAAGAAGTTGTGATGAAACGAGTTAGTTTGAGAAAACAATCAAGCGAAACTCTGCAACCAATCCAAAATCCGCAATCTAAAATCGCAAATCCGCTTGTTTGGTTGGGTGCAAAATCTCCGTTCGGGATTGCTTTGCCCGATGCAAAACCAACTCCGTCAACGCTTTATGCACCTCGCGGCGTTTTTATGAACGATGATTATTTGGTTGCGGCAGATTCGGGAAATCATCGAGTAATGATTTGGAAAGGCATTCCCGAAAATGACCAAACGCCCGCCGACATTGTGCTTGGGCAACCCGATTTTGAAACCGAAGGAGCAAACGCCAACGGAAAATCGGTCGAGCGTGGTTTGCATCTGCCGACAGGCGTAAAAATTATTGAAGATAAACTATTTGTCGCCGATTCGTGGCATCACCGAATTTTAGTTTGGAATGAAATTCCGACCGAAAATTTTCAAAAGCCTGATTACGCTATCGGTCAAAAAAATCTAACGGAAATTACTGAAAATCGTGGCGGTAAATGTTCTGCTGAAACGCTTTATTGGTGTTACGGGTTCAATTATATCAACGGAATTTTCTACATAGCCGACACGGGAAATCGTCGAGTTTTGGGTTTTTACGGAATTCCCGAATCGAACAGAGAAGCCGATTTTGTCATCGGACAAAACGATTTTGAAACCAATCTTGAAAATCGCGGATTGGAGCAAAAAGTTGACGCAAAATCTTTCCGCTGGATTCACGACATTGCGGGAAATGATGAAATAATTTACTTTGCTGATGCGGGAAATCATCGGGTTTTGGGTTGGAACGGAACGCTTGATTCGGATAGAGATGCCGAAATCGTGCTTGGACAAGAAAATTTTGAGAAAAATGGCGAGTTTCCCTATATTAAGCAAGGTGCCTCGCGTCTGCGTTTTCCGTATTCGCTTTCGGTTGATAATAATGTGATCGCCGTTGCAGATACAGCGAATAATCGTGTGTTATTTTGGGATAGATTACCGAAGAACGGTTTTTATCAAGCGGCTGATTTTGTTATAGGACAAACCAATTTTGAGGAAAACGGCGAAAATCGTTGGAAAATGGTTGATCGTGACACGCTTTGTTGGGTTTACGGAATTCATCTGCATAATAACAAATTAGTCATCGCCGATTCTGGAAATAATCGTATTATGATTTGGGAAATCGGAGAAGTATCAAAAATAACTTGAAATTGTTTTTTTGGAGAAAATTATGTGTTTAGCAGTTCCGGGTAGAGTTGAATCCGTTTTCAATAACGGTGTAACAAAAATGGGCAAAGTCAATTTTGATGGCATTACAAAAGAAGTTTGTCTGGCGTATTTGCCTGATATTGAGGTTGGCGATTACACGATTGTTCACGTTGGCTTTGCGATTTCCAAGATTGACGAAAAATCGGCGTTGGAAACTTTGCAGGTTTTCCGCGATATGGGCATTTTGGAAGAAGAATTGAACGCCAACGAAGAGCAGACAAATTATTCGTTTGAAACGGCGAAATAACATTCGACATTTAACATTCATCATTAAACATTTATCAATAGTAGTTGTTAAGTGCGACAGTTTTGATTGATAAGGGCGAAATGATAAATGATAAATGATAAATGTTCACTGATAAATGATAAATGTATGAAGTATCAACAAGAATTCCGCGATCCCGAATTAGCCAAAAAACTTTTTAACGAAATTGCTTCAATAACGACTCGGAACTGGGCGATTATGGAAGTTTGCGGTGGGCAGACTCATTCAATTATTCGCAACGGGATTGACCAACTTTTGCCTGACAAAATCGAACTGATTCACGGTCCGGGTTGTCCTGTTTGCGTAACTCCGTTGGAACTAATAGATAAAGCGTTGGCGATTGCCGAAAAACAGAATGTAATTTTTTGCTCGTTTGGCGATATGTTGCGAGTGCCGGGTTCGGAAAAAGATTTGTTTCGCATAAAAAGCGAAGGCGGCGACATCCGCACGGTTTATTCGCCGCTCGATGCAGTTAAACTTGCGGCTGAGAATCCCGAAAAGGAAGTCGTTTTTTTCGGAGTCGGGTTTGAAACGACTGCGCCTGCCAACGCGATGGCGGTTTTTGTGGCTAAACAGCAGAATCTAAAGAATTTTTCGATGTTGGTTTCACACGTTCTCGTCCCGCCGGCGATTGCCGCGATTATGGAATCGCCGACTAATCGGGTGCAAGGTTTTCTTGCCGCCGGTCACGTTTGTTCGGTGATGGGATTTTCGGAATATCCGCCGTTGGTTGAAAAATACAAAATTCCGATTGTCGTCACCGGATTTGAGCCGTTGGACGTTTTGGAAGGGATTCGGCGTGTCGTTCAACAACTCGAAAAAGGAACTTCCGAAGTTGAAAACGCTTATCAAAGAGTCGTCAATTTAGAAGGCAACAAAGCCGCCCAAACGATGCTCGAAGACGTTTTTGAAACAACAGATCGGGCGTGGCGTGGAATCGGCGTAATTCCGAAAAGCGGTTGGAGTCTTTCAGAAAAATACCGCGATTACGATGCCGAATACAAATTCCAAGTTGTTGATATTAAAACAGTTGAATCGCCATTGTGCAAAAGCGGCGAAGTTTTACAAGGCAACATCAAACCGCACCAATGCCCCGCTTTCGGCAAAGAATGCACGCCCCGCAAACCGCTTGGAGCAACAATGGTTTCCAGCGAAGGAGCGTGTGCGGCTTATTATAATTATGGTAGATTTACGGCAACAGCGAAATGAGATAGTTTAACAATAGATGAATGCTATCAAATTTTTAGAAAAATATTTAAACAACCAAAATACGTTGTCATCTGAAATGAAAGAAATGATTCAAACTGCTTCATTTCGTGCAAATCTGTATAAAGAAATAGATTTGAATTTTCAGAACGAATATCATTTATTACTCCTCGAATTACTCAAAGAAGAAATGATTTATCGAGCAAAAGATGATGAAAATGAAGACGATGAATATTTTGAGAGTATTTACTGGTGCAGTCTTTTTCTTTATGAAATCGGAGATGTTAATGATGTAAATATTTTATGGAAAGCTAAAAATATAGACTTTGATACTTATTGTGCATTCGATATTCAATTTTTAATTGGAGCAGGTTTAGAAAGAACAATCGAACATTTAAATTCAAAAAAGGATAAAGATTCAAAAAAAGCCTTGGAGCATATTCTTGATTGTAAAGATGCTGGCGACTTTTCATATATGGAAAAATGGTTTGAATTTCGAGTAAATTACTTTAGAAGCGAATAGTTTTTACTAACCTATTATTCTTAGAATATTTTCAATTTATGAACGATTTAGATTTTACAACTTGGACTTGTCCGCTTCCGCTTCGTGATTATCCGAAAATTGTTCTCGGACACGGCGGCGGCGGGAAATTGTCGAATGAATTGGTCGAAAATCTTTTTTTGCCGGCGTTTCATAACGGCGAACTCGATAAACTCAGTGATTCTGCACAGTTAGACGTTGCCGATTTAATCAAAGATGGCGAACGGCTTGCCTTTTCAACCGATTCATTTGTCGTTCAACCGCTCTTTTTTCGCGGCGGAAACATCGGACATCTGGCGGTTTGCGGAACAATCAACGATGTCGCAATGAGCGGGGCGAAACCTCTGTTTTTGAGTTGCGGGTTTATCATTGAAGAAGGTTTTGAAGTCGAGAAATTAGCACAAATCGCTAACACGATGGGCGAAATGGCTAAACGTGCAAATGTCCGAATCGTTACGGGCGATACAAAAGTAGTCGAACGCGGAAAAGGCGACGGAGTTTTTATCAATACAAGCGGAATCGGTGTCATTCCGAATGATGTAAATATCGCCCCAAACCTTGCAAATGTTGGAGATGTCGTGATTTTATCGGGCGAAATCGGTTTGCACGGGATTGCGATAATGTCCGAACGCGAAGGCTTGGATTTTGATGCTCCGATTGAATCCGATTGTGCGAACCTAAATTTTTTAGTTGACGATATTTTGTCCGTAACCAAAGAAATTCACGTTTTACGCGATCCGACTCGCGGCGGAATTGCTTCGAGTTTGAACGAAATTGCTAGGTCTTCAAATGTCGGAATTAGAATTTATGAAGAGAAAATTACTGTGCCAAATATTGTTCGCGGTGCTTGTGAAATGCTTGGGCTTGACCCGTTTTATGTTGCCAATGAAGGCAAACTTTTAGCGATTTTGCCGAAAGAACACGCCGAAGAAGTTTTAGAAAAAATGCAACAGAATGAGTTTGGACAAAAATCTGTCATTATCGGCGAAGTCGTTGCCGAGCATCCGAAAATGTTGGTTGCCAAAACTGCTTTTGGTTCAACCCGTGTGGTTGATTTACAATTAGGCGAACAACTTCCAAGAATTTGCTGATTAAGACAATTCCGAAATGAATTCGACAGAAAAAGAAAATTCTCCTTTACAAAGATTGCGTTTTAGAATTTCAGGTGCAGTGCAAGGGGTTGGTTTTCGTCCGTTTGTTTATGGCTACGCTCAAAGATTTAATCTGAGTGGTTTTGTCGGAAATGACAGCCGCGGAGTCTTTGTCGAAGTTGAAGGTTTAGCGGCTAATTTGAATAACTTTCAAGACGCTTTAGGCATAAATTCTCCGCAACTTGCACATATTACTGCCGTCGAAGTCAAAGAAATTGTTCCAACCGGTGAAAAAGGTTTTCGGATTGTTGAAAGCGAAGTTGATAACACTCAAAACACTCTCATTTCGCCTGATGTAAGCCTTTGCAAGGACTGTTTGCGAGAATTATTCAACGAAAATGACCGCCGTTTTCATTATCCTTTTATCAATTGCACCAATTGCGGACCTCGTTTTACCATTATTCAGGATATTCCTTATGATCGCCCGAAAACTACGATGAGTGGTTTTCAAATGTGCGGTTCTTGTCAGAATGAATACGAAAATCCACTTGACCGACGCTTTCACGCCCAACCAAATGCTTGCCCTGATTGTGGACCGAAATTATTTTTTTACGACGCGACGACGCAGAGCCAAGAGGAAACGAAAACTGATGGAATTGAGCAGGTCAGGCGGAGCTTATTAAGTGATCATATTGTTGCGATTAAAGGAATTGGCGGCTTTCATTTAGCGTGTGATGCAAAAAATGAAAAAGCCGTTAAAACTTTGCGGACTAGAAAAGGCAGGGTTGATAAGCCTTTTGCCGTGATGTGCAAAGATTTGGAAACGGCGAAAAAGTTTGTTGAGATTAACGATGCCGAAACAGAAGTTTTAACGAGTAAAGAGCGTCCGATTGTTTTGTTGAAAAAGAAAAACTGCGGAAGAACGCACGAAATAAATGTGTCTGATTTGTCAGAACGATCCGCTCTTACTAATATGCAGGTTTCTGCATTAAGCGAACAAATTGCTCCTAATAATCAATTTCTTGGTGTTATGTTGCCGTATTCTCCGCTTCATTACTTGTTGTTTTCAGAGAGTTTAGAGATTTTGGTAATGACAAGCGGAAATTATTCAAACGAACCGATTGTCAAAGATAACGACGAAGCCTTAGAAAAACTTTCACATCTTGCCGATGCTTTTCTGCTTCACGATAGAGAAATTGCTGTTCAATGCGATGACAGCATTGTGCGTGTCTGGAACTTAGAACCTGAAAAACAAAACGACACGCTAAAAGAGATTTTACCTTTTACCTTTTACCTTTTACCTTACCGCAGGTCGCGTGGTTATGCTCCGTTTCCGGTTGAATTACCGTTCAAAGTTCCGCAGATTTTGGCAGTAGGCGGTGAATTAAAGGCGACATTTTGCTTGACCAAAGACAATTTTGCTTTTATGTCGCAGCATATTGGCGATATGGAAAATCTGGAAACCCTGCGTGCGTTTGAATTATCGGTTGACGGTTTGAAGAAAACTTTTCGAGTTGAGCCGGAAATAGTCGTTTATGATTTGCATCCGAATTATCTTTCATCAAATTGGGCAAAAGCAAATGCGGCTGAGAATGTAAAACTTGTCGGTGTTCAGCATCATCACGCGCATATTGCCTCAGTAATGGCGGAAAACGGCGTAATGGACGAAAAAGTTATCGGCTTTGCGTTTGACGGAACAGGTTTTGGTTTTGACGGTAAAATCTGGGGCGGGGAAGTTTTGTTTGGAGATTATACGAATTTTGAACGGCTCACGCATTTGCGGTATTTTCCTTTGGCTGGCAGTGATGTTTCGGTGAAAAATGTTTTCCGATTGGCATTGTCGCTTTTAAGAGAAGCCGGAATCGAGTGGTCAGCCGATTTAGATTGTGTTTCATTTTGTTCGGAAACCGAGCAAAAAATTTTATGGAGGCAATTGGAAAATAATTTGAATGTTGTTCAAACAAGCAGTTTCGGCAGACTTTTTGATGCAATCGCTTCGATTGCGAATATACGCCACAAAGCTACTTACGAAGCCCAAGCGGCAATAGAATTTGAAGCAGTTTTAGAGGAAAATATAAGCGATACTTACGAGTTTGAGCTATGGGAAAACGAGATTGATTATCGAAATCTGTTGCGCGAAGTGGTCAAAGATGTTCGGGCAGATGTTCATAGATCAATTATATCCGCCAAATTTCACAACGCCGTTGCTAATTTAATTTTAAAACTAAGTTTGAAGTATCGAAAGAGTTTGAATTTGAATAAAATTGCTCTCAGCGGCGGATGTTTTCAAAACGTGGCACTGCTTAAAGCCTCTTTAAATCGGTTACAGCAATATGATTTTGAGATTTTAATACATCGCCAAGTTCCTCCGAATGACGGCGGACTGGCACTTGGGCAAGCAGTAATCGCGGCTCATTTAGATAAATAAACCAAAGATTACGAATCAGTCGTTGAAAATATAAATTTTAATGATTCCAAGAACCACTCGACCCAAAATAAAGAAAACTAACTAAAAAGCATAAATCCAAAAATCGTTTCGGAAAGGCTTGGACACGCCGGAATAACTCTAACGCTCGATGGTTATTCTCACGTTTTACCGAATATGCAACAAAGCACATCCGATCGCTGAGAAGCAATGATTTTTAAGAAATCAGACGTAATTTGAGAAGCAGACGCACCAATGACGCACCAAAAGCAAAAAGGGCATCTTCGCAGATGCCCTAAGTTATTGAAAACATTGGTGGCTTGGGACAGAATCGAACTGCCGACACGCGGATTTTCAGTCCGCTGCTCTACCAACTGAGCTACCAAGCCGTTTCGTGCTGATTTTCATCTGCGCGAATTTTTTAGTGTAAATAAACAGTTTTTCGATGTCAAATCGAAACACAAAAAACGCTCAAATCAAGTGAAATTTGCCGAAAGATCAAAATTTTTTTTGACATGAAAGGGTTTAAGTTTATAATCAATTTCTAGTAGTTGTTACTATCAAAATTAGCTCCAGACCTTATGATTTTTGTTTGACACCTGTCAGTTTCGTTTTGGATGCAGTCGCTGTTTTTTTTGAGATGCAGTTTTCAAGCCGGCAAAGTTTATTTTTTAATTTAATTTTTATTAAGAGGTTTTAGTGTTTTTATGTCAAAAATTACGTTTTTTATTTTAATTTGCGCTCTTTGCGTGATGAGTTTTGCTTGTTCGAGTTCGTCGAATTCGAACATTTCCAATCAGACGAATATTCCGCCTGAATTTTCAAACAAACAAATTGTCAGTAACGGCAATTCCGTTCCGGGCATTGACCCGCAGAATATCAATGTTGCACCGAATCCTAACGGAACACCCACTCCGGGCATTCCCGATCCGCGAAATGTCAACATTAAACCGAATCCGAAAGGAACGCCTACGCCCGGAATTCCCGACGAAAAAACTCTGAAACAAATGCAGAGCAATATGATGAACGGCAATGTCAATTTACGTCAATCAATGACCGATTCGGACAAAACGCCGATGGTAAATAAGAAGTAAGAAGTAAAAAAGCGTCCTTCGTGAATTAAATTTAATTTACGAAGGACGCTTTTTTATTTTTGCCTTTTTACTTCTTTATTTATTCTTCGTCCGCTTTGCTTAAACCGAGTCTGATTTTTACATCGTTTTCAATACGCCCGAACATTTCACGGTTTTCTTTGAGCATATTTTTGACATTTTCGCGTCCTTGTCCGAGCCGTTCGCCTGAATATGAAAACCACGCACCGCTCTTTTCAACAATATTTTCTCTCACTGCCAAATCGAGTAAATCACCTTCTTTTGAGATTCCTTCGCCATACATTATGTCGAATTCGCATTCGTGAAACGGTGGTGCAACTTTATTTTTCACGACTTTAACTCTGGTTCGATTACCGACCATTCTGTCGCCGTCTTTAATCGCGCCAATGCGACGAATGTCAATTCTGACTGAAGCATAAAACTTCAAAGCCTTACCGCCCGTTGTTGTTTCCGGCGAGCCGAACATTACGCCTATCTTATCGCGCAGCTGGTTAATGAAGATAAAACAAGTGTTCGTGCTTGAAATCGCGCTGGTTAATTTTCTCAAGGCTTGCGACATCAATCGCGCTTGCAATCCCATATGTGAATCGCCCATTTCGCCATCAATTTCAGCGCGAGGAACGAGCGCGGCGACCGAATCAATGACTATGACATCAATCGAAGCCGAACGCACGAGAGTTTCGGCAATATCTAACGCCTGTTCGCCGGAATCAGGCTGTGAAATTAGCAAATCATCAATAACTACGCCGAGTTTTTCAGCATATTCCGGGTCCATTGCGTGTTCTGCGTCAATATATGCGGCAACTCCACCGGCTTTTTGCGCTTGTGCGACAACTTGCAGGGCAAGCGTCGTTTTGCCCGAACTTTCAGGACCATAAACTTCGATGATACGTCCACGCGGAAAACCGCCAACACCAATTGCTGCGTCCAAACTTAAGCAATTTGTCGAAATTGCGCCGATTTCTTCAGCCGGGCGTTCGCCGAGCCGCATAATTGAGCCTTTACCGAATTTTTTTTCAATATTTGCAAGTGCTGATTCGATTGCCTTGCCTTTTGCTTCCGTTACCATTTTTGTTGCTTCTCCAGCCATTTTTTTCTCTTCCTTTGTGTTAGTTTTATCCGAAGACACTTTGAAGTGTAGCACAAAAGAAAGCGTTTGTGAAATCGTGTTTCACGAATGAAACACATTTTTCTATAAATTTAAGAAAAATGTTATTAGACCTCTTGCAAAAGAAAGTTAATGATTAAGTGCATAATTATACAGACCAGC
>CAZJQP010000075.1:0-25943 GCA_964548225.1 uncultured Blastocatellaceae bacterium | reverse complement strand
CGGTTGTGCAATCAACAAAATCGGTTGTGCAATCAACAAAATCGGTTGTGCAATCGGCAGAATCGGGCGTGCAATTAACAAAATCGGCTGTGCAATGAGCAGAATCAGCCGTGCAATGAGCAGAATCAAGTGGGCAATCAATAGAATCAAGTGGGCAATCAATAGAATCAGCTGGGCAATTGACAGAGTCGGCGTGTTTTTAGCTTGCGAGTAGAGTTCTTGCAAAGCCAACAAGATGAACATCATCTATAACCTTTTGCGAATAGAATTGCGGAAATACGCACGAAGTAAAAAAACGCACACTTAATTTCGTGAGTGTTTCTGCATTTTTTGTGGAAACGCGCACGAAGTAAGCGTGAAAAAAAACGCATACTTGCTTCGTGAGTGTTTCTGCATTTTTCGCAAGGCTAATTCAACTATATTCTTGCTTTTTTCCTCTGCAAGCCGTTAAAATGTATTAAACACGCCCCTTGCTTTTTCGATTTAAGGATTTTACAAAATGAAATATCTAAAACTTATTTTTGCGATGGTGGTTTTGTCGGCTTTGTTTGGTGCGTTTTCGTCTAAAACCGTAATTGCGGAAAACGAATCGGCAAAGTGCCGCGTTTTTACGTTTGACGAAGCCTACGATTATGCCAAAGCGGTTTTTGTCGGCAAGGTTTTGAGCGAGGAAAAGCGGGGCGATGTCCGGTATTTCGAGTTTGAGGTCGAAAAATATTGGAAAGGCGCAAACAAAAAGAAAATCGTTATCGGTGTTTATGAAACAATGCGCTATCAGGCGAATTTTAAGACCGGTGAACGATATTTGATTTATGCCAACGCCGATTCCGAAGGCGAATTAAGAGTCGGAAGATGTTCGCGCTCGCGTTCGGCGGATGGAGCAAAGGAAGATTTGGAAAAGTTGGGAGCGGGAAAGAAGCCGCAGTAGAATTTTTATTTGGAGTCAAGATTGTATGAAAAAATTTGGGTTTGGGATTGGGTTATTTTTAATCGTTCTGATGACGATTTCGGGAGTTTTGGCGCAGGGCGTTCCTGCGCCTTTGACGATTCGGATGCAACCGTTTTTGACGGGTTTGAGTCTGCCGGTTCAGATTACGAGTTCAAAAGACGGCACAAAACGGCTTTTTATCGTTCAACAACGTGGCATTATCAAAGTCGTTCAGCCGGGCGCAAATACGACGACGGATTTTATGAATCTTACGGGTGTGGTCAGTTCGACGGGTAATGAACGCGGACTTTTAGGTTTGGCATTTCACCCGCAGTTTGCGACGAACAGTTTTTTCTTCGTCAATTATACACGCGAATCAGATGGAGCAACCATCGTTGCTCGTTATAAAGCCATCAACAATAACACCGTCGGCGATCCGACCAGCGGAGTAACTTTATTAACCATTCCGCAACCGTTTTCAAATCACAACGGCGGAATGATTGCTTTCGGTCCCGACAATAATCTTTATATCGGAATGGGCGACGGCGGTTCGGCAAACGATCCGGGCAACCGTTCGCAAAATATCAACGAACTTTTGGGCAAAATGCTCCGCATCACGCCCAGCACGGCTGATCCTGCGCCCAATCCGGCTTACACGATTCCGCCGACAAATCCTTACGCGGGCGCAACACCCGGCGCGGATGAAATTTATGCTATCGGCTTGAGAAATCCGTGGCGTTTTTCGTTTGACCGCGGCGGCACAAATCAACTTTATTTGGGCGATGTCGGACAAGATGCGGTTGAGGAAGTTGACATTATTACACTCGGCGGAAATTACGGCTGGCGCGTTTATGAAGGAAATTCCTGCACCGGATTAGACCCGACGCTTTGCACTCCGGCAAATTACACCGCACCGCTTTATACATATGCGAACGCCGGCGCGAGATGTTCGGTTACGGGCGGCGTGATTTATCGCGGAACGCAGAACACTTTTGTCAACGGAACTTATATTTATGCCGATTACTGCACCGGCGAAATTTTCATAAATGCCTCAAACACGACTGCCTTGCTCGACACACCGCGTCTTACTTCGTCATTTGGCGAAGATGATGATGGCGAAGTTTATATGACCGGCTTAACCAGCGGCACGGTTGAAAAAATCGTCCGCGCCCGTGCTTCAAGCGACTTCGACGGCGACTTTAAAACCGACACCGCTGTTTTTCGTCCTTCGACGGGTATTTGGTATTCGTATAACAGTTCGAATAATTCGGTCAGAATTCAGCAATTTGGTTCGAACGGCGACCAACCCGTGCCGGAAGATTACGATGGCGATAATATTTCGGACATTGCCGTCTTTCGTCCGTCAACCAATGTTTGGTATGCGTATAACAGCAGTAATAATACTGTCAGCATAGTTCCTTTCGGGGCGGCAGACGATATTCCCGCGCAGGGCGATTTTGACGGCGACGCACGCGCCGATATTGCGGTTTTTCGTCCTTCGACCGGAACTTGGTGGATTCGCCGCACGACAAATCCGAATAATTTCTTAGCCGTTCCATTCGGCACAAACGGAGATAAACCTGTCGCGGCTGACTACGATGCAGACGGCAAATATGACATCGCGGTTTTCCGTCCGTCAAACGGTGTCTGGTATCGTTTGAACAGTGTCAATAATTCGTTTAATGCCGTAAATTTCGGTTTGGCTGAAGACATTCCGACACCGGGCGATTTTGACGGCGACGGCAAAACCGACCAAGCAGTTTTCCGTCCTTCAACCGGCGTTTGGTATGCCCTAAGAAGCACGAGCGGATTTTTGGCGACGCAATGGGGCGTGAGCAGTGATGTTCCGACCGTTGGCGATTATGACGGCGACGGGCGCGACGATATTGCCGTTTTCCGTCCTTCAACCGGTGTTTGGTATGCTTCGCAAAGCACCAACGGAAATTTAATCAGACAATTCGGTTTGGACGGCGATTTAGCCGCGCCGCGTTACGACGCACCGTAATTTAAAAAGCGGGAAAGCGAGAAGGGGAGATTGTTGAATAATTATCGGCTTTATCAGCGAAAATCAAGATTTTAGAATCAAAACGCCGGCAAATATTCAACAATCTCCCCTTCTCGCTTTCTAAACCCTTGCAATCGTCAATACATAAACAACCGCCGCGCCTTTCTGCTTTAAAACTTTCGCACAACTTGAAACAGTTGCGCCGGACGTGAACACATCATCTACAAGTAAAATTTTCTTTTCTTCAAGCAATTTTTGACGCTTTACATCAAAAGCATTTTCAACGGTTTTTTCCCGCGCTTGTCTATCCATTGCGGCACGGTGAATCGGTGTGTGAACAATGCGGACAAGGCTTTGTTCATCAAGATTTATATGCGTATTTTTTGCTAAAATTTGCGCTAACACACCTGCTTGATTAAATCCGCGTTCAAAAAAACGGCGTTTTGAAAGTGGCACGGGAACGATTAGATTTGTGTCTTGAAACGGTGAATTTTCAAAAGCTGTAATGAATAAATTTTGCAGATTTTTAGAAACGAAAGGTTCTTCTTTCAAATGCAAAATCGAAGCCGAAAGCGCGTTTTCGTAAAGCCCGACAGCGCGTGCCGCATCATAAAAATGTTCATCGCATTGATGACAAAAAGTTTCGTAATCAGTCGGGTTTCCGTGCAGAAAAAAAGAACATTTATGACACAAGGTTTCTGCGCCCGAAAAAACCCGCGTTTTTTCCCAACACGCCCGACAAACTACGCCGTCCGCCTTCATTTCAACTGATTTTTCGCAAATTTGACAGGCTTGAGGATAAATTACAGAGAGAAGTGTGTCGGTAATTTTATGAAACATAGTAAAAATGAGAAATGAAAAATTAGAAATGAGAACTTGTTCAACTCTCATTTCTCATTTCTCATTTCTCATTTTCTTAATCTTCGTCTAAAAGACCTTGCTCAACAAGTTGTTGACAATCAATGCAATAACGCGCCCAAGGAATCGCCGCTAATCGTTTCGGAACAATGTCTTTCTCACAGTTTTGACAAACGCCGTATTCGTCGTCTTCAATTCGCACTAACGCTTCATCAATTAAAGCGAGTTGGCGACTTTCGTTTTCCGACACCGCCAACATTACGTTTTTTGAATAATTTCTGACAGCTAAATCAACCGGATCAGGCGTTTCCGAATCGTCCACCGAAAGATCGTTGCCTTTTAGTTTTTCAATTAAACTCGCACGCTCGGCGAGCAGATTCTCTTTAATTTCTTTCAAATTCAATTCACTCATTTTTGGTATGGAAACCCTTTTATAATCGTAAATGCTCGATAAAGCTGTTCTAACAAAACGACACGCGCCATTTCGTGCGTAAGTGTCAGAAACGATAAGGATAAACTATTATTCACCCTTTCGACAACCCCAGAGGCAACACCTTCCGCGCCGCCAATGACAAAAACCACTTCTTTCAACCCGCGATTTTGCCATTTTTCAATCTCTGCGGCTAAATCGTGTGATGAAATCGAGCGTCCCTTCACGTCCATCAAACAGACGAATTGACTTTGATTCAGTTTTTCCAAGATTAGTTTGCCTTCTATTTCTTTGCCGGAATCTTTTAGTTCAGATATTTCAAATTTTACAAAATGTCCTAATCGTGCCAGATATTCATTTTGAAGCGCGAGCCAATTTTTGTCTTTAGTTTTGCCAATCCAGATAAATCTAAATTTCATAAAATGTGGAAATGGAAAAGTGGAAAAGTGAAAAAGTTGGATAATCTAATCATCAAAACTTTTTTATCTTTCCATTTATCCACTTTTTCACTTTAAAAACGATAGCGATATGCAAATCTGAAACTGCGTCCCGCACCATCAATTCCCCAACTCGGATTTCGGTATGGGCGGTCAAAAATATTTTCAAACGCCCAAAAGATACTCGAATGTTCGCCGAAACGGAAGCCACCACGCAAATTGACAATGCCGTAACTTGGCAAATATCTGAACAAAGGTGCTGAATTTACGCCAACACCTAGGACACGATTTTGGACTTGCAAAATCGTTTCGCCCGTTGCCAGCAAAATCGTTTCATCACCACTTCCGCAAACACCATCGGGATTATTTGTTAAGCCTTGCACACACGCGCCGCGCCGGAAAAAGTTTTGAATTTGCGCCCGTGTCCGTGTTGCGCCTGTGCGTCTGTCGGATAAGTCCAGAGTTGAAAGACGGTCTTGTTTGGCGGCAAGCGTCGAATAAAATTCGAGCCAGAAAGGTTTGCCGATTGGTTCGTATTTGAAACTCAAGAATCCGGTCGGCGGCGGTGTTCCGCCTTCGATGTTCGGTGGCAATTTTGTTAATTTATCTTCGGCGCGAATGTATGTGAAATTGCCTATAAATTTGAATTCGCGTGTAATTTTCGCTTCAGCTTCGTATTCAAAACCATAGATTCTTGCGTCGGAATAATTTGCGCGAACGAGAACCGGATTTGTCGAAAGAGCAACGAAAACCGCGCCGTTTGCATTTTGGCTGATGATGCGCTGGTCACCCAAAAATTGTCCGACTGCGCCTTGCGGCAAAATCAAAGTTTGTTTCGTGATCGAATCACGAAAATCAATCAAAAATGCAGTCGCTTCCGTATCGAAACGCTTGTTGCCGTAGCGAATGCTGAATTCGTAATTGTCAGTAATTTCCGAACGCTGACGCGAAACGGGCAAACCTGTCGAAATCGCGTTTGCATCAGCAGTAGTGCCAATTGTTCCGCCGAGATTTTTTGCCGCCGTATAATCAACCTCGAACCCGTCGCCGGTCAAACCGAGTGTTCCCAAATCGGTAATGCTCGGCGCACGAAACCCGCGACTGTAATTAAATGCTACGCGCAATTCTTTGTAAATTCGCAAAACTCCGCCGATGCGTCCCGAAACATCGCTGAAATCAAGTTTGTCGTCGTTCCAAAGCCGAAAACCGTTCACAATCGGACTGTTAATTGCACGAACATTATAATTTGCGAAATTAACACGAATCGCGCCCGAAATTCTCAATCTGTCGGGAATTGCTTGCCAAACATCTTGCAAATAAAGTCCGCTCGAAATATAGCGCGTTTCGTCAGGAACACGAGGACGCGAAAGTGTGAAAACGTTCGTGCGCGGATTGAATGTGTAAGCCGGAGAATTTACGACTTCGCTATAAACATCACCGCCGATAAGCAAAGAATTTCTATAAGGCAAATTTTTATCAAGGAAAAAATTCGCGCCCAATGCACTTGTGCGTTCATATTGATGCGTAATTAAACCGAATGGATCGCCTTGTCCGCCTTGATTGACGCGCTCTTCGCGTTGTGTGTTGTAGGAAACCGCAAAATTTGCCGAATCAAAACCGAAAAACTTTTGTTTCACAAACCGCACATAACCGAAATCGAGCATTAAATTTCTCAAATCCGCTTGCAAATTTCCGTCGCCGCCGAGAAGTTGGTCAAAGCGTTTGCCGCCGTCTTGCTGACTTCGCGTGTAGCTAAAAATAATTTGACTGTCGTTTGTCGGCGAGTAATTCAAGCGAAACGTGCCACCGTATTGCGAAAAAGCCGTGTCGGGCATACGATTATACAAAATCGTCGAAGGCAAACCCAAAAACCTCGTAATCGCCGAATGAGAGTCAATGCCGCCCGCTGTTCGCAATTTATCAACGCGCCGCACCGCAAAATTGACGTAGCCGCCAAGTTTGCTCGTGCCATAGCTGAAAAGCATCGAACCGCCGAAAGCACGGTCAGCATAGTTAAAATTTGTGCTGAATTCGCCGTGAAATTCGGATTTTTGGTCGCCGAGCAGAGGATTTTTTGTCAAAAAACTAATCGTCCCACCGAGAGCGTCCGAACCATATTGTGCGCTGTTTGAACCACGCAAAATTTCGATTGACTGCATCACGGTCGGTTCGTTCAAATTGAAAAAAGTGCTGACACCACCGCGTTGCGCTCCGGTTGTGTAGCGCACACCGTCAACATAAACATTGACTTTCGTGCCAACTAAACCGCGAATAAAAATTCCGCCCATTGTCGGCGAAGTTCTTTGCAGATTTACACCCACTTCTTCCTGTGCGGCTTGCGCGACAATCGGGTTGGCGCGTTCCAAAATCTGTTGCTCACCAATAAGATTTATCGCTTGCGGAACATTTTTTGTTTCCACGCTCTGCCCTATTTCCGCCGTAACCGTTACAGTCGGCGAACCAATTTCCAACACGATTTCCAACGATTTTGTTTGCGGATTAACCGAAATTTTGCGTGATTCGTCCGAAAATCCGCTTGCTGAGATTTTCAGTTCATAATCGCCAACCGGAATATTTACAAACGAAAAATTCCCGCTCGAATCTGTAATAACGGCGCGTGAAATCACGCCGCGCAAACCAACTTGTGCGCCCGACACAACCGCACCGTTTTGGTCTTTAACCGTGCCTGAAACGGTTTGCCCGATCTGCGCCCGAACAATTTCAGCAAAGCCAAAAGTTACAAATAACGTAAATAACAAAAGTTTAATTTTCATTGCCTAACCTCGATTTTTCCGAAACTTGATAGAGTATTTAAGATGAATTAATCTCACATTTTGCCGACAAATAAAAAAGCGTTTTCAAATATTTTCAGGGATTTCGACCTTTCGCGCATCACGCCAAAGACGTTCCAAATCGTAAAATTCACGGGCTTTTTGCTCGAAAATATGCACAATGAAATCGCCGTAATCCATCAAAATCCATTCCGCCGAATTATAACCTTCGACACGCACAGCTTTTGATTTGAGCTGTTTTTTAAGTTGTTCCTGAATTTCATCGGTAATCGCCTGTGCCTGTCGTTGATTGCTTGCGCTGGCAATAACGAAAAATTCCGTAAAAGTTGCCACCTCGCGCAAATCAAGCGCGATTAAATCGAACGCTTTTTTCTCGGCGGCACATTCAATTGCAAGTTTCACCTCAGCGTCTAATTCCGCAAAAGGCGTTGAGATTTGTTCGATTTCAATAGAAACCGTTTCGTGCTGTAAAGTTTTTTCTTGTATGTGTTCCATCATTTATAAAGTTCGTATTTTTCGATGTATTTTGCAACCTCTTTCGGCACATCTTTTTTCCAATCGTCTTTATTTTCCTTAATTTTTTGCCTGATTTCCGTTGCCGAAACATTAACAAAAACCTTATCTGTAAAATAAATCTTTAAATCCTTTGCGTTTTTGCGTCTTTGCGTCTTTGCATTAAAATTCTTCCGCAAATCAACAATTCTTTCCCGAATCACGTCCGTAACGTGCGTAAATGAAATTTCATAATCGGGACGGGTTACAACAATAATATTTACCATCATCAAAACCGTTTCCCATTCGCGCCAAGTCAAAATATCAGCCCAAGAATCCGCGCCCATCACGAAAAAAATCTCTGCATCAGACAATTCATTTTTCAACCTCGTCAAAGTTTCAACCGTGTAAGGTCTTTCGGGCAATTCGAGTTCCATTTTGGAAACTTCAATCTGCACCAAATCATTTGTCGCCAGAGCAATCATCGCAAACCGATGAAACGCCGAAGTCGGTTTTTTGTCCTTTTTATGCGGCGCGTGAAAAGCGGGAATAAAAATGAATTCGTCCAAATCGAATTGTTCACTCAAAGCCCGTGCAATCTCAAGATGTCCAACGTGAAGCGGGTCAAACGAGCCGCCGTAAAATGCAATTCGTTTCATTTTTCTTTCAAGTCCTTTGAAAATTCCCGCTCATTTTTGTTCCACGAAAGCCAACCGATAATAAATCCTGCAAGCGACCAAATAATGAGCCTAATCAAAATTTTCTGAAAGATACTTTCAGAAAATTTTTGAAAATTTGGGACGGCTTCATAAAAATATTCAAAGGCATAATCAAACAGAAGCGAGATAATTGTTCCAACAACTCCCCAAATCAGAATGCTTCTCAAAATAAGTCGAAATTTACCCTTAGCACGAGTTTTTAACCAGTTTTCTTTTATCTTTTCATTAGTATTCATTTCTCTAAAAGTTGACGAAAATGGTCGCAGACTTCGAGCAGAATATCTTCATCGCAATCAGGATTTTCGACAAAAAACCAATAATCGCCGAGTTGATTGTTCACCGAAAATTTCTCGCCGCGATATTCAAAATCAAGCCACATTTCAACCACGCCGTCCGTGATAAATTCGGTAATTTCCGCGCCGTCAAGTTCTTCAACGTGGTCAGCAAATTCATCAAAAAACACGACTTCCGGCATATCAACAAAATGCCGCGAACCGTCGTTCATTTTCATATCGAAAAGGTCTTTAATCATTTGTAATATGTTCAGATTTCACGCTTTAACGTGCCGTAACGGTAAACGAAACAAAGCCGTCTCCGGTTGCGCCTCATAGACTTCAAATGTTTCGATCACAGCAGAAACCGCATTGCTTCATTTGCGGTCTGCACACTAAAACGCGGACTCTAAACGCTCGCTCAAATCAATTTCGATTTGCTTTATTTCTTCCAATTTTTTCGCCACAAAATTAACTAATTCCTTTGTGCCGAGATTGGTAACTGCCGATATTTCAAGAAAATCTTTGCCGTCTTTTTTCGCACGTTTTTTCAAACTTTTTAATCTTTCCGGCTCGTCCAAAGCATCGAGTTTTGTAGCAACAATGATTTGCGGACGAGTCGCCAGATTTTCGTCGTAATTTGCTAATTCGCGGTTGATAATTTCGTAATCTTCAACCGGATTTCTGCCCGAAATTGAAGAAACATCAACCAAGTGCAAAATTAATTTTGTTCGTTCGACGTGCCGCAAAAATCTATCGCCAAGTCCTGCACCTTCGCTTGCGCCTTCGATTAAGCCCGGAATGTCGGCAACAACAAATGTCTTAAAATCGCCCAAATCAACCACGCCCAAGTTTGGCTCTAAGGTTGTAAAAGGATAATCGGCAATCTTCGGTTTGGCGGCGGAAATTACTGAAATCAGAGTTGATTTTCCTGCGTTCGGAAAACCGACAAGTCCGACATCGGCAATCAATTTCAACTCTAATTGCAATTCTTTTTCTTCGCCCGGTCGTCCCGCGTAATGAAACTTCGGCGCACGGCGTGTTGGTGTGGCAAAATGCTGATTTCCCCAACCGCCTTTACCACCTTTTGCCGCCAGAAAACGCTGTCCGGCTTCGGTAAAATCGAAAACGAGGTCGCCCGATTCAACATCGAAAACCTGTGTTCCGACGGGAACTTGAACAATAATGTCTTCGCCATCCTTGCCGTGTCGGTTTGAGCCTTCGCCGTGCCGTCCGCGTCCGCCTTTGTGTTCAGGGTTGTAGCGCAGGTGAAGCAAAGTATTTAAGCCTTCTGATGCTTCCAACCAAACACTTCCGCCAACGCCGCCGTCGCCGCCGCTCGGACCTCCGCGAGGCACGAATTTTTCGCGTCGAAAAGCTGTTACGCCGTTTCCGCCGTCGCCCGCTTTAATTCTTATCTTTGCGCGGTCAATAAACATAAGTTTTAATTTTAGGTTTTGGATTTTCGATTGGCAAAGTGATTATTCAAAATTAGTCATCAAAACCGCATCATTTTGCTGTCGTCCGCGGGCGATAAACATTTTATTGTTGGGCAAATGCAGAATAAAATAAATGCGTTCTTTCGGAAATTTCTTTATCGGTTGCGGCGGAGTTTCCTCAAAAAAACTTTTCCGCTGAATTTCATCGTAGTCAGGAAGCGGACTGATGAAATCAAAGAATTTGCTGTCTGTCGTCCAGAAAATTTGCGGAATTCTGCCGCCGAGATTAAAAAATTTGACATTGTTCGGATTGGCAGTTTCGATGACGGCGACTTGATGCACCTGTTGTGGATTGTCCGATTGTATTTTTTCGGTTAAATGCTGAAAACCCAAATATTTTCCGTCGGGCGAAAGCGAAAGAAAATTTGCCGGAGATAATTTTCCGCTGTCGGTCAACTGTTCTTCATAGTTTTCCGAAAGCGATTTTCGGAAAACCGCTGATGTTCGCCCTGTTTTGCGGACAAAATAAAGCCACGAACCGTCTGATGAAACCTGCGGAAAAGTGTCATTGGCGTTTTCAGCGGAGGTTATCGGTTTCGGATTTTCACCGTTTTCTCCGATTTGCCAGATTGCCGATTTCCCTGTGCGGTCTGAAGAAAAATAGATAAATTTCCCGTCGGGCGAAATACACGGATTTTCGTTGCGTTTGCCCGCATTTTGCGTTAATTGCCGGCGTTCATTGTTCGCCGGATTTATCCGCCAAATATCAATCGCACCGCTTTCGTTTTCGTTTGAAGTATAAATTATTTCGCCGTTTGGCAACTGCACGATTCCGCTGTAACCGTCGCGGTTTGAAATGCCGAAAGTTATTTGTTTTTCGACACTTAAATCTTCATTTTCAAGCATCCAAAGATTCGTAAAAAAATTGTTTTGCGTCGTCAGAAGTTTCTTTCCGTCGGCTGAAATCGTCATCGAAAGATAATTGTTCAAATCATTCGTGATGCGGCTGAGTTTTTTGTCTGCAACGGAAATTTCCCAGAGTTGGAAAAACTTTCCTTCACGAGCCGAAACGAGTAGTGCGTTTTTTTTCGGAAGCCAAAGAACCTGTTCGACTTGATTGAAATTTTTGAACGACAGATTTTCCGTCTGATTCGACTTTAAATCGTAAATGGCAATGTGGTCGAATTCTTGATTTTGACGGTCAATGACAACAGCGATTTTCGTGCCGTCAGAAGAAAACGAAGGATATGTCCGAACACGGATTTCTTCGGGCGAGTTGATTGAAATAACCTCGTTTTCCGTATTGGTTTCGAGATTTTTAAGAACCAGCGCGTGCCTGTTCTCATTCGGAAAAGAGCGAGCAAAGGCGACTTGTTTTTCATCAGGCGAAAACGAAAAACCGTTGCTCCAAACATTTTCGGCAATCTTCAACGCTTCGCCACCGAAACGTGAAACTTTCATAATGTCGGCGGGTAAAAAATACGAAGCGCGGTTTCGCAAATAAATAAATTTCCCGTCTGCTGAAAACTGTGTAAAACCGAATCTTTTGACATTTGCAAGATCGAGTTTCGTTTCGGTTGATGCATTCAGGTCTTTGATGTAAATGCCTGAATTTTTCACATACGCCGCAAAATTTCCGTCCGACGAAATAGTTGGAAAAGAGATGTTGGCAGTATCAGTAATTTTTTGAATGCGGATTTTTTCCAGTCGTGAAATTGTAATAATTGTTTCCGGGAAAAAATAACGATACGCAAAATATCCGCCGATTATTGCCAGCAGAGCGACTATGAAAATGGGAAACGACGAAAGAGAAAAAAATTTTTTATTAACAGAAACTTTTCTCTCTTCTTCCTTTTTCTCTTTCTCTGCTTCTTTTACAAAAACCGGAACGGTGATTCGATACCCCAAACGAGTTTTATTTTCAATCAATGTTTGTCCATCCGCATCTTTACCCAGAGCCTTGCGAAGCGTGTATATATTCTGCGTCAAAACGCCATCTTCAACGAACGTATCCGCCCAAACCTTTTCAAAAATTTCTTCCTTTGAAACATACTCGCCATTTCGCTCAAGAAGCAAATTCAGCAATTCAGAAGCCTTCGGCGAAAGCAAAATCAGTTTATTATTTCGCCAAAGTTTCCCTTTCGCGCCGTCGAAACGGCAATCGGCGAATTCGTATAAATTATTGAAATCATTAGCCATAACCGCTTTGAGAATTTTTTTGAGAATTTTTGAGCGAATCTTTGAGGACAATCAACGCAATTTGCAATATCGTTCCTGTCATACACCCGAAACGAGACTTTACAGAAGTTAGTTTTTGATTTTATAACAGATTGAAAAAATTAAGAAGGAGAATTAAAAAATGACAATAGTGTATTGGGCGGCGAGAAATGTAGAGCATTATTTATATCCCGGCAATCATCATTTCGTCTTGGTTACGGGCAACAACGAAACTTGTCAGCAATTTGGCATTATGCCTAATGAATACAAGGGTATGAAGTTTTTTACGTTGGCGGCAAATGTTGGCTATAACAACAATATGACTTTTAATCCGAACAATGCGTTGGACGTAAAATCAGTCCGCGAAAAACTTGATAATCCTGCGGATTCAGGATGGTTCGGACCCGAATCAAATTGGGATTTTCAAGGACACGAGATAAATGCGCCGAACGGCTGTAATTATACATTTTCCAAACGGTTACTGACCTTATGTGCAAATTTTGAAAAAAATTCGCAAACCAATCCGATACAAATCCAAAGATTTGACCAAAATTGCGCGGCGTGGGTGAACACTCTGTTTGAAGTTGCCGGCGTTCCATATTCTGAACGCTTAAGAGCCGGAGAATTTTCGGGTATTGATTGCGGCGAAGAAGAATCTATTCCCAGAAGAATGTTCAAGTAGCGAGAATTGGAGGAAATTGAGATGAAACAAACAGTTATCAATGTTTTGAGAAATAGTCACACGCAAAGAGTAAATTTTACATACACCGCTGCTGACGGAGGTGCGAGATGGAAGATTTATCCTAATGATTTTGCAACAGTTGCACTCAATATCGAGCAAGGCAATTTAGATGTTCAAGAAGGCGGAGTTCCGGCAGGAACGGCAAAATATACCATCCGCGACGACGGCAACAGTAAAGCCGATACGTTTTATATCGGCAGAAATAACACAACTCAGAATATTTTTCACAGTTTGCTGGTTCACGAATCCGTCCACGCCATTTATGACGTGAAAGGAATTGTTATGCCGTGGCTCGACAACGAAGCGATTGCTTATATCGCACAAGGTTTTTATCTTTTGAGTGCAGGCAGAGACGGTGGACTTTCCGAACAAGCAATGTATGGTTATCAAGTGGCTAAAAATTACCAAACCGACCTCGAAGCCGATTGGGTTACAGCGTTGAGAAATTCTTTGCTCAATGACCCGTTGTATAAAAAATATATCAAGAAAAATTTTGTCGGCGACGGCATCAATCCGCCTCAGCAAAATCAGCCGCAAGAAGAAAAAAACGAGCGATTTTATATTGTTCAACCGGGCGATTGGCTTTCAAAAATTGCCGAAAAATATTACGGCGACGCGATGAAATACAAGGTTATTCATCAGGCAAATTTACGAATAATAGGTCCGAATCCCGACATTATCAAACCGGGGCAACGGCTCGTAATTCCTTGAAAAGACGAGAGAAAATTTTATGAAAATTATCAAATTGACACTTTTTGCATCGGTGATTTTGATGTTCGGTTGCACTTCGCCGAAGCCGTTTGAAATCAAAGACGTTTGCGCTCAGACGGAAGGCACGGACGCGATTTTGCAAGGTTATCTTTCGCTGCCGAAAACGATTGACACGATTCAACTGACGAAAGGCGGCGCGATTACGGCGGTTGGTTATCAGATTTTTTTGATGACCAAAGCCGATGCAAGCGGCGATTCGGTCAAGGTTACGATTTGGACGACGGCGAAAAACGAACCGAACAAAATCAAGCCTTTGCCAAGCGGTTACACTTGGAACGATTTGATTGTTTATTCGGACAAAGGCGAAGAAATTAAAGCCGGAAAAATGATTAAGGTAACAGGCGAAACAGTGCCGGACAGCAAAACAGGCTGCGCCGTCAGCGTTACAAAAATCGAAACGCCGTGAGTTTGGTTGAAATGAGCGAAAGATTTTATGAATTGCCGTCTGCTTTAGCTGACGGACAAAAGCAGACAACAGATTTCAGGCTTTAGCGAACTTTGAAAAATATCAATCACCCTCTTGGCTTCAGCCCAATTTGCGCTAAAGCCGCCTATTTCAACATTTAGCTTTCCGTCAGCTAAAGCAGACGGCAATTCATAAAGACAGACGGCAATTCATAAAGACAGATGGCAATTCACAAAGCTAAACGATAAAGTTGTCGCATTATTTGGAGAAGGTTTATGAAAAACTTGCTTTTCATCGGTATATTTTTAATTTCCGCTTCCACGATTTTCGCCTTGCCGGGCGATTTGGACACGACGTTTGGCGTTTCGGGCGGCTATGTCGTTTCGGATTTTTTAGCGGCGCAGGTTGATGAAGGCGCGAACGATGTGGCGGTGCAGACAGACGGGAAAATCGTCGTTGTCGGAAGCCGCTATGCCGCCGTCAATAATTACGATTATCTGGCGGCGCGTTACAACGCGGACGGAACGCTCGATACGACTTTTAGCGGCGATGGGATTTTTCTTCTGAATAATTCAAATTCCGACTATTTGAACGCCGTAGCGATTCAGTCTGACGGAAAAATTGTCGCGGTTGGGCAAAGCAATTCGTTGTCGGAAGCATATATAATTCGGCTGAATACGAACGGAACGCTCGACACGACTTTCAGCGGCGACGGGATTTTTGAAATATCGGGCGCGGGAATCGCTTTGTCGGTTGCGTTGCAAACCGATAGCAAAATCGTCATCGGTTCACGCGGTTTGTCGGGTGAATCAATCATCATTCGGCTGAATACGAACGGCGCACTCGATACGACTTTTGACACGGACGGCATCGTTTCGCTGAGTCCGAATCATTACGAGCCTTACGGTTTGGCAATTCAATCAAACGGCAGAATCGTCGTCGCGGGAACGAATTCGACTAACGCGGGCGGCGATATTTCGGCTGTGCGGCTTTTGACTTCGGGCGCACTCGACCCGACTTTTGATACGGACGGAATCGCCGTAACTTCCGTTTATGCAGGCGACAGCGAAGCGCGAAGTTTGGCAATCCAAACAGACGGAAAAATCATTGTCGGCGGTGGTCCGGGCGCAAGCGGAAGCGAAACCGAAGCCGCAATTATTCGCTACAATTCCGATGGTTCGCTCGACACTTCTTTCGACGGCGACGGCATAAAATTGTCCAATTTAAACATCGGCAGCGGCGACAAATATTTTAACGATCTCGCCGTGCAGACGGACGGAAAAATTCTGGCAATCGGCGATACGACTTATAGCGTAGTATCGCTTTTTGTGGTCGAAGATTTTACGATTTTTCGTCTAAATACGGACGGAAGTTTCGATTCGAGTTTTGACGGAAACGGCATCGTGCGTTCGCAATGGTGCGAGCAAGGTTCGGATTTATTTCTACAAACGGACGGTAAAATCGTGGCAATCGGTTCGCAGGAGCGTTCAGCAAATCCGGGTGCTAACGCCGTTTGCACACAACGATTTAACGATAACGGCGCAGTTGATACAAGTCTGAATTTTGTCGCAAGCGACGGCACGATGAAGCCGACCGTTTTGTCCGCGCAGGAATTTACTTCGGTCGAAGCGATTGTGGGTTTGCCAAACGGCAAAATTTTGGTCGCAGGTTGGGGCGAAGCTCCGAATCAAACCTACAATACGGCAAAACTTATTCGGCTGAATGCCAACGGCACGCTCGACACAACTTTTATGGACGAAGGCGTTTTTGAATACACGAATTCGACGACTTCGACCTATTTTAATGATTTGAAAATTTTGGGCGATGGCAGTTTTTTGGTTGCGGGTGAAGTCGGAATCCCAATCGGCGGAATCGTTGCAAAATTTACGTCCACTGGAATTCTCGACACCACTTTCAGCGGCGACGGCATTTTTACAACTAGCGCAATTTTGCGGATTTTCGCCGTTGCCGTGCAATCAGACGGCAAAATTATTGGTTGCGGTTCAAACGGTTCGGGTTTGGCGAGCAGAAACAGCAAAATCATCCGAATTTCGGCAACCGGAACCCTCGAACAAGATACCTTTTCAAATTTCGGCAACGCCAACAACAACGAAATTTTTGAATGCGCTTTGCAGACGGACGGAAAATTAATCGTCGCCGGATACGGCAACGACGGCACGAGCGATTTTATCGGCATTTCGCGCAAACTCACAACCTTTTTGACCGACACAACTTTTGGCACGAGCGGAATTGTAACAACCGATATGTCTTCGACTTTGAACGACCGCGCCACCGATTTGGTCATTCAATCGGACAATAAAATTGTCGTCAGTTCGACGGGTTTCAACGCCGACCGCGATTACGCCGTTCTTAGATACACTTCAAACGGCACACTTGACCCGAATTTTACCGAAAATTTCGGCACGAACGGCGTTTCGCTGATTGATTTCGCCATCGGTAATCCGAACGATGAGGCAAACGCGCTTTTGCTTCAATCCGACGGACAACTTCTTGTCGGCGGCGTAAGCGATGCGGGCGCGGGCGAAAGATTCGGTTTGGCAAAGCTCAACGCCAACGGCTCACTGACGCTCGGCTGGGGAACGCTCGGCAGAACTTTGACCGTTTTTCCGAACAATAACGCAAGAATTAATGCTTTGGGATTTTACCTGAACGACAAAATTCTCGCTGCCGGAAGAACTTGGAACGGCACGGATTTTGATTTTGCCGTGGCGCGTTACGAAAACGAATTTATCCCATCGGCGGCAAATGTTTCAATTTCGGGCAGAGTTTCAACGGCAAACGGTAATGGAATTCGCAATGTTGTCATAACGCTAACCAAAACAAACGGCGAAATTTTATCAACGCGGACGAGTTCATTCGGATATTTTCGATTTGATGAAATTCCAATCGGCGAAACTTACATTATTTCCGTCGCTTCAAAGCGTTTTACGTTCAATCCGTCTTCGCAAATTTTGATGGTGAGCGAAGAATTATCTGATGTGAATTTTATTGCTTACGAGTAAAATGCAAAAAAACTAGGCGTTGCTTCGATTTGACTCAAAGCAACGCCTAATTTTTGCCTTGCTCTCCGAAACACCGAAGGGTTTCTTTGATGAAGGTTGCGAATCTCACATGCACACGTTTCGATTCGCGTTTTTTGTATCCCGAAGCAACTCGCGGCGAGTTAAATCTCCGGTCAGCACGTCCAAGCTGTTTGCACATCTTGAATTGCGTTCTCTCGAAACGCCCGTGCCGATAGGTTTTTGTTGGGGTGGCTTTTCCTCCACCGACGGTTACGTTCCCGTCAACGAGGCTTGAAGTGCCGAAGCAGTCCAAGCGACTTTTGCTCCTTTTCGGTGGTTCCTTGCCAAAAAGTGTTCTTCGTTTTTATCCGAACAACCTGAAAGAATTTTTCAATTCCTTCGTGAGCAAGCCTTTCGGCTTCGATTCAAGGTGTTATGTTAGCCGATTTCCGTCTTTAGCTAACCTCAAACAATGCGTCACCGCCTTTCGTTTGCCTATCCTTGTATCGGTCAAAAGCCCGTAAGCATTTTTGACTATATTTGGATTCTACACCCGTTTTTTACAATGTCAAGTAGAAAATACTTTAAGTTTTGTCCTTATTTTATCGGCATTTCGCGTCTTGCTTGTGGAAAAGTTTTGTGCTTGCCTGTGGAAAATTCTGTGGAAAAGTTTGTAAGCGTTTTTGATTTGCAGTTTAATTTTTTCAGCAAATTAGTTGATTCACTTAATTGCTTGTGCAAAACCTGAAAATCAAGTGTGAAAAAATTTTTTTTCGGACATAAAAACATTTAATTTTTCAGCAAAATTTCAGTAATTTTTTGCTCCAAAAAATAAAACTCTGCCGGAAAAAAGCAAAGCGCACATCAAAAATATGATGTGCGCTTAATAAAAAATTACTGCGAGAATGCGAAAAGTATCGCAAATCTAAGACCGCAAAGTCTTATGCCGTTTTCGGTTGAAGTTCTGCCGCGCCTTCAGCATAAACGCTGATGAATTTGCCTTTTTGACCTTTGTTTTCAAATTTGACGAAACCTTCAATCAATGAAAACAAAGTGTCGTCTTTGCCGCGACCGACATTTTTGCCCGGTTTCCACTTCGTGCCGCGTTGACGCGCCAAAATGTTTCCGCCGAGAACGTGTTCTCCGCCGAATTTTTTCAAACCCAATCTCTGCGCGGCTGAATCGCGCCCGTTTCTTGATGAACCTACACCTTTCTTATGTGCCATATTTCGATTTTGGATTTTGGATTTGATTTAGGATTGAAGATAAAAATCCTAAATACTAAATACTAAATCCGTTTTCCTCCAACTAAAATTTCTCAATCTTAATTTCCGTGTAACCCTGCCGATGCCCTTGTTTGCGTTTGTATTGTTTGCGGCGTTTCTTTTTGAAAACAATAATTTTTTCGCCGCGTCCGTGTCCGACAATCGTTGCTTTCAGCGTTGCACTGCCAAATTTTGCGTCTGCACCTTCGCCAACCACGAGTGTTTCGATGTCAACTTTTTTGCCGGCTTCCGCTTCAATTGTCGGGACGCGCAAGACTTGACCTTCCGAAACAGGAAATTGTTTTCCGCCTGTTCTGATAATTGCGTAACTCATTGTTTGCTTATCTCCTTTCGCTTTGTAAGGACAAGGTTTTGTCCTTTAGTCGAAAATCCTAGATTATAAAAGAAATAAATTCTTAAGTCAAATATTGCCTAATTTTTTACAAAATCGCGGCAACCTTCCGTCCAACTCGTCAGCGAATATGAGTTTTTCAAATTTCGGTAAATGATTGCCGTTACAAATTGTTCGATTATTTTTTTACTCTTTTTGTCTTTGAAAGTTATTTGTAAGCAAAGCTGATAATTGATACCGGCAACAACTTGTAATTCCGCCTTTTTTATTGTGATTAAACTAAGATTTTTCTGTTGTCGGCTTCTTTTTTTAATCGCAAACTTTGCCGCCTTCACAACTTCCGCGTCGGAAACCGAAGTTTCCGCATAACCGCCCGTAATAGTTCCGTTCTGACCGAAACCGACACCGGCGCAAATCACAATAAAAAGCAACACCAATATTAATTTATGTTTGAATGTCATTTGAATTTATATTTTATTGGGATTGATAACTACACCGATAAACGGCAGATTGCGCCAACGTCCGGCGGCATCTAACCCGTAACCGACAACAAATTTATTGGGAATTTGAAAGCCGCAATAATCAATTTTTAATTCGGTTTTGATGCGTGGTTCGGGTTTGTCTAAAAGTGTCGCAATCTTAATCGAAGTCGCACCTTTTGAACTCAAAATCTCAGTCAAACGAAATAAGGTCAAGCCCGTGTCAACAATATCTTCGCAAATAATTACGTCTTTGCCGCGAATCGAGTTTGTCAAATCCTTTAAAATTTCAATATCGCCCGTTGAAACCATCCCGTCTTTGTAACTTGAAACTGCCATAAAATCTATCGAAAGTGTTAAATCAATCTCGCGCATCAAATCTGCCATAAAAACACACGAGCCTTTCAAAACACCGATTAAAACCAAGTCTTTATCGGCATAATCTCTTGTGATTTGTTTGCCCAGTTCGGCAACTCGTGCTTTGATTTCCTCTGCCGAATACATAATTTCGAGATTCGGATCTGTAAATTCGCTGAATTCTTTTGCTGTTTGTGTTGACATTTTTTAACCTCTAAATTTGCTTGAATGCGTATTTGGAAATACTATTTTAGCAAGTAAAGTGAAAAGGTAAAAAAGTAAAAAGGTAAAAAATTTGGTGTGTGAATCTGCCGACTTGCTTTTTTACTTTTAGAATTTTCACCTTTAAAAAATATGTCAGAAAACAAAGAAACTCGTGAGCGTGTCCGCGAACTCGTGCGGCAAGTTTTGGCAAATGTGCCGACGGAAACAGAAGAATCGCCGACGGAAAATTTTCCGCACCACATTGTCGTTAATTCGTTGAAAGATAAATCGGAAAAGGAATTTGACCGCGACGAATCGGCGAAAAATTTGATAACGGAAGACGATTTGCGCGGACTCGATTTCGGCGCAAAGCTCAGAATCGCCGAAAACGCCAAATTTACGCCGCTGGCAACGGATTTAATCCACGAGAAACAAATCGAATTAATTCGCAAACAACCGCGCAAAAGCTCGATAAAAGTAAAATCCGTTGCTGTTGGATGCGACCACGGCGGTTTTGAATTTAAAGAACAATTGAAAAATTTCCTTGGCGATTTAGGTTTGCAAGTCCGCGATTTCGGCACGAATTCAAAAGACGCGGTTGATTATCCCGATTTCGCCCACGCTGTCGCCGTCGCCGTTGGGCGAAAACAAACCGAAGTCGGCATCATTATTGACGGCGCAGGAATCGGAAGCGCAATGACCGCCAACAAAGTTCCGAACGTCCGCGCCGCCGCGTGTTATTCGTCTGCGCTGGCAAAAAATTCACGCGAACACAACGGCGCAAACGTCTTAACTTTAGGAAGCGGACAAAATTCTTTCGATGAAATAAAACAAATCGTCGAAGCCTTTCTCTCGACCGATTTATCGGAAGAACGTCATAAAAAGCGCGTCGGGAAAATCAACAATATCGAAAAACAATACAGAAAGTGATAAAATCTCAATCAGCGAGGTAAAGAAGATGGAAAATATTGCCACAGTCGAAACTACTCCAACCGTTGCCATTGTGCCGCCGAACGTTCCGTTCGATAAGATTTCGTATCAAAAATTTCTCGAATGGAACGGCGAAGAAGGCTGGTTTGAATGGATTGACGGCGAGGTAATCAAAATGAGTAATCCGAGTTTAAAACATCAACAACTATCAAGATTTCTGACTTCGATTCTGCAAACTTGGGCGGAGACGAAAAAAAACGGCGAAGTAATTCCCGCGCCGTTTCAGTTAAAAATGGATTTTCGTCCATCGGGCAGACAACCCGATATTATGTTTGTTTCAAACAAAAATCTTTTTCGTTTAGAAAAACAATACGTTGACGGAACGGCTGATTTGATAATCGAAATCGTTTCGCCCGAAAGTTTCTACCGCGATACGGATAAGAAATTTGAAGAATACGAACAAGCCGGTGTCAACGAATATTGGATTATTGATTACCGCCTCCGCACAGCAAATTTTTACGGCTTCGACGAAAACGGGAAATATAAAATGTTGCCGATTTCAGCCGAAGGAATTTTTGAAAGCCGTGTTATCGAAGGACTTTGGATAAAAACAGATTGGCTTTGGCAGGAAGAATTGCCAAATTTGATGGACGTTTTGAAGGATTGGAAATTGGTTTAAGAATAAATTTATGACAAACGGCAACTACGAAAAACTTGTCGAACAGATTACCGATTTAGTTTTAGCAAAAATCGGAGATGACGCTTATTGCCCGACTTTTTGCCGCGCAGACGTTGAAAGAATCGTTGACGCTGGCGCATCGCGCATCGGGATTGTTTTGGGCGAAACGGCGACGGCGCACGATTGGGCGAGTTTGATTGACCACACTTTACTCAAACCCGAAGCGACCGAATCGGACATCAAAAAACTTTGCAACGAAGCGATTCAATTCGGCTTTGCGTCCGTCTGCGTCAATCCGGCTTGGGTGAAAAAAGCGAGCGAATTTCTGAGTGGCTCAAATGTTCCGGTCTGTACGGTTATCGGTTTTCCTTTAGGCGCGACTTTGCCTGATGTCAAGGCTTATGAAGCGAGACGTGCAATTTTCAACGGCGCACGCGAAGTTGATATGGTGATAAATATCGGCGCACTTAAATCGGGCGACGATTGCACCGTCGAAGACGACATCCGCGCCGTTGCCGAAGCCGCACACGAAAACGGCGTTCTGCTTAAAGTCATCATCGAAACCGCACTTTTGACCGATGATGAAAAAGTTCGCGCCTGTCTGGCATCAAAAAACGCCGGTGCAGATTTTGTCAAAACATCTACGGGATTTGCCAAAGGCGGCGCAACCGCCGATGACGTTTCATTGATGCGCCGAACAGTCGGACACGCGCTCGGCGTAAAAGCATCGGGCGGCGTAAAAGGCATCGAAGACGCACGCGCAATGTTTGAAGCCGGAGCCACCAGAATCGGCGCAAGCGTCGGCGTAAAAATCGCCCAAGAAGCCAGCGGCGTAAAATCCACGATTGTTGCGGGAAGCTATTAAATTGCAGAAACACGACCGTGAGGGAGTGTGTTATTACTAAAGCGCAGAACACGACCGTGAGGGAGTGTGTTATCATTTCGACACGCTCTCACGGTCTTGTTTCTGCCGATTATTCGCCGTCATCTTTCTTTTTGCGCGTCAAACCTGTTTTGCGTTCGGATTTGCGGACGCGACCTGTGCCTTCGTAGAAATCGCTGTCTTCGCCGTATCTCGCGTCTCCGGCGATGCCTTTGGCAACATTCTTTTCGAGTGCCAGCCCGACTTTGTCCACATCTTTTTTCTGATTCTTAGCCGCAACTAATTGCTGTTCGAGCGATGCAATCGTATTGCGTGCGTCGCGTGAAAGCTGAACCTGTGCCTCAAACTGTGCCAGCGTCGTGTTAAAAAATGAATCATCGCGGGCGTGTGTTCTCCACGCCGCTTCGGTTTCTTCCAATTTTGCTAATCCTGTTTTCATTGCCATAATTTATCTTTCTCCTATTTGTAGATTTTCCAACCTTTGAGAGCCGGATTTGTTTTGTGTTTGCAAAATTATGACCATTTCACAGAGAATTTTTGCGCTTTTTTTCCGAATTTCGTCAAATATTTCACGAAAGATGCCTTTTGTTTTGAAAAAATAAAGTCTTGTTCAGCCAAACAAAAGCCTTTTCTACTCAAAATAAAGTTTATTTCAGCCAAAATAAGCCTTTATTTGACTGAAATAAACCTTTGTTTGACTGAAATAAGCCTTTCTTCCACCAAACAAAAGCCTTGTTTATCTCAACTAAAGACATATTTCACCAAATAAGCCTTTTAATTCAGAAAAAATGAAACATCTCGTAGAGCAGAAATCTCCAAATTTGCTGAGGATAAAGCCAATTCGGGCAATATAAATGCTTTTGTGTTTTGATTGTTTTTAGTTGACTGAATCCAATCATTTAGCGGGGGCAGAGCCTCCCTTCCTGACCTGCAAATGTTATTAACTTGTCTTTATTCCTTTAACTTGAATGAAAGATAAAGCAACGGAAATCAAGTTTTTTTTTTTTATTTTAATTTTAATTAAATATAATGAAACGTAAATAATTTTAAAAAATTTTACTGGTCTGTTTGGGCGGCTCTGCCCCCGCCAACTTTTATCTCTTATACTTTTCCTTCAATTCTTCATCCCATTCAGCCTTTGCTTCAGAGAGTTTTCTGACATCATCAGCAAACCACCATTCTTTATCTACTTTTAACATCTCTTCAAACTCCAATTTGTAAAAATAGCGAAAACTTGTCCAACGATACTCTTTTACCGAATCAACAAGTCCGGTTTTCAGCGGGTTGTTATGAATGTAATTGATTTTCTGCCAAATCATCCAATTACTCCAAAGAGGCAAGGCTTTGAAACTCTCTTGCCAAACTTGATTTTCACCGTCCGCTTGCAAATAAAAATCTTTCGGCGCGAGTTTGGTCAAGCGTTTGGCAGATAGGCTTTTTAATGCGCCCGTCCATTGTTGAATATCGCCGTCTTTCGGATTAACAATCAAATGCAGATGGTCGGGCATCACAACAAAAGCAATAAGTTTGCATTCCGTTTCTTTTCTCAAGGTTTGAAGTTCTTCGAGAAAAGCTATGCAATTTTCTTTGAGTTTGAAAATCGGTCGGCGTTTATGGACATTTCCCGTAACAAAATGAAGTGCGCCGGGCAGATTTTTGTTTGACCATTTCTTTGCCATAGCTTTTTAAGATGGAAATCAGCTTTAAAGTAAATCAAGAGCGGATACATAAAAGAAACCCGCAAAAGCCTTTTTACAAACTTCCAAGTCCTGATGCCGAACAATTTTTTCACTCATCAAACTAATCTCCCTATCTCCTTTTCTTCTTACTTTCCGCGATGAAATGAACAGAAATCCTTCGGCTCGTTGCCTTCTTCAAAGGTTTTGGCTTCTCTTAGCGGACAATTTATTCTTGCGCGGAGTCCTGACAGAGGGCAAATCAACACTATTACGTTGCGTTCCGAAGTGCTTCGGTTGGGTTGGGTTGAAGTATTTTGATTGTCGGTGTCGCCGCGTTGTTGTGGCGGCGTTTTGACCGGATTTTGCGTTTGCGGTTTTTGGGTTGTCGGCGCGGGCGTTTGCTTCGGTTTTTCAGCATCCGAAACACTTTGGGTTGGCGAATTTGTCGGCGAAACTGTTGGCAAAGTGCTTGGCGAAACGCTTGGTTCGGGCGTTGGCGAAGTTGTCGGTGAAGCGGTTGGCAAGGTTGTTTGCGTGTTGGTTACGGATTTATTCGCGCTTGCGCCGCTCGAATCGGTCAGAAGCGTAAAAACTCCAAATGCACCGATGCCGAAAATAAAGATTGCCATAAATGCGACGGGCAAAATCCAAAATGCTTTCTTTTTATTCGTTTTGGTTGGCACGGAAACATTTGCATCGGTTTCCGATTTGACGTTTTCAATGATGTCGGTTTTTGATTTTTCCGCTTCAAACTTGATTCCGTCCAAATAAGACGGCGAGGTCATTTCCGCAAAACTCTTCTCATCGGACGGTTTCAGCAAATTGGGACTTTCTTCGGTCAAAGGAATTTCGGGCGAAGGTTGCGTGTCGGCAAGCGGTTTTTCTTCCCTTTCTTTTAAGTTTTCGCGTTTCCATTTTTCGAGTTTGGCTTCGTATTCGAGTTCTTCGCGGCGTTTGCGTTCAGCTTCTGCACCAAAGTTTTGTTGATTTTGGCGTTCTTCCACGAGTTTGCGTTTTTCGGCTTCGAGTTCTTCGCGTTCGCGGCGGATTTTTTCTTGCTCTTGCGGAAGATTGAAGCGTGATTCGGCTTCTTTGCGGCGCGTTTCGTGCGAAACGGCTTCTTGTAAAGCGGTCTGCATTTCTTCGGCTGACGCAAAACGGTCATCGCGCTCGATTGCCATTGCTTTCAACAATACTTTGGTGATTTCGGGCGAAATTTCGCTGTTTAATTCTTGCGGAGGTTTGAGCGAATCGCTTCGTCCAGCCCAAATTTCTAAAGCCCGCAAATCTGCCGGTTTTGGATAATGATTTGTTAAGAGATTATAAAGCGTTGCGCCGAGCGAGTAGATGTCGCTTCGGGCATCGGCGGATTGGCGCGAAACTTTTTGTGCTTTTTCGGGATAAATCGAATTGAGCGTTTCAAAAAATTCGGGAATGCGGATGATTTGCTCAATCGGTGAATAATAGCGCGTTGCCCCGACCATTGTTTTTTGCCCCGATTTGGCTGAGTTCATTTCGGCATTTGTGCCTTTCGCAATGCCGAAATCGAGCAGTTTGATTTTGCCTTTGGCGGTTAATTTTAAG
>CAZJQP010000074.1:0-26123 GCA_964548225.1 uncultured Blastocatellaceae bacterium | reverse complement strand
TTTTCCAAAATTCCGCCTTCGTAGGAAATGTGCATCAAATTTCTGTCCATCGAATACGGCTTTTCGGCAGTTGCCGTAACATTTATGTCGTGTTTGGCGCAATACGCAATTAAATCGGCGCGACCTTTGAAATCCCAATGCCGCCACGGGGCGACGACTTTTATATCAGGCTGAAGCGCGTAATAAGTCAATTCAAAACGAACTTGATCGTTGCCTTTGCCCGTCGCGCCGTGTGCCACCGCGTCCGCGCCTTCTTTTTGCGCGATTTCGATTTGTTTTTTCGCAATTACGGGACGCGCAAGGCTTGTTCCGAGCAAATAAACGCCTTCGTAAAGCGCGTTTGCCTTAACCGCCGTCCAAACAAACTCTTTCACAAACTCCTCGCGCAAATCTTCCGTGTAAAGTTTCGACGCGCCGGTTTTCAAAGCCTTTTCTTCCAATCCGTCAAGCTCTTCGCCTTGCCCGACATCCGCGCAAAAGCAAATTACTTCGCAATTATATGTTTCTTTAAGCCACAAAAGCATCGCGGAAGTGTCGAGTCCGCCGGAATATGCCAAAACTACCTTATTTATCTTTTGCATAAAAATTCAAAAAGACATTTTAGCAGATTCGCCGTTTATTTCTTTAAAGTTTGAGTTATAATTTAAAAAAATGACTGAAACACCAAATCTCTGGGGCGGAAGATTTGAAGGAAAAACCGATAAAACTTTTGCCGAATTTAATAACTCCTTTAGCTTTGACCGCAGACTTTTTACGGCGGATGTTCGATGTTCGATTGCTTATTGCGACGCGCTTTTTCACGCTGGAGTCTTAAAACGTCTGGAATCCGAAAAAATTAAAAACGGTTTGATAACTTTATTAAAACGCGCCGATTATGACCGAAATTATTTTGACGATTCGGACGCGGAAGACGTTCATTCGTTTATCGAATCAAAACTTATTCACCTAATTGGCGACACGGGCAAAAAACTTCACACCGGCAGAAGCCGAAACGACCAAGTTGCGACGGCTTTTCGGTTTTGGCTGCGTAATGAAATCGAAGAAATTTCAAAAATCGCGGACGCATTTCAAAAATCTTTATTAAATGCGGCGGAAAAACAAAAAAATGCAGTTTTGCCCGGTTATACGCATCTGCAGAAAGCCCAGCCGATTCTTTGGGCGCATTGGTGTTTGGCATATTTCGAGATGTTTTCACGCGACCGCGAGCGTTTGGAAGAAGTTTGGCGCAGAACAAATATTTTGCCGCTCGGCTCGGCGGCTCTTGCCGGAACTGCTTACGAAATTGACCGCGAGGCGATTGCGAAAGATTTGGGTTTTGAAGGAATTACGGCGAACAGTTTGGACGCGGTTTCCGACCGCGATTTTGCCGTCGAATTCGTTTCGGCTTGTTCATTAATTATGGTTCATCTGTCGCGTATGGCGGAAGATTTGATAATTTATGCGTCAAATGAATTCGGTTTTATCGAATTGTCGGACGCAGTTTCAACAGGTTCGAGTTTGATGCCGCAAAAGAAAAACCCCGACGCTTTGGAATTGATTCGCGGCAAAGCGGGAAGAATTTTCGGACATCAAATTGCATTATTATCAACAATTAAAGGTTTACCCTTGGCATATAACAAAGATTTGCAGGAAGACAAAGAAGCCGTTTTCGACACTTGCGATACGATAAAAATTTGTCTTAAAGTTGCCGCAGTTTGTTTTGAAAATTTGCGCGTGAACGAAGAAAAAACGCGAAAATCAGCAATGAAAGGTTATCTGAACGCGACGGAACTTGCCGATTATCTTGTTCAAAAAGATGTTCCGTTTCGCACGGCGCACGATTTGGTCGGCAAAATCGTTTTGCACGCAATTTCAAAAAATATCGAATTGGACGAACTGAATTTGAGCGATTTTCGGTCATTTTCCAACGAAATCGAAGCAGATGTTTTTGAATTTATCAGTCTTGAGCAAACATTGGCGCGAAAAAATCAAATCGGCGGAACTTCGCCTGAAAGAGTTTTTGAAGCGTTGGAAGAAGCGCGGCAAAGTTTGGAAATTCAATGAAATACAAGCGAGAGATTTCTAACGCAAAGACGCGAAGACGGGAAGGCACAAAGGAAGAAAAAATAAAAATCTTTGCGTCTTTGCGCCTTCGCGTCTTGGCGTTGAAAATAAAAATCTATTTTCAGCCATAATATTTTAGAAAATGAACAATTTCGCCCGCAAATTTTTGACCGAATGGCGAAAGCTCGGTTTGCCGTTTGAGAATGAAACTTTTATCGCGGCAGTTTCGGGCGGTGCGGATTCAGTTGCGCTTTTGTTAGTTTTGCAAGACTTACGCGAACGGAAAAAATTAAAAAACCGTTTTGTTATCGCTCATTTCAATCACAATTTGCGCGGCGAAGAAAGCGAAAAAGATGTCGAATTTGTCAGAAGTTTGACGGCGAAATTTAAGTTTGAATTCGTTTCGGGAATTTCAGGTTTGAAATTCCCGATTTCAGAGAAAGGAAATCTCGAACAAAACGCGAGAAATGCACGTTACGATTTTTTAAATGAAACCGCCAAAAACCTAAACGCTTTTGGCGTTCTCACCGCGCATACGCTCAACGACCAAGCCGAAACTTTTTTGATAAATTTAATTCGCGGAAGCGGACTTGCCGGACTTTCGGGAATGAAAACAATAAGGAATTTAGAAAGCGAGAAATCACAAATAGATGAGATCTCCTTTTCTCCCTTTCTCCCTTTTTCAACATCTCCGCCAAAAATAATCCGTCCTTTGCTAAATTGGGCAAAGCGCGAAGATACGGAAAATTATTGTCGTTTGCGCGAAATCGAATTTCGATATGACACAATGAATGAAGATTTTGCATTCAAGCGCGTTCGCGTCAGAAAAATATTACTGCCGATGCTCAAAGAATTTAATCCGAAAATTATTGAAACATTGGCGGAAACTGCATTTTTACTGCAAACCGAATTTGATGAATTAAATTCGTATTTTGAAGGCAGTGCCGCGCAATTTGAAACCGCCGAATTATTGCTCAAAGATTTGCAAACTCTTTCAAATGCAACACTTCGGCGCGGACTTCGGCATTGGCTAAAGTTAAAACGCGGCGATTTGCGAAGTCTTGAAATTAAACATTTTGCGGCGATTGAAAATTTAATTTTCAGCCACAAAAGCGGAAAGGTTGTTGAATTGCCGAATAGCGAAACGATTATGAAGCATAAAGGGAAATTACTTTTCCAAAAAATAGAAGTTGAAAAATGACGTGCGGCAAACTACAATAAAAGATTGGTTATGAAAAGCGCACGGTGCGGTTTCAAAACAACTGAAAAAGGGAAACTTTCATCAAATTAGTCGTATTAGATATTTTATTGATGAAAGTTATTTTTTGGAGGCTATAAATTGAGTTCTAAAGCAAAACAAGTTCTTTTGTGGTTAATGATTATTTCCAGCGCGATGCTGTTTGTTTGGTTTTTGCAAGGTAATAAAAACAAACCGTCGCAAGATTTATCGTTTGACCGGGCATTAACTTTAATTAGTAACAAGGAAGTTTCGTCCATCGTCGTGCGTGCCGACACTCTTGAGTTGACGACTAAGGGCAATGAAAAATTTCCCGTGAAACTTGACGGCAGCGATTCTACCCGCGACCAGATTTACGCGGCGGCAAAAAACACGGACACGAAAATTGAACTCGAATCGCCTTCGAGCGGTTGGGGGTGGATTGTTTTGTTAAATGCCTTGCCGTTTTTGCTGTTAATCGGTTTTCTGGCATTTACTTTGCGGCAAATGCAAGCAGGTGGAAACAAAGCTCTCAGCTTTGGCAAATCTCGCGCAAAACTTCTGAATAATCAGCAAAAGCGTGTTACTTTCAAAGACGTTGCCGGTGTTGAAGAAGCGAAAGAAGAATTGGAAGAAATTATCGAATTCTTAAAAGATCCGCCGAAATTTCAAAAACTCGGTGGCAAAATTCCGAAGGGCGTTTTGATGGTCGGACCTCCGGGAACGGGCAAAACCCTTTTGGCGAAAGCCGTTGCGGGCGAAGCAAATGTTCCGTTTTTCTCGATTTCTGGTTCAGATTTCGTTGAAATGTTTGTCGGTGTCGGTGCTTCGCGTGTGCGCGATTTGTTTGAGCAAGGCAAGAAAAACGCGCCCTGCATCATTTTTATTGACGAAATTGATGCCGTTGGTCGTCATCGCGGCGCAGGTTTAGGTGGCGGACACGATGAGCGTGAACAAACTCTTAACCAATTATTGGTTGAAATGGACGGTTTTGAATCGAACGACGGCGTTATTTTGATGGCTTCGACGAACAGACCCGACGTTCTTGATCCGGCACTTTTGAGACCGGGAAGATTTGACCGCCGCGTGATTGTCGGTCGTCCCGATGTCAAAGGACGCGAAGGAATTTTGAAAGTTCATACGCGAAAAATTCCTTTGGACGAAAATGTTGACATCAGCATTATTGCCCGCGGAACGCCCGGATTTACGGGTGCGGATCTGGCAAATATCGTCAACGAAGCGGCTTTGAATGCGGCTCGTTACAACAAAAAAGTCGTAACGATGTCTGATTTTGAAATCGCCAAAGACAAAGTTTTGATGGGCGCGGAACGCAAATCAATGGTTCTGACCGACCACGAAAAGAAATTGACGGCATATCACGAAGCCGGGCATACTTTGGTTGGTTTAAAAGTTCCGTCGGCTGATCCGGTTCACAAAGTTTCGATTATTCCTCGCGGAATGGCGTTAGGCGTTACGATGCAACTACCCGAAGCCGACCGCCACAGTTATACGAAAGAGTATATGATGAGCCAAATCGCAATTTTGATGGGCGGACGTTTGGCGGAAGAAATCTTTTTCGGCGACGGACAAGTTACGACCGGCGCATCAAACGACATCGAAAGGGCAACCGAACTTGCGCGTTCGATGGTTTGCGAATACGGAATGAGCGAACTCGGTCCGCTGACCTTTGGTAAAAAAGAAGAACAAATCTTTTTAGGACGCGAAATTTCGCAACATCGTGATTATTCGGAAGATACGGCGATAAAAATTGACCAAGAGGTTAAGAAAATTATTGCCCAACAATATGAATTAGCGCGAACAATTCTTAAAGAAAACAATGAAGCAATGGTTCGTCTTTCGGAAGAATTAATCAAACGCGAAACGCTTGACGGTGTGCAAATTCGCCGGCTTGTTGCAGGTTTGCCGCTTGATGGTGACGATTCGGTTTCGACGGATGACGACGGCAACGCGCCGCAATCAGAAGAATCGGGCAAATCCAGATTCAAAAAACCGATTCTGCCGCCGATAACACCGAATAATCCGGCGACGGCTTAAAAAGTGAAAAAGTGAAAGAAATAAAAAAGTGGGTTGAAAGATTCAACTCACTTTTTTATTTTTCGGCGTTTGCTGTCCAAATTATTGTTTCAATATCTTCGGAAACGGTAAGAATCAGTGAATCGGGCGAAAATTCAAAGCCTTTTGCCGAAATGCTGATGATAACGGACTGACCTGTCGGAATTTCAGGGAAACTGTAGTAGCCGAAAGCATTGGTCAAAGCCGTCTGAATTGTGCTGTCCGAATGAATTAAGTTCAGTCGAGCTTTAGCAATTCCCCGTCCCGAAGCATCCAAAACTTGCCCGCGAATCGTCGCTGTCGAAGCCAACGGAATTAAAACTTCTTTGGCAGCGGAAAATTCCGAAGTGTCGCCGGTTGCGAGATTTGTCGCCGTCGCAGTTACGAAACTGTTGATGGGCGAATTAGGTGCAAAAGTTTGGTCAAATGCCGCGTCGCCGCCGGTATCTGTTGTGATGTCAAATGCGCCGATAAATGTCTGACCTTCGCCGTCAGCCGTCGGCGAGTTGAAAAATTCGAGGCGGAAAGTCGTGTTTGGAAGGCTGTTAAATGTGCCGATAACGCGAGTGCTGCCGGTCGTTGCGGTCGAAATTACGGGAAAGTTTTGTAAATTATTTGCGCCTGTGTCCGCGTCGTCCAAATCGTTTGCGGTGATGCCGTTTGTTCCCAAATCAATTCCTAGATTGCCGTTTGAAAAAATTGAATTACTCAAAAGTCGGTTGCCTGTTCCGGCGGAAACGAAAACGCCGTCCAAAGCGTTGAAAGCGATTTTGTTTGCTTCGCCCGTTGTCGTGCCGCCGACGGTGTTGCCGTTTGTCGTAATTAAAACGCCGTTGCCGTTGTTGCCGAGCGCGTTTGTGCCGCTTGCGTCCAAGCCAATGATGTTGCCGCGAATTTGAATATTGGTCGCGCTCGTCGTGATTTCAATTCCGTCGGGATTGGTGCTGGCGTTGTTTCCGTTTCCCGAAATCACGTTGGCGGAAATGGCGTTATTGCTTCCGCCGCTGACCAAAACGCCGTTGTTGTCATTACCGAAGTCAGACACGCCTGAAATATCCGTGCCGATGTAATTTCCGCCGACGAGAATGTTTGATGAATTGGTTAAAAGAACGCCGTGGCTGTCGTTGGCGGAGATGATATTTCGCAAATCCGTTGTCGCGCCGCCGACTGAGCCGCTTGTCTGGCTTTCGACTAAAACCCCTTCCGAAGTGTTTCCAAGTTGCGCCGTTCCGTTTGCATTTAGCCCGATAATATTGCCTTGCACGATGTTTCCGCTTCCGGCGGTGGTGATTCTCACGCCGTCGCCGTTGCCCGAAATCAAATTTCCGGGCGAAGTTCCGGGCGTTGCAGTCGAACCGCCGACCGTGTTGTTTATTGACGAACGAATAATAATGCCGTGGCTCATGTTGCCCAAAGCGGCTGTGCCTGTGATGTTCGTGCCGATGTAGTTTGATTCAATCAGATTCGCGCTCGTATTAAACAAGTCCACCCCGTCCGAAAGATTTCCGCTGATGATGTTTCGTGCTGTCGCGGTCGTTCCGCCGATGCGGTTGCCCGTCGAATTTTCAATCAAAATGCCTTCGCCGAGTGCGCCGTTGCCCATTCCGGCTGTGCCATTTGCTTGCAAACCGATGATGTTTCCCTGAATCGCGGTGTTGGTTGTCGTGGCTAAAGTGATGTAAATTCCGCGATTATTATTGCCCGAAATGACGTTTCCGGGCGCAGTTCCGGCGGTTGTGGTTGCGCCGCCGACGGTCGTATTATCCGCACCGCCGGTGATAAAAATTCCGGCGGAAGTGTTGCCCAAATCAACCGTTCCGCTTGCGCTTGTGCCGATGTAACAGCCGGAAATCGTATTTCCGTCTGCCGCTTCACCGTTGATTTCGATGCCGTCTGAAGCAAACCGATTGATGACTAAACTTTTAATCGTTGTATTAGCGGCAGTAATACGCAAACCGTCAATGCCCGCACCTGCCGACGTGCCGTTTAGTTCGATAATAGGCGCAAGCGTGAAACCGGGCTGAGTTGTGCCGTCAATCGTTAGGGGCTGAGAAATCTGCGGCAAACCGCCCGCGCCGACATTGATTGTCTGCAAACCGCCTGCGCCGATGTTGAAATTTATTGTATCTGCCGCGATTGTAAAATTTGCTTCCTGAATCGCCGCCCGCAGAGTGCATTCTCCTACGGTTGCCGTTTCACAAATGCCGTTGCCGATGTTTGCATCTGCGCCGTCATTTGCCGAATTTACGGTGAACGAAATAAGCATTAAAGCCTCAGATGCTTTGCCAGATGAATTTACATTGGCGGAAAACTCGAAAAATAACAGCCAAAAAATAAGCAAAATTATTTTCGAGGTGTGATAGTTTCGGCTGTTCTTCATAATAATTCGCTCCATATTGTTGAATGACCGAAGCACAAACAAGGTCTTTGCGCTTCGGTCATTTTTTCTTATTTATTTATTTTCACAACGCGGTTTCATAAAATTTTGAAACACGAACATTGCCACGTTTCGCCCTGCCGATTGTCCGGCTTCGTTGTCGAAGCGGAAATGAATTCCGCCGTAAATTCGGCTGTTGGCTTCTTCGTTTGCCATTGCCGAAAAGCCCGAATACGAACGGGTTGCGCCGCCTGTGCCATCCCAAGTGTGTTGAAACGGAATGTCGTCACGTCCGAAAAACAGAGCCAACGAAACCGAATGTGCTGTGCCGATGCCCGACATATTTCCGGCGTAGGACGGATATGGCGGGGTAGTTATCAACGAATTCCAAGCCGCGTCTTGCGTCGTATTCGGATTGCCGTCTTCGTCAGCACGTCGAATTGCCGTCAGAGGTCTCCACAAACCGTATTGAAATTTGCTCGTGAAAGTCGTCATCAGCGTATCGTGCGCGGCGATATTGAACAAAGCGAACAGCCGTGCGTTTTCAACCGTCGAAAGATTTTTCTGAATCGAAACCGAACGGGCGACGTTATACCAAGCGTTAAAAGCCGAAGTCGGCGTGTTCACACCAGCCCAAAGCTGGGCGATTTTTGTCTGGTCGGCAGTGCGTGTCGTGCTGATTGCCGAGCCGATTTCTTTGACTTCGTTAAAATCAAGCGTGTATAAATCGTTGGTCATCGCGGGCGGCGGATTCGGTGAAAAGCGCGTGTTCGAGCCGGTGGCAAACGGCATAACATTCACGGCGTGCGTAAATGTCGCGGCGGTGCTTGGCGCAATCGGCTGCCAATTTCCGGGCGTTGTCGGCAGAGAATAAGGTGGCGGCGTTACGTTCCAGCCGTCGTTTGCTCGAAGTGCAAGCATTCGGCTGGCACAGATTTCGCCGACAGCCATTCCTTGTTGGGCGCGATTCGTTGGAATTCCGATGAGCGAATCGGCTAATTCGGCATCGTAAATTGCCTGCCGCGAAGGATAAAGCCCGACCAAAACATCACGGGCGGCTTTGGCGGCGGCGGCTTCGATTGAAGCATTTTTCGTCGTTGGAACATTCGTCCAATACGGCGTGTAGCTTCCGTCAATCGAATTTACCGCGTCAAACATCGCTGCATTCATCATCGCAAAGCTCCGCACCGGAAAAATCGTCGCCGACGGATGCGCTCCGGGCGTGCGGACGGTTTCCGTCAACACGCGATTCCATTGCAATACGACATTTTCACCCGGCGGATTCAAATTGTCATTTTTAATATTTTGCGCCGGAACATTTGCCAAAGTGCAAAGCAGAATTGAAATTGTCAAAAAGTAGTTCAAGATTTGTTTGTTTTTCATAGTTTTTCTCCATTATGTGGAAGAGTTTTTTTTCGAGCCGTTTTGAAGCGATTCGATTTTTGCGATTTTTGCTCCCTACTTAATAGCGCGATGTTTTTTTAAAACAGAGGTCATTTTTTTATGCGGCGATATTGTAAAGTGCAGATTTATTCAAAATCTCTCAGTATCTGCTTCTAGATGTTTATTTGTCTTGCGTTGACTTTTCGGTGAAATGAGCATATTTTGTCTGTTAAAATCATTTCCCGAAATTTTTTCTGAGAAAATTTGACCTCTGGTTTTTAAAAACGTCGCGCTAATAAATGGAGGCTCTAATTTGTGTCGAGGACGACGGACAAAAGTTGGTTAAAAGTAAGAGAAATTTTTGACGAAGCTCTCAAGCGTCAAACGCCCGAAGAACGTCAGAATTACGTCAGAGAGGCTTGCGGACGCAACAAAACTCTCAAAAAAGAAGTCGAATCTTTGCTTGCTTCACTTGATAATGCAGATTCTTTTCTCGAAACGTCAGCCGTTATCAAAATTGCCGGGGATGTTTTTACGAAAGAAAGGCAGTTTGAAAACGGGCAGATTTTGGCTCATTACGAAATAATCGAGAAAATCGGTGCAGGCGGAATGGGCGAAGTTTATCTTGCCGCTGATACGAAATTAAATCGCCGTGTTGCCATCAAAATTTTGCGTAAAAATCTTCTGCCCGGCGAACAGGCAAATCGTCGGTTGCTTCGTGAAGCGCGGGCAGCGGCAAAGCTCGAACATCCGGCTATTTGTGCAATTTATGAAGTTTCGGAAACGGAGGATGGCGCGTTTATCGTGATGCAATACGCTGAGGGCGAAACACTTGCGGATATACTGATAAAGCAAAATCTGAACTTAAAAAATGCACTTAATTTAGCGATTCAAATTGCCGACGCGCTCGCCGAAGCACATTCACGAGGCATCATTCACCGCGACATTAAGCCGGCAAACATAATTATCAACGAGAAAAATCAAGCGAAAATTCTTGATTTCGGGCTGGCGAAATTTATCGAAGCCGAATCGAATACGGAAACGACCGAGCGTTTGAAAAGTTCGGGCGCGGTGATGGGAACTGTGCCGTTTATGTCGCCGGAACAACTTCGCGGCAAGCGATTGGATGCGCGAACAGATATTTTCAGTTTTGGCGTGGTTTTTTACGAAATGATTGCGGGAAGGCAAGTTTTCGGGCGCGAAAATAACGCTGAAACGATTGCGGCTATTTTGAATGATGAGCCGGATTTTGCAATTCTCCCTGAAAAATTACAGCCGATTTTGCGGAAATGTCTGGCGAAAAATAAAGATATGCGGTATGTGTCGGCAAATGATTTGCTCGAAGGTTTGCGTGAGTTGCAGAAACTTGAGAACGCTTTTGAAAAGCCACAATTTTCTACAACAGAAGACGAAGATATTTCGACTTTGCCAACGGAAACGGTTGTAACCGATAAACCTAAAGGCGCGAAAAAACGCCAATTTTATTTCTGGCAAAGCGCGGAGGAAAAATCTGCGCCGAAAACCGACGAGATTACAAAAGAACAAACCGCCGAATCAAAAATCGTGAGGCGCGGCTTTTCTCCCGTTTTCGTCGGTTTGACGATTTTTTCGCTCATCGGCGCATTCGGATTATTTTATTGGCAATTAAAAAAATCGGACGATTTATACTCCTTCGACAAATTGCGTTCGGTTCGACTGGTTTCGTGGAAAAGCGGCGCGGGCGGAACTTACAGCGATTATCGGGTTTCGCACAACGGCAAGATGATGGCTTATTCTTCATCGCAAGACGGAAACAAGGAAGGCATTTTTGTAAAACAAACAACGGACGGCGCAGAGATTCGCGTAACACGCGACGAATGGAATAATTTTACGCCAATTTGGTCGCCGGATGACCAACGAATCGCCTTTGCTTCCGCAAGAGAAGCCAAATCCGTCATTTATTCGATTCCGGTTTTTGGTGGTGTTGCCGTGCCGTATAAAACATTCAGTAGTTACTCAGATTTGCGTCTTCGACATTGGTCTAAGGACGGCACGGGAATATTTTACGAAAGTGACGGCAATCTTTTCAGGCTTGAAATTGCTACTCAGGATACAATTCAAATTACAAATTTCGCGCCTGAAAATAATGAACCGAAACATTTCAGTATCTCGCCCGATGAAAAGAAAATTGTTTATATGAACCGAACGGACGGACAGAGCGATTTATGGATGTCGGCGATTTCAGGCGGCAACTCCGTTCGTCTGACAAATGACCCGGACGAGGAATCAAATCTTCGATGGCACACGGACGGCGAAAGAATTCTCTATACCGTTCATCGTAATAACTACTATCAAATCAACATCGCCTACACCGACGGGCGCACGCCGCGTCAGGTTACGCGCGGCGAAAGCGAATATGAATTGATTGATGTATCTGAAGACGGTAAAAATATTTATTATCTTTCCAAAGAAAGCAAATCCGACATTTGGGGCGTGAAAATTGATACAGGTGAAGAGTTTGAAACCGCGACGGGAATTGAGTCGGAATTTTGGACAGACGTTTCTAAAGACGGCTCGAAAATTGCCTATCAAACACTTTTGACCGCGCAAACTTTTTCATTTACGGCTGATTTAACAATCGTCGTAAAATCTTTGACGAATCAGTTTCCGCCGCTTTTGGTCAAAGGCTACAATCCGCGTTGGTTGCCGGACAATCGCCACCTCGCATTTTTGCGTTGGCATGAAAAGAAGCAAAAGTTTGAACTCAGATTATTAAACACCATTAATGGCGAGGAGCAACAAATAACTGCCGAAGGCGCAAGTTCTCCCGGTTACTCACTTTTGCCTTTCAATCGCAAATATGTCAAAGAATATAGCTTCTCGCCCGACAGCCGCCAAATTGCTTATTTAGGAAGGGAATCGGGATTTTCAAATATTTTTATTTTTTTGTCCGAATCCGGTGAAACCGTCAATATCACCAAAAACACTAACCCGAATGTGCAATATCGGTGTCCGCTTTTTTCACCCGATGGCAAACGAATTGTTTTTATGGAACAGCCGAGTTCATTTTCGAGCGGTGAGAAATTAACTTCTAAAATTTTGGTTTACGAGCAAGATTCGGTGAAAGAAATTTATTCGACCGTGGGAGATCTAAGACTTCTTGGCTCGACAATGGAAGGTGAAATTATTTTGCAAAAAAGCGACCCTCCAATGAGTTCGATCCAAATGGACATTATGCTTTTACGCATTTCGGTAACCGGCGAGATGCGTTTTGAAACCGTCTTGAAAAATATCTATACCGCAAGTATGTGCCTCTCGGCTGATGGAAAAACAGTTATTTTTACCGCCCGGCAAGAAGATAAAGACAACATCTTCACCGCCTCGACAAAAAGCGGTGCGGTGAAAAAACATACGGCTAACAGTAATTCTAAAATTTTTTACGGAAGTCCGACACTCTCACCGGACGGTAAAACAATTTTCTTCGATAAACAAGAAGAAACCAACATCATTTCGAGGTTGGAAAATTTTAATTAAACAGGAGAACAAACAATGGAACAAACTAAACAAAATACGGAAATGAGCCAAATTCAGCTTAATCACGAATTTTATTACACTTTGGCTCGGATGCAATTTGAGGCGATCAAATATGTCGCCCGCGGAAAAAATGACGATGATAAATGCAAAAGAGAAAAATCGGTAATCGAACAATTACAGAAAATTATAAAACAATGCGAGGATGACAATGAACAACCGCCACCGCCGCTCTGTCTTCCACCTTGTAAATGGGATGCTCTGCAGAGTTGGTGTAATTGTCCTCATAAAAAAGTTGTTGATACCGATGTGGGACCCTTAGATGGCAAGGTTACAACGCAAAAGTAAGGTTGCGAGAATTGACGAAAGCGCAAGCCGTTTCGGGATTTCGGAACGGCTTGCGCCAAATTGTTGAATAAGGTAATTCGAGTTTTCAATTATTGGATATATCCGCAAATGATTGACTTTTCGGCGGATTGAGTATATTTTTATGCAATTAGCTACCAAAATATTTCTCTCACGTTCGAGGTCAAAAAATGACAGAAAAAGGGAATTCGTTAGGCGGAATTACCGAACAATTACAGCGATGGAACGAGCGACAGAACACGGCGGAAACCGATGCTTTGCTGAATCTCGTCTATGCCGAACTGCATCGGCAGGCGCATCGTTATCTGCAAAAAGAGCGGAGCGGACATACACTTCAAACGACGGCTTTGGTTCACGAGGCTTATTTGAAACTCGCCGAACAAAAGTCGGTAGTGTGGGAAAGCCGTTCACATTTTTTCGCCCTCGCAGCGACGATGATGCGACGGATTTTGATTGATTACGCCAAAGCCAAACATCGCCAAAGGCGTGGCGGTTCAAAAGAAGATTTGCCGCTCGAAACTGCTTTGACTGTTGCCGTGAACGACACGAATTTCGATTTATTAGAACTCGACGAAGCCTTAAATCGGCTAGCTGAAAAAGACGCACAATTGGCACAGATTGTCGAATTGCGCTTTTTCAGCGGGTTGGAAGTTACGGAAACGGCTGAGGTTTTAGGCGTTTCCGAATCAACCGTTAAACGCGATTGGGCAATGGCAAAGGCGTGGCTGCACCGCGAATTAACAAAATAAGGGTTTCAGGTTTTTAATGAGAAATCGGAATCGGGAAAGCGGAAACCGATACTACGGACGGACTTTGATAATTTATCGGTTTGAGATTCAATTCCGAATCCATTTCTGCCATTAATTTCTCCAAATGTGGCGGCGCATTTTGAGGTTGAATGAACATTACGCAAAGTTCATCATTGTATTTCGGCACGGGAATCATGGGAATTTCAGGCACTGGGCGAAGCCCGAGACGTGAAAGAAACCGGTTTTGTTTGTCGCGTGTTCCGACCGAACAAATCAGCAATTCGAAACCGAAATTTCGGGCAACGGTTACACCACCCGCCGCCAACAACGCGCCGATGTTTGATGAGCGAAAATTCGGGTCTAACATCCAGCGACTTGATTCGACAGTGTTTTTTCTTTCGACTCCGAAAGCCGAGAGCATTTTTGAAAATTGAGTTTTGCCCAGTAAACTCTCGGTCAGACAAGTGAAGTTTTGAGCAATCGGGACGTTTCTAACGCACCCGACGCAAACGCCTTCGTTTCGTGCAACGATGTGAAAGGCTTGTGAGTCGAGCAAGTCGGAATCGGAAAAACGACCCGTTGGCAGTTTGAAAGCCGGACGGCGACCGTTATCATACAGAACTCGTCCGCGAAGTTCCGAGATTTCTTCCAAAAGCGGCGATTCTGCCGTTTGCGGTTTATGTAGTTCCCATTTAATCATAAAGCCTCCTTGAATTTTTCGGCTAATTGCCAACATTCGGTTAAATGGTCTGAAAAAGCATCGAGCGTTTCCGCGCCAATTCCCGCCAATGGAGTGAGGCGCGATCTATCTTCAGCAATTAAATTCCCCAAAAAGTGAGCGTTAAATTTCGTATGTCCGACATCGAATTCGACGTGCGAAGTTACGAAACTCATACATTCGAGAATTTCCTTGCCCAAAAGCCGAACGCATTTGCCGACAAATTTTTCACCATATAAGACGGGCAGAAGTTCGATTTCATACTCGATGGCAAATTGGCAATACGGAGTAGAACTTGCAATATTTTCTTCGTGTATCTGACAATAACGCTCTCCGCCTTTAGTTGATTTATGCGCGAGAATATCGTTCGCAGTTATCTGCGGCGACCAGCGTGAATTCCAGTAAGAAATCAGATTTCGGAAATCAGTCAGATGATATTGATGATGTCCGGCTTCTGCCTTTGAATGCTTTTTCAATGAAAGCGCGATTTTATCGAGTCCCAACGCCGCACAACTTTCACCGGATTGTCGAATCCATCTTTCGACGGGTTCGGTTATCGAAACACTGAGTGCGCTGAAATGAAGCAAAAATGCCGCCAGTATTTGCGGTTTGGTTTCAGGGTTTATCATTCCTTGAATACCGATACTTGAAGCGAAATTCTTTCGGGCAGCCTGCAAAAGGTTTTCGTATTCGCGGATGGCGGATTCCGATGTCAAAGTTTTATGAAATGTATCCATAATAAATTCTCCTGATATATTTTGAAAGATTTTTCTCTCTATTTATTAGCGCGATTATTTTTGAAATCAGAGGTCAAAATAATTTAAGAAAATGAAAAATTCCCTTGAGACACTTTTTTCTTGGCAGTCATTGCGGTTTAATGGTTTTGTATGATTTGGCAAACTTCGCGTCGAACAATTTCTTTGGAAAAAACTTTGGTGATGGCGATTTTGAACATTACGCCGGACAGCTTTTCGGACGGCGGAAAGTTTTTTTCCGAAATGCAAGCGTTAAAACAAGCGGAAAAAATAATTTCGGATGGCGCAGAAGTTTTGGATATTGGCGGTGAATCAACTCGACCGAATTCGGCAAGAGTTTCAGTTGAGGAAGAAATTCGGCGCGTTTGTCCGATAATCGAAGCAATTGCAAAAAGATTTGATATTCCGGTTTCGATTGACACGAGCAAGGCACAAGTTGCGGTAAAAGCGATTGAATTCGGTGCGGAAATCATCAATGATGTTTCGGGTTTGCGGTTTGATGAGCGAATTGCTGAAGTTGCCGCGAAAAATAATTCCGGCTTGGTTTTGATGCACCTTCGCGGTGAATTTGAAACAATGCACAATCAAGAACCTGTTGCGGAAATTTTACAGGAAGTTTCTTACGGGCTGACACAGAGCATTGAAAAAGCCCGCAAATACGGCGTAAAAGATACAAATATCGTGCTTGATGTCGGCATCGGATTTAGTAAAACGCTTGAGCAAAATTTAGAACTTATCGCAAAACTTGATAAACTCGTCAGAATTTTTCCGAATTTTCCAATGCTCGTCGGCGTGTCGCGTAAATCTTTTATCGGAAAGATTTTAGATCAACCAAATGCGGAAAAAAGATTAACGGGAAGTCTTACAAGTGCGGCGATTGCGGTTTGGAACGGTGCGAAAATTGTTCGCGTTCACGATGTCAGAGAAACGGTCGAAATGTTAAAAGTTACCAATGAACTTTTGGAGAAAAAGAGATGATAAAGAAGAGTTTTGCGATTTTGCCGATAATTTTTTTGCTCGTTTTCGCAGCAAAAGCCGACGTTGCGCCTGAATTAGGTTATACGCGAGTCAATTTCGATTTGATTTTGGAAACAAAAGAAGATTTGTCGGATTATGATTTTGAACTTGATTTTCAGGGCGACAGGCGAAAAATCACGCTTAACGCAAATTCACGAACGATTTTTCAGCCGGGCAATTTCGGTGGCGGCGCAAGATATTCGAGCGCGACTTTATACGCAACTTCGAAAAGCTCGTCGGAACGAAACAGGCTTTTTGAACATTATTTCAGAAGAGATGTAACGCTTCTCCAAAAATTGACTTATTCGCCGCCGGTTTTTCTGATTGAACGGGACGGGACGAAACTAAAAGTTACAAAATCGGGCGATAATTATTCATACACACCTCTGATTGTTATAGTTTTTATTACTTTAGCAATTTTGACTTTAGGTGTTTTGTTGTTTCGTAAATCAAGAAAAAAGTCTAAAATTGAAGTATGAAGTTTTTGCGTTATTTCGCTCTAATTCTTGGGTTTTTTATAGTTTCGGGTTTTACGGATTGTTACAAACCCGTAACCGAAACGGGCTTGCCGAAAAATATCAAACGAATTGCCGTTCCCGCGTTTCAATTTGAAGTGCAGGGCGCACGTTATCGCGTCGAATCGCGTTTTACCGAAGCGGTTTCGCGTGAAATTATCAAACGTGGTCGCGGTTTGAAGGTGCAAGGAACACGCGACGGCGCGGATGCGGCAATCGAAGGCACGATTCGGAATTTTAATTTTTCCGGCGTTCTGCTTGACCGCGAAGGTCGCGCCCGCGTTTATGAAGTTACGATAGTTGCCGCCGTAACCGTTAGAGATTTGAAGGAAAATAAAATTATCTACGACAATCAAAACTTTGTTTTCCGCGATTCTTTTGAATTTTCCGACGACCCGCGTTCATTTTTTAACGAAGAAGATCCGGCAGTCGAAAGAATGTCCCGTGCCTTTGCCGAATCGGTAGTTTCGACGATTGTTAACGGTTTGGGCGTGAAGGAAGAAAAAGGAAAGTAAAAGATTCGCCTAACAAACCTTTGCCTCATTCCGCGCCCTTACTTCGTGCGGGCTTCAGCATCGCGTCCTTCGACAATCCGAATTACATCACGCGGTCAAGCCGTAAAGCCGATAAACCAAATCATCAATTTTTCTTTCCAACCCGCTCGTGTCGGCGTTCGGCGCAAGTTTCTTGGCTTCGATGATTTCGTTCACGATTTCGGCAATTTCGGTTTGTTGCCCGTTGGTGGTTTTGGGAGTTAGGATTTTTTCAAGAAATTGAGTTTTATAGGAAAAGAAACCACCAGTCTGCGGAGTTGAAAATTTTATATGTAAAATCTAACAAATGCGAATTAAGCAACCTTAGAATGAATTTATATGTCTAGCCTTTCTGTAGAATTAGATGATAAGTTTTTGTGTTACCGATTTGTTCGTTAATTTGCCGTAATGAGAAAAGAGGCATCTCAGCAATGCCTCTTAACCTTGAAAAATTAAATACACCCGGCAGGATTCGAACCTGCGACCCTCTGGTTCGAAGCCAGATACTCTATCCAACTGAGCTACAGGTGCATATTAGTTTGAATTTTAGATTTTGTGTGGAATATTTGCAAATCGCAAAAGGTTATTTGCTTTGAAATTCCTTACGGATGTAGGCGATGGTCGCTTTGATTTCCGCATCGGTCATTTTGCCTTTGAAGGCGGGCATTCCTTCGTCGGGGATGCCGTTTTCGATGTATTTGACGTATTTTTCGTCAGTCAAATCTTTCATTTTTTGGCTTGTTAAATCATCGGGGTTGATGGTTTTGCCTTCAATTGTAACTTTTCCGCCCGTGCCGTTGTCTTTGTGGCAGTTGGCGCAGTTTTGTTTGTAGCTGGTTTTGCCGAGCGCAGTTTCGTCCGTTTGCGGCGTAGTTTGCGCGTTAGTGGTTGGCGTATTTGTGTTTTTCGTGGCGTTATTGCTTGAATTGTTGGTATTCGCCGCTTGGTTGCAGGCGAAAACAAAAAGCGCGAAAGCTGATAAAATCAAACTTAGTTTTAAAAATTTCATTAGTTGTCTCCTTAAAAAATTTGCTTCTGAATTGGAAGAAAGTTTAACTTAAAGATTGGGTAAATTGCAAAAACTATGAATGAAAATTTGCGGCGTAAGTTGTTGAAAATGAGCGCAAAAGACCAAAAAGTGCGAGATGAATTGGCGCAAACGGGCGAACTTTTTGAAGGCTATTGCGCGAAAATGGAAGCGGTGCATCTGGAAAATGCCGCCGCACTTGAAAAAATAATTGACGAACACGGTTGGACGGGAATTTCTTTGGTTGGCAAAGACGGTGCGGAAGCGGCTTGGCTGATTGTTCAGCACGCAATTTCTTTGCCGGAATTTTCGCGCAAATGTTTGAAATTGCTTGAAAAAGCCGTTTCAGAAGCTGAAGCCGAAGCGTGGCAAGCGGCGTATCTTCAAGACAGGATTGCTTTTTTGGAAGGAAAACCGCAAAAATACGGGACCCAATCGGATTGGAACGAGAAAGGAAAAATGCAGGTTTGGACGCTTGAAAATGCCGACAAAGTAAATGAATATCGTGCCGAAATCGGTTTGAAACCGCTTGAAAAATTGGTTTGGGAAAACGCGGAAACACGCGAGAATATGCCTCGGAATTACACAGAACAACAACAAAAAGCGCAGGAATGGCTGATAAAAGTCGGTTGGCGAGATTGAAAATTATGAAGAAAAAACTTTTAATCGGTGGCGAATGGCGAGAATCATCGGAGGATTTTGCGGTCAAAAATCCATTTACGAATGAACAAATTGCCGAGGTTTTTTCGGCAAGCGAAACCGACTTGGATGAAGCAATTTCGGAAGCAGAAAGCGGTGCGGAAAAAATGCGCGGGTTGGCGCGTTTTGAAATTGCAAGTGGTTTGCGGCAAATAGCCGAAGGCATCGAAAAGCGCAAAAGGGAATTTGCCGAAACGATTGCGCTCGAATCTGCAAAGCCGATAAAACTTGCGCTTGGCGAAGTTATGCGCGGCATTGCGACGTTTAATTTTGCGGCGGGCGAGGCGGAAAAATTTGTCGGCGAGATGGTCGCAGTTGATGCGTTTGAAACGGGAAAAGGGAAAATGGCTTACACGAAACGCATTCCGCGCGGCGTGATTTTCGGCATTACGCCCTTTAATTTTCCGCTCAATTTAGTCGCGCACAAAGTCGCGCCTGCGCTTGCTTCGGGAAATTCGATAATTATCAAACCTTCGCCGCGAACACCTTTGACGGCTTTGCTTTTGGGCGAAGTTTTTATGGAAAGCGGTTTGCCGAAAAACGCTTTGCAAATTGCGCCGATGGATACGAAATATATTGAAAAAATCTACGCGGACGAGCGTGTGAAAATGATTTCATTTACGGGAAGCGCGGATGTCGGTTGGCAGATAAAATCGAAGGCAAATAAGAAGTTTGTAACGCTCGAATTGGGCGGCAATGCACCTGTAATTGTTGATGAATCGGCAGATGTTCACAAATCGGTTGAAAAAACGGCTTTTGGTGCGTTTTCATATTCGGGGCAAGTTTGCATTTCGGTTCAGAGAGTTTATATTCACGAAAAAATCTTTGATGATTGGACGACGAAATTCATTGAAAAAGCGCGAAATCTGAAAAAGGGAAATCCGTCCGATGAAATGACTGAACTTTCGGTAATGATTACGGTAGAAGCCGCACAAAGAGCGCAAAATTGGGTTTCGGAAGCCGAAGCAAACGGCGCGAAAATTCTTTGCGGAAATACACGGGAAGGCGCAATGCTCGATGCGACTGTTGTAACCAAAACAAATCCCGAAATGCGCGTTGTTGCGGAAGAAATCTTCGCGCCGGTGGCAGTTGTTGAAAAATTTTCGGATTTTGAAGAAGCCGTTACGCTTGCCAATCATTCAAAATTCGGATTGCAAACCGGAGTTTTTACAAACGATTTACGAAACACAAACTTTGCCGTCGAAAATCTTGAATTTGGCGGTATAATCATCAACGATGTCCCGACTTTCCGCGTTGACAATATGCCATACGGCGGCGTGAAAGATTCCGGCTTCGGACGCGAAGGTGTTCGTTATGCAATGGAAGAAATGAGCGAAATCCGGCTGGTTATTTTCTAAAACAGAAGCCCGCGCGTAAGCAAGGGCGGACAACCGCTCCGCCCTTGCTTACGCGCGGGCTTCCGTTATTTGACCGGTAAATGCTCGTTCAAATATCTCGTCAAAAGATTGTATAAATGAACGGTCGTGCCTTCGCCCTCATAAATTCCGTGCGATCTGTTCGGGTAAGCCATCATATCGAACGGTTTATTGAGTTCGATGAGTTTATTTATCAAGACTTCCGTTCCTTGATAATGGACGTTATCATCGCCCGTGCCGTGAATTATCAATAAATCGCCTTTCAAACCTGCGGCGTGGGTGATGGGCGAAGATTGTTTGTAATCTTCGGCGTTTGCGTCGGGCATTCCCATATATCTTTCGGTGTAAATTGTGTCGTAAAAACGCTGGTCGGGAACGGGGGCGACTGCCATTCCCATTTTGTATAAATCGGGATAACGGAACATTGCGTTTAAGGTAGAAACGCCGCCGCCGCTCCAACCCCAAATTCCGACACGGTTGGCATCAATAAAAGGCATTTTGGAAAGCATTGCCCGAACTGCTCCGGCTTGGTCGGCGGAATTGACAATGCCGTTTTTGCGATAGATTGCTTTGCGCCAAGCGCGTCCTTTGGGCGCAGGCGTGCCGCGATTGTCAACGCTGGCGACGATATAACCTTGTTGCGTCAACATTAAATGCCACAAATATTCTTCGCCCGACCACAAATCCATTACGGTTTGTCCGGCGGGTTCGCCATAAACATAGAACAAAATCGGATATTTTTTATTCGGATCAAAATTAGGAGGCTTCATCATAAAACCGTCAAGACTGACTCCGCCACCAATTTCAACTTGGAAAAATTCGCTCTGACCTTTGCGTAATTTGTCGAGCTTCGTCTGTAATTCCGCGTTGTCAACAACCGTTCGGATAACCGTTTTATTCGTTAAATTAACAAAATCAAACTTGGGCACGTTGCCGAACGACGAAAAATTGTGCGCCGCCCATTTTCCGTTGGGCGAAATGTTGTAATTGTGCCAACCTTTCTGTTCGTCGGAAGTTACTTTTTCGAGTGTGCCGCTTCCGTCCAATTTACGGCGGAAAAGATAACGCTGTGTGGCATTTGTGGGTGAAGCGATGAAATAAAGCCAGCCGTTTTGCTCGTCAATTCCGGCAATATTTTCAACATCATAATCGCCCGGCGTAATCAATTTCACGTCCGCGCCGTCGCGTGAAACCGAATAAACTTGTTGCCAGCCGCCGCGTTCGCTCATCCACAAGAAACGCTTGCCATTATCAATCCAACGCAAGCGCGGACTCGTCAGTTCAATCCAAGCCTCATCTTTTTCGGTCAAAATCGTGCGAACCGTGCCGTTTTTTGCGTCTGCCAGCATCACTTGATTCGTGTTTTGCAGACGGTTCATATATTGCAAAATCAATTCGCTCGAATTATCCATCCAATCCATCATTACAATATAATTCTGCCGCAAATCGCCGGGCGTTTTTATCCATTTTGTTGCACCGCCCAATGCACTGACAACGCCGACGCGCACGGCGGCGTTGGTTGTTCCGGCTTTCGGGTAGGGAATTTCGGTTAAAACGGGATATAAACCTTGCGTGTTGTCAATCAAAACAAAATTTTTGATTCCGCTCGCGTCAAATTGCCAGTAAGCGATAGATTTTCCGTCGGGCGACCAACGCCAACAATCGCGCAGGAAGAATTCTTCTTCGTTCACCCAATCGGAAGTGCCGTTTATCAAAGTCTTTGTGCCGTTTGAAGTTAAAGGCGTGATTTTCAAATCTGCGAGATTTTGGACATAGATGTTATTTTCACGAACAAAACCGACTCTCGTTGCATCAGGCGAAAATTTTGCAAACATCAATGTTGAGGGTTTGGCATTTCCGCCGAGTTTTTGCAGTTTGCCGCTTGCCAAATCCAAAACCCAATAATCGCCGCGGGTATTTAATCGCCAAACTTTTACGGAATTCGTATAAATTAAAATCTTTGAATTATCCGCCGACCATTCATAATTTTGTATGGCTAAAGGCTTTGTTTCGCCTTTGGGAATCAATTTTTCCGCCGAAAGCAAAATTTTTCGTTGATTGGTTGCTACGTCGTAGCTAACCAATTCCGTGCCGCCTTGGACGGTTGTCGAACGCTCGATTTTTGTATAAGCGTTGCCGGATTTGAGCCAACGAAAACCGCCGACACCTTGCGGCGCAAATTCGTCGGAATTAAAAATCCGTTCAATGGTCAGTAAAGAATTATCAGTCTGTGCCGCCTGACCGAGCGCGGCGATTTGGAAACTGAAAAGCAATGCGAAAACGAGCAGAATTTTGTTACGATTCATAAAATTTCTCCGAAATAATCTGTCTTAAAATTGATTTTATTGTAACTGCAAAACAATACTACGAGAAAAAAAGTAAAAAGTTATCAGCATTGACACTATCACAAGCAAAAATAAAATGAGCCGATTTTTCACGATTTGTCGCATTAACCAAATAGAAAGCTAAATGAAGCAAAAAAAACTATGAAAACAATAAATCTAATAATTATTATTTCGGCACTTCTGCTGAATATTTCGTGCGATAGCATAAAAAATGCGGTCAATACGGCAACGAATAAAAATTTTATCAAACCAAAATTCACGCTGACCGATAATCCGCACAATGTCAAAAATGCGAAGCCGGACGCACACGCGGCGGAAGAAACGGCGATTGTTGTAACGGTTGTTTATCCCGAAACATATTATATCGGCGTAGAGCAATTTCCGCTTGAAACGGTTAGTGCCAAAATCAAGTCATTGCTTGAAAAATCGCCCGCCGAGCGTGAAAATATTTACCTAAATGTTTCCGCTTCGATTAAATATCTGCCGTTTGTCAAAATGGTTGACAAACTTCGGTTAAACGACATCAAGCAGATAAATTTAATCGTTTTGCCGGAAGTCAAAACGGATGCCCCGTTTCACGTTTTGAAGGTAAAATTGATGCCCGAACCGAAGATTGATGATACGGATGATGAAGAATATTATAAAATGACGATGATAAATCTTTCAAAAGACGGCAAGATAAATTTCGCCCGAAATGATAAAAAAACATACTTTACACTCGACAAAGAAGAAATAAAACCGGAAGAAGCAGAAGCCAAAATCAAACAATTTTTAAAAGAGCGCGAGGAAAAAAAGGTTTTACGCACCGGAACGAATGAAATTGACAAACGTATCTATATCAAAGCGACAAAAAGCAGTAATTACGAGCAGGTTGTAAAATTAGTTGACGCGGCAATCGGCGCGGGCGCGGACGTTTATCTGCAAATTGATGATTTAGCCGATTAGTAAAGTTTGCACGAAAAACCGGAAAGGAATGAAATGAATTCAAACATTTTTTAGCTTTTCGGTTTTTGACTTTATATGCAACGCAAAATCTTGTATTTTCATTTCAGATATTATGAAAACCAAAACAATTTTACTGCTTTGCATTATTTTATTGACGACTGTCGGATGTTTTGCCCAAACTTCGACGAAAACTTTAATGGTTTCGGGCTTGCAGGAAAGCGTAACCGTGCGGCGCGATGCGCGTTCGATTCCGTATATCGAAGCAAACAATGATGCCGATTTGTATTTCGCGCAAGGTTTCGTAACCGCTTCGGACAGGCTTTGGCAGATGGAACTTCTGCGGCGCGTTTCGCGTGGCGAATTGGCGGAAATTTTTGGCAGACAGGTTTTAGACCAAGACAAAATGTGGCGAAAGTATGGTTTCGCGCAGGTTGCCGAAGAGAGTTTGAAAACCTTAAATCCCGAACTTAAAACCGCGCTTGAAAATTATTCTCGCGGCGTAAATGCTTATATTGCCACTTTAAACAAAGAAAATATGCCGCCGGAGTTCACGATTTTGCAAATTACTCCGCGTAATTGGAAGCCGACGGACACGCTTGTTATCGGTAAAATCTTGGCGGAAAGTTTAAGTTCGACGTGGCGCGACGATTTAACCCGCGCCGCCATTTCAAATTTGCCGAAAGATAAATTAAACGACCTCTTAAATCAAATTACGCCCTACGATGTCGTCCTTTTCGGCAAAGATTTTAAAGAAGTAAAAAGTAAAAAGGAAAAAGTAAAAAACAGCGTTTCCTTTGATGCCGTCATTGATAACGCGACGTTGAATTTTGCCGACAAACTGGCGGAAATCCGAAAAAATTCGCTTGAGCGCGTCGGTTTTTATATGGAAGGTGCGGCGGCGAGCAATAATTGGGTGATTTCGGGCAAACGCACGGCAGACGGTAAAGCGATTATGGCAAACGATCCGCATTTGCCGCCAGCCGCGCCCGGCATTTGGTATCTTTCGCATCTTTCCACGCCTAACCAGAGAGTTTCGGGCGTAACTTTCCCCGGCGTTCCGGGCATTGTTTTGGGGCATAATGAGTTTTTCGCGTGGGGCGCAACCAACGTCGGACCCGATGTGCAAGACCTTTATATTGAGGAATTTAACGCCGAAGGAAATTATAAAACGCCGAACGGATTTGTTGCCCCGACAAAACGCATCGAGCAAATCAAAGTCCGCACGAATCCATTTAAAACCGACACGGAAACGATAAATCTTGAAGTTTTGGAAACCCGCAACGGCGTGATTTTGCTTGAGGAAGACGGAAAAAAATACGCGCTGAAATGGACGGCACGCGATACTAAAAATCAGGAATTTGAAGCGTTTTTCCTGCTCAACCGCACCAAAGATTGGCAAGGTTTTCAGACTGCGCTGAAAACTTACGGCGGCGCGTCGCAAAATTTTGTTTATGCCGATGTTAAGGGAAATATCGGCTGGCAAATTGCGGGCAGAATTCCGATTCGCAAAAAAGGCAATGGAGAATTGCCTTATAACGGCGCGACAAACGACGGCGATTGGACGGGATTTATTCCGTTCGCCGAGCTTCCGGTTTTGTATAATCCGAAGGAAAATTTCATCGTTACCGCCAACCAGAGAACTGTCGGGACAGATTATAAATATTTCGGCGAAATCACGCGGGACGCGGCAAATCCTTGGCGGGCAAAACGAATTTACGATTTGTTGAAGAATAACGACAAAGTAACAATGGACGACGTGCGCGACGTTCAGCACGATATTTATAATTTGCCGTTTGAGATGTTTGCCAAAGAAATCGTCAAGCAAAACGCCGCTTCTGCCGACACTTTGAATCTTTTGAAAACTTGGGACGGCAAAATGACAGCCGATTCAAAACCGGCGGTTTTGGTGAATGAAATTCGTAATTGCGTTGCCGATAAAATTGCCGCCGAAAATAAACCCGTGCCTTCGTGGATGGTGCGCGAACGTCTGCTTTATTGGATAATTAAAGACAATTCAGCGCGTTGGCTGCCCAAAAATTTCACGACTTACGCCGATTTTTTAAAAACTTGCGACACGGAAGCGCAAACGAATCTGGCAAAACCGAATCGTCTCGGCGCGGACAAATCAAAATGGATTTGGGGCAATGTTTTTGTGGCAAATTTCCTGCATCCGCTTTCGGTTGCGCCACTCATCGGTGGGCAATTTACAGTTAAATACAACAATGTCAACGGCAGTGGACAAACTCCAAACGTCGGGGCATACGTTTCGATGCGCCATATTGCCAGCGCAGGAAATTGGGATGCCACGCGGCATATAATTCCACTCGGACAATCGGGAAATCCTGCCAGCCCGCACTTCAAAGACCAATTTGAAGCGTGGCGCACCGGCACTCCGGCAATTTTTCCGTTCACAAAATCAGCGGTTGAAGCCGCGACCAAAGAAATTTGGATTTTGCAAAAATAAAAGCAATATTTT
>CAZJQP010000073.1:0-26665 GCA_964548225.1 uncultured Blastocatellaceae bacterium | reverse complement strand
AGTCAATTACTTTCATTCCCCCATTCTAGCAGAGTTTCTATTTCTGTCTTGGTATGAGATGTTCAAATCCGTTTTCGCAATGACTTAAAACACTCGTTGAAAATGTATTGATTTCATACTTTATATGATTTATTTTCAATTATATGTTGTCTCGATTTGCGGCAAACATCAATAAACACAACATTTACACACTTTGGCACACAAATTGATTTTGTATTCGGCGTAACAAGCCGAAAGGCAAATTAAATTTATAGGAGTGAAAAGAAAAAATGTTAGAAACAATTGTAGTTGTATTATTGATATTGTGGTTATTGGGACTTTTTGCAGCTCCGGCTTCGGTCGGAAGTTTAATTCATATTCTGTTGGTATTAGCGTTAGTTGTCTTTGTAATTAGACTCGTAACCGGCAGAAGGGTAGTTTAAGTTTTGGTGCAATGTCAACAATGTAGAAACACAGCTGGTCTATATGAGTAAATAGTTGATAAACAACATACTTACTATTTCTATGTTTCTGCAAAAACATCAATTTTATTTTGCGCCAATACATAATTCAGAATTTTTTTATTTTATAAACGGCAATATTTAACAGACCAGCTATTGTCGTTTATTAACAAAACCTGCACGCGGTAAGTGTTTTGAAAACATTCGCTTACTTCGAGCAGGATTTTGCGCTTTGATTTATAGAAGATGTCTCAAAAATAATATTCAATCTTTCAGAGTTCAAAATTTATCTTGAATCTTTCCGACAAAGTCAAACTAGAATTTGAACTCTGAACAATTGACAGATTTTTGAGATGGCTTCTAAATAAAAATAATGTTTGATTCAATTAATTCGGTTGGTAAAAAATCGGACGAAACAAGTATGCAAATCCCCTTAGAAAACGCTGTTTCAGAAAATATTTATAGAAATATCTTAGAAGATATTTCTATATTTTCAGGCACTTTAACCAAAGACGGAATTATTTTAGCTCTCAACGGAAAAATTTTTGAGCGAACGGAAACAAATCCGATTTTGCTTATCGGACAAAAATTTTCCGAAACGGTTTATTGGCAAGCATCGGAAAGCGTGCCGGCAATACTGGAAAATGCCATAGAACTTGCCGCTTCAGGTAGGAAAACCAAAGTTTTGCTAACATTTCGTGTTTCCGCCGAAGAAAATCTGAGAGTCGAATTATGTCTTTATCCGTTTGAAGAAAATGCTATTCCGCAAATTTTCTTTACCGCGCTGGACGTAACATTGCGCGAAAATGAAATAGAACTTTACAAACAACGAAGCGAACACCTTTTATATGCCGCAGAAAATGCTGAAATCGGGCTTTGGTTTTGGGATTTGAAAGAAAAGAAAATTTTTTCCACGCCGAAATGCCACGAAATTTTTGAAATTTCCGCAAATGAACCGATAACGCTTCATTCGATTGACCATCTGCTTCATCCCGAAGACCGCGAAACAGTTTCGCAAACACTCGAAGAATCGCAAAAAAACGGCGGCGATTACGAATCGGAATTTCGTGTAATTAATTCGGACGGCACAATAAATTGGATTGTCACTCGTGGCAGAACTTATCTCGACAGTTATGGAAAACCGCTTTCGATGATGGGCATTGTGCGCCGCGTTACCGACAAAAAACTTGTTACGGAAGAACTCGCACAAATCTACGAACGCGAACGAAAAGCCCGCGATGAAGCCGAAGAAGCTAATCGAATGAAGGATTATTTTCTAACCATCGTTTCGCACGAATTGCGTTCGCCGTTAAATGCGATTTTGGGTTGGACAAAAATTCTTCTGTCGAAAGAAATTGACGAAAAAACTAAACAAAACGCTCTCCGAACCATTGAGCGAAGTGCAAACGCGCAAGCAAAATTAATTGAAGATTTGGTAGATTCGGGACGTATTTCCTCGGGTAAATTGCGGCTCGAATTTCGTCCGGCGAATATTTACGAAATTCTCAAAACCGTCTGTAATTCGCATCAACCGCAAGCCCAAGCAAAAAAGATTAAGCTCGGTTTTGAAGCCGAACACCAAGACATTGCCGTTTTTGCCGATACGTTTCGGCTTCAACAGGTCTTTAACAATCTCGTTTCAAATTCGATGAAATTCACGCCCGAAGGCGGCGAAATTCAGATGCGCCTTTCCATCGAAAAAGAAAACGTTATAATTTCCGTAGAAGACAATGGGCGCGGTATAAATCCTGAATTTTTGCCAAATATTTTCCGCCAATTTTCACAAGGCGACGAGAAGATTTCGGGCGATGGCAGTGGTTTGGGATTGGGTTTATCAATCACGAAAATTTTGATTGATAAACACGGCGGCACAATCCGTGCTGTAAGCGAAGGCATCGGCAAAGGCTCGATTTTCACGGTTGTTTTGCCGATTCATTATACGGAAGCCGAAATTTCTAAAGAAATAAAAAATTCTGCGGCAAATGATAAACTGCTTGAAAACGTAAAGATTCTCGTGGTTGAAGACGATCCCGATTCGCGGCAGGTTTTACAACTCGTTTTGGAACAAAGCGGTGCAAAAGTGGAAACGGCAGAATGTGCAAAAACGGCTTTTGATTTGCTCGAAAAATCGCCGAATGATTTGCCGGACGTAATAATTTCCGACCTTGCAATGCCGGTTGAAGACGGTTATTCATTTATCAGCCGTGTGCGGTGTTTGCCGGAAGAAAACGGCGGAAAAATCCCCGCAATCGCTATGAGCGCGTTCACTGCAAAAGACAAAAAACAGCAAGCATTTGAAGCCGGTTTCCAAAAATATCACGCTAAACCATTTGAGCCGGATATTTTGATTGAAGATGTTTTAGAAGCATTAAAATAAGTTCAGAGTTCCAACTTCAGTTGGCGCAAATGCCAGCGAAGCAGTTGGATTGCGCTGATTATTTTGAATTTTAATCATCGCCTAAACTGCAATCGCTTCGTTCGCGGTTTGCCTGCCCGAAGTTGGAACTCAGAACTTTTCTAATTTCTCAAATTTTTAGCTTTGTTCACCAAACCTAAAAATTCATTTCGGTAATTTCTCAAATCGCCACCGAGCGCATCAGTCGCCAGATTTTGAACGCCGCTAAAACTCGCGTTGCCTTTGTAACGCGAATCGCGCAAAAGCAGTCCGAATTGTGCGACTGCCGAAGCAAAACGCACATTTTCCGAAGCATTTTCAATCGAATAATTTCTGTCCAAAACGCCGATTGAAAGCAGTTTGCTGTCGTTTTCATTCGGTTCTTTATAACGCATTTTTATCGTCATAATTTCTTGGCTGAAATTTGTTTCGCTTCTCTCGACACGCGAATATTTCAATTCGTCAACACCCGGATTTTCGACTTTTTGACCTGCGGGAATAATTTCATAAATCGCCGTAACCGTATGTCCTGCGCCAATTTCACCCGCGTCTTTCGTGTCGTCATTAAAATCTCTGTCTGCCAAACGACGGTTTTCGTATCCAATCAAACGATAACCTGCAACCTTCGCCGGATTGAATTCGACTTGGATTTTAACGTCTTTCGCAATCGTGTAAAGTGTTCCGGCGACTTGGCTGCCGAGAGCCTTTCGCGCTTCCTCGTTTGAATCAATGTAGGCGTAGTTTCCATTGCCTTTGTTGGCGAGTTTTTCCATCATAGAATCGTTCGTGTTGCCCGTTCCGAAACCTAAAACCGAAAGAAAAACACCGCTTTGTCGTTTGTTTTCAATTAAACTGACGAGTTCGGAATCCGAAGAAAGTCCGACATTAAAATCGCCGTCCGTTGCCAAAATCACACGATTATTTCCGTTTGAAATAAAATTTTCCTGCGCGACACGATAAGCAAGCTGAATTCCCGCGCCGCCATTGGTCGAACCACCGGCGTTTAAGTTATTGATCGCATTGAGAATTTCGCCTTTGTTCGAGGCAGAAGTCGAAGGTAAAACCAAACCGCTCGCGCCCGCATAAACAACGATTGAAACTTTATCTTTCGCCGTCAGTTGATTAACCAAAACTCGCAAAGCGTCTTTCAAAAGCGGCAATTTTCGCGCATCATTCATCGAGCCGGAAACGTCCAACAAAAAAACCAAATTTGACGGCGGAACATTATCAAGCGAAACTTTTTTGCCCTGAATTCCGATATGCACGATTTTATGTTTTGAATTCCACGCGCACGAAGCGACTTCGGGATAAACCGCAAACGGCACATTTCCGATCGGCGACGGATAATCATACTCGAAATAATTAATCATTTCTTCAATCCGCACCGCATCTTTCGGTGGCAGTTGTCCATCATTTAAATATCTGCGAACATTGCTGTAAGCCGCCGTGTCAACGTCAATCGAAAATGTCGAAAGCGGCGCACGGACGACTTCCAAAAACGGATTTTCGTTAATTTCCGCATATTTTTCGCCGTCCGATTTTCTATCAACATCCGAAGACATTTCTCTCGGAGCAGATGTATTTGAAACCGATGTGTTCGACGTAGCCGCCGAATTATTCATTGTTGGATACGGCTTATTCTCCGCTAATTCGGTCTGACTAACTGATTTGTTTGCACTGTTTTGTGTTGCATTTTCCCTACTCATGCAACCCGAAAAAATCACCGAAACCAACAAAACCAAAGCCGCTGAAAACTTATAATTTGAAACCGATGTCTTTCTCATAAAAATTGTCCTCTCAAAGAAAAATTGCAAGTTTGGGAACTTGCCAAAACCTCCTGTTATGAAAACAAGAACGCTTCGGCAAATCAAAACTTGCAATTTTTTTTCGAGAAATATTTTTTATTGAAGAATTTTTGTTTCTTTGAGATTTTTCTCCTTCATTCTGTTTTGACTGTCATCAATTGAAAGTATTGAAACTGCTTTTTTGTAGTTAAATTGTGGTATTTCAATCACATCATTTGAGTTTTTCTTAACTACTTCAGAAATAACGTAGAAATTATTCTTTTTACCAAATAAATTCTTAAATTCTTTAGAATCAAATTGGACTTTCCAAACTACTGCATCACCGACATAATTTTTCTCAATTTCGGTGTTTTTAGTAATTAAAAATTTAGTTTCTTTACCGTCACTAAAGAAAAAATGAAGTTTAAGTTCTTCACTTTCTTTCTTCAAATACCCGCCTTCAATCGTTGCTTGAAAGAGCCGTGTTTTTTCTGAAATTGTTGCTTGCGTAATCTTTGGTAAAGAATTCGCAATTTCTTCTTTTGTGTCATATTGACAGGTTTTTCTGCTTAATTCATAAACTGGCTTTTTAATTTCTTCAACTTTCTTAATTTTAGGTGTGCAAAGAAATGCAAAAGCAACCGCAAACGACACGACAATAAAACTAAAAATTCCTAAACCGAGTAAATGTTTTTTCATTGTAAAACTCTCCTTTCTGAAAACAGAACGATTATACCGCTTACGCTTGCACGATAACAAGACTTTTTTTGAAGTTTATACTTAAAATTGCCGTCGCAGACTGATAATTTGAGGCTTGGGGACGAAACTTTGAACCTCAATCACCTAAATTTAAGGCTCAAACGTCCAAATTTGGGGTTCAATCGCCCAAATTTAGGGTTTGAGACCTCAAATTTGACGTTCCGAACGTCAAATTTGGGGTTATTAGGGGTCAAATTTGACGTTCCGAACGTCAAATTTGGGGTTATCAAGGGTCAAATTTGACGTTCGAGACCTCAAATTTGGGGCTTGGAACGTCAAATTTGGGGTATCGAGGGGTCAAATTTGGGGTTCGGAACGTCAAATTTGCGTCAAAAGGTCATAAATTTCCATCAAAATCTCGCTTCGATGACTGATTCGATTTTTTTGCCGAATTGCATTGTCAAAGCCGGATAAGTTGCGTGTTCGGTTTCAAAATCTTCAAAACCGAGAATCATTTCGGCTTCGGCAATCGCGGTAATCGCGCCTTCGATTTCCATAAATTCACCAAAAGGCAATTCATCCAAAACGATTTCGACAGCGCGAAAATTCCACGTCCTGCGGCGTTTTTCATAGACTAAAACACGCACAAACCCAAGACTCTCAATAATCTTTTCGAGTTCGTCCGCGTTGGCGACTTCGGTTTCGTGTTCGATTTGCTGTTTGATGTTAAATTCGTTTTGGATACGCTTTTTATAAGTCAAAATCGTCTTGTCCTCAGTTTTCCGCACCCGCAAAACCGCACCTGTTTCCGCCAAAATACCGCCGCGATAAATAATATTTTCTTCAAAATCTTCACGAATAAATTCCGCGCCAAATTCACTCAAGGCATTCAAAACAAACTGCTTTTGCTCGTCCGTCAGCCGATATTTTTTCTCAATCTCAATCGCCACTTAAAGTTTTACCTTTTACCTTTTACCTTTTACCTTGCGAAGCCTCAGCTTTGCCGAATCCATTTCCAAACTTCGGGAATTGTGGCGCGTTTGCCATACATCAGCATTCCGACACGATAGACACGCGACGCGAGCCAAACTAATCCGGCAATCGTCAAACTGTTGAGCGCAATCGAAAGCAAAATCTGCCAGAACGGAGGCATTTCCGTCATAATTCTGACGGGCATCGTCATCGGCGCGACAAACGGCAAAATCGAAGACCAAAACGAAAGCGCGGAATTCGGATCGCGGACAGCCGCAAAGCTGAAATAAAACCCCGAAAGCATCAGCATTATCGGCAAAAACGAAAATTGTCCGCCTTCTTGAACGGTTGTAACCATCGAGCCGATTAATGCAAAAATCGAGGCATAAAGGAAAAAACCGAGCAGAAAATAAATCATAAAATAAACAACCGTCAGCGGTGAAATCGCCGGAATCGGCACATCGAAACCGCTTGCAGAAATTATCGGCACAACAAGCGCGACAACAACCGCCGCCGAACTTACCCAAATTGCAAACTGCGTCAAACCGCCCAAAGCCACGCCGACGAGTTTGCCCATCAATAATTCAAAAGGTTTCGCGGACGAAAACAAAATTTCGGCAATGCGCGTTTCCTTTTCTTCGACCACCGCCGACATTACGACTTGTCCGTAAATTGCCAAGTTCAGATAAATCATAAAAGCAATGATAAAACCTGCCCAAAAACCGCCCGCGTCATCTTTTTCCGCGCCTTTTTCATCAATCTTTTTGACTTCCCAATTTACTTTTCGACTCAGATTTTTCAGTTGTTCTTCGCTGATATTCGCATCTGCAAGACGCTGTGAACGGACGGAAGTGTCGAGCGCGTCGCGCAAAGTTTGATTGATGATAAAATCGCCCGATTTGCGCGAAAAGAATTCATATTTTGCCGTTTCATCACCGTAATTTGCGGGAATAATCAGATACGCATCAAGTTTATTATTTTTGATATTTTCGACGAGTTCGGCGCGGATTTGTTCGGCGGTTTTGTTTGCAAAATTAAATTCCACAAAGTTAAAACTGTCTTGAAATTGCGCCATATCGCGCTTCATTTTTTCTTCTTGGTTGGGCGTGATGTTGGTTAAAGAATCTTTGAGAGCTTGGTCGGCACGTTCGCGCATTTTTTCCGCCGAAAGATTTTCCTTCAAACGCGGCGCAATTTTTCCCGCCGTATCAACTACGGCAATTCGCATCGGTTCGCCCTTAATTGAAAAAATAATCGCCGGCACAATCGCAAATCCCGCCGCCAAAAGCGGAAACAACAAAGTCCCGATCAAAAACGACCATTTTAGAACGATTTTTTTATATTCGTGTTTTACAACTGCTAAAAATTTACGCATTTTTCATCAAAAGCCACTAAAGGCGACACAAACATTTACATTTTACCAACTTCCGCAATAAAAATATCATTCAAACTCGGCTCGATTTTCTCGAATTTAGAAATCGTTGCGCCCGATTCAATCAATTTTTTCAATAAAACCTGCGCGTCGGCATTTTCGGTTAAAACTAATTCTTTTTCGTCGGCGTGTTCAACCAAATTTGCGACTAAAGTTTTGTCTTCCAACACCTTTTCGCCGCCGACGCAACGCAACGCAATCAGATTTTTACCGAAACTTTCTTTAACTTCGCGCAGACTTCCGCCCAAGATTTTGCGTGATTTGTTAATTAAAATTATGTCATCGCACAATCTTTCGGCGGTTTCCATCAGATGCGTCGAAAAAATAATCGTCTTTTTTAGCGCCTTGAGTTCGGCGACGACTTCGATTAAAAATTCGACATTAACAGGGTCAAGCCCCGAAAAAGGTTCGTCCAAAACAAGTAAATCAGGGTCGTGCAAAACCGTTGCAATAAACTGAATCTTTTGAGACATTCCTTTTGATAAATCGGTAGTTTTCTTCTTTTTCCAATCGGCGAGCTTCATCCGTTCCAACCAGAAATCAATCCGCGAATCAATATCTTTTTGCGCCACCCCTTTGAGCGCGGCAAAATATCGAAGCTGTTCCTGCACCTTCATTTTTTTATAAAGTCCGCGTTCTTCGGGCAAATAACCGATGCGATCTTGAATTTCACTAGGTTTTTTCTCACCGAAAAGCCTGATTTCTCCTTCATCCGGCGCGGTTATGCCGACAATCATCCGAATTGTCGTCGTTTTCCCCGCACCATTCGGACCGAGAAAACCAAAAACTCGTCCGGCTTTTACATCAAAACTCAAATCCTCAACCGCCGTAAATTCGCCGAAGCGTTTGGTTACGTTTTCAACCTGCAATGTCGTATTTTGCTCACTCATAAACAATTTTTCAGGTCTGCCGAATCGTTCGCCCCGTGTGCCGAATCATTGGAACTCTATGCCGAATGATTCGGAAGGTCTGCCGAATCATTGGAACTTCGGGACGAACGATTGGAACCGTGTGCCGAATCATTGGAACCGTGTGCCGAATCATTGGGAACATCTGCCGAATCATCGAGAAGGTCTGCCGAATCGTTCGGAAGATGTTCCCAATCATTCGGCAGATGCGCCGAATGATTGGGAAGGCGTGCCGAACCGTTCGCCCCTCGTTCCCAATGCTTGCAAAGAGAGTTTCAATTAAAAATCTTACAATTTCACTTGCCGCGCAACATTTACAGCTTCGATGTTGCGTAAATCTTCTAAGACTTTTTCATCTATTGCCGAATCAACTTCGATGACGGCTAAGGCTTCGCCGCCTTTGGCTTCTCTGCCGAGATAGAAGCGGGAAATATTTACTTGGGCTTCGCCTAAAAGTGTGCCGATTTTGCCGATAACGCCGGGCACGTCTTGGTTTTTGGTGAGAAGCATAAATCCGGCGGGGACGGCTTCGATGGAGAAGTTGCCGATTTCGGTGATGCGTCCTTCGCCGTTTGCGAAAACCATTCCCGAAGCGGATTGTGCGCCTTGCGATGATGAAACATTGGTTTTTATATCGGTGTTGGTGCGTTTTGATTGGGTGTAGCTGGTCGTGATTTTGATGCCGCGTTCTTCGGCGATGTGCATCGCGTTGACGACGTTGACGCGGGCGGAAACGTCTTTCAAAAGTCCGGCGAGAAATGCGCGGGTAACGGGCGAAGCGTCTTTGTCGGCGAGTTCGCCCATAAATTCTAACTTCACTTCCGAAATCGGCGATTCATTCATAATTTGCGCTTGAAAACGTCCGAGTTTTTCCGCCAAATCAATGAACGGTTGAAACGCTTCGAGTTCGCTTGCCGCTAAACTTGGGGCGTTCACCGCATTTCGCAATTCGCCCGAAAGCAGAAAATCGCGCATTTGTTCGGCAACTGTCAGCGCAACGCCTTCTTGCGCTTCGGTCGTTGATGCGCCGAGATGCGGAGTTGTGATAATGTTCGGATTTTTGAGAAGCGGCGAGTTTTCATCCAAAGGTTCAGACGAAAAAACGTCCAAAGCCGCCGCCGCAACCGTGCCGTTTTCGATTGCTTCGAGAAGTGCGACTTCATCAACCAATCCGCCACGCGCACAATTTACGACACGAACGCCTTTTTTCATCTTTGCAAACGCATCTCTGCCGATAATATTTCGCGTTTCGTCCGTAACAGGCGTGTGAATCGTCAAAAAATCTGCATTTGCGAAAACTTCGTCCAAACTTCCGAGTTCAAAGCCGAATTCTTTTGCTTGTTCGGGCGAAACGAACGGATCAAATGCGAAAATTTTCATTCCGAAACCTTTCGCAATCTTCGCAACATGCTTGCCGATTCTGCCCAAACCGATAACGCCGAGCGTTTTGCCGTTTAATTCAACGCCGACAAAACTTTTCTTGTCCCAAACGCCGTTTTGAAGTTTCAAATGCGCTTGCGGAACATTCCGCGCCATCGAAACGAGCAACGCAATCGAATGTTCGGCAGTCGTAATCGTGTTGCCGTCGGGCGCGTTCATCACAACGATTCCGCGCTGTGTTGCGGCTTTGACATCAATATTATCAACGCCGACTCCGGCACGTCCGATGACGCGCAATTTTTCGCCAGCGTCCATCAAATCAGCAGTAATTTTTGTCGCACTGCGGACAATTACGCCGTCAGCATCTTTGATTCTTTTGGCTAATTCTTCGGGCGGAAGTTTTGTTTCTTTAACTACTTCGATTCCCGCTTCTCGGAGCGGCGCAAGTTTCGAGTCATTTACGTCATCGGCGACAAAAACTTTCATATTGATTAGTTGTTCGTTGTTAGTGGTAAAACTTTAACTTTTGATTTATCTTAGCATTAAGCGAAAATGCCGACAAAGGCGAAAATACAACTAACAATGAACGACTAGCCACAAACAAACCGATGGAAATTTTTGTTTATCGAAACAATTCGAACAAAATCGAAGAAGATTTTACGGCGGCGGATTTGCCGGAACTTTTAGACGATGAAAACAATGTAGTTTGGGTTGATTTTTTATGCGAAACGCCCGAACAAATATCCGAAGTGAAACCTGTTTTGCAGAATGTCTTTAAATTTCATCATCTGACGATTGAAGACTGCGTAGAAACCAGAAATCAGCCGAAAATCGAAGTATTTCCCGATTATTTGTTTTTTATTCTGCACGGCGTAAAACCCGAAGAAACAAGTTCGTCAAATTTCGTAACGAAGGAAATGGACGGTTTTTTGGGTAGTAATTTTGTCGTTACGTTTCACACGGAAAGATTTCGGAGCATCAAAAAAGTTAAACAACAAATTCGTGCTACACCATATGCCTGCAAACGCGGCGCGGCTTATCTTTTGCATCAGATTCTGGATTATCTCGTTGATTTGTATATGCCGATTGTTGACGATTTCGATGCGGCGATTAACGGTTTGGAAGATCGCGTTTTTTTGATGAAAAAAGGTAACAACGAGATTTTGGAAGAAATTATGGATTTACGCCGTGCAGTTGCGCGTCTAAAACGTATTTCGTCGCGCCAATTAGATGTGCTTTATCGAATTTCACACGGCGAATTTGATCAAATTCCCGATAATATTCTTCCCTTTTACCGCGATGTTTATGACCATCTGCTGAGAATTTCCGATTTAGCCGAAAGCTACAAAGACCTTGTTTCAGGGCTGTTTGACATCCATTTTTCAGTTACGGCAAACAAAACCAATGATGTAATGAAGGTAATGACGATTATTTCGACAATTATGTTGCCCTTATCGTTGATTGCCGGAATTTACGGAATGAATTTTGAAAATATGCCGGAACTGAAATCGCAAAACGGCTATTTTCTCACACTCGGCTTGATGTTTTTAGTTGCACTCGGTTTGTTAATTTATTTTTGGCGCAAAGGTTGGCTTTTTGAAGGTAAAAAGTGAGAAATGAGAAGTAAAAACGAACAGCTTTTATTTCAATACAACTTTCTCATTGCTCACTTTAAACATCTCACTCGCTTTAGGATTCGGTTTTGTGAATCGAGCGAATACGTTGTCGAGCTTTTTTCGTGCGGCGAATTGTGTTTCTTTTTTTCAAACTGTTTTCAGCCCAATCGGAAACTTGTTGAAGCGGATGCCATTCAAAATTTTCAAGCGGCTGAACTTCACTTGAAGCATTCCTGAGCTTTAAAGTTCCCAAGGCGAAGAAAAATATCACGGCATTGAAAATTGCACCAACTAAAATTACAAGTTCACCCGGAACTAATCCCACCGAAGCGCGTTGCATAAAAATATCAATCGCACTGATTTTTGAATCTGCCGGCGCGGCGGCAATCGGAAAAGGATGAATATAAACTTTTAATGCCCAGCTTAAAGCCAGCAAAATAAAAATCCACAAATAATTGCTCCGAAGTCTGCGTCCGATGGCTTCCCATTCACTGATCGTAAAATGCGGATTGAGCAAATCCGCCGAGATGTGATCCGCCCATTCTTTGTCCGGCGGAATCGTTCGATGCGACAACATCGGCGCGAAATATCCGGTTTCCAAAACTCTGACGCGATTTGCCCAAACTTCGTAATAACGATAACGACGCGCTTCCATAAAGAGAAAAATCGAAACCAAAATCGAGTTAATCGGAATCGCAAAATGCGGATTGTCTGACGAACTGAAAACAAACGAAAGCGTTGCGCCAGCCGTGATAACTGCCCAATTCGTCGTTGCGTCCAACCGGCTTCGCCAAACATTTGAGCGTTGCACTTCGCCGCGATAAAAATGAACCATCGCCGTATTAAATTCCGAAAGCGAAAGTTTCTGCGGAATTGAAAGCGGTGTTGTTTTAGGCTTATTGCTTCGTGCGCGAACTTCTTCGGCAAGTGAATGAAATGACGGCGGGAGTTGGCTTAAATGTATATCGTCTTCGACGGTATCATCGGCAAGACGAAACGAATCTCTCATAAAGCATAAAAAAATGAAGCTGTTTGCAAACGCCGGAGCGCAAAATACGTTTGCTTTTTTAATTCTAGCACTTTACGCTTTTTCTGCAAGGAATTTTTTGTTTTATGGACGATATTTTTTGGATGAACCGTGCAATCGAAGCCGCCCGCGAAGCCGAAATTGCCGGCGAAGTGCCAATCGGCGCGTGTTTGATTGATGAAAACGGCGAACTTTTATCAATCGCCGGAAACCGCACGATAACTTTAAGCGACCCGACGGCACACGCCGAAATTTTAGTTTTGCGCGAAGCCGCTGCTAAAATCGGCAATTATCGGCTTTTGAATTCAACAATTTACACGACCATCGAACCTTGCGCGATGTGCGCCGGTGCGCTCGTCAATGCGCGTGTAAAACGCTTAGTTTATGGCGCAAAAGATGAACGCTTCGGTGCGGTCGAAACGCACTTTCGCATCTGTAATAACGAAAAATTAAACCATCGAATCGAAATCGAAGCCGGAGTTTTAGCAGAAGAATGTCGAAGTTTAATGCAGAATTTTTTCCGCAGAAGGCGGAAACCCGCACGTTAGTAAGGGTGTTTTTGCTGCTTATCGCGCAACACACTTGCTAACGCGCGTGTTTCTGCCTTTTCGACTTGAAATTTTCCGCCTGAAATAGTTAAACTTATAAATTCGCGGAGAGGTGCGAGAGCGGTTGAATCGGGCAGTCTCGAAAATTGTTGTTCCTTTACGGGAACCGTGGGTTCGAATCCCACCCTCTCCGCCATAAAAATTTTGGATTTTGGATTGCGGATTTTGGATTGAAAAAAAATCCGCAATTTCTTTGAAAAGTATTTCGGAAAGGTGCAAGAGCGGTTGAATTGGCAGCATTGGAAATGCTGTGAACCTTAACGGGTTCCGTGGGTTCGAATCCCACCCTTTCCGCCATTTCGATTTTGGATTTTGGATTTTAGATTTTGGATTTGTTTTTTACAATCCGAAATCCGAAATCCAAAATCCAAAATCCATTTGGCTTCAGGCTCCGCACAAGGTTTGAGTTGCGAACTCCGCTAGGCGAGGAATCGAGCAACGGTAACAATTTCAGCTTGTGTTGCGGTTAAGTCTGAAGCCTCCAGATTAAAAAAAGCCGAAGTTCAATGAAGTTCGGCTTTTTGCATTTAACAGTTACAGAATCTTTTGCAGTTTTAATAACTTGAAGTAGGCTCAAAGGTTTCCAAAATCTGTCTAAGTTCTTCATCGGAAACCAAATTTTCGGCATTTTGAATATTCGGTGCAAGCGATGTTGCAACCAAAGTTATGACAAATCCGCTTTTCATTCCCGGTCGTTGAATCGGAATCCAGAGTCTTCTGCCATAAAGCGTTAATTCGCCATTTTTTGCTATAGTTCCCGAGTTTTCAAATTTGACTTCGTAAGCCTTCCAACGTCCCTCTTGAATTGTCGTTTCGCCTTCGCCGACAACTTTGAAGTTTGGCAAAGCCGCCTTTAAATCTTTGTTCGATTTTTCAACCAATTTCGGAAAATTTGCTTTGTCTTGACTGAACAACCCTTTGCTTTCATAGCGTGTAATTATGACTTGTTTAACAGGCAAGCCGTCCGCGCTTTTCTTGGTAATATCGAGAAAATCGTCCTTTGAACTGTTTTTTGTCCAAGTATTCGGGTAATAAATCGAAAATCCGAGAAATTTCTTTTCTAAATCGCCGGACAACCCTTGTTTAGAATTTTCAAAATAATTTGTATTCGCTGGTTGTTCGACTTGTCGTGCAATCGGCGGAATTTCGTTCATTTCCGCATTCACGGGTGGCGGTGTCGGAATTACCGGATTGGTTTCTTCGGGAATATTTGTATTTGACGTATTTTGCGCCGGAGTTTGAACATATTCCTGTGTTGCGGGACGATTTAAAAGGTAATACCAAATGCCGCCCAAAATGAGCAGTCCGAGTGCAAGAATACCGAGCATAAGCCACATCGGACTCGATTCGCGCACTGTTTCCGGTGAGCGTTTTTCCCACGGCAAACTTTCTTCTTCTTCAATCTCGGCTTCCTGCACTTCCGGCTTTTCGGCTTCGATTTCTTCCAATACGACAGGGGCGGTTTCTTCCTTCGGCTTTTCTTCAAATTTTGTCGGAAGCGTAATCGGATTCAAAACGACGAAGTTTTTATCGTCTTTCTTCTCTTCCGCTTTTACTTCGACTTTTTCTTCGCCTTCCCAAGGTGCAACAGTGGTCAATGCGTTGAAAAAAGCATCACCGAAATCGCGAGCTTTCGGATAGCGTTCAGTCGGATTTGCCGCCAGAGCCTTTTTCAAAATATCATCAACCAACGGCGGAACATCAAGACGCAGATTCGTCGGCATAATCGTCAAACCTTCTTGTTGTGCCTTTTTCAGCGTCGCCGCCGTTGAAGCATTAAACGGCAAACGGCTGGTCAGCATTTGAAAAGCGATAACAGCAAGCGAATAAATATCGCTCGCAAAATTTGCGAGTCTTCCGTCAATTTGTTCGGGCGATTTGTAAGCCAGATTTTCATCCGTGATTTTGTCGGAAACCACGCCGAAATTCGTTAATTTAACTTGTTCCGCACCAGCTTCGTTGATGTCGAGAAAAATATTTTCGGGTTTTAGATTTCGATGCAAAACGCCGTTTTGATGCGCTTCGCTCAAGGCGTAAGACGCTTGTCTGATAATTCTCGCGGTGCGAAGAATGTTGAATTGTCCGGTGCGATTCAACATTTCCCTAACCGTTTTGCCCTCGACATATTCCGAAACAATAAACGAATTACCTTCTAAAATCTCACCCGAATCAACGACTTTGGCAATATTCGGATGATTAATATGCGACAGCGAAATTCTCTCTTCGGCAAAAATCTGTCCTGAAAAATCGTCCGCGTCCGATTCATCCATAAAAACACGCACAAAAACTTTCTTGCCGGGCGCGATTTTATCATCTGCCAGAAAATAGAGGCTTTCAGCGTCTTTGCTGAGAAGTTTAATAATTTGATAACGCCCTTTGATGCTTTCACCGACTAAAACATCAGGCTTTTCCCACGTCAGAGCCGTTCTGCCCGTCGGGTTCGTTTTGCGATTGCCAACTTCCGCCGTGCCGGAAGCAATCTCGCTCGGTTTAATAATTCTGGTGAACGGTTTCCCGATTGGGACATCCGTTTTTGGCGGGGCTGATTCGATTGGCGGTTCAGGTTTCGTTTTCGGAACATCAAGTTCCAAAAAGTCGGGCTGATCTGAGGTTTCAGGAAAACTAATTTCGTTTTTCGGTTTTGGCACAAACGGCACAAACTTCGGCGTTGCCGCCAGTTTTTCATCGGTTTGATTAGTTGGAATAGTTCTCCCTAAAAGATTTGTAAAAACTCCGCTTTGTTTTTTCGGCGCGGAATTTGTCGTTGGAGTATTTGGCGGGGCAGACAGACGCGCACCGTCTTTGTCGCAAAATCGGCGGCTTCCCACCGGATAAGTGCTTTGGCATTTAGGGCAATAAAGCATAACTTCAGTAACTGTTGCAATTGACATCTGAAAATCTCGAAAGTAATTTTAAGGCTTTCGCCTGCAAAGAAAAACGCTTAATTACCCTCGGTTTTCAATAAAATTTCAACCTTTTTCAATTTATTTTGCCATCAAATAAAAACAGATTTTTCCGCATCATTAATTTTCTTTAATATTTTTATAGTATCAAATGGCTTAAAAAAAATATTAATCAAAAATTCATTTCATAGTTTTCAGAAGAAAATTACCCAAGCCGCAAAATCTTCGCTGATGTTCTCGAAATGATGTTCGCGTTTGGCTTCGACAAAAAGCGCGTCGCCAATCTTGCACGGAACTTTTTCGTCCGCAATCAATAAATCCGCCGCTCCGCTGACAATTATATAAAATTCGTCCTTATCGTGCGGCGTTTGATAATCGGTGCCACGCGGTGCGAAAAATTCGAGTTCAAACGAATCTTTTGCAAAAACTTCCGTGAACCAAACGCCGTCTTTCCATTTTTCGTTAGCGGGTTTCGGCAGTTGTGCTAAAAGTTCTTTCGCTGAGAATTTCATACAGAAAGTCTAGTCTTTAAATAAGTTACAAACAACTTCTTGGCGACGGGAACAGATTTTTTCAGAAAAAATTTGGTAGTTTTCGGCAGGACTTTTACGATTATGGGTTTTACGATGGTTTTAACGCCGAATTTGGCAACTTCGTAACTCGCTTTGGCAGTTTCGCCAACAACAATTACAGTCGCTTTCCCTGCTGTATTGGCAATTTTTTCGGTTGTAGATTTTTGACTTTGAGCGTTTGCCGAGAGGCTGAAAACAAACATAAAAACGCTTGCAAACAATAGTTTCAGAAAGATTTTTTTCATTGTATTTTGAAATTAGGACGCGGGGTTTTGATGAAAAGGTTCGGACTTAAAAAACCAATCCTGAAACAATTATAAACTTTTGAAAGGTCTTTTGAAAAGATTTTTTTTCAAATTGATTTTCCGTGCGGAATTTTACACAGCCTTGATGATAAAAAGAGTTCCGTCGTCGTCCAAAAATTTTCTTTCGGTAAAATCCGCGACCGATTTGCGAATGTGATTGATAAGTTCTTTGGCGGGCAAATGTTTTCCGCTCAAAACGCTTTGAGCAAAGCGTTCATTGCCAAAATCTTCGCCGTCGGAGTTTTCGCCTTCGATGATTCCGTCCGTATAAATCACGAGAATTTGTCCGCTTTCAAACGAAAGATAGTGTTGATGATAACGCATATTGCGGAACATTCCGAGCGGCATATCGCCGTATTTTACAAAGCGATATGTGCCGTCGGCGTTCACCAAAAGCGGCGGATTATGTCCGGCATTTGAAAAAACGAAGTTGCGGTTTGTCGCGTCCAAAATCCCATAAATTGCGGTAATAAATTGATGCTCTTCGGTCGAATCCCAGAGCAGATTGCTGACTTTTGAAAAGGCGATGTGCGGCGCATAACCGATTTGCACACACGAACGAAGCGAGGCGCGAAGAAAAGCCATCAAAAGCGCGGCAGGAATTCCTTTGCCGACGGCATCGGCGACAACGATTCCGATTTGGTCGTCGAAAACTTTGACCCAATCGTAATAATCGCCCGAAACTTCTTCCGTCGGAAAAATATACGCGCTGATGTCAAAACCGCTGATGCGCGGATCGTGCGGCGGCAAAAGTTCGGTTTGCACCTGACGGGCAATTTCGAGTTGCGCTTGCAAACGATTTTTTTCGATCAAGGCTTTGTGAAGCTCTACTTTTTCAATAATTATCGCCACTTGCGAAGCGAGAAGCTGAAGAATTGACAAATCATCTTCGGTGTAAGCGTCCAGACTGTCGCTTTCCAAATCGAAAACGCCGATAACTTTATCGTTTGAAATAATCGGCGCAACCATTTCCGATTCGGTTTTCGGGCGGGCGTGAAAATAGCGCGAATCGCTTTTAACATCTGCCGAAATTAACGATTTCCCCGTCTGTGCGACATAGCCGATAAAACCTTCGCCCATTTTCAAACGCGGTTCGACCAGCGCGAAACTGATTTCATAACCGCGAATCGCCCGCGATTTGAAAACATAACCGCTTTCATCGGTTTCAATCAAATAAATTCCCGCCGCATCGTAAGGAATCAACGAACCGAGCGTGTCCATCACGAGCTTCAAAACTTCGTCCAAATCGAGCGAGCGGCTGATTTTCTTCGTAATATCGAGAAGCAGACGAAGTTTATCAACTGTCGAAAGTTTTTGATTAGGTTTAGATGTTTCTTGTTCAGTCATTATTATCAAATTTCAATTATCCATTATCCATTATTTCGCGGGTTTTGACGATAAAGCTACCGGATGCTGTTGAAACTTTAAAGTTTTGTCCCTGAAAGGGACGTATTTAATAGCGTCGGGAGCATCCCGACGTTAATTTGAACAAATCGCGCCGTCCCTGAAAAGGACGAATTTATTTGTCGAATTTTTGAAACACGGCGATTTTAATTCGTCCCTTTCAGGGACGGCAATTCAACTTTATCGTTCGTCGGGATTCTCCCGACGCTATTAAATTTGTCGCTTTCAGCGACTTTTCGCAAATATAAACTGAATATAAAAAAAATGATTACTGAAAAATATTCTGTTTGTAACTTTCCCAAAGCCGTGAAATTTTGATGCGGTATTCGACGAGTTCGCGGCTGACGTTAAAATGTCGGGCAATCTCGCGTGAAGTTCTGCCTTGCGAAACAAATTTTTTCAAAGCCGAATATGGCACAAGTGCCGCCGCGCCGACGGAATAGGCTTCTTCTTCGATTTCGGCGTGATAATCTCGCGCAATTACTTTGCCGTCCTTCGTGCGCGTCTCGACTGCCAGACGCGACGGTTTATGACCGAGAAAAACGTGGCAAATTTCTTCCATCAGCGTCGCATTTTGACGATTTGCGCCGTGTGTCGGGTTCAAAATAATCAATTTTTCGCCCGACGGCAAAGTTTGCGAACACGCGCCGCCCGACCATTTATCTTTCGAGCTTCCGAGCAGTTCCGCCTTCGCTTCCGCGCTCAAAAAAGGTTCGATGTCTTCAAATTTCACCACCAAAAGATTCGCATATTTCGCCAAATCAAACGGATTCAGCCGCTCATCGTCGCGTCGCAAACCCGCAAATTCGCGCAAACCGATGGCTTTTATCTCGTAATTTCGACCTTTTTGAGTTGGCGGCAGGATTTCGGTGTTCACGCAAAAAATTATACATATTTTTTGCTTAGTGAAGCCAAAGTGAAATATGAAAATTTCACTTCTTTTATCCACTCATTAGCTATAATGTAGCATTCATTAGCTTAAATAGCTTATTGACGCTATATTTTAGCGCATTGGATAGGTTTGTTACCTATCCAATGCGCTATTAAAATCAATTGATTAGGTTATTAAGCTAATCAATTAGCTAAAAGAGCGCATCAATTAGCTTAAATAGCTTATTGATGCGCTCTTTTGTTTCATTTTTGGGGTTTTCGAGTATAATGTTGTCTGATAATTTATTTTTCGGAGGCGTTATGTTGACTATAAATGCAGGTAGAGTTTTCAAATTGCGCGGTTTATCGGGATATTTGATTCGAATGGTCAGAGCGAAGATTTCGCGGCGGACGGCGCACGGTTTTTTGGACGGAACGGCGACCAATATCAGGTTAAAGCATCTCGAAAAACTTTGTCTGATACTGAATTGCACACCGAACGATTTGTTCGATTGGAAGCCGGACGAGGAAACCAATCCGTCCGAAAGCCACGCGCTTTACAGCTTGCAAAAAAACAAGGAAATTAAGTTGTTCAGCGAAAAATTAAAAGAAGTTCCAATCGAAAAACTCGCAGAATTAAACGAAATTATCGAAGGATTCAGACAAAAATAATCATCAAAAAAGGCAGAAACACGACTGTTAAGGAGTGTGTCAGAGCGTTAATTCCGACACACTCCTTAACAGTCGTGTTTCTGCCTTTTCTGCCTTGTAACTAAAACCTGAATTTTATCCCGACTTTGTCAACTTCTTTAAATTCCGAATCAACATCTTCGCTCGAAAGTGCGACGCGGTAGTTTTTCGATTGTTTTTGCTTCGTAATCAGCAAATCGTCTTTCGTCTTGAGCAAATCGGCGCGGTTATAGACGGAGATTTCAAAATTATAGCCGTGCGTAATTGCATCTTTCGGACAGGCTTCGACACAGAAACCGCAGAAAATACAGCGTCCGTAATCAATGTTATAAACTTTCGCGTAACGCTCGTCGCGCCCGACGCGCTCTTCGTAAGGACGCGAATCGTTGGTCGCTTCGATATAGATGCAATCCGAAGGACACGCCGCCGCGCACAAGTAACACGCGACGCATTTTTCCTTGCCCGCTTCGTCAACGTGAAGCAGATGTTGCCCACGATAACGCGGCTGAACCGTTACCGGAACATCAGGATATTGCACCGTCCATTTTTCACGCGGAATTTCCGAAATCGTCCGTTTCATCCCTTTGATAACGGCGACTGTTGATTGAATGACATCGCTGATAATTGACATAATTTTGCGGTTAAGAATTCGGTCGTGATTTAAAAGTAATGCTTGATAAATTGCCACTAGCTTGAGCTAGTGGAACAGGTTTGAAAAAGCCGACGGCTTTAGCCGAATATCTGTCAAATAAATAAAATCCTTATCGCTTTAGCGCAAAGTTAGGCTAAAGCCAAAAGGAATTTATTTTTCTTAAATTCGGCTAAAGCCTTGTTCCTTAATTTGCTTGCCCACTAGCTGAAGCTAGTGGCAATTTATCAAAGAATTTCTAAAGAGCATTACTTTTAGTTCACTACCAATAATTCAAACTAAATTATAACTTAAAAAACCCGCTTCTTGGCAACCGAAGCGGGCTTTATTTTGTAATGCGTTACGGTTAAAAACCTCCTGCGATTGCGCCGAAAATTATCAGCGCATACAAAAGAATCACGAGAACTAATAAAACCGTGATAATTCCGCCGATAATCATTCCGGCTAATGCAAGTCCTTCGCCGCCGAATTGTTGCGGATTTTCCTGCGCTTTTTTCCGCGCCATATATCCTGTAACCAACGCCACCGGCGCAGTCAAAGGGCAAACAATAAAACTTGCAAGTCCGCAAACCAGCGAAATAATCGCCATCGTTTGATCTTGTCCCGCACCGGCAGACGGCGTGAAAGCCGGATTTGCGCCGCCGCCTTGGTCTTGCCAATTCGACGCGACAGGCGTTTGCGGTTGCCAATCTGAATTTTGCACCGGCTGATTAAAACCTTGATTTTGCGGCTGTATTCCGCCAAACGGCGACGCGGGTTGCTCAAACGGACTCACCGAAGGCGCAATAGGTTCGGGTTCTTTGAACGACGGAATTTGCGGTGTTGGCGCATCGAACGGCGAAGGAATCGGCGCATCGAGCGGTTTTTCCATCGGACGGTCAAACGGCGAATTGCTCATCGGTGTTGATGAAGATTCGGGCGGAAAATTATTCGCTTCCGGCATATAAATCGCAGTTGGCGGCGGCTCGTCGTCTTTCGGTGATTCAAAACTCATCGGCGTTGACATATCGCCAAAGCTCGGCGGACTCAAATTCGGTTCGCTAAATTTCGGCGGTTCAGGCGCAACAATTTCCGGCGGTTTTTCTTCAATCTTCGTTTCAAAAGGCGTGTCAAACGGTGAAACGGGCGTTTCTTTTTTCGGTTCGCTCAAATTCAATCCCAAATCGGCTTCGCTCGGCGCAACCATCGTTTTCATCGGATCGTATTCTTCGGGAAGCTGTAATAAATCGCCGCTGTCATCTTTCGGTGTTGATTCGACAGCCGAAGACTTAAACGGGTCTTCGGGCGGAATAACGGAAGCAAAATCTTCTTGACGCACAACCGTCGTTTTCAAAGGGTCATCCGCCGGAGCTTCAATAAATTCTACAAGCGGCGTGCCGTCCGATTGGCAAAAGCGCATCGAATCTTCAAAAGTTTTTTCGCAAACAGGGCATTTTTTCATCGTTTTTCGTCCTTTATAGTTTTAGAGTTGCGGAAAGTTGCAGATAGTTTCAGCAAGTTATTTTATTCCCGAAGCGAAACTTTCCGCAACTTCCGGCTAACTTTCTGTAACTACCTGCAACCTTTATACCTTAAATGTTTAAACTAATTCAAGTTTGCTGAAAAAATAAGCGATTTCAATCGCCGCATTTTCATCAGAATCAGAACCGTGAACAGCATTTTCGCCAATTGAACCCGCAAAATCTTTCCGCAAAGTTCCTTCCGCCGCTTCCGCCGGATTCGTTGCGCCCATCAAATCGCGCCACGCTTTGACCGCGCCTTCTTTTTCCAAACACAAAACCACGCACGGCGCACTCGACATAAATTCCGTCAATTCGCCGAAAAACGGACGTTCCGCGTGAACCGCATAAAAACCTTCGGCTTGCCGTTTCGATTGATGAATAAGTTTCATCCCGCGAATCTTAAAGCCGTTTGACAAAATTCTGTCAACAATCTTCCCTGTATGCCCTTTCGCCACCGCGTCGGGCTTGATAATTCCAAATGTTAAATTGCTCATTATTTATTAATTATTTATTTTTCCTCTATGTTTATGTAATTCTCCGCCGTATTAACAAGGCTGAGATAAAATCAATTTTACGAAAACCGAAGTCCGAAAGCGTCGCGGTCAACGGTGCAGACTTCGATGATTATCCAAATTGTTACGGCAATCGGGACAACAATCGTCCAAAAAAGCGTCAGCGTCAGAATCAGTTGAACCGCGCCTTTTCCGGCGTATCCGGCGTAGAAATTGTGAACGCCCAAACCGCCGAGAAACAATCCCAACAAAATATAGGCAACACGGCTTTTGCTCGAAAATTGTTGTTGCATCATCGGTTGTTGATTGTAAATATTCACCTGCGCCGGCGGTTGTTGATACATCGGTTGCTGATATTGCGGTTGTTGTTGATAAACCGGCGGTTGCTGATACATTTGTTGCGGCGGTTGTTGAAAGACCGGAGTTTCAAACAAATGCCGTTGCGAACCGACGGTTTCCCAAGCAAACATTCCGTCTTTCCAGAACTGCGTTTCGTAGCCGATGGCGTTTTGGCGCAACATTCTTTGAACGTCTTGCGCTTGATATGGTCCTGTCCGTTGTCCGTTGACTAAAAGATAATACATTGCTTATTTTTCCTCCTTTTACCGAAATAAATTTTTCAAATCTTCACCGATGCGTGTCGGTTTGTGCGTTTGTTTATTAATCATACACCAAACTGCCTTGGATTTAACCAACAAATCTGCGCCGCGGGTGATTTCGGTAAATCTTTCGCACGAAAAGCCGCGCCAATTTTCGACCCAAGTCGTGGCGGTGATTTCTTCCGCTTCAAAGGCTTGCTTTTTGTAATCAATTTCGTGGCGGACGATTATCCAAGTAAATTTCGCTTGCATTCCATCGTCCGCCGCGTAATTCCAATGCGCGATGGCGACATCTTGAATCCAACGGACGTAGGCGACATTGTTGACGTGATTTTGTTCGTCAATGTCTGCGGACGGAACTTTGAACGAGTGTGAAAACTTCATAAAAAGTTTTGAGTCCTGCCTTTAGGCGGATTCTTTGCTAATAAACAAGCCGTCTAAAGGCAGGATTCAGAACGATTAAACCGCCGCACTGCGTCCGAGTCTTTCTTTCATTGTCGCGCCGATGTCTGCGGGCGAATTGACGACGGCGATTCCGGCTTCTTCCAATGCTTTCATTTTTTCTGCCGCAGTTCCTTTGCCGCCTGAGATGATTGCTCCGGCGTGTCCCATTCTTCTTCCGGGAGGCGCGGTTTGTCCGGCGATGAAGGCGACAATCGGTTTGCGTTTGCTCAAGCCGCTCTCAAATGCCCAAGCCGCCGCGTCTTCTTCGGCAGTTCCGCCGATTTCGCCGATTAAGATAATGCCTTCGGTTTCGTCGTCTTCGGCGAATAATTTCAAAGCGTCGGTGTGCGTCGTGCCGATAATCGGGTCGCCGCCGATGCCGATTGCCGTAGATTGTCCTAAATCCCGCGTCTGCCCGACGGCTTCATACGTCAGAGTGCCGCTTCGGGAAACAATCCCAATCTTCCCTTTTCGATGAATATGTCCGGGCATAATCCCGATTTTGCATTCTTCGGGCGTGATAATTCCGGGGCAATTCGGACCAATCATCCGCGTATTTTTATCGCGCAAAAATTCTTTAACCTTGACCATATCGGCAACCGGAATGCCTTCGGTAATCGCCACGACAAGCGGAATGCCCGCCGCCGCCGCTTCCATAATCGCATCAGCCGCAAACGCGGGCGGAACATAAATCACCGAAGCATTTGCACCCGTTTCACGCACCGCATCTGCCACAGTATTGAAAACCGGAACGCCTTCGTGCGTCGTCCCGCCTTTCGCGGGCGTAACGCCGCCGACAACATTCGTGCCGTAATCAATCATCTGCAATGTATGAAAAGTTCCCTCTTTGCCCGTGATGCCTTGCACGATAAGGCGTGTGTCTTTATTAACTAAAACGCTCAATATATTTCTCCAAAATTATAAATTTTATGAATTAAAATCTTTTGAAAAAGTATAACACGATGCGCGATTTAATTGGCAATTCGCCGCGATAGATTAACTTGAAGCTATCTCAGAAATAATTTGAGCGCGTTTTGAGTCCCGCCTTTAGGCGGAATAGCGTGATTGCCAAGCAAATTCCGCCTAAAGGCGGGACTCAAAACTACTTGACCATTATTTTTGAGAAACTGTTTGAAAACTCGAATTTAGTGATTTTTTAACCACGAAATAACACAAAAAGACACGAAACAAATCCAAAGCCAAGCAAATTTCGTGTTGTTTCGTGTATTTTTGTGGTTTAATTTCTCATCTTGTTGAGTTTTCAATCAGTTTCCGAGATAGTAAATGATTTCAAAGTGAGTTTATGAACCATCAACCGTAGTTGATGACATTTCAACTACGGTTGATGCGATTTCAACTAGGGTTGATAGAACATCTACCATAGTTGATAAAGCATCAACTCTAGTTGATGAAGTTCCAACTAAGGTTGATGGAGCATCAACCTTAGTTGATGAAGCATCTACCTAAGTTGATGAAGCTCCAACCAAGGTTGATGGAGCATCAACCTTGGTTGATGAAGCATTTACCTTAGTTGATAAAGCATCAACCATAGTTGGAATAGTTTCAACTATGGTTGATGCTTCATAATTTAGCGAATTCCGTTGCCGTCGAGCGCGGTATAAACGTCCGTCGTGTAAAGTCCGAGCCATTTGTCCGCGTCGGGCGTTTTGAAAATCTCCGTATAAACCCGTGAATTAAAACTTTCGAGTTCCAACGGTTCGCGGCGCGTTTGATTGAGCCATTGATAAAGTTGGATGTGAAAAAGTGATTCGTTGCGCGTCGTGTCAAGCCCGACGAGCGTTTGCAGATTTGATATGAGTTTTGTAAATTCCGCATCACTCAAAGTTTTGTTCTGCCGCCGAATAAACGCCAGAGCGTTTGCGTCAAATTTTGTTTCTCCGGCAAAAAGCGTGGCGAGCTTTTTCCAATCGTCGGAAATCATCTGTGGTTCGTAGCGCGAAAAATTATCGTCCAAATCGCGCAAAATGCTCGCTTCCGAAATCATTTTCGTAACTGCACGAGGCGCAATCTCAATCGCTTTATTGCTCTCCTCTTGCGGTTCGGTCAATTTAATTTTCCCCGCCGCAATCGCCTTGTCGCGTTTGGATTGTATCGCAATAAAATTTTTCCGCCGATAATCGAGCAATGTATTCTCTTTAGCTTTTCCGCTCAATGTTTCAAGCGTTTTATTTATTTCCTTCGCGCTCGAAACATAATTCAAAAACTCTTTCGGCGAATAAAGTCCGGGCAAAGCGTCAATAATTTCGCCGTCGTCGCTCAAAATATAATGAATGCTGTTGCCCGTCAGAGTTCGTTCAATCTTGCGCCCGTCGCCGAAATCAATCGTAACCTTCGGCGCAGGTCTGACCGATTTCCAATGCAGAATATAATTTTCTCTTAACTCTTTCGAGATTTCCGCGTTTGAATAAAGCAGAGCGCGGAAGAACCGCGAATTAGCACAACTGAATTCTTCGTTCAAATTTCCCAAAAGCCGCAAAGATAGAATCGGTTTATTTGTTTTGCTTGCTTCTTTTTTAGCTTCTTCAATATCCGTGAACCAAAACAGCCGCGACGCATAAACATCTTTCTGCATTGCTACCGAATCGAGCGCGAAAGAAATGCGTTTCCATTCGTCAGTTGATTCACCAGTGTTTGCAAATTTCGTAATTTCCTTCTGATAAGTTTGAAAAAGCGTCTCCAAACCGTCTTTGCCGAGTGCGCGAAGTTCTTTTATTGCTTCGCTCGAATTTTCCGAAACCGCTTGCCGCGCCAATTCTTCCTTCGTTTCGGCGTAACCAGCCGAAAACGCGCATAAAAATACCAATGCCGTCAGCCACAAATTTTTTAATTTCATAGATTTACTCCTTACCTGTGGGAAAGAACGATTTCTCTTTGGAGATTTTGCACACAAATTTGGTTGCCTGTAACAGAAGCCCGCACGTTAGTAATGGCGG
>CAZJQP010000072.1:0-26751 GCA_964548225.1 uncultured Blastocatellaceae bacterium | reverse complement strand
AACACACTCCTTAACAGTCGTGTTTCTGCCATTGCTTTCTAAAATTAACGTCTGCGATTTTCTGCCTGATGAGTAAAACTCAAAAAAACTCTGTATAGATTACATAAAACCTTGTGTAGATTAAAAAAGCCTCTTGATATATTACTTATTAGTATGTGTAGATTAAATATCAGTATGTATAGATTAATTACCAATACGTTTAGTTTAAATACTGCCTTGTGCAGATGAATTACCGATGTGTGTAATTTAATTATTAGTCTTGTTAGTTTTATTATACCTCTAAATAATAGAGTAAATATGTGATATAATCCATTTCTTGGAGGTTGGAGATGCTTTATTTAAATATTAAGAGGCTTTTTGAGTTGCGCGGGATTGATAAACCATACTCTTTTTTGGTGAAAAACGGATTTGTGAGCCAGACGGCGACGAATATGATTAACAATCAGGTCGGTCATATCAAACCGAAGCAGATGGAGAAACTTTGTCTGCTTTTGAACTGCACGCCGAATGATATGTTTGATTGGCGACCTGACGCGAACACGGTTGTGCCGGAGAATCACGCTTTGCACTCGCTTGTTAAAGAAAAAGTGCCGTCGTTTAGCGAGATGGTAAAGAATCTGCCCGTCGAAAAACTAAGCGAACTCGGCGCAATCATTAATGATTTAAAGGATAAGTAAGCAGATGACTCTGCAACAGTTGTCGGTAAAGAATTAACGAACCTTTTGGCGTATCTTGCCGATTTGTGTAAAATATTCGTTTCCGCTTTTCGGAAACTTACGATTATGTTAGACGATTACAATTTACCACCGGCAAATCAGCAAAACCTCGATATTCGCTCAACAAAACGCGAAGAAATGGAGCTTTATCCGCTCGACACTTTTGAATATGAATACAAAGGGCGCGAGATTTGGATTGATTTTGAAATCCCCGAATTTACGGCGATTTGCCCTTTTTCGGACTTTCCCGATTTTGCGATTATTAAGCTCAAATACGTTCCGAACGAACGATGTATCGAACTCAAAAGCCTCAAACTTTACATCAATTCGTTCCGCAACATCAAAGTTTTTCACGAACACGTTATCAACATAATTCTCGAAGATTTCGTCAAGGCTTGCGACCCGTTGCAAGTCGAATTGGAAGGCGATTTCCACGTTCGCGGGAATATTAAGACGATTGTTCGAGCGAGTTATTCAAAAAACTGAGAAATGAAAGGTGAGAAATGAGAAGTGAATTTTTCTCATCTCTCATTTCTCATCTCTCATTTCTCACCTTTCATTTTTTAATGATTTGTCGCGGCTAAAACTCGCGGTTGCGAACAGCAATGTTTTTCGCAGGCTTTATTGACCAATTTGTCAATTTTTACAGAAATTTTGTCTTCGTCCGCGAGAATTGCATTGGCAATTTCGGAAACGACGAGGAATTTGGCTTTTTCGAGAAATGTTTGTTCGCGGAAAGATAATTTTTTCTCGCGTGAGAGAAACGATAGTTTTTTCAGCACATCAGCGGCTTCAAAAACGTCGCCCGATTGGAGTTTGACGCTGTAGTCGCGCGAACGGATTTTCCAATCGGCGGCGACGGCTTCAAAGTCTTTCGCCAAAAAACCGAGCAGATTTTTTGATTGTTTCGAGCCGATAATCGGGCGAATTCCGACGAGTTCGGCTTTCTCCGTTGGCACGAAAATAAGCGAATTATCTCTCAAAACGCGCAAAAAATAACAACTTACCGAGTTTGTTCCAAAACGGCGTTTTTCGATGTCTTCGACCAAACAAATTCCTTGATTGGGATAGGCTACTTTTTGACCAATGCTCAAATCCATATATCCTCCGCAAATTCTACCAATACTGCGAATCAGAGTTATTTTATGAACTGTCAAGTTACTGTGGTTTCTTGATTATATCACAGGCATCAGCAAGTAAAAAGTAAAAAGAAAAAAATTAAGTTGATTCAAATTTATTACTTTTCATTTGAGGATAGGCTAGGTATTTGCTGGAAGTTCGATATAAAAGGTTGAACCTTTGCCAATCGTTGAAGACACGGAAATTTCCCCGCCGTGAAGTTTGGCGAGATGTTTGACGATTGCCAAACCTAAGCCTGTGCCGCCGATTTCGCGTGAGCGAGCGCGGTCTGTGCGGTAAAATCTTTCAAAAATTCGTTGCAGATGTTCGTTTGAAATTCCTTCGCCCGTATCACTGACGCTGATTAAATCGGTTGTGCCGTTTTGACGATATGAAACCGTTACGCTTCCGCCTTCGCGGTTAAATTTTACGGCGTTGTCAATTAGATTCGTGAGCATTTGTTCAAGCCTGACAACATCGGCGAAAACTTGAGTTTCGGGCGAAATTTCGCTGACCAAATCAACCTTAAATTCGGCGGCTTTGTTTGAAAGACTCGTAAAAACTTCTTTGACCGGATTTGCGAGCGAAATCAGTTTCGGCTGAATTGAAATGCCGCCCGATTCAATTGAGGAAAGTTCCAAAATATCGTCAATCAAACGGTGCATTCGTTCGGCGTTTCGCCTGATTACGGTCAAAAATCGGCGATTATTTGCTTCGTCTTCGATTGCGCCGTCTTCCAAAGTTTCGACAAAAGCGAGAATCGAGGTGAGAGGTGTGCGAAGCTCGTGCGAGATGTTCGAGAAAAATTCTTGACGGACTTTTTCGAGATGTTCGATTTGCGTAATATCATAAAAAACGCCGATTGCGCTTTTCTTGTTATCAAGTTCGATTGGGGCAATGTGAACTTCGTATTTACGCTTTTCCGTGCCTAAGATTTCGAGTTTTAAATCCGAAAATTCATTGTTTTCCAACGCTTTGCGAAATGCTTCGTGCAGATTCAAATCGCGGATAACTTCACTTAGACGTTTTTCTTCTAACGCGCCGTTTTTTCGCGCAAATGAATTATAAGCCGCATTGTTTGAAGCCAAAATGCGTGTGTCTTCGCTGATGACCAAAACACTTTCGCGCATTGTTTCAAGAAGTTTTATCAGAACCGGACGCGAAGTTTTTTCGGGCGTGTTTTTTGAAAATAATGAAGAAAGAAAATTCATTTTTAGTGAGCAGTAAGCAGTAAGCGGTGAGCAGTAAAACATTCAAACTCTGCTGACTGCTCACCGCTTACTGCTTACTTATTTACAGCCAATAAACCGATAGCCGATGCCGACGACGGTTTCGATACAGCTTCCGCAATCGCCGAGTTTTTGGCGCAGACGGCGAATGTGAACGTCGAGCGTGCGCGTGTCGCCGAAATAATTATAACCCCAAACCGAATCGAGCAGATTTTGGCGCGTGGCAACTCGTCCGGTGGATTTTATCAAATATGCAAGAAGCGAAAATTCCTTGCGCGTCAATTTTACGTCCTCGCCGCCGCAAAGAATACGCATATCGTCAAAATCAATCGAAAGCCGTTCGTCCGAATATTTTTGAATCGTTTCTTTTTCGACGCGCCGCAGAACTGCGCGAACTCTTGCAATTACTTCTTTTACCGAAAAAGGTTTGACAATATAATCATCTGCGCCGAGTTCTAATCCGGTAATTTTATCGGTTTCGGCGGCTTTTGCCGTGAGCATAATTATCGGTGTTTTTTCGGTTAAACTTTCGCGCCGCAACCTTCGGCAAAGCTCCATTCCACTCATTCCCGGCAGCATCAAATCGAGAATAATCAGCGACGGCGGTTTTTTTTGATCGAGCGCAAACCGCAAACCTTTTTCGCCCGATTCGGCAATCACGGGACGAAAACCTTCACGCTTAAAATTATAATGCAAACTTTCGGCAATGTCCGCATCGTCTTCGATAATTAGAATTTCGTGCATAAATTAGTTCAAAGTTCAAGGTGCAAAGTTCAAATCCAAAAACTTTGAACCTTGAACTTTGAACCTTGAAACGACTACTGGTGTTTTATAAAAACCGCTTCCTTCATATAAACCGTCAGCTCGCAAACGTCTTTGACATAATCGCCGATGCGTTCGAGGTTTTTGGCAACGAACAGCAATCGCGCAAGACGCGCCGATTTTGCCGCGTCTTGCGACATTGTTTTCAATAATTGCGTAACCAACGAATCATAAATCTTGTCAACTTCTTCGTCTTTTTCAATCAATTTTCGCGCTTTTTCCGAATCGTTTGTCGTAAAAGCATCGAGCGCGGATTGCAGCATTTCCAAGGCGCGTTCGCTCATTTCGCTGAGTTCGGCATAATTTTTAAGCTCCGGCTCATCGTTTAATTCGAGCGCGGCGCGGGCAATGCTTGTCGCGTGGTCGGCGATGCGTTCGAGAATCGGCGTGATTTTAAATATCGAAAGCACCAGCCGCAATTCTTTCGCAACCGGACGGCGAAGCGTCAAAACTTCAACGCTCAAACGGTCAATTTCGAGTTCCAGACGGTCAATCACACTATCGCGTTCAATCACTTGATTGGCAACTTCGCTGTCGCGCACGACGAGCGCGTGCATTGCACGTTGCAATGCAAGTTCTGTTTCACCGCCCATCAAAAGAAGGCGGTCGCGCAAGATGTCAAGTTCACGCTCTAACAATTTTCTCTGCTCCATTAATTAAAAATTTAGAACAAAACATCTTTTTATAAAAGCGTGAATCGTTTGAAATTCTTTTTTGAGCATAAACCTCTGCTTTTAAGGCGATGTGAACAGAATGTTAAATAGATGTTAATTAAAAAGAGTTTCAAACGGATGGATGAAGAGTTTCTTTACCTAAAAAACTGTTTTAAAACTCAAGATGCTTAGGAAACAAAGCACGGCATTATCAATTATCAACTACCAATTAGCAATTAAATTGTCGGGGTTATACTTATAAACCCCTAAAATATAATTGATAATTGATAATTAATAATTGATAATCTGCTCACAATCATCCGGCTTTTTAGAGCTTTAAAACAGCTTCTAAGCGAGAAGTTCCTTGAGGTAAATGAAGAGTTCGCTCAGATGAAGGAAGAGTTCGCTCACCTGAGGGAGAAGTTCGCTCAGATGAGGGAAGAGTTCGCTCAGATGAGGGAAGAGTTCGCTCAGATGAGGGAAGAGTTCACTCAGATGAAGGAAGAGTTCGCTCAGGTGCGCGAACTTCTCCCTCAGATGGTTGAGAAGTTTCTTGTGGTAAATGAGTGATTTATTGGCGCGGTTGACTTCTGATTCGCCCAAAATAAACCGCTAAAAGATGCGCTGAAAATAAATCGAAAACTAAAAAACTTACGATTTAATGGCTATTTAACAGTTTTTTGTTTGGGATTAGAGGCGGAATATGATAAAAACTAAACTTACCGATAATTCTGCCCTCCATTTTATTTTGGTAATCGAGAACATTTTATTTAGTTTTTTTATGAGAAAGTTTTATTTTTGTTTAGTCGTTCTGACTTTGATTTCGATTTGCGTTGCATTAAATTATGAAAGCGGCGTGCAGGCAAATGAAACCGATTTGGTTTCGCCGCATTTAGTTATCAGCCAATTTCAAGTTACGGGCGATACATCCGGTAATACTGCAAATGATGAATTTATCGAGCTTCATAACACGAGTTCGAGTAGCGTTGATTTAAATGGCTATCGGGTTGTTTATCGTTCTGCCGCCGGCACGAATGATGTTGCGTTTGTCGAATGGACGACTAGCACGATTGTTCCGGCAGGTGGTTATTATCTGATTGCGTCAACTGTTTATAACGGCACTGTTACACCCAATACCACTTATAATCCGACGACTTGCACCTGTTCGATGTCGGCAACCGGTGGCGGTTTGGCGATTCGTCAAGGCGCATTAAATACGGGCGTTATCATTGATTCCGTCGGCTATGGTTCGGCGACCAACGCTTTTATTGAAACGGCGGTTATGACTGCCGCGCCGACAACCGGCGACAACAGCAAAGCACGTTTGACCAACGGTTGTCAGGACACAGACAACAACGCCAACGATTTTTCGACTTTAACGCCTTCCGCTCCGCGCAACGCGGCAACTGCGCCGGTAACTTGCGGCGGCGGTGGCACAACCATTTTAGCCAATGGTGCGGCATCGCCAAGCACGGTTGCGCCGAATGCCCAAACGCTTTTGACCGTTTCGGTGTTTCCCGCATCAAATCCGCCAAGCACGAATATTACCGTCGTTGGAAATCTGACCAACATCGGTGGTTCGGCAAGCCAGCAATTTTTTGACAACGGAACAAATGGCGACGTAACTGCCGGAGATAATGTTTTTTCGTATTCATATACGATTCCCGGCAACACGCCCGGCGGTCCGACGAGCGTTTCGGCAACGGCTTCGGACGCTGAGGGCAGAAGCGCGAATGTTACGATTAATTTGACGATTAACGCGCCGATTGCCGGTGAAGATCCGCTTTTGTTGGGCAATCCGACCAATGCGACGACCAATGTTGCTAATGAAAACAATTATTTAATGGTCAAACCGCAATACACTCTTTCCTACAACCGAAGCACGGCAACACCGCGCTGGGTTGCGTGGCGTTTAGACAGCAGTTGGATTGGCACGACACCGCGTCAAGACGATTATCGTCCCGATCCGGCTTTGCCTGCGGGTTGGTATCAGGTTCAGGACAACGATTATTCGGGTTCGGGCTATGACCGCGGACATATGTGTCCTTCGGGCGATAGGACAAATTCCGTTCCGAACAATTCGGCGACGTTTTTGATGACCAATTTCGTGCCGCAACTCGCTGCCAACAATCAAGGTCCTTGGGAAGAACTCGAAAGCTATTGCCGGACTTTAGCCGCACAAGGCAACGAACTTTACATTATTACGGGAGGTGTCGGCAACATCGGGACAATCGCGCAAGGTAGAATCGTCGTGCCGCAATATACTTGGAAAGTCGTGCTTGTTTTGCCGAACGGCACAAATGATTTGTCAAGAATCAATCGCAGCACACGCGCTTTCGGGCAAATCGTGCCGAATTTTCCGCCGCTCAACATCAATGCTCCGTGGCGGCAATATCGCGTAACGGTTGATGCCGTCGAGGTTCTGACGGGTTATAATTTCTTTAGCGAAATTCCGATAAATACGCAAGCAATTATCGAACGGCGGCGCGATTTGCAATAGTTTGGAGTGATATTTTAACCGCGAATTAACACGAAAAACCACGAAACGGTTTCCGAAATTTTCGTGTTTCTTTCGTGTTAATTCGTGGTTTTCTGCATTTTAATGTTTCGTTTGATGTAAATTAAGCATCAAAGATTCGCCGATTCGGTTTCAATTTCTAAAAGTTATGAATCAATCTATGAAAAAAATTCTTTCGGTTTTATTTTTGAGCATTTCAGTTTTCGTGTCTGCCGCCGAAGCGCAAAAGGAGCGCAAAATCAGCGAAATTCAGGGCGATAAATATATTTCGCCTTTTAACGGCGAGAGCGTCAAAGTTACGGGAATCGTTACGGCGCGGATAAAAAACGGATTTTTTTTGCAAACCCCTGACGACCAAACCGACGGAAATCCGGCGACGAGCGAAGGAATGATGGTTTTCACGGGAAGCGAACCGGACGAAAAAGCGACTATCGGAAATCTCGTAACGCTCACGGGCATGGTGATGGAATTTGTCCCGAAAGCTGAGCCGGCAAGTTTGTCCGTAACACAAGTTTCGATGAAAAAAGGCGTTGATTCGATAAAAGTTATCTCGTCAAATAACGCTTTGCCGAAACAGATTGTTTTAACGACCGCCGATTTTGCCGCAAATCAGATTTATCAACTCGAAAAATACGAAGGAATGCGCGTTGCGGTCAGCGAATTAACCGTTGTCGCGCCGACCAAAGGCAGAATTGATGATAAAACCGCGACTTCCGCGTCAGACGGCGTTTTTTATGCGGTTCTAAAAGGCACACCCAGACCTTTTCGGGAATTGGGAATGGATATTTACGACGTTTTCTTTATGAAGGATAAAGATAAAGAAGATTTAAAGAAAAACTTTCCGAAAATGCCAATTTTTGACGGCAACCCCGAAACGCTTCGGATAGATTCCGATGACCAACTCGGAGCGCAATCAATCGAAGTTATGAGTGGCGCGTTAATCAAAAATCTGACGGGCGTAATGCACTACGGCTATCAAAAATACACAATTTTGACCGATGCCGGCACAAAACCCGAAGTTTCAAATCTGCTCAAACCGAAACCCGTTTCGCCGCCGAATGAACGGCAGTTTTCACTCGTCGGAATGAATCTCGAAAACTTTTTTGATGATGAAGACGATCCGGCAATCAAGGAAGACATCGTAACAACCGAAGCCTTTGAAAGGCGTATGAAAAAAATCTCGCTTGCCGTGCGCGAATATATGCAAAATCCTGACATAATCGGCGTTGTCGAAGCTGAAAATCTCGCCGGATTGAAGCGTTTGGCAAAACGAATTAACGAAGACACGACCGCCGCCGGAAAACCCGACCCGAAATATGAAGCCTACTTGACAGACGGCAACGACGGGCGCGGAATTGATGTCGGATTCTTGGTCAAAACAGCGCGTGTCAATGTCGTGGAAGTCAAACAATTCGGCAAAGAAGAGAAATTTATCAATCCCGAAAAGAAATCCGAGGAAATCTTAAACGACCGTCCGCCGCTAATGCTTCGGGCAACGATAAACGACCCGAAAACCAATCAACCTTTTGCTTTTACGGTTGTTGCTAATCACTTGAAATCATTTTTAGGAAGCGAAACTTTGCGCGTCCGCACAAAACGGCAGAAACAAGCCGAATTTCTGGCAAATTTCGTGCAGGAACGCCAAAAAGCCGATGCTAACGAAAAGATAATTCTGCTCGGAGATTTTAACGCTTTTCAGTTTAACGACGGCGTAGTTGATCTCATCGGCACAATTAAAGGAACGCCCGCACCAAAAGACCAAGTTCTCTTGGCGAGCGAAGATTTAGTCAATCCCGATATGACCGCGTTGGTTGATATGATTGATAAAAACCAACGATACTCCTACACCTTCGACGGCAACGCACAGGTTCTCGACCATTTTATTATTTCCGAAAGTCTGAAAAAACACCTCGTTGGCTTCGGCTTCGTGCGGATAAACGCCGACTATCCCGAAAGTTATCGCGGCGATGCTTCGAGAGTCGAGAAATACTCAGACCACGACCCTGCAATCGGTTATTTTCAGTTTGACGAAAAGGTCGCAGCAAAATAGAAAGCAAGAAAGTGAGAAAGCAAGAAAGTGAGGAGATTTTCTTATCTTCCCTTCTCGCTTTCTCACTTTCTTGCCTTATACGCTTGAACCGCTTCCGCCGCGCCAGCGTGCATTATTTCCGGTTTGTGATATTTCCAGTATTTTTCAAACTCTTCGTCAGTCATTGTCGCATTTTCTTCGCGGGCTTTTGATTTTAGAAAAAGTTCGCACCATTCGCGCATTTCCATATTTTGATTCAACGCCGTTCGCGCTCCGTGCATCATATTATCGCGTTCCATTTTTTTGTCTCCTTGTGTTACTTTTAATTGGAATAACTTTATTCGCTTCTCAAGCGTATTAAAAAATTCGGATTTCACTTTATTTTGGAGTAATTTTTCGTGAAAAAAATTTTCTTATCTTCGCTTTTAATCTTTTCGATTCTTTCAAGTTTCAGTTTTGCACAAGCTCCGAGAGCTACGCAAACCGCGCCGACAAAGACTTCGACACAAACAAACGATTCGCCGTTTGTTAATAAAACTCTGGGAAACGGAATGGAAATCATCGTTTTGCCGGATGCGTCCGTGCCGATTGTAACGGTCGAACTAGCTGTCAGAAACGGTTCATTTACCGAGCCGCCGGAATTAAACGGTTTGTCGCATCTTTATGAACATATGTTTTTCAAACCGAATCAGGCGAGCTTGCTTTATCAATGTGAAAGCGTTCTAAACAGCGGCAGAGGTCTGAGCGAATTGGGCAAACGGATGTGTGCCACGCCTTTGAGTTTGAAAAATTCTATCGGCAACGTTTCTTATCTCGATGATTCCGACCAACTAAGCATTTCAAACGGCACAACACGCGAGGAAGTCGTTAATTATTACTACACGACGACCAGCGCATACGCCAAAACAGCGATGCGGCAAATTAATGACGCAATTCGTTATCCGAATTTCGATGAAGAAGAATTTCAGCAAGAAATCCAAGTCGTCATCGGCGAAATTGACCGCAATGAATCAAATCCGTTTTACTATCTCAATCAAGCGATGACCGATAAACTGTTTTACAAATATCCGACGCGCAAAAACGCGCTCGGCACACGCGCCACAGTTCTATCTGCAACAACCGACAAAATGCGGATTATTCAATCTCGCTATTACACGCCCGACAATTCCGCGCTTATTGTAACCGGCGACGTTAATCCCGAAGAGATATTTAAATTTGCCGAACAAACTTTTGGAAGTTGGGAACGCCGCAAAACTAATGTTTTTAAGGAGTTTCCGCTTGTCGAACATCCGGCATTGACGAAAAGCGAAGGCGTAATCGTTGAACAACCCGTGCAAAATGTCCTGATTCAAATCGGCTGGCACGGTCCTTCAATCGGCAAAGACGATGCGGCAACATATGCGGCAGACGTTTTTTCATACATCATTTCTCAGCCGGATTCGCGCTTTCAACGCGCATTGGTTGATTCGGGTTTGACCGTTTCGGCAGATTTGGGTTATTACACACAGCGCAATGTCGGACCGATTCAGGCAACACTCGTAACTTCGCCCGAAAAAGCGAAAGATTCGGTAAGAGCGTTTTACGCCGAACTCGCGCAATTTGATAAAGCTGATTATTTTACCGATGAAGAATTGGAAAACGCGAAAACGATTTTGGAATCGCGCGACCTTTTTGAACGTGAAAAACTTTCCGATTACGCGCACACACTCGGGTTTTGGTGGAGTTCAACCGGAATCGAATATTTTCGCGGTTATCACAAAAATCTTCGCGCTGTTTCGCGTGAGGAAATCGTGCGTTATGTAAAAACCTATATGCAAGGCAAAAACCGCGTCGGCGTTGCGCTGATTTCTTCCGAAGCGCAGTCGAAAGCACAAATCAAGGCGGAGGATTTGATTGGAAAATAAATTCAGTCAGCAGATAGCAGTCGTCAGGTATCGTTTCTAAATGAAAAACTACATTTTTCAACTTAGATTTAACTGCTAACTACTGACTACTAAAAGTATGAAAGTTATCAATAAGTTTGTTTTATTTACGTTTCTCAGTTTGTTTTGCGTTTCCGCCACGTTTGCTCAATCGGGCAGTTCAAGCACTTCGGAGCAGGCAAGTTTGGTTAGTGAATTTGAAGTCAACGGACTGAAAGTTTTGCTTAAAAAACGTCCGAATGCGCCGACGGTTGCTGCCGGACTTTTTGTTCGCGGCGGTGCGCGTAACATTAACCCTAAAAATGCAGGCATCGAACAATTAATGCTCAGTTCGGCACTCGAAGGCAGTAAAAAATTTCCGCGCGATGTGGTGCGCCGCGAAATTGCCCGCACCGGAAGCTCAATGAGCGCAACTGCCGGAAAAGATTTCAGTGTAATGAGTATGGCAGTTACGCGCACGAAGTTTGACCGTTTGTGGGAAGTTTTTGCTGATCTTGCGGTTAATCCGGCGTTTTCTTCCGAAGCGGTCGAATACACCCGCGCACAAATCAAAACCGGTTTGCTCGAACAGGAAACCGACAACGACAATTTTTTGAAGATTTTGCAAGACCGAATCGTTTATGCAAATCATCCGTATTCAAACGAAGTCGGCGGAACGCTCGATAATATTTCGCGTTTTACGGTAAAAGATTTGAGTGATTATCACAAAAACACGATGCAGACATCACAGCTTCTGCTCGTGATTGTTGGCGATTTGGAAGAAGCTGATATTCGTAAAAAAGTCGAAGCAAGTTTAGGAAAACTGCCGAAAGGAAATTACAAGGACGCGGCTTATCCTGCACTGGATTTTTCAAAACCGACGCTCGACATAACTACACGCAGTTTGCCGACGAATTACGTTCAAGGCGTTTTCAATGCGCCGTCGCTCAATCATCCCGATTATTACGCGATGCGAATTGCGACGACGATTTTGCAATCGCTGGTTTATCAGGAAGTTCGCGTTCAGCGTCAGCTTTCCTATGCGCCGAATGCCGAACTCGATTCAAATGCTTCAAATACGGGAAATATTTACGTTACGGCGGTTGATGCAAATCAGGCTGTTCAAGTAATGTTGGAGCAGATAAATTTGCTCAAATCACGCGATTTGAACGATGAAATGATTCAAAGCATTGCCGGATTTTTCCTGACGAATTATTATGTCGAACAGCAGACGAATATGGCACAAGTCGGCGAACTTGCCCGTTATGAACTCATCGGCGGCGGTTGGCGAAATTCGTTTGAATTCCTAACTCGCGTGCGTCGCGTGTCGCCTGCGGATGTCAAAGCGGCGGCGGCTAAATATATGAAAAATATACGTTTCGTTGTTATCGGCAATCCGTCGGCGATAAAACGCGAGATTTATTTGAAAAACTAACGAGAGCGTAAAGTAAAATAAAAGGGCGCGAAGTTTCCTTCGCGCCTTTTTATTTCGAGCAATTTCAGCTTTAACCGTCTTTGTCTTGTTCGTTTTTGCGGTCTTGCTTGGGTTGTTGCTGAGGTTTTTGTTCCTCACGCGGTTTTTGCGTCGGCTGATTTTGTTGCGTCGGTTGTGGATTATTTCTCGGCGTTTGATCGCGTTGAGTATTATTCTGCTGTTGTTGCGGCTGATTCCGCGGAGTATTACGATCAGTCTGATTTTGCTGTTGGTTCCGCGGAGTATTACGATCAGTTTGATTTTGCTGATTTTGTTGCGGATTGCGCGGAGTGTTGCGGTCAGTCTGATTTTGCTGATTGTTGTTATTGTTTGAGTTGTTCCGCGTCGTATTTCTGTCCGTTTGATTGGAATTTCCGCTGCCGGTGGAACGAACGGTGTTATTGTCATTGTTCGTCTGCGTAGGATTATTGCGGGTTGTGTTGCGGTCGGTTTGGTTTTGCGTGTTTGTTTGAGTTTGTTTAATAATCTCATCGCGCGTAACCGCCCCTGTATCGCGGACAGAGTTGTTCGTTGTTTGATTGACTTTTACGGGCGCATTTGTGCGATCATCCAAAACCTTCTGTTTCTGGATTTTATCGCTCATCGAAATACCTGTTTCGCGGACAATCACGCCGGTTTTCACGGGCGCAGTTGTTTTAACGATATTCGGTGTTGCCACCACGACTGATTTTGTTGTTTGCGCGTCCAGCTGATTATAATTCGGTAAAATCGGCGTAGTCGGCAATTTTGTCGGTGCGTTTGAAACAACATTCTGGGAAATATTCCACGGCGGACTTGTAAATCCTTTGACGATTTTTCCGAACTCATTCGGATTTGCCGCAACTACCGCATTTGGTGGAACGTCATCCAAATTCGTTTTTGTTTTCGTGCCATCTTGCCGCGGTGTTTGCGTCGGCGTGGGATTGTTGTTGATTATCGTCGTATTGTTATTGATAATCGTCGTATTATTGTTGTAATAGTAAGCATTGTAATTGTAATAATTATAGTGATAAGGCAAAGGATACCAGCAGTAATATCCGCCCGAATAAGTTACTATGACCAAAGCCGGACTCCACCAACTTCGTCGCCAACGATTGCGGGCGTAAGGCGACCAATACCAACCGCCGTTGTCCCAAACCCAACGTCCGTAGTGATAAGTTGCCCAACCCCAAGGTTCGTCATTAACCCAAGTCCAACCATATGGCGGAAACCAACGCCAATGCCCGTAGCGATAGGGCGACCAATTTGAATAACCCGAAATCGAACTCGAATAAGGTTTCCAAACATAACCGTATTTGCGCGTGTAAATCCATTGCCCGTTTTCGAGAAGTTCGTCCGCGCCGGTAATTTCGCTGTCGTAATATTTATCAACATTAGAATCGCGCAGACGTTTGGCAACAATCGCATCGCGCTCCAAAACCCACGAATCGAATTCGTCGGCATAACGCGAAGCATCGCCAGTTTCCCATTCGCCTTCAAAATTTCCGCTCAAGAAAAGTTTTGCACTGCGTCCGTTTTTGAGCGTAAATCCTGAATTGCCGGAATAAATTCTGGCTTCGCCTTTTTCTGTTGCGGTCAAACGAATTTCGGAACTGTTTGTGTCGCCCGAATCAATGCGATACATTCCTTCTTTCTGCACGGCAAGCGTTGTTTTCGGTGCGTCAATTTCAAAAAATTCTTTGTCTTTTTCAAATTTTGAAACGCGCAAAACCATTGTTCCTTGCGGCAGACTGACAGCAATTCCGCCGTCGCGTAAAGTCGTAATCTTTAAATAAGAGTTTTCCGCCAAACGCAGATAATTATAACGGTCGAATTCTATTTCAATTCGCGCATCTCTACTTGTCGTCAATTCATCGCCTTCGGCAAGAGGTAGATTATTTGTTGCTTTTTCCCAATTTTCAACGCTGTTGCGTTTGATTTGCACATCGCCGTTCAATAAAGTTATCCGCGCCACTCGCGCCGTAACTTGCGGTGTATAATCATCATCCGTTTCAAACCCAAAAGCGTTTATTGTATTCGTTAAAATAACGGGGAACAATATCAAGAACACGCCAAGAAATCTCTTGGTAAAACGCATATTTTTTTCTCCTGTAAAATTGTATATTTTTATTCGGGAAGAGAAATTAGTTGAATTTCCCCAACTGATACAAAGGCTTACAGCAATTTTCGTTCCGAAAATAAACTTACTTACAGCAATGATTTTTATTGCTTTAGAATTTATAAAGTCAAACCAAATCGTGCAGAGCTATTTTTTTCGATACGAAATGGTATAACCTCAACTAAAAGTTTAATTTATATTTCACGACAAACGGACGCGAAGCAACAAAAAGATCATCCGTATCGTTGAAAGTCATCCCAAATGCTTGCGTGGTTTTGAATTCGTTTAAGTAATTGCCGTTTTCATCAAAAATGCTGATGCGCGAAACTTGACTGGCATAAAGCCGCCCTTGCGAATCAACCGTTAAATCATAAACTTTGCCCTGAAACATTGCTTTCGGCATTTTGTCGCCAAATTCGGTGCTTCTGCCTCCGAATCTCGTCAGAAGTTTTCCTTCGGGCGAAAGTTTAAAAACCGCCATATTTCTTCCGTCGAGTGCGAAAAAGTTTCCTTTTCCGTCAACCGCAATTCTTTCAATATAATCGAGATTTAGGTCTTTGCTGATTTTGATCGCATTTAGCAGATTTCCTTCCGAACTGAAAACTCGAATTTCGCCGCGTCGCGTTGAAATATAGATTTTGCCGTCCAAGCCGATTGCTAAATCCGAAGCGTAATCAATTCGCATTTTGCCGAGATTTTCGCCGCTTTCGACTTTGAAACGGTGTAAATCATAGCCTTGAAGCACAAAAAGATTTCCCTTGCGGTCAGTTCCGAGCGCGTCAACGGTTTTGGTTGTGTCCGAAGTTATCTGCGATTGAAAATTTCCGTTTGCATCAAAAACCTGAACTTTTCCGCCCGAATATTCCGCCGAGAAAATTCTGCCGCTTGTGTCAGTTGTAATCGTTCGATTGTCTTTAAATTTTCCCGCGCCGATGCCTTCGCCGCCGAATTTTAAGATTTCCTGTGCGATTGACGAAGTTTCTTCCGTCCGATTTTGCGGGGTTTGAATATTCGGGAAAGAAATATTTCTTTGAGTTTCGTCAACAACGTGATTGACCGAACGCGAAATAAAATAAAACGCGGCGGCAATAATCCCGAAAATCAAAAGTCCGAAAATAATAAAAGTTCCTAGAATCGAGCCGCCGACCGCCGCGCCGACTTTTTTATCAATTTTTATAACCGTCGGATTTGCACGAAGATTCGCCGATTGAATTTTCATTCCCGAAATGTCAATGCTTTTGCCCGCTTCCATCGCGTCAACCGCGTCTTTCGCTTCTTTCAAACCAACGCCGAAAGTTTCGCGGAAAAGTTTTATCGCGTAAATTTTCTGACCGCTTTGAATCAATTTTTGAATTTCGGCAATTTGCAACGCTTTTCCTTTGAGCGCGGACAAATCGCCGAAATCAAGCGCACCAACACCGCCGAAATTGTTTGAATTTTGCACCACGCCGGATGGAACAATCACATTACTTTGGCAAAATTTACATTTCTGCATCATTTTGCCTTCAAATTCGAGCGGCGCGGAACACGACGGACATTTAAAAACTTCTGCCATAATTAACGGAAAACTCGTGTTCGGAGTTTTGCAACTAAGATTTTTCGATTATAAACTTTTTTAGTGAAAAAAAAATCACAAGGACTTAAATGTTATGAAAAAAATTGCAATTTTTAGTTTTTTAATTTTGGCTTTTTCGATTTCCGCGTTCGGACAAAAAGCGAAAACCGACCCGACAAAACCCGTGCGTGAAACATTTGACCGACTTGTCGAAGGCATCAAACAAGCCGATGTTGAAAAGGTTATGAGCATTTACAACAAAAGCGAAGACATACTTTTTTTTAACAATAACGGCTCGGTAACGCGCGGTTGGGAAACGATGAAGAAAAACCGCGAAGCAAGCTATTCAAAAGTTTCAAACGTCAGCTTGGAAATTACGGGCGTGAGAATCGAAATGCTCGGCACAAATTCGGCTTATCTAACTTGTAAGTGGAAGCAATCGCAAGAATACGACGGCAAACTCGAAACTGCTTCTGGCAGAATGACGCTCGTTTTCAAGTTAATCAACAAAAAATGGCAAGTAATTCACCTGCACACTTCGCCTGATAACCCCGACTCAAATCGTCCGGTTTTTACGTCAGAAAGACAAAATCAATAAATGAAAAGCATCACAGTTTTTTGCGGCTCGAATAGCGGTTTTCGCAACGCTTATGCGGAAGCCGCCAAAGAATTAGGACAAATCTTGGCGCGTGAAAATACTCGTCTGATTTATGGTGGCGGCAATGTCGGTCTGATGAGAATTATTGCGGACGAAGTGATGAATGCGGGCGGTGAAGTCGTCGGAATTATTCCCGAATCTTTAGACAAAAAAGAAGTCGGACATCATAGAATCACCGAACTTCGTATTGTTAATTCGATGCACGAACGAAAGGCTCTGATGGCGGAACTTGCTGACGGTTTTATTGCAATGCCCGGCGGAATCGGCACATTTGAAGAATTTTTTGAAATTCTAACTTGGGCGCAACTCGGTTTTCACGAAAAACCTTGCGCCGTTCTCAATATCGCCGGATATTATGATGGCTTGCTCGCGCTTTGCGAAAACGCCGTAAAAGAAGGTTTTTTGCGTTCGGCGCATCGTGAAATCATTTTGGAAGATTCAAGCCCATCCGCACTACTCGAAAAAATGAAAAATTATAAACCCACGCCGATTCAAAAATGGATTGATAATGACGATTTGTAACTTAAACTTTTTCCAAAACAACTTGTGCGACAGCGTGATCGGTCGTGTGTGATATTGAAAGATGAATTTTATTTGCTTCAAGATTTTCCAGTAAAATCCGCGCTTCGCCGTAAATCGTCAGACTCGGAACGCCTTGTGAATCGTTTAAGATTTCCATATCTTGCCACGTTATTTTCCCGCGCCAACCTGTTTTCAAGGCTTTCAAAAACGCTTCTTTCGCGGCAAAACGTGCGGCGTAACTTTGTGCCGAAGCTGCGCCTTTACTTTCGCAATAAATCCGTTCTTTTTCGGTAAAAACGCGCTCCGTAAAACGTGGTGTTCTCGCCAATGTTTCACGAATTCGATAAACTTCAACTATGTCTATTCCGATAGAAACAATCACAGACGAAAGTTTAGCAGAAAACGGGTTTTATTGGCGCGAAAAATCGGGCGTAAAAGTTTTAATTAACGCGGTTTTGGAAGAAAAGGGTTTCGCAAACGGCTTTTCCACGCGAATGGGCGGCGTTTCCGAATTTCCCGAAAATTCTCTTAATCTCGCAGGTTACGACGAAGATTCCGAAGAAAATATCGCCGAAAATCGCCGCCGTTTTTTGAGTATTTTCGATAAAAATTACGCGCTCGCATCGTGTTGGCAAATTCACAGCGCAGACGTTCGCGTTGTCAAAGATTTGGCTGATACAAAAGACGGAAATTATAAAATGGACGCGCTCGTTTCCGATGCGGAAAATGTTTTGCTCGGCGTAAAAACTGCGGACTGTGTTCCGGTTTTGGTTGCCGATGTGAAAACAAAAGCGTTTGCCGCAATTCACGCCGGTTGGCGCGGAACAGTTCAATCAATCGTCATCAACGCCATCGAAAAAATGATTGAAAATTACGGCACAAATCCGAAAGATTTAATCTGCGCCATCGGTCCGGCGGCGACTTGTAAAAATTACGAAATCGGACAAGACGTAATTGACGCTTTCCGCGAAAATTTCCCCGATTCCGATTATCTTTTCACGCCGACAAAGGAAAATCACGCATTAATTGATTTGCACACGGCAAACAATCAACAACTTAAAAGCATCGGCGTTTTGCCTGAAAATATCTACGTCGCGCCGCTTTGCACGATGGAGCGCAACGATTTGTTTTTTTCCTATCGCGTCGAGAAAAAAATCTACGGCAAAACGGGCAGATTGATGTCTGTCATCGGCAGAGTTTAATCGTCCGCGAGTTTTTGAAATGCTTCGTCAGTAAATTTGAAATGGCGTTCTTCTTCATCGCGCACCGCGCCGAGTTTTTTGTAAAATTCAACGGCAGGCGTGTTCCATTCCAACACTAGAAAATCAATGCGCTCAAATCCGCGCTCTTTGCCGAGTTTGGCGATAAATTTCAACATCATTTCGCCAACGCCTTTTTTGCGAAACGATTTTGTGATGAAAATATCTTCGAGATAAAACCCGCGCTGACCGCGAAACGTCGCAAAATTCGGAAAGAAAATCGCATAACCAATCGGCGTTTCATCATCAAAAGCAACTATCGCTTCAGCAGTTTTCCCTTCGCCGAAAAGCGCAATTTCCAAGCGTTCTTCCGTAATTTCAACAAATTCCGAAAGATTTTCATACTCCGCAAACTCACGCAAAAGCGCGATGATGTTTGGAACATTTTCGAGTGTGGCTTTTTTAATTTGAATTGGCATTTATTGATTCCAAGCAATTTGGCTTTTAAGTCTTAAAATTGATTTTTCCTTGCCGAGCGTTTCAAAAACCGCGAGCATCGAAGGTCCAACCGATAAACCTGTCAGAAGTGCGCGTGCGCCGTTCATAATTACGCCGAATTTTGTGCTTTTTTCTTCGACGAATTTCCCGACTGTTTCGTGAATTGCGTCGTGCGTGAAATCTTCCATCGGCGCGAATCTTTCCGCGAGTTCGGGTAACCAAGTTTGCAAATCGGGAAATTTCTTCAAGTTTTTATCAATCGCGGCTTGGTCAAAATCAAAATCTTCCGAAAAATATGCGCGTCCTTGCGTGGAAAAATCCTTCAAGTTAAAAAATCTTTCGCGGATTAAATCTACGGTTTTTTCAAACCATTCTTTATCGTCGTCTTCGTATTCGTCGCGCCAGAGTTTTGATGATTTGAGTTCGGTTTTGACAAACGGAAGCAATTCGTCCAAATCCATCGTGCGAATATATTCGGCGTTCATCCAAATTGCTTTGTCGTCCGTCCAGCGTTTCGGATTATTCGCGTCAAAATTAAACGTCGCGTTTGATTGATGAATTCTGTCCAAAGAAAATTTTTCAATCAATTCTTCGAGCGTGTAAATTTCCTTCTCTTCGCCCGCCGACCAACCGAGAAGGGCGAGAAAATTGCGAAACGCCGCCGCCAGAAAACCTGCGTCGCGGTAAGTTGTCATCGAAACAATTTCGCCGTGAAGCCTTTTCGATAATTTTTTTCCGCCCGGAGCTAAAATTAGCGGCAAATGCGCGAATTTCGGCGGTTTTACGCCCAATGCTTCGTAAATCAAAATCTGTTTATGCGTGTTAGTCAGATGGTCTTGCCCGCGAATTACGTCCGTAATTTCCATCTCAATGTCGTCGCAAACAACCGATAAATTATAAAGCGGCGATGAATCTGAACGAAGCAAAACCAGGTCTTCCGTTTCGCTGTAATCGCGTTCCAAAACGCCGTAAACTGCGTCTTCAAAAACGGTTTTTCCGGTTTCTGGAACTTTCAGACGAATCGCAAAAAGTTCGCCATTTGCGGCTTTTGCGTCCGATTCTTCTTTCGACAAATTGCGGTATTCGTTATCGCGCAAATTTTTTACGCCTTGATTTTGACGCGCTTTGTCGGCAATCGCTTGTTTGATATTTTTGTCGCCGATGTCTTCTTTCGGCGTAAAATCTCGATACGCTTTGCCTTCTTCCAAAAGTCGCCAAGCGGCGGTGCGATGTTTGTCGGCATTGTTTGATTGATAAATTATTTCTTCATCCGGCGCAAAACCGAGCCACGCCAAACCTTGCAAAATTGATTGCGTAGATTCTTCGGTCGAACGCGCCAAATCCGTATCTTCAATCCGCAAAAGAAATTTTCCGCCTTGATTGCGAGCGTAAAGATAATTAAAAAGCGCAGTTCGCGCTGAACCGATGTGCAAATAACCCGTCGGGCTTGGGGCAAATCTAACTCTTGTCGTCATAAAAATATTTTCACGCAAAGTCGCAAAGAGCGCAAAGCGATTAATTAAAACTAAACCGTAAAAACACGAAAAGCTATCAAACCAAAAATTTGATAGCCAATCCGAAATCTAAAATCGAATGGCGGAGACGACAGGATTCGAACCTGTGGAAGGCGATTAACCTTCAACGATTTAGCAAACCGCCGCTTTCAGCCGCTCAGCCACGTCTCCGCAAATCTGCTTTTCAACAAGAAAAGCAAGTTTTTATTCTAGCTGTTAAGCAAACTTTGTCAAGGGAAGCGGCATCTTAAAAACAAAATTTTTGTTTTGCTTGCGGGCTTGACACAATGGATTTTACGGAAGAAAATACGAAAGTGCTTGAAAAATCATCCATTTTCCGCTATCGTTAGTTTTTTGGACAGTAATCTGCAAAGCGCGAATTCTTCGCCGGATTAAATGAAAATTTATTTGTAAGGAGGTTGTTTGTTTTTGATGTTTGCCGTTGCTTTATCATTGAAAAAGATTCTAAAGCCGATTTTGATTGCGCTTGCTGTTTTCGGTGCGTCTTTTGTCGCGTCCGAAGTTAAGGCGGAAACAATCATTATCGAAAGCAATTCAAATCTCGGAACAATCAAAGGTATGGTGCGCGACGACGGCGGAAACGGTATAGCCAATGCTTACGTTTCGATTTTCCGCGTTGGCACATCACAACTTCTTAAACAAGTTCGTTCAGCTTCAGACGGCAGTTTCCTAACGCGCATAATGCCCGGAACTTACACGATTCTAGCCATCGCCCAAGGTTTTAATCCTGTAACTTTGCCGGAAGTTCAAGTTTCAAAATCAACACAACTTGTCTATGGATTCAAATTAGAGCGTTCGGGAAGCGGAAACACTCTGCCGGAGAAAAAAGCTGATCGCAACAGTTCAAAATGGCGCATTCGTTCGGCGCAAACGACCCGTTCGATTTACCAATCCATCGAAGGTGAAATTCCGGCGGACGAAACCTCGCAAAGTGAAGAAAAGGAAGAACAAACGGAAGAAGAAGATAAAGGCAAACGGCGCGGCGAAACAGTTATCGAATCGTCTTTGGAAAACTCGAAAGACGGAAATTCCGTGGGTTTGAACTTTGCTCGTTTGCAACCTTTGGGCGAAAAAGCGGAAGTTGTTTTTCTCGGACAAGTCAGCACGCGCAACAATGAATTTACAGGTTTGAATCGTTTTCAAACAAACTTAAAGGTGCGTCCTGTCGAAAATCATCAAATTCATATTAATACTTCGTTCGTCAATATCGGCAAAATTAATTTGGGCGAAAGCCGCGAATCGCTCGGACAAATTTCGGTTCAAGCGGTTGACGAATGGCGTGTGAAAGATGGCGTGATTTTAGTTTTCGGCTTTGATTATTCAAGATTCTTGGGCGCAGGCGATGATTTTTCGATTAGTCCGCGTTTTGGTGTTCAACTTGATTTGAATTCAAAAACGCGCGTCCGCTCATCATTTACCACGCAAACTGAAGAACAAAAATGGCAAACCGCAGTTGAACTCGAAGGCGCACAGATTCTTTTCCGTGAACCTGTTTCGTTTGAAGACATCGCTCTCGAAGACGGTGCGCCCATTATGAACAAATCAACACGTTTGGAGTTCGGCATCGAGCGTGTTTTGGACAATAAATCGAATATCGAAGCCGCCGTGTTTTTCGATACGGTTTTCAATCGCGGCGTTGGTTTATCGAGCATTCCGTTCGATTTTTCGGACGGTGAAACCAACGAATTCGTCGGCAATCAACAAGGCAACGCACGAGGTTTTCGGTTGGTTTATTCGCGTCGTTTGAACAGCAAATTCAGCACCGCAATCGGTTATGCGTTCGGCGACGGTCAGAAACTTTCCGAAGACGGCATTTCAAATCCCGCAAATCTTTTTGAATCGGACTTTTTTCAAACATTTTTCGGGCAATTCGATGCGGAACTGCGAACCGGAACGCAAATCAGCACAATTTTCCGTCTTTCGCCACAAGCCACAATTTTTGCAATTGATCCGTTTCAGGGCAGAATTGCAATTTACGACCCGAATTTGAGTGTTACGGTAACACAATCTTTGCCTAATCTCGGTTTGCCGTTTCGTGCCAAAGCAATTTTAGACGCACGAAATTTGTTCGATACACAGCCCAATATCAGCGGTGAAGAAGGAATTTTGCGGTTTAGTTCGCAACGGCGAACTTTGCGTGGCACAATTTCGGTGAGATTTTAGATTTGTTTTCATTTTGATAAAACTTCAAAGTCGTTTCGGCTTTGAAGTTTTTTTATTTCCAAAATCTCGGATGTCAAGCAAAAAACTGTATAAACATTTTTCCGACAATAATTTCGCATCACTTAAACCGTTGATTTTACAACGTATTGCGTGTAAAGAACGAACACAGCTATTTGGAACGTATTTTGCCTAAAAATCCTTTGGCGAAGTCTGTCTGTCTGTAATGAAAGGTAAAGTGTTAACAAGTTGGAGTTTAGTTTGGCTTTTGGCAACGGTTTTACTCGTTGCCGGTGGTGCGCTAAATCTTTCACAACGCACTTATCATCAACTTCCGCCGACTGATGGTGTTGTTTGGACGCAACGAGCCGACGGCATTTACGCCGAAAAAGTTTTTGCCGGTTTGGCTGCTTCACGCGCCGGAGTCTCCGTCGGCGACCGACTTTTTGCAGTTTCGCTCGATGAAAAACAGTTTGATGAAATCGTTTCACCATCTGACGTTGCCATTTATCTCGACACCGCGGGTGTTGGCGGTTCGTTGACATACAGCATCAAAAAACCTTATTCCTTCAGCGACAACCTTTACCTTGCCGATTTGCGAAACATTGATTCTTTGCCGCGTTGGACGGCGGGTTTGATTTTTCTGATTTTTGTCGGCATTGTCTGGCTCGGAGTCGGAATTTTCGTGCTTTTCAAACAAGGCAGTCACGCGCCTTTCGTTCTCCATTTCGCTACGGTTTGCTTGACGGCGTTTGTCTTTCACGTTTATAAACCGCTTGGTTTCGGGCAAGATTTCGATATGGCGGTGAGTCTTTTGGACGACATCGCTTTTACGCTTTTTGTGCCGCTTTTTCTGCATTTTTGTTTTCGTTATCCGGTTCAGACGGAAGTTCTCGGCAATGAACGACGAAAGATTTATCTGTTTTATATTCCGGCAATTTTAATTATTGCCGCAAATTTATTTTTCTCGATTAGCTTGGTTTTACCGATTGGCGACAGCGTAAAAAATGCCATTGCCGGATTTGTTGACCAAATCGGATTTTATAAAAATCTCAACCAAATTCTGACAACGCATTTCGTTATCGGTGTTTCCTATGGCTCGTTAATTTTGCTTTGGAGATTTTTCCGAAGCAAACAGATGCTCGTGCGCCAACGCTTAAAATGGGCGGTTTGGGGAACGATTGTCGCAGTTTTGCCGATTTTAATTTTTCAAATCACAAAACGCTTCGTGCCATCGCTGACGGAAGATTATTTGACTTCCGCATTGACGACTTTGCCGCTTGCGTTGATTCCTTTTAGTTTCGGTCATTCGGTTGTGCGGTATCGTTTGATGGATGTTGACGTTGTCGTGCGCCGTGCGTTTGTCTATGCACTGACGACAATTGCGATTGCGATGATGATTGGCGCGGTCGCGCTTTTACTGGTTTTTCTTGCTGTCGGAAACAATCTTTCAACGACGGAAATAACGCTTCGCGCTTTGATTGCCATCGTCGCAATGGCGGCGATCGTGATGTTGAGCGAGCCTTTGAAAAAGTTTTTGCAGGAACGCGCCGACAGATTTTTCTATGGCGAACGCTACGATTTGCGGCGCGGTTTGCTTGATTTCGGCAGAACGCTTTCCGCGACAACCGCGCTCGAACCGCTTTTAAATGCGCTGACCGAAAGATTACGCCAAGTTCTTGATGTCGAAAAGGTTGCTGTTTTTATTGAAAGCGAACAAGATCCAAAAAATTATCGTCTTGCTAAATCAGTCGGATTGCACGAAGATTTCAATATTCCGGGCGATTTTCGCCAGATGATTCGCCAAAAATCTGCCGCACGAGGCATCGTTCGCGCTGATGAATTAGAAATTACCGAGACTGAAAATACAAACGGAAACGGAATTATTCGGCAAGAATTACATTATTTCGTGCCGTGTGTGGCTCGCGGAAAAATGGTTGCGGTTATCGGTTTGGGACGCGCTTCGGACGGTTCGCTTTTGTCGAGCGAGGATTTGGAAATTCTGCAAACTGTTTCGGGATATGTTGCGGTTGCGGTTGAAAATGCTTTGCTTTATCAGGAGCAGGAAAAACGCACCGAAGAACTCGCTTTGCTCAAAGAATTTAACGAATCAATTGTCGAATCGGTCAATGTCGGGTTACTTGCAGTTGACGAAATGGGTAAAATTACGCGGTGTAATTCGACCTTTGAAGAAATGATTGGTTTCAAACGCGAAGAATCCATCGGCAGATCAATTGAAGACGTTTTCGATAGAAGTTTTGCCGCAAATCTCGAAAATATTTTAGGTAAATCACGCTGGCATCTGACGGAAGTTCGCAACGCTTACAAACTTTACACAACCGATGCCGGCGGAAAACCTTTAATTTTGAATGTTTCAGTTGCGCCGCTTCGTTCTGTTTCACACGGTCAGACGGGTGCGATTGTCGTGCTTGAAAACGTAACTTCTCGCGTCAAACTCGAAGAAACTTTGCAACAAAGCGAAAAACTTTCATCAATCGGTCTGCTTGCCGCGGGTGTCGCACACGAAGTCAACACGCCGTTGACGGGCGTTTCGAGTTATACGCAGATGCTTCTCGGAATGATTCCCGAAACTGATCCGAAACACGCACTTCTGAGAAAAGTTCAAAAACAAACCGAACGCGCTTCAAACATTGCGGGCAATTTATTGAATTTTTCACGCGCCGGAAGCTCGACCGATTTTGCCGAAGTTGACATCAACAAACTGCTCGACGATACTCTTCAACTGCTTGAACCGCAAATGCGGAAATCAAACATTGAAATCATCAAAAATTACGCCGAAACGCCGCCGAAAATTAATGGAAACGCCGGAAAACTACAACAAGTTTTCACGAATTTGATAATAAACGCCAGAGATTCAATCATTGGCGGCGGCACAATTACGCTATCAACGGAAACCAACGACGAGGAAGTTTTAATTAAAGTTTCTGACACGGGAAGCGGCATTGAACCTGAAAATTTAAGCAAAATCTACGACCCGTTTTTTACGACAAAAGGCGTTGGTAGCGGAACGGGATTAGGTTTGGCAGTTTCTTACGGCATTGTTCAAGAACACGCCGGAAATATTGAGGTTCAAAGCGAACCGAATGTCGGCACGACATTTAATTTACGTTTTTCCGCCGCGCAAAAGCCGCAAAAAATCCGCGCCGTCAGCTAATTAATGCACAAATTTGCATCTTTCAATCATAAAATTTTCACGCCCGAACAAATAAATCTTTCTGCGATTTCTTCTGCAACGCTTTACGGCAGAGGAATTTTTACTACTTTAGCGATTTATGAAGGAAAACTTTTTTTGTGGGAAAAACATTGGCGCAGATTAACTGAAAACGCACAAAAAATTAATATTGATTTGTCGGAATTTGATGAAAATTCGGTAAAAACATCTCTTTTTGAACTCATTCAAGCAAACAAAATCGAAACGGCACGCGCCCGAATCACTTTTTTTGATGAATCGGCAGGTGCGATTTGGAATTTCAAAGCTAATCGAGAAACAAGCCTTTTAATTACAACTGCGGATTTCAAAAAAACTGCTGAAAATTATACTTTAACCGTTTCGCCTTTTCGTGTAAATTCAAAATCGCCGCTCGTAAATATCAAATCTTGCAACTATTTAGAAAATATTCTTGCGCTTGAAGACGCAAAAGCAAAAGGTTTTGATGAAGCCGTGCGATTGAATGAAAAAGGCGAAATCGTTTCGGCAATTATGGCAAATTTGTTTTGGATAAAAGACGAAAAAATTTACACTTCCGCGCTCGAAACGGGTTGTTTGGCAGGAACGACACGCGAATTTTTGATGGAAAATGAAATTATCGAAGAAAAAATTATTGATTTGGAAAATTTACTCAAGGCGGACGAAATTTTCTTAACATCTGCCGGAATCGGCATAAAAAATGTCGCAAAAATTGACGAAAAACTCTTCAAAAATTCAATTTTTCAGCAAATAAATAAATGGCAGAAACACGACTGTTAAAATGGCAGAAACACCACTGTAAAGGAGTGTGATGATGGTTAAGCATTTTGACACACTCCTTAACAGTCGTGTTTCTG
>CAZJQP010000071.1:17095-26916 GCA_964548225.1 uncultured Blastocatellaceae bacterium | reverse complement strand
CAGTCGTGTTTCTGCCCTTGATTTCTAACCCTTCACTCAACTCAAATCTGCTCTAAAATTTGCTTCCCATAGAAGTTTCGGGAGTTCCCGAAACTTCTATGGGAGTTCCCGAAACTTCTGTGGGACTTCCCCGAATTTGCGCGGGAGTTCCCAAAACTTCTGCGGGAGTTCCCGAAACTTGTGCGGGAAGTCCCGAAACTTCTGCGGGAAGTCCCAAAACTTCTGCGGGAGTTCCCATAACTTTTCAGGGAAGTCCCGCAACTTCGCAGGGAAGTCCCGCAACTTCGCAGGGAAGTCCCGAAACTTGTGTGGGAACTCCCAAAACTTTGCAGGGAAGCCCCGAAACTTGTGCGGGACTTCCCGAAACTTCGCAGGGAAGCAGTTTCGGTTAAAAAATATGTGCTTTTACTGTTTTTAAGGCACAAAAGCCGACGGCACGGCTAAATCGCCCGCGATGCCGAATTGTTGAATGAGTGTTCCGGCAGTTGAGCGGTTGGCAAACCAAGTGTTGTTTGACGGACGGAACACCGCAAAATCGTATTTGCCGTCGCCGTCGTAATCGCCTGCCGTTGGAATGTCGCCGGTTGTGCCGAAAGGCGCAGAATAAAATGAACCGTCTTCGCTTCTAAGGACAAACCATTCGCCGTTTCGGAACAGCGCAACATCGGTTTTGCCGTCGCCGGTGTAATCGCCTTGCACGGGTTTGTCGGTTGAATTGCCGAATTGTAAAGCCGTTAAACTGCCCGTGCTTTTCGAAATCCACCATTCGCCTTGCGCCGGACGATAAATAGCAATGTCGGCTTGACTATCGCCGTCAAAATCTCCGACCGTTGGCACGTCGCCAGCGATGCCGAATTGCTGAATCAATGTGCCGCCGGACGATTTATTGACGAACCAAGTTTGATTTGAAGGACGAAAAATGCCCGCGTCGGCTTTGCCGTCGCCGTCAAAGTCAAAGGCTTGCGGAATGTCGCCCGAAGTGCCAAACGGGAACGAATAAAACGAATTATCTTCGCTTCGGAGAACAAACCAATTTCCGTTTGAAGGACGAAAAAGGGCGATGTCAGTTTTGCCGTCGCCCGTGAAATCTGCGGGAACGATTTTGTCTGCGGCATTACCGAATTGCGTCGCCGAATTGTCGCCGGTCGAAGATTTAAGATACCACCATTCGCCGCTTGCCGGACGGAAAATCGAAACGTCTGTGCGCGAATCACCGTCAAAATCGAAAGGCGATTTGGCAAGATTTGTCAGACAACTTCCGCTCGAATTTACAAAATTACCTATCTGCGTGCGCGAAAATGAACAGAATGAAAGCGGTGTGTTAAACGAAAGCTGTTCGTTCATCAAAGTATTGTCGCAGGATTGTGCCGCGTTGACGTGAAATGCGCCCAAATTATGTCCGATCTCGTGCGCCGTAATCAAAAATTTCGCGGGCGACCAATCAACATAACCGCTCAAACCGTAAGCGTTATTCATATCGCAAATTTCGCCGATAAGCGCGTAACCGCTCGAAAGCGCGAAACTTTTTCCTGTAAAAAGATGCGCCGTATCACGCGAAATATTGGCGTGATTGGCATTCCAGAAACCTTGAAAAGAACTCAGAAGAGTCGGCGCATTAACGCCTGAAAACGGGTCTTGCGTTGTCCAAAAATGCTGATAAACAATGCGAATCGTCAACCGTAATTCGGCATCATAAACGCCTTCAGCCATATTCAAAATGCCCATAATTTCAGCGTTTGCCTGATTTGCGCCGCCAAGCGTGGAAACATATTGAAAATCGGCTTCGGTTGCTATTTCAATCACCCGCGAAGTTTGCGGACTGCTGACCGCATTTGACGAAATCATTTCTCTTCCGCGTTCGATTTTCGCACCGATGCCTGATTCGCAATCGAAATTTTCAACCCGCAGTAAATCTTCGGCGCGATAAACAACCAAATCGGTTTCATCGGCAAAACGCGAATATTTTTTTGCTTGTTCGACGTAAAATCTTTCACCGTTCGCATCGAAAAAACCTTCAATTTTCGCGCCGTCAATCGTCAGACGCACCCGCGAATTTTCTTCGCCGGAAACTTTTCCTTTGAATGTTTTGACGGCGGCATTTTCAAAAATATGTGTTCCGCTTACACCGGTTTCTTCGGCAAAATAGCGTGGTGAGTGCAAATCGTTGAGCGTTAGATCGAATTCAAAAAGTTTTTGAGCCGTTTGGATAGAAAGTGTTTTATAGCTTTGGTTTTTCGTAAAATTTACTCGATCGCGTTTGACCAAATCGAATTTTTTAAAAGATTCGCGCAAATCGCTCTGCACGTTTTGGGCAAAAACGAATTGACCAAAAAGCATCAAAAACACGAATGACACGAAAACTTCAAGTTTTAAGGGATGTTTGGACATTGAATACTCCGACAGATTATTATTATTGCAGGCAAATCAAAGAATGTGAACCAGTCTTTGTCTATTTTTAAAACATTTTTAACAAGAGGTGTTTTCCAAAAAATGAAGCCGAAATTTATGATGTTTTTCAAAAAAATAAATTTGTTCGAATGCTTAAACAAATAACCGCGAAAATCTGGCGCAAATTGCCCCGGTATTTGCGGGCGAAAATCATTCGTCTGACACAAGCGAAATTTACCGTTTCGGTGGCGGCGGTGATTACAAATGCGGACGGCAAAATCTTATTGCTCGACCACGTTTATCGTCCCGCGTCAGGTTGGGGAATTCCGGGCGGCTTTGTTGGCAGTGGCGAACAACCCGAAGCGGCTTTGCGGCGCGAATTGCACGAAGAAACCGCTTTGGAACTCGAAAACGTGCGACTTTTTCGCGCTCGAATTCTCAAAAAGCACGTCGAATTTATCTTTGAAGCAAACGCAAACGGCGAGGCAAAAATCTTAAGCCGCGAAATTTTACGCGCCGAATGGCTCGATTTTAACGAAATACCTGAAGAAATGTCGGAAATTCAAAAAGCTATAATTAAAGAAGTTTTGGGAAAATAGCAAAAAATAATTTGGCGAATTCAAAACTTGAAAATGTTATCGTATAATTTAAGGACTTAAGTTAAAGGAGAAACAAAAAAAATGGTTGATTTAGTTCCTTCGCAGGAAACGGTGATGAAAATTTTGGAAAGCACACACGCTTATCGTCGCGGACATTTTATTTATCCGAGCGGAAAACACGCTTCGCATTATTTTCAAATGCCGCTTGCCTTTCGATATTATGACAACGCGCGAATTTTGTCGGTCGGTTTGAGCCGTCTGTTTCGTATGGAAAAGACGATTTCGAGCCGTCTGCCGAAAATTTCGGTAATTAGTCCGTCGCCGGGCGGAATTATGGTCGCATTCGGCGTGCGCGAAGCACTCGGCGCAGAGCAGATTTATTGGGCGGAAATGGAAGAAGGCAAACGTCAATTCCGTCAATATATGAGCGACGGCGAAGTTCATCCGGCGATTATTGTTGACGATATTTTGCGTTCGGGGCGTGCAATTACGGAAACAATTTCGCTTGTCCGCGAACTTGGAACAGAAGTTATCGGTATCGGCTCAATTGTCAGTTTTGAAGACGCACCGCAAGATTTTGAAGGAATTCCCGTAAAATCTTTAGCAAAATTTGACGTGAATTTCTACGACAACGAAGAAGAATGGCGCAGTTCGAGAAACGCATCCGAAGCGGAAGTCGAAACCGTCAGATTTTAAAAAACTGTTTGAAAAATATTTTTGCCCGCGAAATACGAGAAACATACGAAAAAAAGAAATAAAATTTTCGCGTATTTCGCGTGTTTCGCGGACAAATAGTTTTTCAATCGGCAATTTTATTTACTTTTTATTTAACACGAAAGCGCAGAAATTATGAAAAAACCGAAACAAATCGCCGCTGTTTTTTTTGTTGTTCTGTCGCTTTTTACTTCGATGGCGGCGGCTTGTTGTTGTTCGCATCATCAAGTTGCGATTGAAACCGAAGTTCCTTCGTGTCATCAACAATCGCCCGAAAATAAAGGCGAAAAAGTTTCGGCGGAAAATAATGAAAGCGAATTTTTCAGTCTTCCGTGCGAATGTTTCAGCGAATCTGCGCCGAAAATTTCCGCTAAATCGGGAAACCTCAAAATCGAAAAACAAACGGCACAAATTGTTTCGATTGTTTCAATAAAATTTGATTTAAGGGCAAAAATCACTTCCGTCGAAAACTTCGATTTTTCAAAGCCTTTCTATCTTTCCGATTCATTCTACCGACAAAAATCTCCTCGCGCTCCGCCTTTTGTATAAATCAGCGCAAATTTTATTTTAACCGCGAAAGACGCGAAAAGACGCTAAATTTTTTTTAGCGCAATTTTCGTGTATTTCGTGTATTTCGCGGTTTGCAATTTATTCACAAATCAGGAGATTTTATCAATGAAAAAAGCAATTTTACTAACAATTTTCGCGCTCGTTTTGAGCGCAAATGCTCTCGCTCACGAGTCATTCAAACTCGTTTCAAGCGAAAAGAAAACCATCAAATTAGCCGAACTCGTTAAAGTTGAAAAGGAACGGACGCTCGGCAAAAAAGAAAACCAAAACTTAACTTTTACCGAAAAAGAAATTCGTCTGGTCGTTCTGACCGGACCGGAAGACGATATGCTTTCGTATCGGATTCAAGGCGTGCGAAACCCAAATATGGTCGTGCCAAGCGGTGCGACGTTAAAGATTTTGTTCGTCAATATGGATGTTGATATGCGCCACGATGTTCGCTTTGGTCACGTTGAAGGCGAATGGATACTTGCGCCCGATATTGCAGGAACGGCAGGCAGTCAAAAACTTGAAAAACAAATTGACGAAGAAACATTTCAAGCCGAAGAAATCGTTCTTCAAGCCAAAGAAGACGGCGCGTATAAATATTTCTGCTCCGTGCGCGGACACGCTAAAGGCGGAATGTGGGGCAATATTTTTGTCGGCGTAAAACCGGGCGAAAATGTCAAAACTGCCGAAAAACAAAAGCACGTTCACACCGAAGACGAAGACAAAGAAGAAACTAAACCGACCGAAAATAAAAAGCCAACGGAAGAAACCAAAAAGCCGACGGAAGAGATGAAAATGTCTGACACCAAACACAATCACAATGAAATGCCCGCCGTTACAGACATCAACGCGCCAATGTCGCAGGAAAGTTCCGGCACGGCTTGGATTCCGTCTTCAACGCCGATGTATTCACGGATGAAAATGTTCGGCGACGGTTCGATGCTGATGTGGCACGGAAATATGTTTTTGCGTTATACGAATGTCGGTTCAACCCGCGATTTGTCGGCGGCGGGCAAAGGCGATAACGAAAGATTTGACGCGCCTTCGATGTTTATGTTGATGTATTCAAAACCAATCGGCAATAAATCGCAAATCGGTTTTCGGGCGATGCTGAGTCTTGACCCGATAATTCAGCGCGGTTACGGCTATCCGCTTCTTTATCAATCGGGCGAGCTTTTTCGCGGCGAAAAAATCCACGACCGCCAGCATCCGCACGATTTTTTCAGCGAATTGTCGTTTTCATATTCTTACAAAACGGGCGAAAATCAATCGTTTTACATTTACGCAGGCTTGCCGGGCGAACCTGCGCTCGGTCCGCCGACTTTTATGCACCGACTTTCGGCGATGAACAATCCGGACGCACCGCTTTCGCATCATTGGCAAGATTCGACGCACATCACTTGGGGCGTTTTGACGGCGGGTTATAGTTTCGGGAAAGTCAAATTTGAAGCGAGTGCGTTCAAAGGCGAAGAACCAAATGAAAACCGTTGGGATTTCGACAAGCCGCGTCTTGATTCGTTCAGCGGCAGATTGTCGTTCAATCCGAACAAAAATTGGGCGTTTCAGATTTCACACGGATATTTAAAAAATCCCGAACCGTCCGAGCCGGATTTGAAAATCTTACGCCGCACAACTGCTTCGGCAATCTTCAACAAAAATTACGGAAAGGAAAGAAATTGGGCGAACTCGTTTGTATGGGGACAAAATTACGGCAATGGCGAAAGGACGAATGCGTTTTTGTTTGAATCGAATTATCAATTCCAAAAAAATTCAATTTTCGGACGCTTTGAACGCATTCAGAAAAGCGGACACGAATTGGTTTTAGACCACGACGACGAAGATAAAATCTTTTGGATTGGCGCGGATTCGCTCGGCTATGTGCGCGAACTTTTTCAGAGCAAAGATTTAAACATCGGACTCGGCGGACAAGTTACGTTTTATCAAAATCCGTCGTCGCTCGTGCCATATTACGGCGGCACGAATCATCAAGGCTTTCAGATTTTTCTGCGGTTTCGTTCGCCTTTGATGTAGATTCAAAAAAATAAATTGCCACTAGCTTCAGCTAGTGGACACCGAAGAAAAAAACAAGGCTTTAGCCAAATAGGAGAAAAATAAAATTCCTTTTGGCTTTAGCCTTTTTGCGCTAAAGCGATAAGGATGATTGTTTTTTCTTCTCCTGTTCGGCTAAAGCCCCTTAGTTTCTTCAACCTTAACCACTAGCTGAAGCTAGTGGCAATTTATAAGAGCGTTACACTCCAATCACTTCAAAAGTTCGCGCACCGCCGCATCAAGTTGCGAATCTTTTCCGGTCAGCGTTTCGCCGATTGGTCGCGTTACGGGAACGTCAACTTGGCGCGGATTCATTTCCATATTTTTGCCGTCGCTTCCTGTAATCAGTTGGCGCGGAAGGCGTATGCCTGTGCCGTCGAAAATTGTTCCGCCCCAAGTGTAAATTATCCAGCCGCTCGTCGGTTCGCCAACGACTTTGCCGAGTTTTAATGTTCGATAACCTTCGGTCAAATCTTCGGCATCGGACAAAGAATGCTGATTTGTAACTAAAACCGTCGGGCGTTCGAGCGAGCGTTGACCGAGATTTGAACGCGCCGGAACTGTCCAAAGTCCGCGCTCTTTCATATTCAAATAACCGCGCCGCGACAGAACATCAATGACATACGGATTGATAAAACCGCCGTTGTTGTTGCGAATATCAACGACTACGCCTTCCTTATTTTGATTCTGCACGTCCAAATCAACGTAGAGTTGTGCCAAACTCCCTGACCCCATATCAGGCAGATGAACATAGCCCAATTTTCTGCCGCTGATGCGTTCGACGTAGGCGCGATTTGCTTCAACCCATTGGCGATAAAGCAGATTTTTTTCGCTTCCCGTGCTTGTCGGTTTGACAATGATTTCACGTTTGTTCGCACCGTCTGCGGACGCGGAAACTTCGAGTTCAACGCGCCGATTTACTTTGTTTTCAAGAAGCGCGTCGAGATTGGTTTTTGAATCAATTTTCACGTCGTCAACACTCAAAAGGTAATCGCCGACGTTGATGTTTTCGGCGACATCCGCCGGACTAAGCGTAATGATTTCAGTAATTTTCAAACGCCCGTTTGTTTCAAATTCATTGCGGTCAAACCGCAAACCGAGCTTGCCGATTAGCGTTGAAGGAAAACCGCTCGCACCGAAAACTCCGAGATGCGAGGCGTTCAATTCGCCAACCATCAAAGACATCAAACGGCGCACTTCGTCCATATTTTTCGCGCCGGAAATAAACGGTTCGTAAGTTGTTTTCACCGCATTCCAATCAACGCCGTGATAGTTATCGTCGTAAAAATGGTCGCGCATAAACCGCCAGCCTTGTTCGAAAATTTCGGTTTTTTCCTTTGCAAATTCGGTCGTGATTTCGATATTTAAAGCTAACGGACGAACTTCGCGGCGGTCTAAACTGACGATTTGGACACGCCCGTTTTCGATGTAATAAATTTCCTTTGAATCGGGCGAAAATTGCGCGTCGCCTTTGAAATTCGGTGTCGAAGTTATCTGTTTTGCCGATTGGTCGGTTGCCAATTCATCAAGCGGCATTGTGTAAAAATTAAACTGACCTTCGGCGGCGGCGAGAAGCAAAACGGTTTTCCCGTCAGGACTGATTGCTTGCCCGAAAACGCTCACGCCCGTTTGCAAAAGGCTCAGACGGCGGCGAATATTTTCAAAAACGATTTCACCTTTTTTGTCATCTTCGGTTTTTTCTTCGGCGACTGGCGAAGTTGTCGGCGTGGCTGTCGGTTGCGGTTTTTGTTGCGGGTTTTCTTGCTTGAAAAGGTCGCGGAATTGGTCTTCGCGGTAACGCGGCGTGCGGAGTTTTAAGTCAATCCGCGCCAAAGAACCGTCTTCGGTGCGCTGATTTGTGTCGAACAAAATAAACGAGCCGTCGGGACTCCAAGCCAGACTTCCGCTGTTTGAATTGGCGATAAAACTAATCGGTTGCGCCACGCCGCCATTTGCGGAAACGACCGAAACATTTGTATAAGAACGAGTTTCGGGCGAAGTTGTGAGAAACGCAATCCATTTATTATCGGGCGACCAAGCAATCGAATCTTTACCGGCAATCGGCGGCAAATCCGTATAAAATTTGCAAAGTTCGCGCTCTTGTTTTGAATTTACGTCGTAAATCATCAACGAACGTGCATTGCGAATAAAGGCGATAAATTTTCCGTCGGGCGAAAAGACAGGCGCGAAATCTTCGCCGTTTTTGGTCAGTTGCGTTTCGGTTTCCGTGCCGAAATCGTATTGAAAAAGCTGTAATTTGCCTTCGCGTTCCGATGAATAAACGAGTTTTTTGCTGTCTTTCGACCAAATCGGATATGATTCGGGCGCGGCGGTTTTGGTAATGCGAACTGCGTCGCCGCCGTCTTTTGATGAAGCCGCAAAAACTTCGCCGCGGGCGATAACCGCGACTTTTTTGCCGTCGGGCGAAAGCGCAAGTTCGCGGATTTGCGATGAAAGATTAACTCGTTCAGTCAAAGGCGAAGCGGGCAAACCGCGCAAAGTTATCGGCAATTCTTTTGCGCTTCCACCGTCAGTCGAAATCGTCCAAATCTTAAAATTCCGTTCAAAAACGATTTGCTTTCCGTCCAAAGAGATATTCGCCCAAAGCACGCGCCCGTTTGTAAAATTCGTCAGCGTTTTTTCCTGTCCGCGCAAAGGCTTGGCGTAAAGATTTTGCGTTCCGTTTCTATCCGAAACATAAAAAATCTGCGAACCGTCCGCGCTCCACATCGTCCAGAGTTGTTTCGCGCCGCGTTGAGTAATTTGTTCATAAGTTTCGCCGCGTTTTAACCAAATTTCGCTTTCGTCAATATGCGAACGCCCGTTGCGCCACCATTGCGCGTTGCCGAAACCTCGCGCTGAAAACGCAAACGAATTTCCGTCGGGCGACGGCGCGGCGAAAAATTCGCTTGTATAACGGTCAGACGAAACCTGCATCGGCGTTCCGCCGTTTGCCGACACGCGAAAAATATCGCTCATTCCGGCAATATCTTTGCTCGAAGACGAAAAATAGAGCCATTTTCCATCACGCGACCACGCATCGAGATTGTCCGATGAATCGTCAAACGTGATTCGCGTCAAATCGTTTGTTTCCAAGTTCAAAACATAAATATCGCCGTTGCCCGTGCGGTTTGAAACAAACGCCAAACTCTTGCCGTCGGGCGAAAAATTCGGGCGCGATTCGGTTGCCGGATGCGAAACTAAAAGCGAAGCCGTGCCGCCGGAAGCTGGAACAGTCCAAATATCGCCGCCGGAAACAAACGCAATTTCACGGCGGTCAGGCGAAAACGCCGGTTCGGTCAGATAAGATTTTGACTGTGCGAATATGCTGAAATTCAAGCAGACGAAGACGAAAAGAACACGGATAAATAGATTTTTCTGAAACATATAAATTTTTTGGTAATTAAAATTCGGAAAGCATTGTTACTTACGCAGATTATTGCAGATTTGTTTAGAAAACGAAAAAAGACTGGAGCGCAAGCGTCCCCGCTTGCAAACGCCGCGTTTTTAAGC
>CAZJQP010000071.1:10354-17085 GCA_964548225.1 uncultured Blastocatellaceae bacterium | reverse complement strand
CAATCAACTTGATTTCAGCATAGACGCTTTTTCGCGCTCTCGCGCTCATTGCAAGCGAGGACGCTTGCGCTCCAGTCGTTTGCATTTAACCGTTTGGAAAGTTACGATTAAACCTAGAAATTTTAATAAAAAAGGAATAAATATTTATGAAATTACCCGGTGGATTCGATATAAATTCGATGATGAAACAAGCCCAGAAAATGCAGGAAGAAATGGGCAAACAGATGAAAACGACTGTTGTTGACGCAAGCGCAGGCGGCGGCGCGGTTTCAGTGAAAATGCGCGGCGATTTTGAAGTTTTGGAACTCGTCATCTCGCCCGATTTGGTCAAAGACGGCGATGCGGAAATGATTCAAGATTTGACCATTGCGGCAATCAACGAAGCCCGCCGCAAGGTCGAAGAAAAGCTCAAAGGACAACTCGGCGGAATGTTGCCGCCGGGAATGGGATTCTAGGGATTTTTGATTTTTGATTTTCGATTTTCGATTTTCGATTTTTCGGAAGCAATCAAAAATCAAAAATCAAAAATCAAAAATCAAAAATCAAAAATCAAAAATGCTCGAATATTCAGAACCTGTTGCAAAGCTCATTGACGAATTCAAACGTCTGCCCGGAGTTGGGCATAAATCGGCGCAACGTCTGGCGTTTTTTATTTTGCGCCGTCCGGTCGAAGACGTTGAAAAGTTTGTTGATGCTTTGCGCGAAGTTAAGGAAAAAATCGTTTTCTGCGACGTTTGCAACAATCTGACGGACATCAATCCGTGTATGTATTGTTCGTCGCCGACACGCGAACGCTCGCAGATTTGCATCATTGAAGAGCCTTACAATCTCGTTGCCATCGAAAAAACGCGCTCTTATAAAGGTTTGTATCACATTCTGCACGGCGCACTTTCGCCGATTCGCGGCGTTGGTCCCGATGAATTGATGTTGGCGAATCTGCTTCCGCGACTTTTGCCGAATAATAATGAAGGCATCGAGGTCAAAGAAGTTATCGTCGCCACCAATCCGACAACCGAAGGCGAAGCGACGGCAAATTATATCGCCCGACTGCTGAAACCTTTGGGCGTTCGCGTTACACGCATTGCGATGGGAATGCCGGTCGGCTCTGATTTGGAATTCGTTGACGAAGTTACAATGGACAAGGCTCTGGCAAACCGCCACGAAATCTAAAAATTGTTTTGATGGATGTTTGAATAGGATAAATTCACTATTTCATACGATTCAGAGAGCTTTAAAATCAGTTCAAAGCCTTCTGAATTTAAATCAAAGCCTTTTGAATGCGCGTCAAAGCCTTTTGAATTTGATTCACAGTCCTTTGAACTTGCGACAAAGTCTTTTGAATCACTGACAAAGCCTTTTGAATGACCGACAAAGTCTTTTGAACGACTGACAAAGTCTTTTGAACGACTGACAAAGTGCTTTGAACGACCGACAAAGTCTTTTGAATGGATGACAAAGTCTTTTGAATTGTCGTCAAAGTCTTTTGATTTTCTTAAAAAGTCCTTTGCAGACTTCGATTTTATCGAATTTTTTGGAGTAAAAGCCGAAATAAATGACAAATGACGTAAAAATCCTGCGGCTCGGCGATATGATTTTCGGTCGCGGCGGTTCGTTTCCGCGCCGCGTTGTTGTTTTTATCTTCAGCGTCGCTTTGAAGCTGTTTTTCCGTCGAATTGAAACGGTTAATTCCGCAAATACGCCGAAAGATGAGCCGGTGATTTTCGTGATGAATCATCCGAACGGCTTGATTGACCCCGCGCTTGTGTTTGTCGCTCTGCCGCGCAAAATTTCTTTTCTTGCCAAATCAACGCTCTTTAAAACGCCCGTCATCGGCTGGCTTTTACGCACCGTCGAAGCCTTGCCGATTTATCGCAAGATTGATGCGGGCGAAGATGTTTCCAAAAACCGCGAAACATTTACGCTTGCACGAGAATTATTAAAAGGCGGCGGCGCGATTGCGATTTTTCCCGAAGGAATTTCGCACAATGAAACAAAACTTCAACCGCTAAAAACCGGCGCGGCACGCATTGCTATCGGCGCGGTTTCCGTCGGCAAAAATCCCGCGTCGTTAAATTTGAAAATAGTTCCCGTCGGGCTTTTTTACACCAGCAAAACGATGTTTCGTTCAGAGGCTTTACTCTATTTCGGCGAGCCTTTTCAAGTGTTTCCGGTCGAATTGGAAGACGACGAACCGCCGCGTAAAGAGGCGAAAGAGTTAACCTCGAAAATTGATTCTGCCTTGCGTGAAGTTACGCTCAATGCCGAATCAGGCACAGAGCTTGAAACCGCGACGCAAGCCGAAGAATTGTTTTCGAGCGTCTATGAAGGCATCAATTTTGAACGATCTTTGGCAGATAGATTTACATTTATAAAAACTTACATCAACGAAAAGATTGATGCGCGTTATGCCCCGAAAAAGCGCGACGACAAACTCGAAAAACGTATTTTAAATTACGAACGCAAACTCCGCGAACTTGACATCGAACCTGAAAATCTTTCGCTTACCGAACATTCTTTTTGGTATGTTTTTCGTCATTTTCTCGTGCGCGTCTGGGTTTTACTCGTTTTTGCGCCGATTTCAATTTTCGGAATAATTCTGCATTTTCCTGCTTATCAACTCGGCAAATTTATCGCCAATCACAACAAAAAACACGGCGCGGACGATATTGTTTCGACCGTAAAAATTCTTGCCGCAATGGTTTTTATGCCTTTGACGTGGATAATTTTAGCAACGGTTTTATATTTCTATTTCGGCTGGATTTTTGCGCTGATTTCAATTCCCGTGGCGATTTTCAGCGGCTATGCGGCGATGCGTTCGCTCGAAGAAATAGAAGACTTAAACGGCTGGTTTCGTGCCATAAAACTCTTTTATCTGAAACGCGATAAGTTTATGCAACTACTTGTTGAACGTCGCTTTTTACACGAAGAATTGGAAAAGTAAAAAAACGAAATTCGTAGAATAGTTTTAATAAATATTTTCAATAAATACCTTTCCGAAGAGTCCGCACAAAGTTAGTAAGTATTTACTTGCATTTCAGAGTCAAATGATTTACAAATTGAACTTGATGGAAATTGTTTGGAAATCGCATAAAACCGAATCGCCGTATTTGTTTCGTCAAGCGGCAACGTGGACAGGCGTAAAGATTCATCGCGCCAGAGTTTTGCCGGGACGAATGTTGGAGCAAATTTCGGATTTTCACGAAATAAACATTACGCTCGGCGGCAGATTGACGACGGAAAAATGTTCGGCGGTCGGGAAATCTATCAAGACAAAAGGCGAAACGGGAAATCTGTGTTTTACGCCTTCAGGTCAAGCAGTCGGCGCGTTTTGGAATGCGGAAATCGAAAGTTTGGGCATTATGATTGCACCGGATTTTGTCAAACAAACCGCGCTTGAAAATCGTTTTTCCGCAAATTTTGAATTTGGCGAAACATACAAACGCCAAGACGCGCTGATTCAGCAAATCGCTTTGACTTTATTGGACGAAGCAAACGCAGAATCACCGTCGGGAACGCTTTATGCCGATTCTTTGATTCAGACTTTGACGTTGCATCTTTTAAAAAATTACAGCAACGCCGGTTTTGTCATAGAGAATTTAAACGGCGGTCTTTCGGGTTATAAGTTAAAGCGTGTTAAAGAATTTATTAACGCCAACTTGGAAGAAGATTTATCGCTCGCACAAATGGCTGAAGTTGCCGATTTGAGCCAATTTCATTTCGCCCGCGCTTTTCGCAAATCAACCGGACAAACGCCGCAACATTATTTGATGGAACAACGCATCGAACGAGCCAAACAACTTTTGGCAAAAGCCGAACTGCCGATTGTCGAAGTAAGTTTGCGAACCGGATTCAAAAACCAAAGCCATTTCACCACGCTTTTCCGCAAATTTACAAACCTAACGCCGAAACTCTGGCGCGAACTCAAACTCGCTTAAAAATGGAAAATGGAAAACGGAAAACGGAAAAGACGTGAATTTCTTAAATTTTCCACTTTCCATTTTCTGTTTTTCGTTATAAAAGCAATTTCAGAATATAAACCGCAAACAGCCGAAAGATTTTCGCTCCGCGCATTTTCTAAAATCGTTGCAGACTTGGGAAAAGTCTAAGGAGATTTTAGAAAATGAAACGAATAATTTTAAGCATTTTTATTACGGTTACGGCTTTTGTGTTGAGCGCGTCGGCGCAATCTTTGCAGGTTTTTGAAAGTGGAATGAAACTCGCGCAGAAAGGCGAATTTCAGACGGCTTTACCGAAGTTTGAAGAATCGCTCGAACTCTCGAAAAGCGAAGACACAAGCGATTCTTTCCGCGCCAAAATCCATTTCAACATCGGCGTTTGCTTTTATCAGATGAAGGAGCAAGCAAAATCGGTGAAAGAGTTTGAGCAGGCGATTTTGTTTAATCCGAACTACGAAAAAGCGTTTTATTCGCTCGGAATGGCGCAGTTTGAACTGAAAAATTGGCAATCTGCCGAAAAAGCATTTCTTGGCGCGATTCGTTTGGAAAGCAAGAACGGCGAAAATTGGTTCGATTTGGCGTTTGTCTACCTCGCGCAAAAGAATTACGAATCGGCGCAAAACGCCTTTCAAAAATCAATCAAACTAAAAAGCATTGATGCTTCAATCAGTCACAATAATCTCGGCGTGATTTATGCAATGAACGGCGATTTTGACGCGGCGGTTAAGGAATTTGAAACAGCCCTGAAAAAATCGGACGGAAAATTTGCTGTTGCTGAAAGAAATCTGCAATTTTGTAAATCTTTAGGACAAAATTTCAGCGCAGATTTGTTGGCAAAATTGGAATTTAAGAAATAAATCAACTATTCGGGCGGAGAATTTTTATCTGCGTTCATCTGTGATAATCTTTGATTCCAGACAGATGAAAAAATACGTCATCAAGCGCGATGAAGGCTCTCTGCCCGAAAAATTGACTCGTTACCGCGAGGAATTGAATGCTGAACAATTTCGGGTTGTAACGGCGAAACCAAACGCGGCTTTGGTTGTTGCGGGCGCAGGAACGGGCAAGACGCGGACGATAACTTATCGCGTCGCGTATTTGATTGAACAAGGCGTTTCGCCGCAAAGAATTTTGTTGGCGACATTTACAAATCGTGCGGCGCGGGAAATGTTGAAGCGCGTCGAAACTTTGACAGGTTCGCAGAATGTTCATCGGATTTGGGGCGGAACTTTTCATCGGATTGCGAATTTGATTTTAAGAAAACACGCGGTTTCGATTGGTTTTGCGCCGAATTATTCGATTCTCGACGCGGAAGATGCGAAGGAATTTATCAATGTTTGCATTGACGAAGCGGGAATTGATACGAAGGCGAAACGATTTCCGAAAGCGGAAGTCGTGCAGGACATAATTTCTTACGCGAACAACACCGACCAGCCGATTGAAGATGTAATCGTCAAAAAATATCCGTATTTTGAAATGCTCACACAGCAAATCAAGCGCGTTGATTTTATTTTTCAAGAACGAAAGCGCGAGCGAAATGTGATGGATTATGACGATTTGCTTTTGAATTGGAAACGTCTGCTCATCGAAAAACCTGAAATCGCCAATCTTTACGCCGAGCAGTTTCAGCATATTTTGGTTGACGAATATCAAGACACGAACAAACTGCAAGCCGAAATTATTGATTTATTGGCGGTCAAACATCGAAACGTGATGGTCGTCGGCGACGACGCACAATCAATTTTTGCGTGGCGCGGCGCGGAATTTACGAATATTTATGAATTTCCGAAGCGTTATCCCGAAGCGATTACTTATAAACTTGAAACGAATTATCGTTCAACGCCGGAGATTTTGGGGCTTGCAAATGTTTCGATTGCGAATAACCGCAAACAGTTTCCGAAAACTCTGCAAGCGGTGAAAAAATCGAAAGGATTTGCGCCGGCGATGATTCCGTGTTCGGATGTCGAACAACAATCGGCGTTTATTGCTTCAAGGATTTTGGAATTGCGCGACGAAGGCACTTCGCTCGAAGACATCGCTGTTCTTTATCGTTCGCATTATCATTGTTTGGAATTGCAACTCGAATTAACGCGAAGAAACATTCCGTATCGCGTCCAATCGGGCGTGAGATTTTTTGAGCAAGCGCATCTCAAAGACGTGATTTCTTACCTCAGAATCATTGTCAATCCGCGTGATGAACTCGCTTGGAAACGGATTTTGAAAATGATTCCGAGCGTCGGAAACGCGACGGCGAATAAGATTTACGAAAGTCTGGCGTATTCACAAAATCCCTTTGCATTGGTCAAAAAAGACGATTTCAAATTTCAACCGCGAAGCAAAAACGGCTGGCAAGAGTTTGTTAAATTGCTCGAATTATTGACCACAGACGAAAACCGCAATAAACCCGCGAAGCAAATCGAACTGATTTTGACGAGCGGTTACGAACAACATTTGCAAGAAACTTTTGAAAATGCCGAAGCGCGAATCGAAGATTTACGCCAACTCGCGCTTTATGCTTCGCGCTACGAAACAACCGAAGATTTTTTGTCGGAACTTGCTCTGCTTTCGACCGAAAGATTTAAAGAACCGACTCCAATCATTGCCGAAGATGTCGTGATGGGCGGCGAAGAAGACGAACTTTTAACGCTTTCATCCGTTCATCAAGCCAAAGGCGCGGAATGGAAAGCCGTCTTTATGATTTGGACGGCGGAAGGCAAATTCCCAAGTCCGCGTTCGTTCAAAGAAATTGACAGCGAAGAAGAAGAACGCCGACTT
>CAZJQP010000071.1:0-10344 GCA_964548225.1 uncultured Blastocatellaceae bacterium | reverse complement strand
TCGCGCTGACTCGTGCGAAAGACGAACTTTATCTAACCTATCCATTGATGATGATTGATTATTCGCGCCAAACCGTTTTGCAAAAACCGTCGCGTTTCATTATGGAATGTCCGCCCGCGATGTTTGAGATTTGGAGTTTGGAAGAAGAATCGAAACCTTTTGATGCGCCGATTGAAATTGAAGAAAAAACGCGGGAATTTTTGAATTGATTTTTAGCGATGCGCGTCAATAAAATCCGACGGGTCGAGCCAGCCTTTTCTTTCGGTCGAATAGCCGCCGCCAGCCGCGTTCCAGTCGGGGCAATCTGTGGTGCGGAGTTCAAAATGCAGGTGGCAGAAATATTTGCCGTCCGCGTTGCCGACTTCACCGATTTGTTCACGTTTTTTGACTTCGCCGCTCGATTTTAAGATTTTTTGGAGATGTCCGTAGAGCGTTTGAATGCGTGTTCCGTCGGGCAAATTATGTTCGATGATGACGACGTTTCCCCAACCTTCTCCAGCGTTTTCGGCATAGACAATCGTGCCGTCTGCCGCCGCAAAAACAGGTTCGCCGCAATCGGTGTTGCCGCCCGAATTTTTATTCCAATCTTCGCCCAAGTGATTATTTGCGCCAAAATCAAGCGCGTTATACCATTCGTCTTTTTTGTCTCTGGCTTGCGTCGAGATTTCGGTTGTGCCGATTGGATAGGCGAAACTTTTGGCGATGATTTTCGGCGCGTCCGATTTGTTTGAATTGGTTTGAGTTTGTTGGGCTTCCGACGAATTGCAGGCAAATTGCGCTGTCAGAATTGTGATGATAATTGCAAATCTTATAAATCTCATAAATTATGCTAATCGGTTTTTGTATCTTCTCACGATATAAGAATATAATTTTAGAGAAGAAAAAGAAATAATTATCCACAGATGAACACAGATAAAATCAAGATAAAATCCTCTGTGGACGAAAAAGATATGACGATAAAATTGGATTGGATGCGCGGTTGCGGAACTGCTTTGGTTACGCCGTTTCGGAAAGACGGCTCGGTTGATGATGAATGTTTTCGCCGATTGGTTGAACGCCAGATAAAAGGCGGTGTGAAATTGCTGATTCCGTGCGGCACGACGGGCGAAGCGGCGACGATGACGCAAGCAGAACAGCTTCACGTTATCAAAATGTGCATCGAAGTCGCGCATAAACACAAGGCGAAAGTCATCGCCGGAACGGGAAGCAACAACACGGCGGCGACGATTGATTTGACGCGAAAAGTGCGCGAACTCGGCGCAGACGGCGCGTTGGTTGTCGCGCCTTATTACAATCGTCCGACGCAAGACGGAATGTTCGCGCATTTCGGCGAGATTGCCAAATCCGTGAAGAAGTTTCCGATTATGATTTACAACGTGCCGTCGCGCACTTCGTCAAACATTTCGGCGGAAACTTGTCTGAAATTAGCCGAAAACTACGAAAACATTGTCGCCACAAAAGAAGCCTCGGGCAATTTTTCGCAGATTATGCAGATTTGTTCGGCAAGACCGAAGAATTTCAAAGTCTTTTCTGGCGACGACGCGACGACTTTGCCTTTAATTTCGATTGGTGCAGACGGTTTGGTTTCGGTTTGCGCGAATGAATTTCCCGATTTGACTTCAAAAATGGTCGAAAAAGCTCTCGACGGCGCGTGGACTGCGGCACGGAAGATTCATTACAAGATTTTGCCTTTGATGGAAGCCAATTTTATTGAAGCAAGTCCTGCGCCGTGTAAATTTGTGATGAAGGAATTGGGGCTTTTGGAAGAAAATCTCAGATTGCCGCTCGTTCCCGTAACCGATGCGGCACGGAGGAAATTACGCGAGATTTTGAAAGATTTAAAGTGAGGTTTTTCACTAGCGGAGCTGCAAAGTTTAATATGAATAAAAAAATTATCGGGAAAGAAACTGATAAACAAATTGAGGGAAATGATTCAAGGCAAACATAAAACTAACAAGTCTCAATTGTAAAATGACTAATTCAGGGAGAATATATGGATAAATTGATTCATATTGATAGATATGCAAAAAAAGGGAGAATTGCCAAGTTTAATTTGGCTTTAATTTTCCTTGCTGGAATTTTTCAAATATTAGGTTGCGCTCCTTTACAACAAGCTAAATCGAATAATCCGACACTTGAGAATAACAAATCTAATACGGCGCAAGTTGAAGTTAATAAAATTCCAAATAAAATCATTGATTCCGACTTGGAGAAAAACCGTCTGTTGTGAATTGAGCAGAAAATTGTCAATTACGACATGGTTTGCAGTCTTGTAGATGGACCGGTAACAGGCTCAATTAAACCTGTTTTGATTAAAGTCCGTGACGGCAAAGCAATTTCGATGGAACAAGTAGACAAAATTCAACATCCGAGCATCGAAAATTACCGAAAATTTGATACGGTTGAGAAAATATTCGATGAAATTCAAAAGGCACAGGATAACAGCGCAAATCTGTTTATTAAACTGCAATATAACAAAAAGTTAGGTTATTCGGAAGTTTTCTCGGTGGCTAATAATAAAGTAATTGATGAATACGAAGTTTTATCCATTGATAAATTTGAAATTAAATAATCAAAAATCAATACGGGGCGATGTTACAACACCACGTTTCTATGGCTTTGCGCTTCTGCAGTAAAAAAAAATCCGCGAAACCCGCAAGTCAAAGGAGAATGAAAAGACTTGCGCGAATTTCGCGGATAAATCGGCGCAGATTGCTCGGTTTCTCGCGCCAGAGAATCAATTACGAATTACGAATTACGAATTTCAAATTACGATATTTATCTTATCTGCGTTTCATACACAGTTTTGATTTTAAGTTGCTGATTTTTGTTGAGCCGGATGTGTTTGCCGCGTTCGACGACGACTGCGCCGACACCGAAAGCCGCGCCGACTGCCGCGCCGACACCTGCGCCGACCGGACCGCCGACGACTGCGCCGACCACAAGACCTGTTCCCGTTGATGCGCCGACTTTAATTGCGTCGGATTTCAACGAACTTTTGCCTTGAACTGTGCCTTCCGTGTCAACTTTTTTCACGTTGTCGCCTTTTGATGGCAAAATTTCGGTCAAAATCGCGTTGAAATTGCTCCAACGATTTTCCGCCAAAACGATGCGGTCGAAGGTCAGCACGACTTCGGCGCGGCGTTTTATTCTGCCGGGTTTTTGGATTTTCGAGATTTTTCCTTCGACAATCGCGCCCGTTAATTCGACGGGCGAAATTATCCGCGCCGTAAATTTATCGCCGACGCGACTTCGGTCGGTCGTAACTTCGTCGAGTAGTTCGATAGTTAAATCCGTGTTTGTCGGAATCAAAATTATCGCGTCCGAATTGGCGAGATAATTCGTATTATCCGTCGTCGTGGTTATTATTTGATTGTTATTATTTGTGTTTTCGGAAACTTGATTGTTATTTTCAGTTGTCGAAGTTTCCTTGACAGGTGTTGAATTCGTTGAATTTGTTGTGGTTTGGTTGTTCGTTGTCGTTGCAACCGTGCCGCGTTTTTTCAAATCGTTCGGAATCGTTGCGTCAAACGCTTTTTTGTCGAATCCGGTGTTGTAACCCGTTTCAAAACCTTGCTGGTATCCGTCGCGGTAATCTTCCAAATTGCCGTAGTCTTTGTTAAAAGCGCGGTCGGCTTTGGCATATTCGCTGTGTCGCTGAAAATTTTTCGCTTGATTGTCCAACGAATCACGATAACCCGACATATAACCGTCGGAATAGCCGGTTCGGTAGCCGCGTTGTAATGCGATTTTTGTGTCTTGGGCAGATGCGTTTTGAATTGCGAAACTCAGGAAAGTTGCGGAAACAAGGGAAAGATTTACGAAAAGAGCTAAAAGATTTCTGGTTAGCTTCATTGGTCCTCCTAAAATATCAAAAAACTGGAAATAGTTTGTCCTCTATGGTTTATACAACATAACTTAAGAAAATACAAGAACTTTTTTCGATTATTTTAAAAAAAGTTTTCCACAAGGACGCATCTGTTTGAAAGTAAAGAGTTTTCTGCTATCCTAAATTTTCGCCAAAGGCAACAAATTCTTGCTGAATTCATCAAAAAGAAGGCTGATTATTAATAAATCGGAGAAAATTCTATGAAATTATTTTTACTATTACTAACTTTTTTCATTGCGGCTTCGGTAACAATGGCGCAGACGAAAAAAGTTTTTCCGTATCCATATAAAACTTCGGATTTGCCGAACGGTTTGCGAATCGTAACCGTGCCGACGGATTTTCCGAATCTCGTTTCGCTCTATATTGTCGTTGGCGCAGGTTCGCGCAACGAAATCGAGAAAGGCAAATCGGGTTACGCGCATTTTTTTGAACATCTGATGTTTCGCGGCTCAGAAAATTTCGCGCCCGGACGCTTTGACGAAATAATGCAAAAAGCGGGTGCGTCGTCAAACGCTTATACCGATGATGATAGAACCGTTTATCACGAAACTTTCGCTAAAGAAGATTTGGACGAGATTATGCGGCTCGAAGCCGACAGATTTCAGCGTTTGAAATTTACGGAAGAGCAATACAAAACCGAAGCCGGCGCGGTTCTCGGCGAATACAATAAAAATTCTGCAAGCCCGACATTCAAAATGTATGAAGTCTTGCGCGAAACGGCTTTCCGCGAACATACATATAGCCATACGACGATGGGTTATCTCGAAGACATCAAAAATTATCCGAATCAATATGAATATGCGTGGACGTTTTTTAATCGTTTTTATCGCCCCGAAAACACGACAATTATCGTTGTCGGCGATATAAATGAAACGCAGGTTTTGGCAATGGTGAAAAAATATTTCAGCGATTGGAAAGCGGGCAGTTATACGCAAGGTATTAAATTGGAACCGCCGCAAGATGCACCGCGAAGCAAACATATCGAATGGGCTTCGCCGACATTGCCATATATTTCTGTTGCCTATCGCGCTCCGGCTTTTTCGGAAACTGAAAAAGATGCCGCCGCGCTCGATTTATTATCGGGAATTGTTTTCGGCGAAAATTCCGAACTTTATCAAAAACTCGTTTTGCAGGAACAAAAAGCCGTCTGGGTTTCGCCGAGTTTTGAAAACAAAATTGATCCTGAATTGTTTAGCGTTTGGGCGCAGGTCAAGGACGAAAAAGATTTGAATTACGTCCGCGACGAAATTATCAAAACTTATATGAAGTTCACGAAGGAATTGATTCCGCAAAAACAATTGGACGAAACTCGTTCGCGTCAGCGTTACGGATTCGTTATGGGAATGGATTCAAACGACGCGATTGCGGGAACGCTTGCCCGATTCGTTTCTTTGCGGCGTTCGCCCGATACGATTGACAAAGTTTTCGCGCTTTACGATTCAATTACGCCGCAAGATATTAAAATGTATGCGGAAAAATATTTCAAAAACACGAATCAAACCGTGATTACTTTGGCGACAAAAAAAGGAGGAGCGAAATAATGAAAAATTCAAAATTCAAAATTCAAAATTCAAGATTTTTTATGAAAAAATCTCTGCGCCTCTGCGTCTCTGCGGTAATTTTATTCGCGGTTTCGATGCCGATGTTTGCACAGAAAAATATGAAGATTGCATCAGTTTTACAGCCGAGCAAATCGCCGATTGTTACGTTTCGGATACAGTTTTTGACCGGTTCGGCGAGCGACCCGAAAGGCAAGGAAGGCGTGGCTGATTTGACGGCTTCGATGCTCGCGCAGGGCGGAAGTCAAAAGATGTCTTACGACGACATCGTTGGAAAATTTTATCCGATGGCGGCGGGTTTCGGTTCGCAGGTTGATAAAGAAATGACGACGTTTGTCGGGCAAATCCACAATGACAAACGGGCTGAATATTATGAAATTATTCGTCAGATGCTTCTCGAACCCGGTTTTCGTGAAGAAGATTTTACGCGCATCAAGCAAAATTCGATTGATTTTCTGAAAACAAATTTGCGCGAAAGCAACGACGAAGAACTCGGCAAAGAACGGCTTTACAATATTATTTACGCTGGAACAACATACGAACATCATTCTGTCGGAACAGTTTCATCGCTTGAGAAGTTGACGATTCAAGACGTGAAGGATTTTTACAAAGCAAATTACACGCAAGCGAATTTAGTCGTCGGACTTTCGGGCGGATTCGACACGAAATTTACGGCACAGATGGAGAAGGATTTTGCGAAATTGCCTAAGAATTATCCACCTGATGATATTGCCAAACCGTATAAACTAAATCTTTCTGACGGAATGAAGATAGACATCGTGCAGCGCGAAACTCGCGCGACGGCAATTTCGATGGGCTTTCCGATTGACGTAAATCGCCGACACAAAGATTTTCCCGCGCTTGCGCTTGTTGCTTCGTATTTTGGGCAACATCGTTCGTCGAGCAGTTATCTTTACGGGCGGATTCGTGAATTGCGCGGTTTGAACTACGGCGATTATGCGTATATCGAATATTTTCCGCGTGGAATGTTTCAATTCGAGCCGGACGCGAATTTGGCGAGACAATCGCAGATTTTCCAAATCTGGATTCGTCCCGTTGAGCCGCAGAACGCGAATTTCACGTTTCGCACCGCGCTTTATGAATATGACAAATTAGTCAAAAACGGCATTGACCAAAAAACTTTTGAGGAAACACGCGCCTTTTTGATGAAATATGTCAACATTTTGACGCAGACGAAGGACGCGGAACTCGGTTACGAGCTCGATTCGCGTTATTACGGCATCGGGAATTTCAATGAATATATGAAAACCGCGCTGTCGAAATTAACTTTGGCAGACGTGAACGCGGCGATCAAAAAACATCTGACAAGCAACAAAATGCGCGTCGTGATGATTACGAAAGATGCCGAAGGTTTGCGGAAGGAAATCGTCGAAAACAAACCCGGAATGATTTCTTACGCTTCGCCGAAGCCGAAGGAGATTTTGGACGAAGACAAAATCATTTCCGTCTATCCGATTCCCGTCAAAGCGGCTGATATTACCATCACGCCCGTCGGGAATGTTTTTCAATAAAATAGGCGAAAACTCTGCGCTTTAGCAAAGAGATTATTCAAAATATTGCGTTCTCTGAACTTTTCAGAGAACGCAATATTTTTTGCGAGAGTTCTTAAAAGTTTGCGAGAGTTCTCGCAAACTTTTAAGAACATTTTCCAGATGAATTAACTCTTGAAGTTTGCCAATTCGCAGTTGGTTATGGTAGAAATATCACTCGTTTTAAATGAACGAAATAAAATTTAGGAGAATTAAAACTCATGACACAAAAACTCAATCAAATTATCGCCGTTGAAAAAGGCGCGAAAAATCGTCTTTATGCGGCGATTACCGAATTGCACAAAAACGCTCAAAAGGCTGATTTGTATTACGGTTTCAGCAAAACTTACGAACCAAAGGAAGAAGGCGGCGAACAATTTCCGCCTGAACAGAAAAAAGTTCTGATGCGTTCGGACGATGTTCTTTCAGAAACGAAAAAACTTTTCACCGAATTTCTCGACATTACGGCGACGAAGGATTTTGCGAATGTTGCCGCGAAAGCCGATGTAACGGTTGGCGGAAATGTTTTGGTAAAAGATGTTCCCGTGCCGTATCTGCTGTTTTTGGAAAAGCAGTTGACGGATTTGCGGACGTTTGTTGACAAAATGCCGACGCTCGACGAATCGGACGATTGGCGCAAGGAAGAAGCGACCGGACTTTTCAAAACCGAACCGACAAAAACACACCGGACGGCGAAAGTTCAAGAAGCGATTGTTTTATATGATGCGACCGAGAAACATCCGGCACAGACGCAACTGATTACGAAAGACGTAATTGTCGGTTATTGGAATCAAGTCAAACAATCGGGCGCGATTACACGCGGCGACAAACGCAAATTGCTCGAACGTATCGAAGCCGTTTTGTCTGCCGTAAAATCGGCGCGTGAAGAAGCCAATTCGGTCGAAGCCCCCGACAAAAAAGTCGGCGCAGATATTTTAGGTTATATTTTCGCCTAGACGGTTGATTGTGAGATTATCTTCGGATAATCTTGCAAATGAGCCGTTTGGCTCAACTTGGACAAGCTGAATTTTAAGCTGAAATTGAAATAAAGTTTCTTGCAGGTTCGAATCCTGCTCTTCGCATTACAAAAAATCTTTACGCGAAGGTGGCGGAATTGGCAGACGCAGATGCAAAACATCCGAAACTATTAAACTCAAATTATTCCAAGAAGTTGAAAACCTCGGTTTGAATCCATCTCAAACTGTCAATACAAACTTGTCGTTGTTGCGGGTTCGAGTCCCGTTCCGCGCTCCATAAAAAATTTATGCGCGGATAGCTCAATGGTAGAGTGGCGATACTTAGAACTGAAGGTTGACATTAAACGTCGTTGGATTCGCAAATGCCGAAAAAGCGATTTAGCTCAATTAGTAGAGCATTCGACTGAGAATCGAAAGGTAATCGGTGCAACTCCGATAATCGAAGCAAATGGCGGGATGGTAGGATACAACCATCTCGCTTTTTATTTGCCAAATTCTTGACACTGCGCGTCTCAAAATATACATTAAAACTAATTCAATTCTTATCTTTTCTACTTTTAGAGTGAAAAATTCACAAAGCGAGGTTTTGCAAATTTTATGACATTTTCCCGACGCGATTTTTTGAAGACGGCGAGCTTTGCGCTCGGCACTCTGGCATTGCCTTCGTGGGTTTATTCGGCTGATTTGACGAATGCGCCGATGCCGGAAGTTGATAAAAACAAGTTGGCGGATGCCGCGCTCGCGTTGGCGAAAAAATCGGGCGCGGAATATGCCGATATTCGCATCAATCGGTATCGGCTCGAAACGATTGCGACGCGGGAAAAACAGGTTTTGAATGTTTCGCGCGGGCAAAATTTCGGTTTCGGCGTGCGCGTTCTCGTCAAAGGAACTTGGGGCTTTGCGGCGAGTCCGATTTTGACGGCGGAAGAAGTCGAGCGCGTTACAAAAGAAGCGATTGAGATTGCCAAAGCAAATTCGGCGTTTCAGACGAAACCAATCAAGCTCGCGCCCGCACCGAAGGTTTCGGGGAATTGGAAAAGTTCTTTTGAAAAAGACCCGTTTGAGGTTTCGGTTGACGATAAAATTCAGTTTTTGCTGAAAATGAATGAAGCCGCGCTTTCGACGAAAGGCGTTAGTTTTGTCAATTCGTCGCTTGCTTGGGTGAATGAGCAAAAGTTTTTAGCGACTTCGGACGGAACGCGCACGGAACAATATTTAATTCGCGGTTTGCCGAATTTTACGGTAACGGCGGTCGCTTCGGGCGATTTTCAGACGCGTAGTGCGTTGGCGCAGGCGCAACTTATCGGCTATGAATATACGAACAGTTATGATTGGATCGGGGAGGCGAAAAAAGCGGGCGAGGAAGCGGTTGAAAAATTGAAGGCAAAGCCCGTCGAAGCCGGAAAATACGATTTGGTTTTGCATCCGTCGCATCTTTTTCTGACGATTCACGAATCGGTTGGGCATTCGACCGAACTCGACCGCGCTTTGCTTTGGGAAGCGAATTATGCGGGAACTTCTTTTCTCACGCCCGACAAAACAAATAAACTACAATTCGGCTCGAAGATTGTTAATTTCTTTGCGGATAGAACGCAGAAACACGGACTCGCAACCGTCGGTTGGGACGACGAAGGCGTTGTCGGGCAAAAATGGGACATCGTGAAAGACGGAAAGTTTGTCGGCTGGCAAACGACGCGGGATTTAGCACCGTTAATCGGCGAAAAATCTTCACGCGGCTGTCTGCACGCCGATAGCTGGTCGAGCGTTCCGTTTCCGCGAATGCCGAATGTTTCCCTCGCGCCGTCAAAAGATAAAACTTCCGCCGAAGACTTAATCGGCGGCGTGGAAAAGGGAATTATGATTCACGGGCGCGGCAGTTATTCGATTGACCAACAGCGTTACAATTTCCAATTCGGCGGTCAGACGTTTTGGGAAATCAAAAACGGCAAAGTCGTCGGAATGTTAAAAGATGTCGCGTATCAATCGCGCACGACCGATTTTTGGAACGCCTGCGACGCGCTCGGCGGCGAAAACACCTACGAATTGCCCGGCACGTTCAACGACGGCAAAGGCGAACCCGGACAATCAAACGCCGTCTCGCACGGCTGTCCCGTCGCCCGTTTTCGCGGGATAAATGTTCTGAACACGGCGGCGCAAAGTTAAGAAAGTAATGCTGTTTGAAAGTCTTTTTAAATTGCCACTAGCTTTAGCTAGTGGACAGTGAAAAGGGAGAAAAGGCTTTAGCCGAATAAGAGAAAAAAATAAAAATTCCTCTTGGCTTTAGCCCCGTTCTTGCGCTAAAGCGAAAAGGATGATTGATTTTTTATTCCTGTTTGGCTAAAGCCGCTTGGCTTTTCTCAAGCAAACCA
>CAZJQP010000070.1:13706-26950 GCA_964548225.1 uncultured Blastocatellaceae bacterium | reverse complement strand
TTACCTATTACCTATTACCTATTACCACTCTTACCATTCGTCAATGTCAAAGTTGGCATAGACTTTTTGAACGTCGTCGTTGTCGTCAATCGCGTCGTAGAGTTTGAGCATTTTCTTTGCGTCGTCGCCTTCGAGTTTGATGTAGTTTTGCGGAATCATCGAGATTTCCGAGGCTTGCGGTTCGATTCCGGCGGCTTTGATGGCATTGTCAACGGCTTCGTAGTTTTCGGGCGAAGTATAGATTTCAAAAACGTCGCCTGCGTCCTGCATATCGTCTGCGCCGGCTTCGATGGCAATGTCGAAAAGTTCGTCTTCGGATTTGGCTTCTTTATCAACAATAATCAAACCTTTTTTATCGAACATCCACGCGACCGAGCCGGCTTCGCCGAGATTGCCGCCGTTTTTCGAGAAAAGATGGCGGATTTCCGCGACCGTTCGATTGCGGTTGTCGGTCATTGTTTCGACCAACATCGCCACGCCGCCGATGCCGTAGCCTTCGTAAGTGATTTCGTCGTAATTTACGCCTTCGAGTTCGCCCGTGCCGCGTTTGATGGCGCGGTCAATCGTGTCGTTTGGCATATTTTGCGCTTTCGCATCGTTGACGGCTTTTCGCAAACGTGCGTTTGAATCAACATCGCCGCTGCCGCCCGTGCGAGCCGCGACTGTGATTTCTTTAATAAGTTTCGTGAAAATCTTCCCGCGTTTTGCGTCCAACGCGCCTTTTTTGTGTTTAATTGTGTGCCACTTGGAATGTCCTGACATTTGTTATTTTCCTTATATTTATTGATTTATTTTGAAAGTAAAGAATATATCACGCTAGATTTTTGCTTGCAAAATCGCTCGGATTAATGTTTGATACTTTAATTTGTTTCGTCTTTGAAGTCTGCCCGCCGATAATTTCGATTGCGCTTTTCGGAACATCGAAAGATTTCGCCAAAAGTTTTATCAACCCGGCGTTTGCTGCGCCGTCAACGGGCGGCGCAGCGATGCGAACTTTCAACGCGCCGTCGTGTTCGCCGATGATTTCGCTTTCCGAGGCTCGCGGCACAACGCGGACGGTGAAAATTATTGTGTTATCTTTTTCGGTGTAGTTTATCAATAGATTCCGAACACGCGAAGCACCACGCCTTGCAGTAATTGAATGAGAATCAGGACGAGCATCGCGGAAATATCGAACATCCCGATTGTCGGAATCAATCTCTGCGCCGGTAACAGAATCGGGTCGGTTACTTTTTGCACGAAACCGAGAAAAGTATTCCTTGTAAAAACAAACCACGACGATATAAAACGTATGAAGATAAACAAAACCAGCACGCTCAGAACCGCGTAGATGATAAATCCGATTATCCAATTCACATTTCCCGCCGCGACTCCTGCGCTCAAGCCGTCAATGATAAAAAATGTCTGGTGAACAATATTCAACGCGAAGAAAGCTAGAACCGCTGTAATCAGAATCGTTACAATCGGCGCAAGGCGCGTGTCTATGCGAAAGTTGGCTAACAGGCGAGCCGCCGGATATACAAATCTATCCGTGCGTTTCTTTAAATGATAAGAGAAACGACCGACTTTTCCGAACGGATTCGGGTCTGTGTAATTAAAAATTATTCGCAAAACCAATAGCGCAACAAAAATTCCAAGCGCGTAAATAATAATTGTGCTGATAATCGGATAAATTGTTCGTAAAAGCATATTTTATGTAACTAAAATCATTTCCAAGATAGCTATAATTCTTTCCAAGATAGCTGTAACCGTTTTTGAGATAACTGTAACTCTTTCCAAGATAGCTGTAACTGTTTCCGAGATAGCTGTAACTGTTTCCGAGATAGCTGTGATTACTTTTGAGATAGCCGTGATTACTTCTGAGATAGTAAAAATACTGTCTGAAACCGTCAAAATCTTTCGCTTGACTCATATTTCATCGGATTTTATCTCATTTTCAAACTATCTTGTGCCAAAAATCGCTGTGCCGACTCTGATAACTGTTGCGCCTTCTTCAATCGCCACCGCAAAATCGTGGCTCATTCCCATCGAAAGCTCGCCGTGCGGACAAATTTTATCACGCATTTCGCGCAATCTCTTAAAAAACGGTCGCGTCTTTTCCGCGTCTTCAAAAAACGGCGGTAAAATCATCAAACCGGCAAATTTCAGATGCTTGCAAGTCTTCAAAAATTCAACCAACGGCGGTAAATCTTCTTCTTTGACACCGTTTTTTGTCGTTTCATGAGCCAAATCAATCTGCACGAAAACCGAAAGTTCCGCCCGATTTTCTTCAACGCAAATACGCTCCAATCTCTCCGCAAGTTCGAGCGAATCGAGCGTGTGAATGACATCAAAAAGTTTCACCGCCTTTCGCGCCTTGTTCGATTGCAGATGCCCAATCAGATGCCATTCAGCCGTTTCGCGTCCGATTTCCGCAATTTTCCCTTCCGCTTCCTGAACTTTATTTTCGCCAAACACAAACGCGTCCGCTCGGGTAGCTTCGATTATTTTTTGCGCCGGATGCGTCTTGCTGACCGCAACTAATTTTATCTCGTCGGCGTTGCGATTCGCTTTGCGTGCGGCATCGGCGATTTGTTTTTTGACTTCGGCTAGATTTTTCGCCAAATCGTTTGTCATTGCTTTTATCATATCTTTTTCGGAAAAAGTTATGAAGCCGTTCATTTTAGAAAATTTAATAAAATTTAATAAAAATTCGGCTCAAACGCTGATATAATCGGCTTGTTTCTAACTTTTAATTTCAAGGCGGTGAGAAAATGTATCGAATTTGCTTGGTAATTTTGGTTGTCTTGGCAGTTTCTTTCTCGGCGGCGGCACAATGCGGCGGCGTTTATTTCAAAGAAACGAACCGACAAATGTTATCGAACGGTTTTGCTTATAATTATTTTGAAGATTTCGACGGCGACGGACTGAAAGACCTTTTCGGTTTTTCGCCGACCGCCGAAGGTAATTATCAAGTCTATTTTTACAAGCGCCTGAGCGCAAATTCTTTTGACACGACGGCGAAAACTTCTTCGGTAACGGGCGTTGCGGGCGTTTTCGGCACATTCGGCGATGTCAACAACGACGGCAAAAAAGATTTGATTGTTTCGACCGGACAATTTTTGACGACGTATTTGAATGACGGAACGGGAAGATTTCTGCCAAACGCGCCCGGCGTTTCGTCCGGCGGCGAAACTTTCTGGGCGGCGGGCGACCTCAACAACGACGGCAGAGCCGATGTTCTTTCGACCAGATTAAACAACGGCAATTCAACGCTTTATCTGCGTTTCGCACAACCCGACAACAGTTTCGGCGCGGCAACGGAAATCGCTCCGAGCGTTTCTCTGCCATATTCGGGTTATATTTTGGCTTCAAGCGCAGGAATTATCGTTGAAGATTTGAACGGCGACGGTTTCAACGACATCGCCTTTCATTCAGGCAATTTGAGAGTTTTGACCAATAACGGCAACGGAACATTTACACAAACCGCCGCGAATAATTTTAACCGTCCGATAGGCAGATTAAGCACCGTTGATTTGAATAACGACGGTAAAAAAGATTTCGTCAGCGGTGTTTTTCAACCAACGCTCAACGTCAATATCTACAAAATCAGAATTCTCGCAAACGACGGAAATAATACGTTCACGGCTTCGGACATTGAAGTTCCGCAACATTATGTTACGGGAAATCATGCTCAACGCAACAGTTATTCCGCCGGAGATTTCGACGGCGACGGCGACACGGATATTATTTTTCTGGGCATCAAAAAATATCTTCTACTGAAAAATCAAGGAAATCTCACATTCACGCAAGAAGAATTTCGCGCTTATTTGAAAGTTGATTCAGCCGAAATTTTTGACGCAGATACGAAAACCGATGTTTTGACGCTTAACCGTCCATTTATTGGCGGACACACGCGGACAACTTCGCCGAATGCGGTTTATACAACGGAAAATTCGGTGATATTCCGCCAAAATGTCTGTAATCCTATCGGACAAACAAAAACGGTTGATTTCGACGGCGACGGCAACACCGACCGTGCTTTTTGGAATCCTTCGACCGGCGTTTGGCGATATTATCAAGATTCGACGCAGGGCAATCAAGTTTATTTTAATTGGGGCGCAAGTTCATTTGGCGATGTTCCCGTGCCGAACGATTACGACGGCGACGGACGCACCGATTATGCCGTCTATCGCAAACCGACCGGAACTTGGTGGATTTATCGAAGCTCCGATAATCAAGCCGTCGCGGTCAAATTCGGCATCACGGAAGACAAACCCGTCGCCGCTGATTACGACGCGGACGGACGCGCCGACATCGCCGTCTATCGCCCGTCGGAAGGACTTTGGTTCGTTCTGCAAAGTCAATCGGGGCAAGTTGCCATCAATCGTTTCGGACTTGCCGAAGATAGACCGCTTCCGTCTGATTACGACGGCGACGGCAAAGCCGATTTGACGGTTTTTCGACCTTCAACGGGCGTTTGGTATCGTTTGAACAGTTCAAACAATTCATATTTTATCGCACCGTTCGGCATCGGCACTGACCGTCCCGTTCCGGCAGACTACGACGGCGACGGACGCACAAACATCGCCGTCTATCGCAACGGAACGTGGTTTGTTTTAAGAGAAGACGCTTCGGCAAGCATATTTTTCTGGGGCATTGCGAACGACATTCCATATCTCGGAATTGACTATTCCCCGGCTGTTTATGCTTACCGTCGAAATAATCAAGTGATTTACGCATCAGGTTTTTCCGAAGCATTTTTCTCAACTACTTACGACACCGGCAGTTCGTTTAACGAAACATTGGTTTCGGATATTTTGCCGCCCGAATAGTTTTGATAAGTCTCTTGTAGAAAAATCAGAAAACGGAACAGTAACAACACAGCAGAGAAATTTGCCGTGTTATTTAGGGGGCTTGCAAAGTCGCTGAAAAATATGAGAGTCGGCGGATGAGAGGTAAATATCACTTATCACCTTTCACTTATCACTTATTCCGAAGGTGATTTTTTTTACTTTTCGGAACAAGTGATAAGTGAAAGGTGATAAATGAGAGGTAAAATCCGTTTCTTCCGACTTTGCAATAGCCCTACCGTGTTATTACTGCTCCGCCTTCCGCTTTTGCCATTTTCGCCGACAAATTGTATTCTAACTTTTGCCTTTTCACGCGGACGTGGCGGAACTGGTAGACGCGCGGGTCTCAGAAGCCCGTGGGCATTGCGCCCGTGATGGTTCGATTCCATTCGTCCGCACCATTTTCTATTCTTGCCTCTTTGCGGAAAAATCTATGCGCGAAGAATTTATCGAATCAATCAAAAATCATCAAAACGCTTTCGATTTAAACCTTTCGGAAGAAAAAATTACCGCTCTCGCCGTCTATTACGAAATAATTCAAGAACATAACGCGATTTTGCATCTTGTCGCACCTTCAACGGCAGAAGAATTTGCGACGCGGCATATTTTGGAATCTTTGACTTTGTTGGAGTTTCTGCCAAAAAACGCGAAATTTGCCGATGTCGGAACGGGCGCAGGTTTGCCTTCGATTCCGTGTCTGATTGTGCGCGAAGATTTGCGCGGCGTGTTGATTGAATCCAAATTGAAAAAGGCGAAATTTTTAGAAGAAGCTGCGGCAAAATGTCGGTTGCAAAGCCGCGCTCGAATAATCAACCGCCAATTTGAAGAAATCCGAAAGCCCGATGTTTCCTTTGTTTTATGCCGCGCTTTAGACAAATTCACGCAAAAACTGCCGCGTCTTCTGAAATGGTCTGAACGCGCTTCTCTGCTCTTTTTCGGCGGCAATTCTTTGCGCGAAGAATTGCAAACAAATCGCGTCAAGTTCAAAGAAAAGCTAATGCCGATGTCTGAGCAGAGATTTCTTTTTATCGCTCAAAAATAGTGTTCTGTGTTTGCGATGCTGTTTCATACTTGATACACTTTTAGTATGAAACCGAAGAAAAAGAAAAAATCTCTGATGATTAGCGAAGCCGTCTTTCGGGGAAAGAAAAATCTTTATAACTTTGAAGTTTTTCCGCTCGGCGCGGAGTTTGAAGATGTGGCGGCGATTTATGTTATCTCGAAAAGAATCAATGATAAATTAGGCAAAGGGCATCATAAATTCGTCTGCATCGGGCAGACCGAATCCGTTTTGGGCGACATCAAAAAACACACGAAAGGCAAATGTATCAAGCAAAATAAAGCAAACGTCGTCTGCATTCTAGCCGAACAGGACGAAAAAAATCGGCTCCGCATCGAAGCCGATTTGCGCGAATCTCACACGATTGTTTGTAATCACAAATAAGTTTTATTTTATTGTCAGCGTCAGATAAAATTTCGCCGTTGTCGTTTTTTCCGTCGGACGTTTTCGCACAAAAACTAAATAATCGCCCGTTTCGGGTGCGGTGAAACTATAATTGGTGTAATAGTCGTATTCGGTTTCGAGGTCAAAACCATCGCCTTGCAAATCGAAATCGAAAAAATTCCCTTTTGGCGCGGAAGTAACTTTCAGCGTGATTTTTTGTCCGGCTTTTGCGCCGAAAACATAGTGCATTTCCTGATTGTTTGAAAGCGTTCCGCTCAAATTTGCGCTCGATTTGCCGCGTGCAAACTGAATGCGTTGCGGTTCGGCTTTTTGCGCGAAGGCGTTGGCGAATCCGCTTACTAAAATGATTGCGATAAAGAATAATTTTGTTTTCATAGCTTTTTCTATCGGCGAAAATTTCGCTCAAAAGTAGTGATTTGAATACGAAAAACATTTCAACTTAAGGTAAGATAAATGAATATGCAACGTCCGTCAAAAAATGAATACGCCGAATATTATGACCGCTATGTTTCGCTTGTCGAAGAAACCGATATTATCGCGGCAATGGAAGAACAACTACACGAAGTTGAACAAATTTTCGCCGAAATTTCGGAAGAAAAATCGCTCTACGCTTACGCCGAAGGCAAATGGACAATCAAAGAACTTATCGGACATCTGGCTGATGGCGAAATGATTTTTGCCTATCGCGCTTTGCGGATTTCACGCGCCGACAAAACGCCGATTGAAGGTTTTGAGCAAGACGACTACATCGAAAATTCAAATTTTAATTCGATGCGCCTTGCCGATTTGATTGAAGAATTGGTGCTTTCGAGAAAAATAAGTCTAATTCTTTTCGGAAATTTGACCGAAGACGCTTGGAAGCGCACCGGAACGGCAAGCGATGCAACTGTTTCGGTTCGCGCTCTGGCTTTTATGATGGTCGGGCATATTCGCCATCACCTGCGGATTTTGCGCGAAAGATATTTGAATGAAGTTTGACGCAATCATCATCGGCGCAGGCGCGGCAGGTCTTTTTTGCGCGATTCAAGCCGGAAAACGCGGACGCAAAGTTCTAGTTATCGAACATAATTCGCAAGTCGGGCGCAAAATTTTAATTTCCGGCGGCGGACGTTGCAATTTTACGAACATCAACACGAAAGCGGAAAATTTTATTTCCGAAAACCCGCATTTCTGCAAATCTGCGTTGGCAAGATTTACGCCGCAAGATTTTATTGAACTCGTCAAAAAACACCGCATCGAATTTTACGAAAAAAAGCTCGGACAGCTTTTTTGTCGTGAATCTGCAAGGCAAATTGTCGAGATGCTTTTGAAGGAATGTGAACGCGAAAAGGTGCGAATTTTAAACAATTGTTCAGTAAAAAATATTCGCCAAACCGATACTTTTGAAATCGAAACAAATCAGGGCATTTTTACCTGTGAAAACTTAGTAGTTGCAACCGGCGGTTTGTCGTTTCCGAAGATCGGCGCAACCGATTTCGGATATAAAATCGCCCGACAATTCGGTTTGAAAATTGTCGAAACAAAACCTTCGCTCGTGCCGCTGGTTTTCGCCGAAAACAAAAATTTTTCGCGTCTTGCCGGAGTTTCGCTTGACGCGCTTGTTTCAACCGGCAAAAAAGAGTTTCGGGAGAACATCTTATTTACTCACAAAGGTTTATCCGGTCCGGCGATTTTGCAAATTTCCAATTATTGGGAAAGCGAAAACCAAATTTCGATTGATTTGTTGCCTGACGAAAACGCGCTCGAACTTTTTGAAAAAAACACTTCAAGCAAACAAACTTTGGAAAATTTTCTTGGTAAATTTCTGCCGAATCGTTTTGCCGAAATCTTCGCGGCAGACGAGTTTTTTAACAAACCTCTCAATCAATTAAGCAAAAAAGAACGCGAAAAAATTTCCGAAAAATTAAACGATTGGAAAATTTTCTTTGGTGAAACGGAAGGTTATCACAAAGCGGAAGTTACACGCGGCGGAATCAGCACAAATGAACTTTCCTCACAAACTATGGAAAGCAAACGAGTTAAAGGATTATTTTTTATCGGCGAAGTTGTAGATGTAACAGGTTGGCTCGGCGGATATAATTTCCAGTGGGCGTGGGCGAGCGCGTTTGCCGCCGGAAATTCCCTTTAAAATAGGGACGAGGGAAACGTCTCCCACACCGTTTCCCTCGCTTCGCATCAATTACTAGGTAACTGACACGAAAGTTCGGCAATAATTGAACTTATAGCAAAAAAACTTGGTCAACCCAAGGAGAAAAATCACCGATATTCGCTGTTTTTTCATATACCCAAGCTCTTCTGGACTCTATAATTTCAAAAATCACCGAATCTTGCTTTTTCCAACTCCAAGATATTGGAAAAAATTGAACAATCGTTTAATATATTACACGATTGTTCAGTTGTGTCAAGAGAAAATTTTAAGAATATGAAGAATCCTGACTTTGTAAAAAGACTTGTCGAGATTTGTGGCACTTCGCAACCGCAAATTGTTTGTCAAATATTAGACGTTTCTTATCAAGCCGCCAAGAATTATTTGAGCGGCAGAATTCCCGATAGTCCCGTTTTGATTCAAATTTCAGAAAAAACTTCGTGTTCGATTCATTGGCTTTTAACCGGCAAAGGCGAAAAATTTGTCAGTTTTGACCGAAATGAAGATACACTCCGTCTTTCTGCCGAAATGCGCGAATTTATCAGGCAGGAATGTTTGGAACTTATAAAAGAAGTTCTTCGCAGCGATTTTCAAGAAATCGCCGCCGAGAAAATCGTTTTTTTGAATTCCGGCAATATTAAGGAAGAAAAAATAAACGAAGAAGTTCCATTAATTTCTTCAACCGAATAGCTTTTATATTTTATCCGAGTATTTTTACTAAAAATTCTTGGACATATTCTAAAATGCCGTTTTTTTCACCGGTATTTTCCTCGTTTTGTTCGGCAACAAAACAAGGCTGTTGTTGGGTGCAGTTTCTGTTGCCGGTTCCCATATCACCGTCAGCTAATGTAACCGAGCTAAACAGACTAATAACTAAAGCGATTTTTATCGTTGATTTCATTTTTTTTATCTCCAGATGTTTTTTTGATACAATGCAGGTATCGCATCAATATTAGCAAAAACGCGATATAGTCAGATATGAAAACGCTCCACAAACAAACTAAGGATTTACTTCAAAATTTATTTCGGCTAGAGCGTTGCGGCAAATATGACGAAGCACTAGCAAAAATTGACGATGTTTGGGGAAGTATGGACGAAATGCCGAATGTTAGGGATTTTGCTCCGTTTGAAGCAGCAGAAATATTTTTGCGGTGCGGAAGTTTAATTGGTTTTCACGGACACAACAATCAAATTCCAAAATCTCAGGAAAAATCAAAGGATTTATTGACTGAAGCCCGCCGCCGTTTTATTAAACTCGGAAACGGAGAAAAGATAGCCGAATGCGAAAATTATCTGGCACTTGCCTATTGGCGCACGGGCGATTTGATCGAAGCACGAATTTGGGTCGAACAATCAATTCTTCGTAATATTCCATCATCCAGCAACATCAGACTGTATTCATTTATAATTAAGTCTTTATCACTTTTATCCGATAAAAGTTACCAAGATATAGTTTCGATTTTAGAAAAGGAGGAAGACAATTTTTTGAACTTCGCCGACAACGGATTGAAGGGAGATTTTTACAATTATTACGGGCTTGCTCTAAAAAATATTGGCAACAATTCCGAAGCCTTAAAAAAACTTGAAGTCGCAAAGTTTTATCATCAGAGATCGGGACAGCAAAATTATCTCGGCGCGATTGAAAACAATCTGGCTCAACTCTATAAAACTGAAAAACTTTACGAAAAAGCGCACGAATCAATTGACCGTTCAACGAAACTTTTCAAGACTTTAAATGACCGCACCAGAGAAGGATTTTCACTTGACACGAAAGCCCAAATTTATTTTGAACAAGGCAAATTCAGAGAAGCCTTAATCACTGTTGAAGCCGCGATTTTGCTTATGCAGGATGGCAAAAACTTGTCTTATTTGGTCGAAACTCTTTGGACGAAAACTAAGATTTTGATTTATTTGAATAATGTTTCGGCGGCAACTCAGAGTCTTTTTGAAGCGGTGCAGATTGCCAATGTTCACATTAGCGAAGAAGCCGGAAAAAATCTGATGAAGGATTTTGAAATCGAACTTTTCAAGAAAAATTCCCCTAAAACCGAAGACATTTTTACCGAAGAAAACCGCGACGATGAAACTTTTGAACTGATTTTGCCGCCTTCGCTGGCGCATTACAGCGATATTCAGGGCGTTCGGATAAACAATTCTTACTTGGAAAAATATGATTTGCCAAAAGGTTCGCTGGCGATTGCCGTGAAGGAAAAATTAAAGCGCGGAGATTTGGCGGCAATCGTTGAAATCGCCACCGATTCGGTTATTTGCGGTTTCTACGATGCGGATTTCGGCATCGTTTGTTTAGAAAATGGTATGGGCGAACCAACCCTTTTTGACGAAAACGACATCAAAATACTCGGAAAAATAATCGGCGTGTGCAGTGAAGAAAAAACTTCGGACGGTAAATTACCCGTCAAACCGCTTGTTTTCAGCCGATAATTTTCAAAATCAAAAACGTCATTCTACAATTTTGGATTTTTCATTAATTTTCAGTAAATACTTCTGCAATTTAATGTAAAATGCCCAATGTAAAAAGTAGAATTTTATCTTTTCGAGGTTTTATGCGTAGATTTCTTATTCCGGCTTTCATTATTCTTTTGTCGCTCAACTGCCTTGCCCAATCGGGGCGCACAGGACAAAAACCGACGATTTCCGCCGATTCTACAACAAATGATTTAAACAATCTGACCGCCGAACAGATGTTTAATGAAGCCAACAATTACACCAAAGTAAAAATCGAAGAATTCAAGGTCAAAAAAGTTCCTTACACGGATGAGCTTTATAACAGCACAGTTTTGGAGCAAAAACTGCTTGCGGCAAAATATGCGGCGCATCTTTCAACCAGAAAAAGCCTTTCGCCCAATGATTTTTATTATCTCGGAATGCTTCATTCAATAACCGAAAATGTCGAAGGCGCGAGCGAAGCATTCGGAAAATTTCTTTCTTCGGAACAGCCGAACGCCGAAAAATCGCAAACGTCGCGGGCGGCTTTGGTAATTGTGGCGGCGCGTAAGAAAAAGTTTGACGAAGCCGAAAAAACGCTTGCCGAATATCTGAAAAATCAGCCGTCGAAAATGAGCGAACGGCTGAAAATGTCAACCGAACTTGCAGAAAATTACAAAGCGGAGAAAAATCTCACCAAAGCCGCCATCCACGCCCAAGAAGCATACAACGCGGCAAAAGCACTTTTCAAAGATGAATCTTCGCGGGTTCGTGCGCTCAATCAGGTTTTGGGCGCGGGAATGGAAGTTTTCGACATTTACCGCACCGGCAAAAATCAAACTGAAGCCGATGCGATGCTCGATGATTTGAGAAAAATGGGCGTTGCGGTCGAATCAAACAGTCTTTATTTTTCCGCTGTTGACCGCAAAATAAAATATTTAATCGAAACCGGACGCAAGCCTCTCGGACTTCAACTTTATGCCGAAACGCTCTCGAATTTGAAAAAAGATTTTGTTTCAAAACCTTTGCAGGAAGACATCGAACGCAACCTGAAAAAGCGTGAAAGACATTATAAAATTTTGGGCGAACAAGCTATTGAACTTGAAAATATCGAACGCTGGTTTCCCGGCGAAGCAAAAACTTTTTCGCAAATGCGCGGCAAAGTCGTGTTTCTTGATTTTTGGGCAACGTGGTGCGTTCCGTGCATTTCGGCGTTTCCGGCTTTGGTTGAAATGCAGAAAAGTTATCAGGAAAAAGGGTTAGTGATTTTGGGCGTAACGCGCTGGTATTATCAAGTCGAAGGAATGTCGGCAGACGAAAACGCCGAGTTTGATTTCTTGCAAAGATTCCGCAAAAGCTACGGATTGCCTTACGATTTCGTTGTTGCCAAAGGTCAGGCAAATCAAGCGAATTACGGCGCAAACGGTATTCCGACTGCCGTTTTAATTGACCGCAAAGGAATTATCCGCTACGTTGAAACAGGTTCGGGAGCAAGCCGCGAATTGCAAATTCAGAAAGAAATAGAGAAACTTTTAAGTGAATAGTTAATAGTTAATAGTGAAAAGTAAAAGAATTCTTTAAACTATTCACTTTTCACTATTCACTTTTCACTAATAACGATGTCTCAAAAATCAAAGACTCAAAACTTCTATGACAGCATCGCCGATGTGCATAATTTGGCGATGAAGGTCAACGGTTATCGCAATTCGGTGGCGAAATATCTCAAATCGCTGAACTTGAATCTCGATGAAAATTCGTTGGTTTTAGATGCGGGAAGCGGCACGGGCATTGTTACACTCGGATTTCAGAGTGCGGGTTTTCGTCCGCGCAAAACGGTTGCGCTCGATTTGTCGTTCAATTCCCTGCAAGTTTCGCGGGAACAATTTGAAAAAGATAAAAAAACCGATGCGAAAAACATTGCGCCCGTTCAGGGAAACATTTTGCATCTGCCGTTTGCGGACGAGACTTTCGATTTGGTTTTAACCTGCGGCGTTTTGGAATATGTGCCGCTCGACGAAGGTTTGCGTGAGATGGCGCGGGTTTTGAAACGCGGGGCGAAATTAGTTTTGATTCCGGTGAAACCTTCGCTTGTCGGGGCGGTTTTGGAGATTTTGTATAAATTCAAAACGCATTCCATCGAAGAAGTCCGCAGAAACGCGCAAAAATATTTCAAAATCGTCGGCGATTCGCAATTCCCGATTACCGAACCGATTGGTTGGTCGAAAATGATTTTTTTGTTAGAGAAGAAATGAATTCAAGTGAGAAGTGAGAAGTGAGAAATGAGAAATGAGAAATAATTTCTAACTTATAAAATATAATTTAAATTATTAAAACTTTAATAATATCGCATAGCGGA
>CAZJQP010000070.1:0-13696 GCA_964548225.1 uncultured Blastocatellaceae bacterium | reverse complement strand
TTATAATAAATTAATTAATGTTAGATGTTTTATGTGATAAATTATATTTAGGTTATTTTTTCTCACTTCTCACTTCTCATTTACCTTATGAAACCTTTCATCATCGCGCATCGCGGCACATCTGCTCTTGCACCCGAAAATACTTTTGCGGCGTTTCGGCGGGCGATTGATTGCGGCGCGGAAGGTTTGGAATTTGATGTTCAGCTTTCAAAAGACGGCGTGCCGATGGTGATTCACGATTTCGATTTGAAAAGATTGGGCAACCGCGCGGATTTGGTTAAAAACTTAACGGCGGACGAATTGCGGAAGATTGATGTCGGAAGTTGGTTTAATCGGCGTTTCAAGGAAAAGTCGGACGAAAAATTTTCTTCTGAAACCGTGCCGACTTTTGGCAGATTACTCGAATTTTTGAAAAATTATCAAGGCATTCTTTACGTCGAACTTAAATTTGCCGATGATGCTGTGGAAAAGTCTGTGGAAAAGGTTTGCGAAATGATTTCGGACAGCGAATTTTTGCCACAGGTGAAATTAAAAAGTTTCAATCTCAAAGCCGTCAAATACGCCAAAGAAAACTTCCCTGCAATATGCACGGTTGCGCTTTTCGAGCCGCAATTCAAAACGGTTTTCCGCAAAAGAACTGCGATTTTCGATGCCGCCGAAGTGCATTTGGCAGACGAAATCTCGCTTCATTATTCGTTGGCGACGCGCAACACCATCGAAAACGCGAAAATGCGAAACTTACCCGTAACAATCTGGACGGTTGACCAAACCGTTTGGGTAAAACGTGCGATTGATTTGGGCATCGAGGCAATAATTTCAAACAATCCGGCGCGGCTTTTGGCTGAAAAGCAAATCTTTATCGTCAAAAATCCTTCTTGAACCTCCTAAAATCCTACCGAGTTGACCAAAAATCCTACCGAGTTGGGCAAAAATCCTTCTTGAATGCACAAAAATCCTCTAAAGTCGGGCGAAAATCCTTCTTGAAGGCACGAAAATCCTTTACGGTCGCACGAAAATGTTCTCAGGACAAGCATATTTGCTCTAAATGCGGGAGCATTTGCTCTAAAAAGACGCAAAAATGTTCCAAAGATGCTTGCCGTTGTGCTAATTAAGACCTACTTTAAAACAACTTTGTCCTCAGATAGCGCGAACAAGTGAAAAATTTCAGTAAATCGAATTCATCAATCTGAATATCAGACTTGTCTGTTTCAATTTCCCTAAATTCACGCTAGAATTAAAGGCGCATCGCAACCTTAAAAGCAATGTTCAAACTCGGTAGTGAAGTAAAATACGATCCACGAGAATAGAGTTTGAACACAGCTTCTTATAAAGTAAGTTATGAAACATTCACGTCAATCTCGATAAGGATTGCGAAGCTCTAGTTGTTTTTGTAAATAGATAAAAACATCGAGGATTTTTCCCAAGAAGCTGTTTTAAAACTCTAAAAAGCCGGATAATTGCAAGCGATTTATCAATTATTAATTCTCAATTATCAATTATATTTTAGAGGGTTTAAGCATAACCCCGACAATTTAATGGATAATTGGTAATTGATAATGTCGTGCTTTGTTTCCTAAGCATCTTGAGCTTTAAAACAGTTTCTAAGGATAATGTTGAGTATTTTTTTGAGTAGGAAGATTAGAAAGGAAATGGAGATTTTATTTGATGAGAAACAAAATTAAGTTTTCAGCCGTTTTGTCGGCGATTTTAGTTTTTTGGGTTTTGGCAGTTGCGGCGCAGGCGGCAATTTTTCAGGTCAACAACAACGGCGACGCGGGCGACGTTTCGGCGGGCAACGGCGTTTGCGCGACCTCTGGAAACGTCTGCACTCTGCGGGCGGCGGTGCAAGAAGCCAATGCGCTCGCCGGCGACGATACAATTACTTTTGCGGTGGGCATTACCAATGTTTTGGTAGCCTCGGAAATTTCCATCAACGCTCCGGCGGGCGCGTTGACCATCAACGGCAACGGCGCAAATGTTACGACGATTGACGGCGGTTCGGCTGCAAACCGCATTTTTAATTTGAACAACGCGACGGTTACGATAACCGGCGTAACTTTGAGCGGCGGCAGAAACACCGGAAACGGCGGCGCGATTAATGCAAACGGCGGAACGCTCGTGCTGGATGCCGTAACAGTGCAGAACAATCAAGCCACAACCGATGCCACCAGCAGCAACGGCGGCGGCGTTTATGTTAACGGCGGCACTGCGGTTCTGCGTATAACAAATTCGACATTCTCGGGCAACTCCGCGTGGAGCGGCGGCGGTCTTGCCATAAATATCGGAACACTATTTGTCGCCAACTCAACTTTTTCGGACAACACCGCCAGAGGTTTGGTCGGCGGCGGTTTCGCTCTTCTAAGCGGCGCAACCGGCACAGTTCGCAACATTACCGTAACCAACAACCGGATTACGGGAACGCCGAGCGCCGGCGCACAGGGCGGCGGCGGAATCCGTGTTTTCGGCACGCTTAACATTGGCAACAGTATCGTCGCCGGAAACACTTCGACCGCTCCCGGCGGAATTGATATTCGGCTCGACGGCACCGGCACAATTACCAGTGCGGGCGGCAATCTTATCGGCGACAACACCGATGCCGCCACCGCCACTTTCGGCACGACCGGAACGCCCAACGCCAATAACGATTACGTCGGCACGGGCGGCGGCGTGATTAATCCGATGTTGGCGGCACTCGGTTACGCTTCGACCGGCACGACGCAGGTTCATCTTCCGATAATGGGAAGTTTGGCGATTGACCGCGGAATTGATGCCAACGCGGTCAATCCGTTTGATAGTCAGCCTTTGACGTTAGACCAACGCGGAGCGCAGAGAATTTTTGACGGCGGCGCAAATCCTTTACTTTTGCGGGTTGACATCGGCGCAGTTGAATTTAATACTCCGACCGCCGCTTTAGTTTCGGTTGGCGGACGGGTTTCCGCCGCCGACGGCAGAGGCGTGTCAAACTGTTTTGTTCATCTGACCGATTCAAACGGCAATGTCAGAACGGTGCGGACAAGTTCATTCGGCTATTACCGCTTTGACGACATCGAAGCAGGCGAAACTTACGTTATCAGTGTTATCTCAAAACGCTTCTCGTTCGCCTCGCAAGTCGTTCAGGTCAATGATAACATCGCCGATTTGGATTTTATCGCCGCACCTTAGAAGAAGAGGAGAAGAGGAGTGGAGGAGACAAGGAGTTTTTATCTCTTTCACTCCTTTTCTTCTCTTCTTCTCTTCCTGCTTATTGCCCAAAATAATAAATCTACCGCCCCGCAAATTGACTTGGCGGCTCTGCAAAGTGAGTTTGCAGACGCGCAAAGTCATTTTGCAGACGCGCAAACTCACTTTGCAGACGTGCAAACTCACTTTGCGGACGCGCAAAGTCATTTTGCAGGAGAAAATAATCATTCTGTAGCCTGTCAATATCAGTCAGAGCGCGAAAAAGTAAGATGATTTCCGATTCATCTTACTTTTTCGCTTTTTCACTTTCGGCTTTTAGGCTAAAATTATTACGCATCGCAATTCTTACGGAGAACGAATGAAATTTTACGACAACATTTTAGGACTTATCGGCAATACGCCGATGGTGAAAATCAATAATTTAGCCAAAAAATACGGCATCAAGGCGCAGATGTTCGCCAAAATGGAGAACCTCAACCCGGGTTTTTCGGTGAAAGATAGAATCGGTCTGTCTTTAATCGAAGCGGCGGAAAAAGACGGTCTTTTGAAAAAAGGCGGAACGATAATCGAAGCGACTTCGGGCAACACGGGCATCGGTTTGGCTCTCGGCGCGGCGGTCAAAGGTTATAAATGTATCTTTGTTTTGACCGAAAAAGCGTCGGTTGAGAAAGTTCGGTATCTGAAATCTCTGGGCGCGGACGTGGTAATCTGTCCGGCGGCGGCAAAATCCGGCACGCCCGACCATTACGTTGAAACCGCACGGCGCATCGCTTCCGAAAAACCGAATTCTTTTTATCCCGATCAATATAATCATCCGGCAAATCCGGCGGCGCATTACCGCACGACCGGACCGGAAATCTGGCGCGACACGGATGGCAAAATTACGCATTTTGTCGCCTCAATTGGAACAGGCGGCACGATTTCGGGAACGGGCAGATACTTAAAAGAACAAAACCCCGACATCAAAATCATCGGCGCAGACCCTTACGGTTCGATTTTTAAGATTTACAAAGAAAGCGGTCATATTCCCGAAGCCACACCGTATCTGGTCGAAGGCATCGGACAAAATCTGCCCGTCGGCAATGCCGATATGAAGGCGATTGACGAAATTATTAACATCACCGACCGCGAATCTTTTGAACTCGCCCGCGAGCTTTCGCGCAAAGAAGGAATTTTTTGCGGCGGTTCGACCGGAACAATTTTCGGCGCGGCGTTGAAAGTTGCCAAGGATTTGGACGAAAATAGTTTGATTGTCTTTATCGTCTGCGACACGGGCGAACATTATCTGACGAAATTTTATTCGGACGAGTGGATGAAGGAAAAACTCCTGCTCGAACCGCAACGCATCACCGGCAGATTGATTATCGAAACAAAATCGAACGGTGCGCCGACAAATCTGGTTTTTGTTTCGCCAAATGACACGGTTTCCGAAGCGTTTGCCAAAATGAACGAAAACGGCGTAACGCAAATGCCTGTGTTAGAAGATAATGTTTCCGTCGGTTCGCTCAAAGAAAGCGGGATTTTGACGAAATTACTGCAAAATCGCGATTTGATGAATGCCAGAGTCGGCGATATTATGGACAAAAGTTTTCCGGTTTTAGATGTTGATGCGAGTTTCAACGAAATAAAAATGAAACTGCAAAAATCTCCGGCGGTTTTAATCGAAGATTTTAAACGCATCACCGGAATTATCACGAGAAGCGATGTGCTTGATTTACAAAAATAGACTGGAGCGCAAGCGGCTCGCTTGCAACACCGCGTTTTTCAGCGGTGTAACGGCGTTTGCTGACACTAAACTTGAGCTTAAGCAAACGCTTGTTCGCGCTCCGCGCTCAGGCAATCGAGCCGATTGCGTCCAGTCTTAGGAGGAAGCGATGAACGATAAAAAAGACGATGATTGGGCAATGTCTAATCCGAATGTTAATCTGAAAAAGGAATTGGAAGGTTTTACCAACCAAGAAATTCAGCCGAAAGCCGCCGAAACTTCGGATGACGATTGGGGCGTAACTACGCCGAATACAAATCTGGCAGAACATATTCCGCCATCGGAAAATTACGGGCAAACCGCGCCGAATGTTAATCTGGCGCAAGAAGATTGGGCAATGGACGCGCCGAGAGTCGAAACGCCGATGGCTTCGACAACCGAAGATTGGGCGATGGACGCGCCTGTTTCCAATCAAACCGCCGACACCGACAAAACCGCGCCGAACATCAATCTGCCGCAAGCCAATTTCGATTCGTCAATGCCCTATATTCCGCCTTCACGCGAAAATAAACGCGAAGGTTGGCAAATGCCGCAACCCGTTTTTCGTGTGTCAAGCGGCGAAAAAACTTCTCCGCGAACAACGCAACCCCAATCTGCAACCAACGAAGAAGAAACCGACTTTTCATCAAATCAACCTGCACCGAATTTGCCAAAACCTGAGCCGCAATCTGCGCCGCTGCCCGCCGCACAACCAGCCGCCGCGCCCGTAACAAAAAAACGCTCGAAATTACCTTTGATTTTAGGCGGACTTTTCGGCTTTCTCTTTCTCAGTGTAGCGGCTCTGGGTGGCGTTTGGTTTATGTTTTTACGCGGCGGTGGCGAAATCGCTTCAACATCACCAAACACCGCGCCGAAAACAACGCCCGCCGATACGACGAGCAATGCGCCGACAAATTCAAATACTTCCGTTCCCGTTTCCGCCGCAAAAACCGAAAGCAGTCTGCCGAAAGAAATTGATTTCAAAGGCAAAATGGTTTTAGTTTCCGCCGGAAGTTTTACGATGGGAAGCGACACGGGCGAAACTATTTCAAAACCCGCTCACAAAGTTGATTTGCCTGCGTTTTATATTGACAAGACCGAAGTTACCAATGCGCAATATAAAGCGTTTTGCGATGCGACAAGCAAAAAATATCCGTCCGATTTGGAAAAAGATTATTTCCTGAATCGTCCGAACGCGCCGGTTGTCGGTGTGTCGTTTGAAGATGCCAAAGCGTTTGCGGATTGGGCGGGAAAACGTCTGCCGACCGAAGAAGAATGGGAAAAAGCCGCTTCGTGGGACGAAACAATGCAATCGAAACGCGATTTCCCTTGGGGCAATGAGTTTCAGAAAAACAATGTTGCGTTTGAAATCGAAAAACTTTCGGATGTCGGGAAATATCCGTCGGGCGCAAGTTTTTACGGCGCGTTGGATATGTCGGGCAATGTTCTCGAATGGGTTGAAGCATATTTTCAGCCGTATAAAGATAATCCGGCGACCGATGAAAATTTCGGTGAAAAATTCCGCGTCGTGCGCGGCGGATTCTTCAAAGCTCCCAATAAAGATTGGTTGAAAACTACCAAACGAGTTTATGTTCCACCCAATACGGCATCAACCGAAGATATGACGAAAGATATTCCGTCAATCGGTTTTCGATGCGCGATTTCGGCGGACGATTCGCGTTTGAAAGAATTTTTGAGCAAATAAAATTGATTAACAACGTCAAAAACTTTGGTTAAAGAGAAGATTTAGAGAGCTATGAACAGAAAAACAATTTTAGGAAAAATCTTTTTAGCGGTTTTCTGCGTCGGAATATTCGCTTTTTGTGCCGAAAACACTTTGGCACAGGTTGACCAAGTAATGGTCAGCCGCCAAAAAGCGCAAAAAACCATCAAGCCGAAAGCTAAACCCGTAACGAAAAAAGTTGATTACAACAAACGCATTACGATTACGCGAGTTGAGAAAAAAAGTCGGAAAAATTATAAAAAAACGACTACGAGCAAACGAACGGTTGCGAAGAAACCGGTTGTAAAAATTTCGGTTTTGCCGCTTGCCGTGCAATTGCGGCTTTTGACGGTTGACGAAGAAGGTAAGGAAACCGAAATTGATCCGTATTCAAAATTTACGACCAGCGACCGCTTGCGGCTTTCTTTGAAAACAAATCAGCGCGGTTATCTTTATGTTATTCGGCAATCTGCGCCCGATTCGGATGGTGAAATTATCTTCCCGAATCCGTTGGTTAATAACGGCAGTAATTATATCGCGGCGAACAAAGATTACACTTTGCCGAGCAATTGCCCGAAAGAAATTACGCCGATTGATTGTTCGCTGACCCTGCTTTCGACGGAAGATGCACCGCAGGAGTTTTTTACGGTTCTTTTTACACGCGATTCATTGATTGATTTGCCGAATGATGCACGAAACAAACGAGTTAAGCTACAAAGTTTGACGAACGAAGGGAAAATCCCGTTCGGCACAATCGTTGATTTGATAGAAGAATCAGGTCAAGATTTAGTCATTCAACCCGGCGACACGCCCGCCGCAATGCGGATTATCAATCAAAATGTCAAAGATAACGAGGAGATTATCGAAACTTTTATTATTGATAAGGCTAAATAAATGAGAAGTGAGAAATGAGAAGTGAGAGCTAAATAAATCTCATTTCTCACTTCTCACTTCTCAGTTGCAAAAAATGGCAAACGCGACATTAAAATTTGACGGCAGAGGAATTAGATTGGGCGAAGATTTGACGACTATCGGGCGTGCTTCGGACAATACGATTTCGTTTGCGGGCGATTCGAATGTTTCGCGGTATCATCTCGAAATCGAAAATCGCGGCGGCGGTTATTATTTAATTGAACTCGGCAGCAGCAACGGCACAACTGTCAACGGTGGGCGCGTTTCGGCTGAAAAATTGCTTGAAGACGGCGACATTATCACACTTGGAAATTCGGCGGTTATCGAATTTATTTTGGACAAAGAGCCGGAACAAAAAACCGAAACGCCCGTCGGAACTACGGACGAAACGCCATCGGAAACCGTATCAGACGGCGGCGCAACCGCAATCAATGAAACCTCGCCGCAAAACAATAAATTTCCGACAGGTTTGGCGGTAACGGGCGCAAGCGTCGGTTTGGCTTTTGTTTTTGTCGTCGGCGCAGTGCTTTTTTCGTATGACACGGCGGCTTCCGGTTGTCAGGCAAAAGCGAAAATTAAAGGCATTGAAGCACACGACACTATACGCAAAACGCAGGAAATCGAAGTCGAGTTGGAAGACGAGGAAAAATGCGTCAGCCGCGCCATTTTTCTATTGGATGATAAAGTTTTGGCAACAGCGGAAGAAAAACCTTTTACGGCAAAGCTCGACCCGAATAATTTTCCGTCGTTGGCAACCGGCGAAAATGTCGGTTTAAAGGTGATTTTGGAAGACGCAGACGGCAAGCGGATTCAGCAGACGGAAGAAGTTTTACTGGTTTTGGAAACTCGCGCCGTCGAAACGCCGAAACCGATTGAAACGCAAACGCCCGAACCCATTGGCACAACGCCTACGCCGAAACCTTCGCCCGTAACCAAAGGCAAAGTTTCGCCAGCTGAGGCGCAAACGATGATTGAAAATATCATCAAATCAATGGGTGGCAAAGGGCATAAAATCAATAAAGAATTTGTCGAAAAAGTTCTGGCAAAAACGGGCGAATTTACCAATGCCGGCGGTTTTTCGTCGCGGGCGGCGGGCTTTCAAGATACGATTAAAACAGCTTATACTAAAGATACTGTCGTTGGTTCACCGCTCGGATTTTTGACGGCAATGAGTCGTTCGCAGTTCAATCCGGCGCAAGGTGCAGAAAGCGGAATCTGGAAAATGTCGAACGAATTTGCGGAAAAAAATTCTCTGACAACGGTTTGCGGAACACAGACTTTAAGCGATACGGAATGTGCGGCAAAAGCCTCCGCAAATTATACGAAAAATCTTTTGGGAACAGTGTTCAATTATGATCCGGTTTATACCGTCGCGGCTTACGGAATGAGTCCGGGCGAAGCATTCGAGTGGAACAAAACGATTTTGGGCGACCGTGCCGATTTTTGGAACGCAATAAAAACTCAGCCACAGCGCGATGAGTTGGTCAAGTTTTTTGCCGCCGGAATCGTCGCCGAAAATCCGCAAAAATTCGGTTTGAAGGACGATAAACCGATTTCGTCTCTTTATTCAAAGTTTTGAGTTCCAACTTCAGTTGGCGCACATATAAGCGAAGCGAAATATTTGCTGTGTGCTGATTAACTTGAATGTAAATCAACGCCGAAACCGCAATCGCTTCGCTCGCGGCTTGCCAACTGAAGTTAGAACTCAGAGCAAAGGAAGATGCTCCAAATCACATTAACATTTTCGACTGATTACGGCGTGGAAGAAATCGCTCTTGAGGGCGAAAAAATCTCGCTCGGACGCGGCGGTGATGTTGATAAAAAGATTGACGATGACGGACTTTCAAGACTTCACGCGACGATTTTTCGTGAAAATGACGAGTTTTGGATTGTTGACGAAAACTCGACCAACGGAAGTTTTGTCAACGGCGAAAAAGTTAATCCGCACGGCACTTTGCTATTTGACGGCGACACGATAAAAATTGGAAATTATACGGAGATCGTGGTAAAAATTGCCGAGGCTGAAGAAGAAAAAGAAGAAGAAAAGAAGGAAGAAACGACTGCAACAAACGTGCCGACAGGTTCGGCAGAAGTTCCCGTAAAAACCGAAGCCAAAGCCGACGCGGCAAAAAGCTCGTTCGGAATGATTCCGCTTCTGATTACGGGTTTGGCGGTTTTTGTAATTGCCGCTTCGGCAGTTTTTATTGGCGTAAAAGTTCTCGGAAGCGATACGACAACTGCGCCGGAGATTTCAAATCAAGAATTTGAAGACATCAAAATCACAAAAAAAGACGATAAACCGAAAACGACGAAAACAACCGTAACCGATACAAGCGGCGACACGACAACGGGCGGCGGTTCGACGACAAACGGCGGCACGACAACACCGACCGCCACGCCGAAACTTCCCGACAATCCGAACGCGGGAAAAGTTTTGGTAACGGAAAACAAAAAATATCAAGAATTAAGCGAAGAAGAAAAACGTCAATATATTTCGGTAAAAGCCGAAAGCATCGCGCAAATTATCGGCAATCAGAAAAGTGAACCGATTCCTCCGGCGGCGATTTCAAAGATTAAAGAACATCTCGACGGTTATACCAATCGGCTGAAAAAAGCAACTGTTGACGATTGTTCGCAAAGCGGTTGGATGCGAAGCGATTTTCTTTCGGTTTTGAAACGGGCAACGAAAACTTCGCCGTTTATCGTGCGAAATTTCGAGCGCGAAAACGTCGTTCCGCAAGTCGGAATTTATGTCGCAATGATTGAATCGGAACATTGCGAATGTTTGACGAGCAAAACGGGCGCAGTCGGAATGTTTCAATTTTTGCCGCGCACCGCGCCCGATTACGGTTTATCAGCCGATGACCGATGCTTGCCCGAACCGGCTTCAAAGGCGGCGGCAATTTATCTGAAAACGCTGATTGATTCTGCCGGAACCGGTGCAGAAAGCGTGCCGCTGGCAATTGCCGGTTATAACAGCGGACAAGGCGCACAGCGGATAAATTTGAAGGAAGTTTTACAGGCAAAAGGTAAAGAAAGCCGCAGTTTTTGGACAATGGTTGAAAACGAGGATGAAATGCTCAGTAAATACAGCACGCAGTTTAAGAAAGAAAATGTGAACTACGTTCCGAAGTTTTTTGCCGCCGCCATCATCGGCGAAAATCCGCAAGATTTCGGCGTAAATCAAAAACCGCTTTCGTTGTATAGATAAAATTCAGTTATTAACAGGCGATGAACGCAGATTTTTATTTGATTTAATATCAGTGTTCGTCCGCAGATAATTTTTTCTTTTAGGTTGATGACACAAATTCGGCTCAATTTTACGGATGAAGAAGGCTACCCGAAACAAATTTCGGTTACGGGCGACAGCTTTTATATCGGGAGAAGCCCTGAAAATGATTTGTGCATTTCGGACAAACGCCTTTCGCGTCAGCATCTTTTAATCGAGCGTTTCGGCAATAAAATCAGCGTTTCGGATTGCAATTCGAGCAACGGCACGACCTTGAATAATTACGATTTATTTGAAACCGAAACTTTGCGCGACGGCGATGTTTTAAGTCTCGGCGGCGTAGAAATCAGGGTCGAAATTGTTGCCGAACGCGAAGAAGAAACCGTTGCGCCCGTTGCCAAGATTGAAGAAAATCGTCCGGCAACGTCTGTCGCTACGGCGCAGAGCGTTCCGCAAACCGTCGGCGGCGTTTCGACCAATTTTTTCTTTATTGCGCCGTTAATCGGTTTGGGCGTTTTGCTTTTTGTCGGCGGATTGATTTTTGCAATCGGCGGCGGTTCGGGCGGCGAAACGAATAAAGACATTGCCGATTCAAAAACGCCTGTCGAAACCGACACGGATAAAACGCCGCGCAAAACGCCGGACACGGATAAAACGCCTTCCGGTTCGTCTTCGCCGACAAATTCGGGCGACCAACAAAACCCAACGCCTTCGCCGACCGCGACAAGTTCCGGCGGCACGACGCAAACGCCCGTCGGTTCTTCGGAGAACAACGATGTCAAAAAAATCGCGCCCGAATTTATGAAGCGCATCGCCCAAAACGACCCGAATCCGTTTTTGGAAAATTCGCAAGCCGAAGACGTTCTCAAAAAAATCAAAGGTTTGAAAAATTCGTCCTCGCTGGCTGATGGTTTGCGGTCAATCGCCGGTAACAAATCGCAGTTTGAAACATTAGCGAGTTCAAAAGGTTTGCGACCGCAATTCTTAGCCGCCGCCGCGCTCAATGTCGGCGGAAATCCGATGGACACGGCGCAGACGATTTTACCGATTTTGGGCAATTTGCGAATCTCGCTCGGCACGGATTTTGCCGATGATTGTTTGATTATAATGGCGGCATACAATCAAGGAAAAGGCGGCGATTTCAAAAGTTTGCAACAGAAAATCGAAGGCTTGTCAAAAAAACTTTCAAACGAAGGAAAGAGCGTTTCTTCGCGCAAACTGCGCTCGATATGGTTTTTGAGGGACAAGGAAAGAATAACGCCCGCCGAATTTGATAACGCCCTGAACTTTTTGGCAATCGGCACGATTATGCAAAACCCGAAAGCCTTCGGCGTTAATGCCGAGCCAGTAGTTTTTTAAATGAGAAATGAGAAATGAGAAATGAGAGCCGAAAACTGTCTCAGACATTTCTCATTTCTCATTTCTCATTTCTCAGTTATAATATAATAAATTATGAGCAAATATCGCAAAATCGTTTGGAACGAAGGAATGTTGCTGACACCGCATCATTTTCAGCAATGGGATAATTATTACGAAGACCTTCTCGATTCGCGGATTCGTTCGATAAAATCTTACGAATACGGCATTTTGGATTTGCAGATAAACCGCGAAGCCATCGCCAACGGAAATTTTCAGATTATCAACTGTCGCGCCGTTATGCCCGACGGATTGCTTTTTAATGTTCCCGATACGGAAGCCGTTCCTGACCTGCGTCCCGTCGGCGACCATTTTCATCCCGAAGCCGAAAAACTCGGCGTTCATCTGGCGATTCCGGCGAAGAAGAAAGGCGAAGCTAATTTTCAGGCAAACGGGGCAAAAGCCAATGCAAACTTGCGATTTTTGCAGGAAGGCGCACTCGTCAAAGACGAAACGAGCGGCACGAACGAACAACCGCTTGCCTTTGCGAAAAGCAATCTGCGGATAATCTTTGATGACGAAGTGCGCGACGGTTTTACGTCAATGAAAATCGCCGAACTGACGCGCACACCGACCGGACAACTGCAAATCAACGAAGATTATATTCCGCCGACGCTGAAAGTTTCGTCGTCGGTTTGGATGGTCAATATGGTGCGCCAACTCGTTGAGATTCTCAACACGAAAAGCGGAAGTTTGGGCGAACAACGGCGGCAGAGAAACGCAGGATTGGCAGACTTTACAACATCGGAAGTTGCGGTCTTTTGGCTTCTGCACACGATAAATTCGGCAATTCCTTCAATGGCGCATTATTTTCGCTCGCCGATGCTGCACCCCGAACCGCTTTATCTGACGATGGCGGATTTGGTCGGAAAATTGATGACGTTTTCAACCGAATATTATCCGCGCGACATCATCAAATATGACCACGACGATTTACATTTTACGTTCTTCAATCTTTCGAGTTTGTTAAAAGAACTGCTCGAAACCGTCATTCCGAGCCGCTGTGTGCAGATTGTTCTGGAAAAAACACGCGACACTTTGTATGTCGGACGCATAGATGACGAACGGCTTTTGAAGGAAGCCGGATTTTATCTCGCGGTCAAAGCGCAGATGCCCGAATCGCGGCTTATCGAAGGCGTTCCGCGGGTCATCAAAATCGCTTCACGCGACGTAATTGACAAAATCATCGGTTCGGCACTTCCGGGGGTCATCGTTTCGCACACCAACCCGCCGCCCGCGCCAATTCCGGCAAGAATAGACTTCAAATACTTTATGCTCGACACCATCGGACCATATTGGGACGGCATCAAAGGCTCAAAAGTCGTCGCCGTCTTCGTGCCGGAAGAAATCCCCGACGAAAAAATCGAAATGTATGCCGTGAAGCCTTGATTATTAAAACAAATTTACGATGAATGTGTGGTTTGCGGAAACGCGACTGTGAAGGAGCGTGTCATTGATTGGTAGTTTAACACGCTCCTTCACAGTCGCGTTT
>CAZJQP010000069.1:25720-27848 GCA_964548225.1 uncultured Blastocatellaceae bacterium | reverse complement strand
GTCGCTGTTTTTAAGCGGCGCAAAAGCCTTTGCAAACATTCAATTTGATTTCTTCTCAAACGCTTTTTCGCGCTTTCGCGCTCATTGCAAGCGAGACGCTTGCGCTCCAGTCAAAATTTTGGCGAATGCCGTCGGGAATACATTGGTATAGAAAGTTCGACTCTTTCCCGCTCCATAAAAATTTGCGGGGCGGAATTCTCGGCAATTTTGTCGCCAATTTTTTTTTGAAAATGTTCGGATTTACATTTTTTTGTCGAGAATTTTGTTTTTTCTGTCGAAGATTTCAAAATTTTGTCGAGAAATCTATTTTTTTTGTCGAAAATAAATTTTTTTTGTCGAGAAATTCCGTTTTTTTGTCGAGTTTTTTGTTGCGATTGTAAAATTTTCTTTTTTATTGTATATTTTTAGGCGAAAAATCAACATATTTTGGAGGAAATTTTATGGCAAAAATTAGCGATGAACAATTTGTAATGGAATTTGAGGATTTTGTGGACACGGCTTTAGCGAATAAAGATGAATTGAATTTTTCGCCCGAAGACCAAGCACTAGGAACGGCTTTAAAAGCGTTTTTGTCAAACGAATTGAACGATAAACAGTCAACACGAGCAACCGCGGATGCGGCTGAAACAACTTTTGACAATCGTCGCAAAGAAGCGACTGAATTTCAAAATTCGCGCAAGAAATTCTTCGCTTCAAACCCGAATGTTTCGGCATCACTCAAAACGCAGATGAAATTAATAAAACCTGCATCGAGCGGTTCAAGTATTGTTGCACAACCTTTGAATTTAAGTGCAGAAGGTTTTTCGAGCGGTAATAATGAAATGAAATGGGATCGAAACGGCAATCCGCCGCATCGAAATTTTACGGTCGAATATCGAATCGGCGAAGACGGCGCGTGGTTAATTGCCGGAACAACGCGGAAAACTACCTTCATTCACAAAAATCAAACGCCCGGTGTAAAAATTTACTATCGCGTCTATGCACACACCGACGACGAACAAAGTCCGCGCTCAAATACGGCGGTTGTTTATGCGTAATTTTGGATTTTAGAAATTTTTAATCAGAAAATATCACAAATTTATGAATTTTATTTGTGAATTTTTGTGAAATATCGCGTAGCGATAAAATGAATTTAGCCGTGTAATTTATTGCACGGGAAATTGGTGCAAATTATTCGTGTCGCGTCAGCGACAACTGATAAATGTTGGTAAAATGTTCAGTTGTCGCTGACGCGACACGAATTTTCAATTATCTTAACCGTGCAATAAATTACACGGCTAAACTCAAATTGTCGCTGACGCGACCAAAAAACTTTCCTTGATTTGCATCATAATTTTTCTGCAAAACGCATTTCAGTAATAAATCCCATCCGCTTGGGTAGTTTTTTGTCAAAATCACTATAATTTGCTCAAAATCATCGAAATTCTCCGCCCGTGCGGGTGGCGTATCGGTGAAATTTTGCCTGTATCATTCTGCTTGTGAATCGAAATTCACAAAATTTTATTATTTGGAGCAGAATATATGGCATTTATTGATTTAGACAGCGACGATCCGGTTGGAAATGCGTCGTTTTATAACGTGAACGCGGCAGTCGGTTACGGCGGCAAGAACTTAGTGGAAGATGTAAAGGTCGTGCAGTTTTTTCTGAAGCGGCTTTATTCGCTTGAGGATATGAAACAGCATAAACCTTGGGGCGAAATGACGGTTGACGGCAAAGTCGGACCGATTACGCGGGCTTGGATTATAAAAACGCAACAACTTTCAAAAGGCGTGATGATTGACGGCATTGTTGACAAAGCCGGCAACGAAAATAATCCGTCAAATTGGGAATCTTCGATTTCGCACACGAAATATGTCATTCGGATGATAAATAATCATCTGCGAAAACGAGATACGGCGGTTTATAAAACTTTACCGACAAATCCTGTCGTGCCGCCCGATATGCAAACGATTTTTCAACAAATTCACGCCCAAGGTCCGCCGATGAACTACGGAAACAGTTAGTTTTATAAAATACAATTCATTTTTTTTCGGTTTCGGGTTTTCGGGTTAAGGTTTAAGGTTATTTTTAAATTAAAATAGTAAAACAAAAACCCAAAAAAATTTTTATGAGGGTTTAAAAAAAATA
>CAZJQP010000069.1:0-25710 GCA_964548225.1 uncultured Blastocatellaceae bacterium | reverse complement strand
ACATTTTTTGTGGTTGGGGGTTTCTGTTTTAGTCGTTCCTTTTTATTCAAACTTTAAACTACAACCCAAAACCCCGAAACTATTTTTCAGGAGGTTAAAAAAATATGCCATATAACAAATTAAACATTTCGGGCGCAAAATCAGACGTTCTCGCGTGGGTGCATCACGATTTGTCGCTCGATGAACAAAATATGTTGCGAAATGTGTCGCGTCTGCCGTGTCTTTTCAAGCACGTCGCACTAATGCCGGACGCACATTTAGGAATCGGCTCGATGGTCGGTTCGGTTATTGCAACTAAAGAATCTGTTATTCCGGCGACTGTCGGAGTTGACATCGGTTGTGGAATGATGGCGGTAAAAACGCCATTTAAAAGCGGTATTCTTGACGGCAAGTTGAAAGATTTGCGACACGAAATCGAACGCGCTATTCCGGTCGGATTTAATGCTCATAAAGAATCCGATTGGAACGCTTCGCGCTGGAAAGGTTGGGAAACTTTTGAAGATTTGCACGAAAAAGTTCAAGACCGTAAGAAAAAAGCGATGTTGCAGTTGGGTTCGCTCGGCGGAGGAAATCATTTTATTGAAGTTTGCCTTGATACTGAAGACAATGTTTGGCTGATGCTTCATTCCGGTTCGCGCAATATCGGAAAGGAATTGGCAGAACGCCACATTGCAACGGCGAAGACTTTGCATCGTTTGAATGAACTGCCTGACCCGAATCTTGCTTACTTTATTCAAGGAACGAAAGAGTTTCAAGATTATTGGAAGGATTTGGAATGGGCGCAATCTTACGCGATGATGAATCGTCAAGTGATGATGAAACGCTTGCTGAAATCATTCAACCGAATGTTCAACAAGCAAAAAGATTTTCGTCCCGAAATCGAAGTCAACTGCCATCACAACTATGTGGCGTTGGAAGAACATTTCGGCGAAAAAGTCTTCATCACGCGCAAAGGCGCAATCAACGCCGAAGCCGAACGCTACGGAATTATTCCCGGCTCGATGGGCGCGAAATCGTTCATCATCAAAGGGCTTGGAAATCCGCAATCGTATAACTCTTGTTCACACGGCGCAGGTCGCAAAATGTCGCGCACAGCGGCAAAAAAACGCTTCACCCGCGAGGATTTGGAAAGAATGACTCGCGGCGTTGAATGCCGCAAAGACTCAGGCGTGATTGACGAAATTCCCGGCGCATACAAAGATATTGACCAAGTTATGCGTAACCAATCCGATCTGGTCGAAATCGTCGCGGAATTGAAACAAGTCGTTTGTGTGAAAGGGTAAAAAATATGAAAACAGATGATTATATTTTTGCTCAAGGAAATAAAAGAGAGAGAACTGCAATTAACAGATTAATTGCTGATAGAAGTAGTTCTCTCTCAACTCCTTTGCAAGAACAATTAGGTTTATCTTTACCTTGGTGCTGGCTTGGTTTGAGAATTCCTCAACGCGCTTTGCTTGAAGGTCTTGAACTTAAAGAAAAACAATTTTTAGGCGATATTGATATTTTAGGAGGTAATTTGCAGGCAAACTCCGAAGAACAATTTTTAGAATATGTTGAAAACTACAAGAATGATAAAGCTCATCCAAGTTGGGCTTATAAATTTGCCGCAGAAAAAATCCTATGGGAAGGTAAAACTAAATGGACACCTTCATTTGATCATATTGTAGCAATAGAATGTAAGGCTTCGTATTTTAGTTCAGATGAAACTTTGAAGGCTACCGGAATTGGAGGACAACATGGACAACGACTTCAAGCTAAACAACTTTGTGAGTTAGGATTTAATAAAGTCGCACTACTACGAATTATTACAACCGAACCAATAGAATCAAAAATCATTCATCCTTGGACTGAAGCAGGAAAAAGATCACATACAGCTTTAGATGAATTAGAAAAAAAAATTAAAGTAAGTTCAGCCGATGGTTTTGGAACTTTACTAACATCAGTTGGCGCAGTTTTGGGCGGCTTAGAAGATTTTAGAGGAACAACAACTTGGAAATGGATTAACGATGTTTCAGAAAATCCTTTAATTGAAGAAGCAATTAAAATAAGAAATATCATTGAGAAAAATCTGATAAAGATAATGAATCAATTTCCAGTCCCAAGACAAATACCTGTTTTATTACTTGCTTGCTCCAATTCTCATTGCCAGTTTATTTATATAAGCGAAGGAAACACAGAGGCTTTATGTCCAAAATGTAAAAGTGAATCCCGATAGCACATCTCAAAATATAAGCATCGTTAGTCCAGCGGTTTAAGATTTCGGCTTGCCATGTCGAAGACAGCGGTGCAAATCCGCTACGATGCTCCAGATTCTTATAAAAAAAGGCTCGTCGAATAAGCGAACCTTATTATGCAGATTTAGAAAATAAATCAATCCCAATCGCGTAAGCCGTAATCGTCCGAGTCGTAATCGCCGTCTTTGTCAATGTCGAAATGGTCGCCTTTTTGGGCTTTTAAATGGTCAATTTCGTATTGTGCGCCGCCGATATTAATCAGCGCGACGAGTTGAATTTTGTTGCATTCCATTTCTTCATCAACCATTACTTTAAATGCGGCTTTGCGGTCTTTCATTAAATAAGCGTCGCCGTATTTTTTGCCCGTGTCTTTGTATTTTCTGATGTGGTGCGTTTCGTGAATCAAAACGCTTGCCAACCATTCGAGCGACGCATCGAATGTGCGTTTGGCAATTTCGATGGTCATAATATCTTCGTTATAATTTGCTCCGCTGGCGCGTGTTGCACGGATTTTGCCGATATATTTCTGCATAATTGCATATTCATCGGGAGATTTTTCTTTCAATAAAAGAATCGCACTTTGAATTTTATTAACGAACAGAGTTTCATTGATATATTGTCCGTTCGGTTCGATGATGAAACCTTCAAAATTCAGATTTTTTGTCCGGGTAGTATTATTTTGACCTTTTGCATCTCCGGCTGTCTGGGCGAAAATATTGCTCAATGAAACTAAAAGTATAAATGCTGTAATAATAAAGAATCTTTTCATTTTTTTGTTCTCCGAATAAATTTACGCTTTCGCGTGTTCACAACTTCTAAGAACTAAATTTTTGGTAATTTTTGCCGAACATTTCTCGCAGACGGAAAACTTTTGACCATCCCGTGTTCTTGGCTGGTCTCGTTAGCCGTGTCTGTCTGCCGGATGAAGCGGATTTGATGCAAATAATCCGCTTCAATATTTTCCCGAAAAAAAATGAGTGCCAATTTCTTGACACTCATTTCAGATTAAAATTCCTCCTATTTTATTGAACACAGACTTTGTATTGACTATTGTAATTGCTTGTCGGCAAAAATGTGGTTTTTCCTTCAAAACAAGTCGTGCTGCTGGCGTATCCGTCAAAACTCGCGCTTGTGTAACCGTCTGAAAGCGTAAATTGAAGCTGTTGAAACGGCTGATTTGTCGTTTGGATTTGCGTCCAAGTTCCCGTGAAATTTGAATCGGGCAAATCCGTAATCATTCCGCCGGATTCCAATCTCATCGTGAAATGTTGTTGTGAACTCGGAAAAAGTTCACATTCATAATAAGAAGACAAATTTGTTCCCGTGCAGAGCGAAACCGTTACGTTTGCCGCCGTAATTTGATTTGTCGGATAGTTGATTGCCGGAAAAACCGAAGCGATATTGTTGTTCGGATTGGCTTCGTTTGTCGAAGTCGAACTTCCCGTTGCTTTGATTTCGAGCGTTTTGGTCGAAACCGGATAGCTGAAACTAAACGTAAAATTGCGTTGAGCATTCGGGTTCAAATTCCCTGCCGAACATTGCAGACGGCGCGAAACTAATTGACAACCATTTCCGATTGCCGAAACTTGTCCCAAGATATAAACTTGCGGACTCGTGTTCGTCTGCGGAAAATCAACCATAACCGTAACGCCATTGGCTTTTGCACCGCCGATATTACGAACATTAACCGTGTATTGATACGGCGAATTAACCATTGCCGTCGTCGGACCTGAAACCTGAACGCGAATGTCGGGCGGTTGCGGCGGAAGCGCGAAGGCATTTCCCAATCCGAAAACAAAAACGACAAACAAAAACGATAAACTGATATTTTTCTTTACTTTATAATTTTTCATACTTTCCTCAACTAATATTTTCTGGTTACAAACCGGCTTGTGATTCAGAGAACGAAGCGGCGGAAAAGTTCTTGCATTTTTTTTCAAAAAAAATTACAAATTTCTGAAATTTTAAAAAATTCATATACAAATCGAATAAAAATCGGTTAATATAGTGGCAGTTGATTCAGACTGCACAATAACTTGGGTTTCTAGTTTTTAGTTTCTTGTTTCCGGTAAATAACGAGAAACCAAAAACCAGAAATCAGAAACTAAAAGAAGGAGGTGATTCCATTGATAACAGGTAGAGTTTTGCTCTTGAATTTCTCTTACGAACCGCTCGGAACGATTGGCGTGGCACGGGCGATTTGTATGTGGTTTTCGGGCAAATTAAGCATTGAAGAAAACGACGGCGAAAATGTTTTGCATTCGCCTTCGACGACAATCCCCGTGCCGTCGGTTGTGCGTCTGCGAAGCTATGTTCACGTCAAACGCCGTCGGCAAGAAACAACGATGAAACGTGCGCGAATCTACATCCGCGACCGTTATCGTTGTCAATACTGCGGGGAACACAAACACGCCAAAGATTTGACGCTCGACCACATTTTGCCACGCGCACAAGGCGGCGAAAGCACGCCGCATAATCTTGTTTCCGCGTGTGTTAAATGTAATCAGCGTAAAGGCAACCGCACGCCTGAACAAGCCAGAATGCCGCTTTTGACTTCTCAAAAACTGCTTCGTTTGGGCTTAGACCACGTTCTGCTTTGCCACTACGCCGAATCGCGTCCCGAATGGAAAAAATATCTGTTTATGGACGAAGATTTGGAAGCGGAAATCAGACTTGCCGCTTAATCAGGTTTTTGATTTTTGGTTTTTGGTCTTTGGTCTTCGACCTTTGACACTAATCAAAAATCAAAGACCGAAATCCAAAAACCAAAGACCAAATAACAATGAATTTATATGACGAATCGTGGCTCTACGATTTAATCCACGAAAAATTACCTGACAGCCGCGAAGTGCTGTTTTATGAAAGGCAAATCGAAAAATACGGTTCACCCGTGCTTGAACTTGCTTGCGGAAGCGGAAATTATGCCGTAACTTTGTCGAAATCCGACATCGAGATTTCCGGCATTGATATTTCCGACGAGATGCTTCACGCCGCCGAACTTCGTGCTGAAAAGCAACACACGGAAACTAATTTGATAAACGCGGATATGCGTAACTTCAAGTTAAAACAGAAGTTTGCGCTGATTTTTGTTGCCGGAAACGCGCTCCAGCATTTGAATAGTCGCCAAGATGTCGAGGCTTGTTTCAAATCCGTGAAACGTCATCTTAAACCGAATGGAAGATTTATTATCGAAGTTTTCAATCCGTCCGTTCATCTTCTCGACCGCGACCCGAATGAACGTTATTTTGTCGGCGAATATCGCACAAAAGACGGTTGGATTATGTTGACCGAAAACGTTCGCTATGATGCGGCAACCCAAATTAACTACATTGATTGGCACTATAAAAACCAATTTCACAAAGAAGAACAAACCGTTTCGTTCACAATGCGCCAGTTTTTTCCGCAGGAATTAGACGCACTCTTTGAATATAACGGCTTCAAAATCGAGGCTAAATACGGCAATTTTAACGAAACCTCTTTTACGAGCGACTCGCGCAAACAAATTATCGTTGCTTCGCTTGCAAAATGATTTTTTAACCGCGAAAAAGACGAAAGACGCGAAAATAGTTAAAGAACTTTTCGCGTCTTTTCGTGTCTTTCGCGGACGGTAATTTTTTCGGTTATTCAGTTTTGAGGAAAGTATGAAACTGATTATGATTTATGGTTCTCCGGCTGTAGGAAAATTGACGACGGCGAATGCAATTGCTGAAAAGACAGACTTTAAAGTTTTTCACAATCATCTGACCATTTCCGCCGTCAAGCCTGTTTTTGAATTCGGAACTGCGCCGTTTTGGAAATTGGTGCATCTTTTCCGCATCGAAACAATCGCCGAAGCTGCCCGCGAGAACGTCAATTTGATTTATACATTTTGCTATGCAAAAAACGAAGACGACGAGCATATTGAAGCGGTTACAAATGCCGTCGAAGAAAATGGCGGCGAGATTTGCTTTGTTCTGCTGGTCGCGGAAAATTCTTTAATTGAAAGACGAGTTTTGGAAGACTCGCGCAAGATTCACGGGAAAATTGGCAATCTTGATAGTTTGCATTTAACTTGGGAAAAATATGATTTGTTTTCGCCAATTCCGCTTCGGGAAAGTTTAATTATTGACAATTCAACTCTTTCCGCCGATCAGACGGCGCAGAAAATTATTACGCATTTTAATTTGGAAAAAGAGCAGGATTGAGTTAGAATATTCGCTTAAACATAGACGGAGCGAAAAGACCGGAATCTTTTCGCTCCGTTATTTTTTTGGAGAAATTATGAAATACGAAAATGAAAAAGAGATAAGATTATTAGTCGAAAAGTTTGAAAACGGCACGATTTTGCGTGAAGAATGGAATCACGCCGGGCATTTAACCGTTGCGCTTTTTTATCTGACAAATCACGATTTTGAAATCGCAACACAAAAAATGAAACGTAATCTTCTGGGCTACTTAAAAAAAATCGGGATTGATTTTACAAAAGAGATGCCTTATCACGAAACTTTGACATTTTTTTGGATGAAAACCGTTGAAGATTTCAAAAATTCAAAAAACGCCGATTCGATTGTTAAGATTTGCAATGAACTCGTCGAAAAATTCGACAAAGATTATCCGTTCCGATTTTACAGCCGCGAACTGCTTTTCTCGGAAGAAGCCCGTGCGAAATTTGTCGAGGCGGATTTATAAGGAATGTGGCATTCTTTTGCATTAAATTGATATGCCACACGCTTGCGTCGAGCGAATCAGACATACGGCTTTTGGATAATTTGACAAATCAATAAAAAAACACGAAACCGCGCAAAATTTCTTCGGTGCAGTTTCGTGTTTTTCGGGAGAGACATTTAGTAACTTTGTTCGTAGGCATAAGTTGGCGTAGAACTTGCATATGCCTTGTAAATAAAATAAATGTCGGAATAATATGATTTGTAATATTGCAAATTTCGGATTTGAAACTGCTCATAATTCGGATCCATCACAACTAATCCGCTGACAACATCGCCAAGTCCCGCGCCCGCCACAATGACGTTCATATGGTAGCCTTTAACCTTCGGTTCATAATAAGCAACCATCACCGGACCGCGCTTTAAAATCTTTTCCAGATATTCAAACTTAACCTTGTCGTTTTTCTTTTTGTCGTAATGCAAAAACCAGCGTTGGTCGTGCAGAAGTCTCGACATTCCTTCTTCGTTCAATGCACCGTAATTTTCGCCTTCTTCATCATTTACCCAATTTTCGTAAATATAAAGTAAATCTTCCACGCTATAAGTTTTATTACGAACTGCTTTCAGCCACCAAGAAAGACTCGCCGCCCAACAATAATTTTGATTTTCGCCCTGCGAAACCGGCGGAAATTGTATATGTTCTAATCCCATAATTTATGTAAAAACTCCTCTTAAAAATTTCGGTTTTTTTAGCACCTCATTATCTATTGCGTTTGAATTGCGAAAAAACTATCATTGGGCGGAAAATATTTTTTAGTTTTTTTTTATTTGTGGTAAATTTAATTTAGAAAAATTCTGTAAATATCAATAAAATGACCGTTCCGGCAAATCACGAAGTAACCGAACTTCTCCAGAAATGGAGCGGCGGCGATTCTGCCGCTTTAGAGGAACTTACACCTGTAATTTATGCCGAGCTTCATCGTATCGCCAAAAATTATATGCGGCGCGAGCGTGAAAACCATACTTTACAGACTTCTGCGCTGGTCAACGAAGCCTATATGCGGTTGATTGATTGGAAAACGGCGAAATGGGAAAATCGAGCGCATTTTTTTGGCGTTTCGGCACAACTGATGCGTCGAATTTTAGTTGATTTTGCTCGCAAACGCCCGAAAATTTCTGCCGATGAACTTGCTAATCACGTTTCACTCGAAGAAGCCTTTGTTGTTTCAACCGAGAAAGATGCCGATTTGGTGGCTTTGGATGAAGCATTGAACGAATTGGCAAAATTTGATGAACGCAAAGCAAAAATCGTCGAATTAAAATTCTTTGGCGGACTTTCGGTTGAAGAAACGGCGGAAGTTTTAAAGATTGCGCCGATAACTGTAATGCGCGAATGGCAAAAAGCCAAAGCGTGGCTTTATCGTGAACTTTCTGTATGATTTTTTTAACGCAAAGACGCACAGGCGCAGGATCGCAAAGATTTTTTTATTGCTTTTCTTTTCGTCTTTGCGTCTTTGCACCTTTGCGTTAAAAAATTGTGAATCAAGATAGATGGAAACAAATTGACGAACTTTTCGATGCCGCGCTTGATTTGCCGGAAGCCGAGCGCGAAGCGTTTCTTTCTGCGCGGACAAATGGCGACGATGAATTAAAAAAGGAAGTTTTGAGCCTTTTGAGTGCCAATAAAGAGAGCGAAAGTTTTCTCAACAAATCGGCGATGAACATTGCCGCCAAGAATCTTGCCGCCGAAGAAACCGCCGTTTCAAATGCAAATTTAATAAATAAATCAATCGGCAATTATGTTATCGAAAAACTTCTCGGTGCGGGAGGAATGGGCGAAGTTTATCTGGCAAAAGACGAAAAATTGCGCCGCAAAGTCGCGCTGAAAATACTTCCTTCGGAATATACTACCGACGATGAGCGCGTAAAGAGATTTCAACTCGAAGCGCGGGCAATTTCCGCGCTGAATCATCCGAATATTGTAACGATTTACGATGTCGGAACATACGAAGGCATCAATTATATCGCTACCGAATACGTTGAAGGGAAAACTTTGCGTGAACTTATCGGCGGAAATCTCAAATTAAAAGAAATTCTGGCAATTATCATTCAAGCCTGTGAAGCACTCGCCGCCGCACACGAACGAAAAATCATTCACCGCGACATCAAACCCGAAAATATAATGGTTCGCCCCGATGGTTATGTCAAAATTCTCGATTTCGGTTTGGCAAAATTGAGCGAAGTTGACTTAAATACGATGCGGAATTATTCCGCCACGGCAAAAGGCATCATTATCGGAACTCCGGCTTATATGTCGCCCGAACAAGTGGCGGACGACGACGTTGATCATCGCACTGACCTTTGGAGTTTGGGCGTTTGTTTATATGAATTGCTGACAAATATCAATCCGTTCAAAAAAGAAAACCGCCAAGCCACATTTCAAGCGATTTTGTCGCACGATCCGCCGTTGGCAAGTTCCTTAAACGCCGAGATTTCTCCCGAACTCGACCAAATTCTTGTCAAAGCCTTAGAAAAAGACGCAGATTTGAGCTATCAAACCGCTTCCGATTTTCGCGCAGATTTGAAACGTGCCAAGCGAGAAGTTGATTCTTCGCCGTCTTTGCGAAGCGGCTCTTTGGCAACCACCCGCGAACGCGCCAAAACTCGCAGATTTTATTGGATTTTTGCTTCCGCCTTTTTATTTTTGGCGATTGGCGCGGCGGCGACGGCAATTTATTTTTGGAAATTTGCCGAAAAGAAACCGCAAACCTCAATTTGGAACACGGCGATTACTACGCAATTAACCGATTATGCGGGCGAAGAAAGTTTTCCCAACATTTCGCCCGACGGAAAGACTTTGCTTTACACGCGGGATAACAAAGGAAACCTCGATATTTACTGGCAAAGAATCGGAGGCACAAACGCGCAAAACTTAACTGCCGATTCGACGGCGGAAGATAAACAACCCGCGTTTTCACCTAACGGCGAACAGATTGCATTTCGTTCTTCGCGCAACGGCGGCGGCATTTTCCTGATGGGAGCAACGGGCGAATCGGTCAGACGTTTAACTGATTTCGGTTTTACGCCAACTTGGTCGCCGGATGGTAAGGAAATCGCTTTCAGTTCGGCAGATTTTACCGATCCGCTTGCCGGAAGTCGTCCCGGAGAGCTTTGGATTGTCAATCTAAACGGCGAAAAACGGCAAATAAAAACAAATCGTCCGGTGCTTCAACCGAATTTTTCGCCGGACGGCACAAAAATCGTCTTTTATTCGAGAGATGAACGCAATCAACGTGATTTATGGACGGTTTCGATTGAGGGCGGCGACGCTGTTCAATTAACCAAAGACGCGGCATTTGATTGGAGTCCGGTTTGGTCGCCGGATGGAAGTTTTATTTATTTCTGTAGTAATCGAAATGGTGCGGCGAGTCTTTGGCGAATTGCGGTTAATCAGAAAAAAGGCGAACCGATCGGCGAACCCGAATCACTTTCTTCGACTCCGGCGCAAAGTTGGCTTTTAACACTTTCAAAAGACGGGAAAAATTTGATTTACGCCAGACGTTCGCGTATCGAAAACATCTACAAAGCGGAATTTGACACGGCAAAAATGCAAATTGTCGGCAAACCGGAAGCCGTTACCGAAGGCACAAAACGAATGCGAACGCCTGATTTTGCGCCTGACGGAAATTCGATTGTTTTTTATGTTACGGGAGAAACACAAGAAGATATAATTTTGGTCAAATCGGGCGAAACGAAGTGGAATTTACTGACCAATGACGCAGGGCGCGACCGTGTGCCACGATTTTCGCCCGATGGAAATCAAATTACGTTTTATTCAAATGCCGACGGACATTATGAAGCCTACATTATGAACGCCGATGGTTCAAATCGCCGACAAATTACCAAGACTGAAGGCAAAGGAGTTTATTATCCGTTTCTATCACCCGACGGTAAACGTCTGGCATATACAATGATTGAAAGCGATTCTTTCATAAATAATCTTGAAACCGATTTTTCCGCGCAAACACCCTTCAAATTTCCGAGGGTAAATGATAAAGGTGATTTTTTTATTCCTTGGTCTTGGTCGCCGGACGGCAAAAAGATTGCGGGTTGGAGCGGAAACGAGTTGGATATTGAATCTTCGGAACTTTTTGTTTATTCGATTGAAACAAATTCCTACGAAAGAATCTCGGAAAACTTCAATCGTCCGGCGTGGTTTGCCGATAACATCCATATTCTCGGCACGGTGGACGATAAACTTGCGGTTATCAACACCCAAACCAAACAAGTCCGCGAAATTCTCTCGAATATGCCGCAATTTATCAATTCTCCGGCGATTTCACGCGACAATCGCCGCGTTGCATTCAGCACCGGCACAATCGAAGCCGATATTCAGATGCTTTCATTAAAATAAATTGTTTTGAGTCCCGCCTTTAGGCGGCAGAAACCGCCGGCGAAGCGAAGCGGTTTCTGCGTTAATTAACATTCAAGCTAACGTCAATAAGAGAGATTGACTGGAGCGCAAGCGTCCCCGCTTGCAATGAGCGTGAAACGCGAAAAAGTTTCGGATTACACGGAAGTCAGGGTGAACAAACGCCGTTACACCGCTGAAAAACGCGGCGTTTGCAAGCGGGACGCTTGCGCTCCAGTCGGTTTTTCTTATTCCGCATCGGCATTGAGCTAATCAGCGCAAGCAAATGCTTTGCTTTGCTCGCGTTTGCGGCAAACTGAAGTTTAGACTCAGAACTTTAGGCTTCGGCTTTTCGGATAATCGTTTGCAAAATTTCTTTTTCTGCGTCGGTTAGTTCAAATTCGGCTTCGTTGTATAAATCCGAAAGGTTTGTAAGCGCAACGGCGCGGACGCTTTCGTCTTTTATTTGCGTGATTGTTTCCAGATTTTCGGTGCAGATTTCCCTTGCTTTGGCGGTTTCGCCAAGTTCAAACAATCTTTTGGCAATATCGTTAAAACCTTCCGAGCGCAGAGCGAAGCGATCAACCAATCCGGCGTGGTAATGGGCATCGTTTAAATATTTTATTGCTTCTTCGGTGGCTTCGAGTTGGTTTTTCGCGTCTGCCATTCCGATAAACGCGAGCATTTTGTAACCTTCATCAGCGATTGCTTTGATGGCTTGCGCGGAAAATTCATCTTTGCCCTGTGCGGCAAAAACTTCCGCCGTTTGTCTTAAAGAAGACATCTGCGTTTGTTCTTCGGGTATTTCGGAAGCTATCTCTATGGCTCTTTCTTCCTTGCCGTATTTGGCGAAAAGTATCGCGCAAGCCGTCCAAAGACGATAACGAGTTCTCGAATCTCTAATTTCCAAATCTTTTTGCGATTTCATAATCGCGTAGGCTTCTTCCAACGCCTCAAAAGCGTCGGTTTCTTCGCCTTTGTTATGAAAATGTTGCGAAAAACCCAGAAGTGCCGTAACCATTTGAGTTTTATCCGTAACCAAATCGAGCGTTCTGTCCGCCAAATCCAGACTTCCGGCATAAAGAAATCCGAGCGAAATGTCTGCAAAAAACGAATCTCGATGAATATTGTCAAGATTTTCGGTAATTGTTTTAGCTTTATCGAAAGTTTGGATAGCTTTGCCGTTTTCTTTGACGGCGAGAAAACCGTTTCCTATTTCAACAAAGGCGCGAATTTGTTCTTCGATGAATTCAATGTCTTCTGATTCTTTTTTTGCCGAATCTAAAAACTTTACGGCTTTGGGTATTTCGTTATTATTCAGATAAAAATGAGCAATATTTTGCAAAGCCGTAGATTTGGTGTAAGGAAATTCGATTTCTTCGAGCGTTTCGAGCGCATCTTTTTCATCTCCGCGCATTGCTTCTCGCAAAGCGACTTCGGCAAACACTTCGTCAGGATGTTCAAGCTCTTCCGCAATCTCAAAAGCCTTTTCCAAATCGCCTTTTTGTGCTTTAACCAACGCAACTTTCTCACGCGCCCGAAGCTGATTGCCGAAATCTTCCATTGCTTCGATAAGTTGAAACGCATATTCGTCATCATCAATCGCGGCACACTTCTCCGCCACCAAAGTTAATAACAAATCACGCGAAAAAGGGTCTTCAATCGTATCGGAAAGCCCCGCCGCAAGGTCAACATTTTCCTTCAAAAGAAATCGCGGCACAATTTCCTTCATCGCGTCCGAATGCCCGTCCGCACTTTTGATAGATTCCGCCAAATATGTGGCACAATTCAATAAATTTTCGCCCGCTTCGGCGCGGGAAATTTGATGTTCACTCATAATTTTAGAAGGGGAGAAGGGGAGAAAGGGAGAAAGGGAGATAATACTTCCCTTTTCTTCATTCCTCTATCTTCCTTTCTCTCCATCTCCCCATCTTCCCTTCTTCTTTTCTCCTGACGGGAGAATCCATTTTTCAGGATTATTTATCATTGCTACAAGCATTGAGATTATTTCGTCGTATTCTCTGAATAATTCTCTGCCTGTCTCTTTTTCCATATAACCGCAACGGACGGAAAATTCTAACCAAGTTTGAGTTTCCGCCGCTTCGCCTTCGGAATCGCTCAATTTAGCACAAAAAGCCGCTTCATAACGGCGTTTACGCCACGCTTCGGCGATATTTGCACACACCGAACGCGAAGAACGCAAGATTTGGTCGGTCAAAGAATAAGTTTCTTCTTTGGGAAAATTCCTTGTGAGTTCAAAAATTCGCATCGCCGCCATAAAAGCCTTTTTATAAACTTCCAAGTCTTGATGCCTAACAATTTTCCCACTCATTCAAATCTCCCAATCTCCTAATCTCCCTTTCTCCCCTTCTCCCTTTCTCCCTTTCTCCCCTTCTTTTTAAACAAAAACGCGCCTTAAAGATTCAGGCATCCAATCATCCAATCTTTTGGCAACGGAATCTGCACTGGCTTCGCGCATTTTTTCTTCGGAAACTGTGTTCACGACGGCTAAAGTTTTCAAACCGATGGCTTTTGCCGCTAAAATTCCCTGCGGACTGTCTTCGATTGCCAGACATTCGGCGTGTGTAATCGGCAAATGTTTATGCGAAGTGTGCGCCGCGTCAACTTGTCTGAATCCAATTTTATAACATTCGGGATTTGGTTTGGGCGCAGAAACATTTTCGGCGGAAACAATCGTCGAAAAGCAATCTTTCAGGTTTGCGCGTTCCAAAACATATTCGATTTCCTCGCGCCGCGCCATCGAAACTATACCTAAAGTAAATTCCTTCGACATTTTACGGATAAAATTTTCCGCGCCGTCAAAAAGAGGTAGATTTTCGGCAATCATATCTCGCCAACGGTTTGATTTTGCCAGCATTATTTCCAAAATTTTGTTTTCATCAACCGTTTTTCCCGCACGTTCAAACGCCGCACGAGTAAAAGTTTTGTCGTCCATCCCAAGACACGAATAATAATCTTCTTCCGTCAGTTCGATGCCTTCATCTTTTAAGATTTCTTGATAAGCCCGCATCTGAATCGGCTCATCATCAATAATCACGCCGTTAAAATCGAAAAGTATAGCTTTTATCATTAAGTTAAATTTCCCTTTATTTTCTTGTAAAACCGAAAGAATAATTCTAACTTTTACCGCGATTTCACGCAATTAAGCAAACAAAATGGCAGAAACACGACCGTTAGGGAGTGTGTTGCTAATTCTAATCTTGACACACTCCTTAACAGTCGTGTTTCTGCCTTTTTTGACTCCGACACACTCCTTAACAGTCGTGTTTCTGCCTTTTTTTGACGAAAAAGACTGTTCTTTTACGATTGTTTTCCGCTCTTTTATGATTATTTTCTACTCTTTTATGATTTTTTTCCGCTCTTTTATAATTTTTTCCGACTCTTTTATAATTTTTTCCCACTCTTTTAAAACAAAAGAGTGGAATTTTGCGATAAAAATCCACTCTTTTATGATTAAATTCCCAAAAAAAAAAAATTTTTCCGAGATTTTTTTTATTTTTTCCGCTTACTTTAAAATATTTTCCTCGGAAATAATTATTTTTTCCGCTTACTTTATGACAATTTCTGCGGAAATAATAAATAATTTTCCAAAATAAACGTCTGAAAGTGTGAGAGTTAAAGATTTTAACGCAAAGTCGCAAAGTGGCAAAGACGCAAAGTTTTAAGAATTTGTTGTTTCGGCGCAGGATTTTTCAGCCAAATAGTCAATAAATCTTTGCGCCTTTGCGTCTTTGCGTCTTTGCGTTGAAAAAAATCTTCGCTTTTAGTTTGGAAACTTGTCTAATTATTTTTTCCGCAGAAAAACTCCCGATTTTAAGGAGAATTTTTTCGTGTCTTTTTGTGTTTTTTTGTGGTTTCTAAAAAAAATCACCTTTTAACTACTGACTCACGCTCAAAAATTTCTCATCAAACATATTTCCGCGCCCTAAAATCCCTTTTGCATCGAAAGAGCGTTTCAATTCCGCCATTTCGTTCAAAAATCTTTCGCCATATTGGACATAAAGATATTTACTTTTATGTTTTCCGATGCCGTGTTCCGCCGAAATTGTCCCGCCGAGCATAATACTTTGAGCAATAAATCTTCCGTAAAGATATTTTGCGCGTGTTGCTTCCGCTTCGTCTTTCGGAATCATATTCGCGTGCAGATGATTGTCGCCGATATGCCCGAAAATTACATATTCAAGCCCCGAATTGTCTAATTTTTCTTTGTAAAATTTCAAAAACGAAGCAAATTTGTCATCCGGCACAGCCATATCTGTTCCGATTTTCTTTTGTTTGTAACGAACAATCCTTTCATTGACGGAAACCGGAAGCGCGTGGCGAAATTCGCGCATTTTTTCGCGGTCTTGCTCCGTCGTCGTGAACCAAGATTTATCTAAATCCGCGTTGTTTTTCTCTAAAAGTTCGTTCCACGCTTCTAAAAGTTCATCTTCCGTTTCGGCAGTCGTTTCCTGCTCAAAAAATATCGCGCCTTTTGCACTTTCAGGCACATCAGGAAACTTTTCAGAGATAAATTTCAAAGCGTTTTCGTCAAAATACTCAATCAAACTCGCATCAATTTGATTTTTGATTTTTGATTTTTGATTTTTGATTGCTTCTTGTCTTGTGTTGAATGACAAATCTCTGGCTTCGTGAACAAATTTTAAGAGATTTTCTTCATTTTCAAAGAAAATTATGCCCGAAAAAAAAGATTCGGGTTTGGGTAAAAGCCTTAATTTTGCTTGGGTAATGATTCCAATCGTGCCTTCGCTCCCGATAAATAAATCAATCGCGTCAATAGTTTCTCCCGTTATGTATCCGCTCGTGTTTTTGCGGACATTTGGTTGTTTGTATGTTGGTAATTTGGCTTTTATTGTGTTGCCATTTTCGGTTTTGAGTTCGATAAACCCGTCTTTCGAGAGATTTTCGCCGCGTTTTAATCTGAGAATTTCACCGTTTGCGAGAACGATTTCCAATTCTTCGACAAATTCCCTTGTTGCACCATATTTAAAACTCCTTGCGCCGCTCGCATTTGTCGAAATCGTGCCACCAATCTGACAACTCCACTCCGTCGGGTCAGGCGGATAGAAAAGATTTTCACTTTCAACGGCTTTTTGGAAATCATTTAAGATTACACCCGCTTCAACCGTCGCAAAATTTTCGGATTTATTGATTTCTTTGATTTTATTCAGCTTTTCAAGCGAAATAATTATCCCGCCAAACGGAATTGCGCCCCCGACAGTTCCCGTTCTCGCGCCGGAAATTGTTACTTTTATCTGTTTTTCGTAGGCTTCTTTGAGTATCTCCGCAATTTCTTCCGCCGTTTCTGGAATAAAAAGTTTTTCGGCATATCCGCCTTGCAAATTGCTTGCATCTATCAGGTAATTTTGTATCTCGTCCGTCGCAGTTTTGACTTGCATATTACCTCAATTTTACCGAAATCAAAAAATCGTAACAAGGCGCAGAAACAAATTGACAAATTTAATCGCGCCAAGTTTTTACAAAACCATTTTTCTTATCAAACAAACCCACAAAAACCAATAAAATGCAAAATTTTGCTTAACCGTTGGCAATTTCAGTCTTATTGTTTTCGTGAATTTCTTGCAAACTTCTAACAGTAATCTTATCTCCGTTTAATTTGAATCCGATAGCTTCGATTAAAGCCTCTGCGCCGGTGATGGTTGTTACTGTCGGGACGTTGAATTGCAAAGCGGATTTGCGAATAGCCTTTTCGTCGTAATGTGATGTCTTTCCAAGCGGTGTGTTTATGATTAATGAAATTTCGCCTTGTTTAATTAAATCGGCAATATTCGGACGACCTTCGTTGACTTTAAAGACCGTTTCGCAATTTAAGCCGACTTCTTGGAGACGTTTGGTTGTGCCGTAGGTGGCGACTAAATCGAAACCGAGATTTTTCAATCTTCGGGCGAGAATAACCGCTTGACCTTTGTCGGAATCATTGACAGAGATGAAGGCTTTGCCTCTCATAGGCAAAGTTATAAATGCTCCTTCCATCGCTTTGCCGAAAGCCTCGCCGAAAGTTTCACCAACGCCCATAACTTCGCCTGTCGAGTGCATTTCAGGTCCTAAAATGGGATCAACTCCGGCAAATTTTTTGAAGGGAAACACAGGTGATTTAACAAAAATCCTTGGAACATTCAAAATTTCGGGCAAATCGAATTCGGCTAATCGTTTCGCGCCGGACATTATCAAAGATGCGATTTTTGCCAGCGGAATTCCCGTCGCTTTTGCCACAAAAGGAACGGTGCGCGAAGCTCTCGGATTGACTTCAATGACATAAACGCGGTCGTCTTTTATTGCTAATTGCAAATTCATTAAACCGACGACTTTTAATGCTTTAGCAAGATTGTTTGTGTAGTGTTTAATGGTTTCAAGATGTTCCGGCAAAATTCTTTGTGCGGGCAAAACGCTCGAAGAATCGCCGGAATGAATGCCGGCTTCTTCAATATGTTCCTGAATTCCGCAAATTACGACAGCCGTTTCATCTGCCAAAGCATCAACATCAATTTCAACGGCGCGTTCAAGGAATTTATCAATCAAAATCGGCTTTTCCGGCGAAGCATCAACCGCTGAACGCATATATTCGTCCAAAGTTTGTTCATCATAAACAATTGCCATCGCACGTCCGCCAAGAACAAAGGACGGACGCACAACAACCGGATAACCGATTTTATTTGCGATTGCTTTTGCTTCTTCAGATGACACGGCAGTTCCGTTTTCAGGTTGCGGAATTGTTAAATCTTGCAAAAGTGCCGAAAATCTTTTTCTGTCTTCTGCCAAATCAATCGAATCAGGCGTTGTTCCGATAATCGGAACTCCGGCGTTGTGCAATCTGTCTGCCAAATTTAAAGGCGTTTGTCCGCCGAATTGGACAATTACTCCTTCCGGTTGTTCGGTTTCGATGATGTTCATCACATCTTCAAACGTCAAAGGCTCAAAATATAAACGGTCAGAAGTATCGTAATCGGTCGAAACGGTTTCAGGATTGCAATTGACCATAATTGTTTCAAAATCAGCATCTCGAAGCGCGAATGATGCGTGGCAACAGCAATAATCAAACTCGATTCCCTGCCCGATTCGATTCGGTCCCGAACCTAAAATCATAATTTTTCGCCGTGTTGTCGGTTCGGCTTCGCATTCTTCTTCATAAGTCGAATAAAGATAAGGCGTGTGCGATTCAAACTCCGCGCCGCAGGTGTCAACTCGTTTATAAACAGGTTTTATATCGAGATTTTTGCGTTGTTCACGAACTTCGTTTTCGGTTGAATTGGTCAAATAAGAAATTCGTCTGTCGCTCAAAGCAAACTCTTTCGCGGTGCGTAAGACTTCGCTCGGAACATCGTTTAAAGCACGTCCGTCAATCCGCGCTTGAAGTTGCATAACTTCTTGTAATTGTTCGAGAAACCAAGGATCAATTTTCGTCAAACGATGAATTTCCTCAATCGAATAACCGTTCCGAAGTGCATAAGTCAAATACGAAAAACGATTTGAATTCGGACGCGCCAACTTCTGCTGTAAAACGTAATCGGGAATGCCTTCTAATCTTAAAGGCTTAACGGCTTCCAATGAACGCAATCCTTTGAAAAGCGATTCCTTAAAGGTTCTGCCGATTGCCATTACCTCGCCGACGGATTTCATTTGTGTTCCCAAAACGTCCTCTGCACCGGGAAATTTCTCAAATGCCCATTTCGGAATTTTCGTTACGACATAATCAATCGTCGGTTCAAAGCTCGCCGGAGTCTTCTTTGTAATATCGTTCGGGATTTCGTCCAAAGTATAACCAACTGCCAATTTTGCGGCGATTTTTGCAATCGGAAAACCTGTCGCTTTTGAAGCTAAAGCCGAAGAACGCGAAACACGCGGATTCATTTCGATAATTCGCACGTCGCCGTTTTCGGGATTAACTGCAAACTGAATATTCGAGCCGCCGGTCTCAACGCCGACTTTGCGAATACAGGCGATTGACATATCTCTTAAACGCTGATATTCAACATCTGTCAAGGTTTGCGCGGGTGCAACCGTAATCGAATCGCCGGTGTGAACGCCCATCGGATCGAAATTTTCAATCGAACAAATAATTACGACATTATCATTAAGATCGCGCATTACTTCGAGTTCGTATTCTTTCCAGCCCAAAATAGATTCTTCAATCAAAACCTGCGAAATCGGCGACGCACTCAATCCTCTTTCGACAATTTCTTCAAATTCTTCGGGATTATAAGCCGTTCCGCCGCCTGTTCCGCCCAATGTAAATGCAGGACGAATAATCGCCGGATAACCTGTCGTTTCGACAATCTTTTTTGCTTCTTCCCAAGTGTGTGCGAAACCGCCTTTTGCCGACGGAATGCCGATTTCGTCCATCGCTTTTTTGAAAAGCTCGCGGTCTTCCCCAACTTTGATTGATTCGACGTTTGCGCCAATCAATTTCACGCCGAATTTGTCCAAAACTCCTTGCTCGTAAAGTTCAACCGACAAATTCAAACCTGTCTGACCACCAACTGTCGGCAAAAGTGCGTCAGGTTTTTCTTTTTCGATAATCGCCGAAACCGTTTCAACTGTCAGTGGTTCAATGTAAGTTTTATCGGCAATTTCGGGATCGGTCATAATCGTCGCCGGATTTGAATTTACGAGAACAACCTCGAAACCTTCCTGTTTCAAAGCGCGGCAGGCTTGCGTTCCCGAATAATCAAATTCACAAGCCTGACCAATAACAATCGGACCTGAACCGATGATTAAGATTTTATGTATATCTGTTCGTTTTGGCATTTTAATTGTTGCGTTTCAAATCTTTGATTATACAAAAAAAGTTCCAATGCAGAAACGCGCAAGAAATAAGCGTGTCAGTCCAAAAGAAAGACACCCTTATTTCTTGCGCGTTTCTGTATTAGTTAATGTTTAAACGATAATCGTCGTGCCGTCGAATTTCGTTACCGAAAAGCCATTGAAAATCTCGTTGTAGCAAGCCTTTTGGTCTTTCAAAATACTGATGGCAATCGCTTCGCCCAATTTCAGCGATTCGGTTGCGTCGGAACGCCAATGAACTCCGGCGATGTTTCTACCGTTAGCGACATTCGAAGCGATTTTGTTTAGCTCACCGCCAACCGTCAGAGTGTCGCCCGAATATGGGACTAAATTCAAACCGTTTGCATCAGGCACAACCGGATTCGGAATAACAAAAGATTCGTCAAACCACGCTTTCAAAATAGTTACACACGCGCCTGCAACTGTGGCGTGTCCTGCACCGTAAGCCGGATGCGTTGGTGAGCCTTCAGGGAAAGCCATCGGCAAAAGCGCGTTTCCGGCTGGCAAAAATCCGCCGAGCCGTGTGTTTGTATTTATCGAAGTTAAAATATCAGGATGAACCGGATAATTTGCGCTGTTGTAAAGCGTCCGATGAACACGGGCGGCAAAAACTTCCGGTCGCAGTCGTCGGTGAACAAGCCATTTTTGATTCCAAACCGCTTTCAGCGCACGAGTTGAAACTTCGCATAAAAGCGTCGCAATGTGCGGTCCGCCGAATGTTCCGAAACCATTTTGCGTTACCGAATTTGTATATGGATTTCCCGCGTCAAACGGAACACCCATTCCGGCAATGCACAAAAACGCTTGAAAATAGCCTTGAAACAAAACGTCAATATGAACCCATTGACCAAGGTCGCGTCCGTTTCGCATATACCTAAACGTCGGGTCAAAAATGTCGCCGCTCGGAGGCGCAACGCCGTTTTGAATCGAAAGCCAGCTTGCAAAATCGGTCATATAATTCGCGCCGCCATTGCCCACGCCAAGAACGGTTTTGATTTTTTGATTTACTTCATTTGCGCCGAAAAAGCACGGTTGATACCAAAACTGCGACATATAAGGTCCGGCTTTGTCGCCCGCTGTAAGTCCGCGAAAAAGAAGATTCGGCGAAACCGTTCCGTTCGGTTCTTTTGCACCTTTAAAGTCTGCTCCGAAAAGTGTCAAATCGGCGGCGGCGGCGGTTGCAATTGCATTGCTCGTGTAATTCGTAAAAGGCACGTCGCGCAACAGAGCCATCCAATAATTTTCAGCAATTTCGGCGGCAATTTCGCGGCTCGCAAAAGCAGGTGCAGGCGGTTGGACAAAGCTGAAAGAATCTGCGCCTTCCATATCAAATGCCAGCCCACATTGCGGATTGGTCAACTTAACTGTGCCGCCAAGCGGAATTTGCTCGAAATGGGTAGGACTTTGGGTAGCCAAAGCATTAACAAGTGCATTATACGCATTCAAATCAACTTCGCCGTTTGCTTGATGCGGCAATCCTTTGGAATAATTGCCAATTTTGTTCGGATACAATCCTTCATCGCCGTTATTTATGCGCGGAAAACTTGAAGTATTCAGATAATTTGCCTCTGCCGCATTCATTCTGAGTTGCATACATTTCCCTGCTCGGCGCGGGTCGAAACCCGGAATCGTGCTACGGCTGTTTTGTCCGAAGATTTTCCCTTTCGGTTCAAAATAAGGAACAATCGTGGCGGCAGCAGTTATGCCGACAGCGGCTTTGCCTATTTTGCCCAAAAATTTTCGCCTGTCAGGTTTATTTTCCTCTGACAATTCTTTTTTGACATCTTCATTCATAATAATTTTCTCCTTTTTTTCGACTTGGCAGTAAAATTGTTTTTTTTAACAAATCTATCACTGCAAAATTTTATGATTTGTTATTTTCCCCCATCTTTTAAGTGCAGCCATTCAGTAAAAAAATACAAATTTTAATTTCAATGGAAGGAAAAACTTTTTAGGTCGGTTATTACAGTTTGCAGCAAGATTATTGCATCACGAAATTGATAATTTTACAAGATTTTTTCGAATTATTTTAAATAATTAATTTTTTTTGTTACTTTTTTTCTCCAAACGGTGCGTTATGTATCAGAAGAGGAAAAATATCCATATAACTTCACTTCCTCTAATACCTCATCTAACCATCTTGGTCGGATGGTTAAGAAAACCGTCAAGATTTTACACGAGTTCTTGGCGGTTTTCTTTTTTATTATTCAAAACCAATAAAAATCGGCTCAGGAACAAGTTCTATGTTGAATTTTGCTTTTACTTTGGATTGAATTTCATCTTTTAGAGCAATTATTTCTCTCGCACTTGCGCCGCCGCGATTGATCAGCGCGAGCGTATGATTTTCCGATAATCCGGCATTTTCTTTTTTATAACCTTTTTGAAAACCGGCATTTTCTATGAGCCACGCGGCGGGAATTTTAATGCGCCGGTCGTCAACTTTGAAATTCGGCGTATTTTCCGGCAATTCTTTGAGCTGATCAATTTCGACAATCGGATTTTTGAAAAATGAACCTGCACTTCTGGAATTTAAATCATTTTCATCAATAACCATTGATTTAGCGCGGCGAATTTTTAAGACTGCTTCGCGTGTGCGTTGCAGATTCGGGCGTTTTCCTACAAAAACTTCTTTCAAATCTTTATAAACAATTTTCGGTTTCCCGTCTGTGATCAAATTAAATTCGACTGCTAAAACGATGAAACGGTTTTTGTCGGTTGTGTTGAAAATGCTCGAACGATATGCAAATTTACAATCGGTATTTCCAAGTTCTAGGATTTGCTTCGATTTGCGGTCGAAAACACGAACTTTTGTAATGGTTTCTGAAACTTCCTGACCGTAAGCTCCGACATTTTGAACAGGAACCGCGCCGACAAACCCCGGAATTCCACTTAAACATTCGATTCCGGCTAATTTTTCTCCTACGCAAAATTTAACGAATTCATCCCAATCTTCGCCCGCTTGCGCTGTGATAATATTTTCTTTAACTTGAATTCCTTTCAATCCAATTTGCAAAACAAGTCCGTCAAAACCCGCATCAGAAATTAAAACATTGCTGCCGCCTCCTAAAATTACCAAAGGAATATCATTTTCATCGGCAAAACTAAAGGCATTGAAAACTTGTTCCTCGCTTTCGGCGCGGACAAAAAGGCGTGCCTTGCCGCCGATTTTCAAGGTTGTCAAATCAGCTAAAGGCACACCTTCTTCGATTTTCAAATTAAATTTCATTGAGTTTTATTTTTTTCCATTAATCCCAAATTACAGTTACTTAACTATTGTCCAAAGGCTTAATCACAAATAATACGTTGCAAACTGTGTGAGAAATCAAAAAAACCAAGACGCATACTAAATAAACGTGTCAAATGCAGTTAATTTCACGACTATTTTGAGTGCGTCTTGGTATTTAATCATCTTTTTCAAAGTTTTCAAACAGCCTTATTTTTAATAAATCTGCTTTCCTTGTAAGTGTTAATTTACAGCAATTACCTTTTTTTATTTTTTCACTGCACCTTTTGAAATCAGGTCAAGACGCAATGCAAGTTGATTTTGACCGAGTTTCAAAAGTTTTTGATACGCTTTTTTTGCCTCGTTTATGTTTTTACGCTGAAATTCGGTTTCGCCGAGATTGAAAATTGCACTCGCAAAGGTTTCATCAATTTCCAAAACTCGCTTAAATTGTTTGGCGGCATTGTCAAAATCATTATCATTGCGATAGGCAATACCGAGTTCATTCAAAGCCGGAATCCAATCCTTTCGCAATTCATTGGCGCGTTTAAGCGATTGAATTGCATCTTTTGTTTCGTTTAAGTCCGACTGCACCATACCTAAGTTGAAATACGAAGCCGCAAACTTATCGTTTAACTTGAGTGCTTCCAAGAGATACGGTTTGGCAAGTTGGAGTTTGCTTTCGGCATCGGTTTTCAAATTAAATGTAAAATCACTTTGCGCTGCATTCAAATATGCCCAGCCAACATTTGAGTAGTTGATGAAATCCGGCTTTATTTCGAGTGCTTTTTTGAAATTTTCAATTGCTGAATTCCAAAAAGACCGCCGCGTAGGATCAAGAGCAAGCCGCGCCGCCGACAAACCGAAATTCGTGTAAAGTTCGGCATCATCTTTGATAAAAGTAGTCGCCAAACGATATGCACTGACGGCTTCGTCGAATTTATTTAACTGCCGATAAACATCTCCCAGATTCGAATAGGCTTCACCGAAACTGTTTCGCAATTTAATCGCTTCTTTATATGCCGTAACAGCTTCCTCGTATTTTTCTCCGTTGTTATACGCTACTCCCAAATCAAACCACGCTTCGACATATTTCGGATTGATGCGAACAGCTTCTTTATATGCTGCAATCGCTTCGGCATTTTTGCCCGATTGGTCATATGATTCGCCAAGATAATAGTAGGCTTCAGAATAATCAGGGTCGAGTTTAACAGCAGTCTGAAACGCTTTGATCGCATCCGGCAAACGGTTTTGTTTGAAACGCACCAACCCGACGAAAAATTGCGTTTCGGCGTTGTCGCCGCTAGTTTCCAAAGCCTTTGTGATGTATGAATCAGCTTCTGAAATTTCACCTTTCTGATAATACAAAATGCCGAGCGAACCATAAATTTCAGTTAAACTCGGATCTAAAGCAATCGCTTTTTTATAACTATCAAGGGCTTTATCATTTTCATTCGTCAAATCATAAACTTCACCCAAACCCGCAAATGCACCGGCATTAAGTTCGTTATATTTTATCGCTTCGAGAAAATAAGAGCGGGCTTTAACTTGATCATCCGCTTCGAGAAGCGAATTGCCTTTTTGTGTCAGAGCTTCGCTGAAACCTTGTCTTGCCGCGATGTTTTTTTCGTCCATTAACGCCGCTTCTCGAAAAGCCTCAACCGCCTTATCAATTTCGCCGCGATTCAAAAAATATTCTCCGACTCCCGCAAAAATCTTCGAGCCTTCCTCTCTCGATTTGCTCGTTGAAGTGTTGACTTTTGCTACCGCTGTCGGATTTACTTCAATAATTTTCGTTCGTTTTGGCTGAGTTTTAGCAACAATTACAGTTTGTTTGCGGATTCGCTTGGTCGTATCCGCGACTTTGGTTCTGATGCGTTTAATATTTGAAGAGACTTTGGCAACAACTTTTTTCTGAACAACTTTTGCCGAACTGCGAACAATAAATCCACCCGAAAGATCGTCCGAAGTAACAACATTTTGTGCTTTTACCGGAAAACTGCTGATTAAAAAACTGAAAAAAATGAACAAAGTTAAGGCTTTGCCGTAAAAACGATTTTTGTTACGCATCTTATTTTAATTTTACTCCTGAAAATTTTCTGTATCTATTCTACTCCGAGTTGAGCCTGTTGCAAGCCACCGTTTATGATGCTTGCAACTAATCAAGACGTTTGCAAGTAAATTCCTTTGCAGAAAAAACAAAAAGCGGCTTAATTTAAAGAAAATTAAACCCGCTTTTTTCATTATTTACTAACCCTATCAAGGCACGAAAGAGTTTGGAGTGGGAATATCCGTCGAAACTCCAAACTGCAATGCCACAAATCCCGCCGTGCTTCTCATTTGATACCAAATTCCCGTTGATGGGCGGAAAAC
>CAZJQP010000068.1:0-28580 GCA_964548225.1 uncultured Blastocatellaceae bacterium | reverse complement strand
CAAGCGGGACGCTTGCGCTCCAGTCGGTTTTTCTTATCCCGAACTGACGTTATTTAATTTTTTTCTTGACACGCGCCGAAAACTTGGGTAGGCTAAATCTACTTTGATTCGTTCAAAGCAAAAAAATGCAAAATTTCAGCAACAACTTTAACTTTTATTTTAGCTACTTTTTTACCAAGGCGGCTGGAATTAAGTTGTGTCTGAAATAGTTTGCAAACTAAAAAAGATTAAACGAACAGCCGTGAAACTTAGAAAAAAGTTCACGGCTTTTTTGTATTTAAATTTATGAAACTTGAAAACCTTCGGATTGAAATGGACGAAATTGACGGCGAAATTGTGAGGCTTTTGAATGAACGTGCAAAAATTGCGCGGAAAATCGGCATTGTTAAAGCACAAGCAGGTTTGCCGATTGTTGATTTAGACCGCGAAGAAGCAATTTTGCGGCGCGTTTGTGCAGAAAATAATGAGCATTTGAAATCTGATGCGCTTGAACGAATTTATAAACGAATTATAACCGAATCGCGGCGTTTGCAAGTCGAAAATATTGGAAAAATAGCGGAGATTTACTAATGAGTTTGATTGCAATTCAAGGCGTAAAGGGAAGTTACAGCGAAGAAGCAGTGCTGAAAATGTTCGGTAACGCGGCGCAGATTTTGGAATGTGCGGATTTTGCAGAAACTTTCAAAACTCTACAAAACGGAAACGCAAATTATGCTGTCGTGCCGCTTAAAAATAAGATTGTCGGCGAAATTAAAATTGCCGTAAGTCTTTTGAAACAAACGAGTTTGAAAGTTTTAGACGAATTACCTTTAGAAGTTAGGCACGTTTTGGTCGGAACATCTGACGCGGAATTTGAAAATTTAAAGACGGTTCGTTCGCACGTCGAAGCCTTGAAACAATGCCGCAGATTTTTGTTGAAGCAACAACAAATTCAACAAATTATCGGTGCGGACACAGCTTCGAGTATCAGAAGAATTATCGAAGAAAAAAACGCGGAAAATGCGGCAATCGGAAGCCGTCGGGCGGCGGAAATTTACGGCGCGAAAATTTTGAAAGAAAACATTGCCGACGATTTAGAAAATTGGACGACTTTTTATTTGATTGGAAATTAAAACGGGAGAAAAAAAATGTTAGACAGTTGGGGAAAAACAAATATACAAAAACCGAAAAACGCGCTTCCGCTTGTTTCGTCGGAAACGAAACGACAGACGATTGTGCGCGTGAAAAACGTAAAAATTGGCGGAAATGAAGCGATTGTAATTGGCGGACCGTGTTCGGTAGAATCGCGTGAACAAGTTGTTTCGACGGCTTTGGCAATTCGAGATTTAGGCGCGTCAATGCTTCGCGGCGGCGCGTTTAAACCGCGAACTTCGCCGTATGATTTTCAAGGTTTGGGCGTTGAAGGTTTGAGATTATTGCGCGAAGCTGGCGACATTTCCGGTTTGCCGATTATTACCGAAGTGATGAGCGAAGAAGAAACGGAAATTGTTTGCGATTATGCGGATATGCTCCAAGTCGGCGCACGAAATATGCAAAATTTTGCGCTTTTGCGGAAGTTATCCAAAACCGATAAACCGATTTTGCTTAAACGCGGCGCATCGGCAACGGTAAAAGAATGGTTGGCGGCGGCGGAATATTTGCTCCACGGCGGAAATGAAAACGTCGTTTTGTGCGAACGCGGAATTAAAAGTTTTGATAATTCTTTGCGAAATACGCTCGATTTGGCGGCGGTTGCGTTGGTCAAAGAAATGACGCATTTGCCCGTAATTGTTGATCCTTCGCACGCGACCGGAAAGCGGAGTTTGATTTCCGCAACGGCAAAAGCGGCAATCGCCGTCGGCGCAGACGGCGTAATTGTTGAAGTTCACCCAACGCCCGAAACCGCGCTTTCCGACAGCGCACAACAACTAACCTTTCGTGGTTTTGCCGAATTGATGGAAAATTTACAATCGCCGCTCAAACGAATTTACGTTAATCAAGAATTGGCGGTCTGTGTTTAATTTTAACCGCGAAAAACGCGAAAAGATACGAAAAATTATTTAAAGTATTTTCGCACTCTTTCGCAGTTTTCGCGGTTAAAATTATTATTCAATAATTGCCAAAACATCGCCCGCGTTGACTTTTTCGCCTTCGGCAAAGCGAATTTCTTTTACAATACCGTCTTTCGGTGCTTTCATTTCGTTTTGCATCTTCATCGCTTCAACCACCATAACGCTTTCACCTTGTTTGATTTCCGCGCCGATTTCGGTCAAAATCCTCACTAATTGTCCCGGCATTGCAGTTTTAATTTCTGCCGCGCCATCCGCATTTTCGCCTGAAGCATTCGCGCCACGCAGATGTTTCGGGTCAGTGATTTTTATGTCAAACTGATGGTTATTAAGATTGACAATACCGTTCGGTGCGACATAAATTTGATAAATTTTGTGTTCGTGTTTGAGCAAAAAAACATTCGGCTCGACTTCCGACGCTTCTAGTTCATATTCGCGCTCATCAATTTTCGCAAAGACTTTTTCACCTTCGCGCTTGATTTCAATTTCGTGTTTTTCGTTATTAAGTTCGGCAAATAGTTTCATAATGTTCAGAGTTACGGCTTCAGCCGTGATTAGTGTTAGCAAAAATACAAGTTGCGAGTTCAGAATCAAGTTGACGAATTGCTGACGTTTTCACGACTGAAGCCGTAACTCTGAACGCAATTTGGACACAGACAACTCTTAAAATTCTCGCTTAAATTTTTCAAAACTTCTGCGCTCAAATCAATTTCAAAGCACCAACATTTCTCGGTATTTGCGCCGCAATCGAAATTTTCGCCGCACGATTCGCAGGTTTTTTCAGTCTTCGGTTTCGGTTGGTTCATTTTCGGCTTTTCTGATTCTTAAAAGATTTATGCGTTTTTCGTCAGTTTTTAGAATTTCGACATCAATTCCGCGAAACGAAAGTTTTTCACCGACTTTCGGGACATATCCGGCTTCGCTGATGACGAGTCCGGCGATGGTTGTGAAATCATCGTCTTCGATTTCAATTTCCAATTTGCGTTCGATTTTGCCGATCTCCGTTGAGCCAAGAACATCCAAATAACCGTCGTCACTCTCGATTATTTCAATAATTTCTTCGGCTTCTATGTCTTCGTCTTCGATTTCACCGACTATTTCCTCCAAAATATCTTCAACTGTAACAAGCCCGGCAACGCCGCCGTATTCGTCAACAACGACAGCGATTTGAACGTGGTTCGACTGCATTGATTTCAAAAGTTCAGCGGCGGATTTTGTTTCGGGCGCGAAAAACGCCGGACGCAAAAGTTCTTCGATTGTTTGATTTTCATTGCCTTCCGCCCAAGCATTCAAAAGGTCGCGGACATAAATTATGCCTTCGATATTGTCAATCGAATCACGATAAACCGGCAGACGCGAATATTTTTCTTCGATAATCAAATCGCGGGCTTGTTTGACGGTTGCAACAATCGGCAAAGCACAAATTTCGGTGCGCGGAGTCATAATTTCAGCGGCGCGGGTTTCCGAAAATTCATACATTGTTTCGATGAGTTCGCGCTCGTCTTCTTCCAAAATTCCTTCCGCTTCGCCGACTTCCATCAAGGCTTGAAAATCTTCGGCATTGTCCTCCGCTTTTTCTTCAATTTGATTCGGTGTCAGCGAAATTTCGATTTTTTGTTGTTCTTTTTCGCGCAAAAATCTGGCAAACGGATCAGCGACAAAAGACATTAGACTGTAAATTGGGCGAACGAACGGAAGGAGAAAAAGCAATTTATTTTCGGGATTGCGCCACGTCAGAAAACGTGGAATTATTTGCCGGAAAATGCCCGAAGCCGTTAGCGCAACGACCATCGAAATCATCAATAATTCAATGCGCGATTGATAAAATTTATAGACAATCAGTGTAACGAGAACCGCAAAAATTATCAGCAAAATCTGAATCGCCGCCGAAAGCGCAAAACGAAAACGCGGACGATTGCCCAAAATTTCGCGCATAAACGGCGTATTGACACGGGCATCTTCTTCCGTATCGCTCGTCAAACGGTGCAGCGAAACATCCGAAAGATGTGCAAAAGCCATATCAATCGTAGCCAGAAAGACGAGCGCGAACAAAATTATGACGGCGATGATTATTTCAATTTCCATCATTATTCAATAATTTTGCCACACCTTTATCAATCAGCCAAAAAAGATTACCGTTTTTCGGGCGAACATTTTGAGCGGGAAGTCTTTCCGGCTCAAATTCGCCTTCTAAAACCTCACGCAAAGTTTCGGCTTTTTCTTCGCCTGCGACAAGAAACATTATGTTTCGGGCATTGTTTATTGTCGGAAAAGTCAAAGTAAATCGCCAATCGTTTAATTTTTCGACATAATTTGCAACGGCGATTTTTTCGGTTTCGTGTAATGCTTCCGTATAAGGAAAAAGCGAAGCCGTATGTCCGTCCGCGCCCATTCCAAGCAAGATTAAATCGAATCGCGGAAATTTTTCAACTTCGTCTAAAGCAAAGGCAATATCAATGTTTTCCGTGTAATCTTCAGCGATTTTTTCAGCGTCTTTATCTTCGGTATGCCATCGAAAGATATTAAATTCCGAAATTTCCAAAGGTTTGAGAAGATTTTCATTTGCCATCCGAAAATTGCTTTCCGCGTCGTCGGGCAAAACATTTCTCTCGTCGCCAAAATAGAAGAAACAGCGCGACCAGTCGAGTTCATTTTTAAATTCTTCGTCCGAAAGAAATTGATAAAGTGATTTCGGCGTTGAACCGCCTGCCAAAACCACATTAAAAACTCCTCTTTCCTGAATTGCGAAAAACGCAATTTCGAGAAACTTTGCCGCCGCGAAATTATTCAATCTTTCGATGTTCGGAAAAATTTTTATCATTTTAATCAACCGTATTTTTCCACTTGCGCCCATCTTTTTCGAGCAGTTCGTCCGCCTCCTTCGGTCCCCAAGTTCCCGAATCGTAATTTGGAAAATCACGCGCCGGAATCGCGCTCCAAACGTCCAAAACGGGCGTAACGATTTGCCAGCTTGCTTCGACCATATCGGCGCGTTGGAAAAGCGTCGCATCGCCAATCATACAATCGAAAAGCAGACGTTCATAACCTGTCGAAATTTGTTCGCCGAAATGGTCAACGTAATTGAAATCCATATCAACCGCACCCATTTGGACAATCGGACCGGGAATTTTCGCGCCGAAATGAAGCGTAATGCCTTCGTCCGGCTGAATGTGTATAACGATTCGATTGGTCGTCAGTTTTTCGATTGAAGTATCGCGGAAAAGCACGAACGGAGCTTTTTTGAATTGAATGACAATTTCCGAATGTTTCGCGGGCAGACGTTTTCCGGTGCGAACATAAAACGGCACGCCAGCCCAACGCCAATTATCAATCGAAAGTTTCATTGCCGCGAAAGTTTCGGTTGTCGAATTTTCGGCGACATTTTCTTCCGTGCGATATGCGGGAACATTTTTGTCGGCGATTTTTCCTGCATCATATTGTCCGCGAACGGTTTTGTGCAGAACGTCTTCGGGCGAAAACGGTTGAATTGCCGCAAGGATTTTGGTTTGCTCGTCGCGCACGGCGTTGGCTTCAAATGAAACCGGCGGTTCCATCGCGGTTAAAGTTACAAGCTGAAAAATATGATTCGGCAACATATCGCGCAACGCGCCCGCTTTGTCGTAATAACCGCCGCGAAGCTCGACACCGAGTTTTTCGGCAACTGTAATTTGAACGTGGTCAACGAAATTTCGATTCCAAATCGGCTCGAAAATCGAATTTCCAAAGCGGAAAACTAAAATATTTTGGACGGTTTCTTTGCCAAGATAATGGTCAATTCGGTAAATTTGACGTTCTTTGATAATTTTCAACAACTCTGTGTTGAGCGATTTTGCTGATTCAAAATTCGTTCCGAAAGGTTTCTCGAAAATGAATCTGCGCCAGTTTCCGTTTTCTTCTTTGCCGAGTCCGTTTTTGACAATTTTTTCAGCAACATTGGCAAACAGCGTCGGCGGAATCGCCATATAATAAAAGAAATTTCCCGGAATTCCGTGAGTTTCGCAGATTTCTGCGAGCAAATTTTTCAAATCTTTGAAAAGTATTTTGTCGTCGTCAAAATCACCGCCGGTGTAATAAATTCTTTCCTCAAACCATTTAAGCAATTTATTGTCGAGTTTTTCGCCGACAAATTCTTTCAAATCGGCTAAGATTTGTTTCCGAAAATCTTCAGTGCCTAATTCTTGTCGCCCGACTCCGGCAATCGCAAAATTTTCGGGCAAAAATCCTTCTTTCGCCAAATTATAAAGCGCGGGGAAAAGTTTTCGTTTCGTCAAATCGCCCGTCGCGCCGAAAATTACCATTACGCAGGCTTCGGCTTTTTTTTTTGTTTCGCTCATAGATTTTGTCAGTCGTTAGTTGCAAAGAAAAAGGTTTTAGCAACAAGCTACAAATAACTAACGATTAACCAATCAAAAGTTTATCACGAAGTTCCAATTCGCGCCGATTCATTTCGCCTTTGTCGGTTTCGTGGTCATAACCGCAGAGATGCAAAATGCCGTGCAAAATCAGTTGTTTGATTTCGGTTTCGAGGTCTAAATTGTTTTCAGCGGCTTGTTTTTGCGCTTGTTCGATTGAAATTACAATGTCGCCGAGATTATCTGTATCAAAGTCAAATTCATCGGATTCAAACGGAAACGATAAAACATCAGTCGTCGAATTTTTACCGCGAAAAGTTTTGTTCAATTCGCGCATTTTGCGGTCGGAAACGAAGGCGATTGTCGCAGATTTGCCGGTTGTTTCGGCTACGGATTGAAATAATTTTTCGAGAAAACCGTAAAAACTTTGAGTTTCAATTTTAATTTTGCGTTGATTATTGAATATTTCGTGCATTTTTAATTATGTCCGCTGTTTTTTCGGCAATCATTATAATTGCGGCATTAGGATTTCCGCCAATCGCTTCGGGGAAAACGGAAGCATCAACCACACGCAGATTTTCCGTTCCGTGAACTTTTAATTTTGCATCAACGACCGCCATTTCGTCCGCACCCATTTTGCACGTTCCGACCGGATGATAAAGCGTTTCGACAGTGCGGCGAATATATTCGGCAATTTCCGCGTCAGTCGAATCAGGCGAGATTTTTTTCGTTCCTTCAAAACGATAAAATTCGCCGCAAAAAGCGGAGAACGCTTTTGAATGAGCCAGACGAAAAGCGAGCCGCACTCCTTCAACTAATAATTGCAAATCATCGGAATTTTCAAAATATCGCGGCTGAATAAGCGGTGCATCAAGCGGATTGTTTGAACGCAAACCGACAAAACCGCGACTTTTCGGACGAATCAGCGTCGGACCGATTGAAAAACCGTGTCCTTCGGGAACGGTCAAACCGTGATTGACATAATAAACCGGACCGAAATGAAATTGCAGATTCGGTCTTGATTCATCGGCAGGAATTTTGACAAATGCTCCGGCTTCGCCGACGTTTGACGTTAGCTGACCTTTCTTGAGAAGCAGATATTTGGCGATGTTGAGCTTTGATTCGGCGTTAGCAAGAGTTATTGGTTGTTTGCAGGAAAAAATTACTGCCGCAAACAAATCGTCTTGCAAATTTTCACCGACACCGCGCAAATCTATTTTTGTTGAAATGCCGAGTTTTTCGAGCTTTTCGGCTGAACCGATGCCCGAAAGCATCAGGAGTTGCGGGGAATTGAACGCGCCGCCGCAAAGTAACACTTCGCCGTTTGTTTCGGCAGTTTCGGTTTTTCCGTTCTGCGAAAATTCAACTCCGACGGCACGGTTGCCATCAAAATTTATTCGCAAAACCTGCGCGTTTGTTCGCGCTTCGAGATTCGGGCGTTTCAAAGCCGGTTTTAAATATCCGACCGCTGCACTGCAACGCTTTCCGCCTTTTTGTGTTACCTGATAAAAGCCGAAACCTTCTTGTTCCGCGCCGTTAAAATCTGTATTGAACGGGAATCCGAGTTCCATTCCGGCTTCGACAAAGGCTTTGGAAAGCGGATTGACACAGCGCAAATCTGCGACATTGAGCATTCCGCCAACGCCGTGGAAATCGTTCTCGCCGCGTTCCTGATTTTGCGCTTTTTTGAAATACGGAAGCACATCGGCGAAACTCCAGCCTTCATTGCCGAGTTCGTGCCAGCGGTCGAAATCCGTCTGATGACCACGAATATAAATCATCGCGTTCATTGAACTCGAGCCGCCGAGCATTTTGCCTCGCGGTTGATAAAGCCGGCGGTTATTCATCGCGGTTTGCGGTTCGGTTTCGTAATTCCAATCAACTTCCGATTTGAAAAGTTTGCCGAAAGCAACCGGAATGTGAATTTCCTGTTTTTTGTCAGGCAAACCCGCTTCGAGCAGAAGAACCTTTGCTCGCGCATCTTCCGTTAAACGATTGGCAAGCACACAACCCGCCGAACCCGCGCCGATAATTATGTAATCGTAGTTCATAGATAATTTTCCAAAAGCAAATATTACACCTAAATTAGTTTATAAGCGTGTAATTTTCGGAAAAATCAGAAATTTAGATTCGATAATTTTAGCGCATTTCGCGGAATCGGTATCAAAAACAGTTTGCGTTATTCGGGCGTTTCGTTTTTTGATTGTTCTTCATACGCCTCAACAATCAGCTGAACAAGGCGGTGGCGGACGACATCTTTTTTGTTGAAATAGACAAATTCGATTTCGGGAATGTTTTTTAAAACTCTTTCGGCTTCTTTGAGTCCGCTACGTTGTCCGCGTGGTAAATCAATTTGCGTAATGTCGCCTGTAACAACGACTTTCGAGCCGAATCCGATGCGCGTTAAGAACATTTTCATCTGTTCACCCGTCGTGTTTTGTGCTTCGTCGAGAATGATAAAAGCGGAATTTAAAGTTCTTCCTCTCATAAATGCCAGCGGCGCGATTTCGATAATTCGCTTCTCCAACATTTTCGTAACTCGTTCCGTATCAACCAAATCAAATAAAGCATCGTAAAGCGGACGCAAATACGGATCAACTTTATCTTGCAAATCACCGGGCAAAAATCCGAGTTTTTCGCCGGCTTCGACTGCCGGACGAGTCAAAATTATGCGGTCAACTTGCTTATTAAATAAAGCCTGAACCGCCATTGCGACTGCCAAAAAACTTTTTCCGGTTCCGGCGGGACCTATTCCGAAAGTCAAATCTTTATCTTGAATCGCTTCGATATATTTACGTTGATTGGCGGTTTTCGGCGCGACGGCTTTTTTGCCTGACGGATTGAAACGCGAGCGGGTGAAATAATCTTTCAGCGAATAAGCGGTTTCTTCGGCGATTTGTTTAAATGCGTCGCGGAGTTCTTTGTCGGTAAATTGGTTGCCTTCGTCGAAAAGTTCGGCAAAATCGCGGAAGATTTGTTCGACTTTGCGGATGTGTTCCGCATCACCGTCAATAATCAGTTCGTTACCGCGTGCGCCGATTGAAACATTAAAAAGGGTTTCCAGATGTTTTATGTTTTGGTCCTGCACGCCGAAGAGAGTTTTTAATCCTTGCGGCGGAAGTTCTAATTTTCTTAAATTACTCAAAATTAAAAATAGTTCCTCTAAGGTGAAAAATCCGTATCAAATTGAGGTTACTGAAAGTTCGACCGAAGCGCAAGCGGTTCGCTTATTATGAGTCGCTTTGAAAACGGTGCAAATGCTCGTCAATTATTTTGAACTTTTGAGTAATATGAGTCTTTCGAGATTCAAAAAAACTACACCAAGTCAATTGAGCCGCTTGCGTTCCGGTCAAATCGTAATAAATTTCACAAGCTGTCTTTGCTAACTGTGGCGTAAATATGGTAATCTTTCTCCTTTGTTATTTAATCGTTTTTCTTTTCTTTTAAAGGAGTAATTTATAAAAAATGGCTAATGAAAGTAACGGACAAATCGGGCAAGTGGTGCAGATTATCGGTCCGGTGGTTGACGTAGAATTTTCAAATAATTATTTACCGCCGATTTATCAGGCGTTACGCATTTCGAGCGAAGGTTTTGATGTTGAAACTGCGGTGGATGTCGTCGCGGAAGTCCAACAACATTTGGGCGAAGGTCGCGTGCGTGCGGTTTCGATGCTTCCGACGGATGGAATGGTTCGCGGAATGAAGGTTTATGATTTGGGCGGACCGATTAGCGTTCCGGTCGGTGCGGCAACGCTCGGTCGTGTAATGAATGTTATCGGCGATCCGGTTGATGAACTCGGTCCGGTTAATTCGGATACGAAATCTTCGATTCATCGCCACGCACCTTCGTTTGATGAGCAATCAACGCGCCTCGAAATGTTTGAGACGGGAATTAAGGTTATTGACCTCGTTCAGCCGTTTCTTCGCGGCGGAAAAATCGGTTTGTTTGGTGGCGCAGGTGTTGGCAAAACAGTTCTGATTATGGAACTTATCAACAACGTGGCGAAGGGACGCGACGGTTTTTCGGTGTTCGCGGGCGTTGGCGAAAGAACACGCGAAGGAAATGATCTTCTTCGTGAAATGGTCGAATCTAATGTTATCAAATACGGTGAATCTTTTATGCACAATATGGAAGAAACCGGAACTTTTGATTTGACGAAAGTTGATAAAGACGCAATTAAAGACTCGAAGGTGTCGCTTGTTTATGGTCAGATGACCGAACCTCCGGGAGCTAGGCTAAGAGTTGCTTTATCGGGATTGACGGTTGCTGAATATTTCCGCGATCAAGGAAACGATGTGCTTTTCTTCGTTGACAACATTTTCCGCTTTACGCAAGCCGGTTCGGAAGTTTCCGCACTTCTCGGTCGTATGCCGTCAGCGGTTGGTTATCAACCGACACTCGCAACCGAAATGGGCGAAATGCAGGAACGCATTACATCAACCAAAACAGGCGCGATCACTTCGATTCAAGCGGTTTATGTTCCGGCGGACGACTATACCGATCCGGCACCGGCGACGACGTTTGCCCACTTGGACGCGGTTACTGCGCTTTCGCGGCAAATCGTTGAACTCGGAATTTATCCGGCGGTTGATCCGCTTGCATCAAACTCGCGTATTCTTGATCCGCAAATTGTTGGCGACGAGCATTACAATACGGCGCAAGAAGTTAAAAAGATTTTACAACGCTACAAAGATTTGCAAGATATTATTGCGATTCTTGGTCTTGATGAACTCTCGGAAGACGACAAATTAACTGTTGCACGGGCGCGTAAGATTCAACGTTTCTTCTCGCAACCGTTCACAGTCGGCGAACAATTCACGGGTTTGAAAGGCGAATACGTCAAAGTCGAAGACACAATCAAAGGTTTCCGCGAAATTCTCGAAGGAAACTGCGATGATATGCCCGAACAATCGTTCTATATGGTCGGAACAATCGAACAAGCGCGTGAAAAAGCGAAGAAGATGGCGGCAGCCGCTTAAGAAATTGTGAATAATGAATGGTGAATGATGAATTTCAGAAAATTCATCATTCACCATTCATCGTTCATCATTCAAAATAAAATGATTAAACTTGAAATAGTAACACCTGAAAAAAAAGTTTTTGATGAAGAAGTTGACAGTGTAACCGTGCCAACGGCTTCGGGTGAAATCGGGATTATGCCGAATCACGCACCTTTGATTTCCAGTCTGAAGTCGGGCATTTTGTCTTATACACGCGGCAACGCAACGGAAAGAATGGTTATTTCGGGCGGTTTTGTAGAAGTTTCGGCAAACAGAGCCTCCGTTTTGGCAAATGTCGCGGAAAATTCCGAAGACTTTGACACGGCTTTGGTCAAACAAGAGCGCGATGCCGCAGAAAAAATCGTCAATAGCTGGAAAGGCACGGAAGAAGAATTGGAAGCAGAACTCGAAAAACTCGAACGAGCCAATGCGCGTTTGCAATTAGTAGGTCGGTAGAAGTCGGTCAATTAAGTCTAAAGAGAATCGGATGAAATTTTATTTAAGTTTCGTCCGATTTTGCATTTTCTTCTGAACTCTGAACAAAGCATCTGACTGATTACTTTTGTTCACCTGCTTTAGGAGTTAAAACCAAATCAGTATAGTGAGTAGCGGTGAATTTCTTTAGTTTTTATTCAACCTGAAACTGCCTTAACCTACACACCACGGCTCGCTACTGATTTTTTACCCAAATTTAGATGAAGATTCGAAAAGTTCCCGAAAAAATCAGTCTTCTTCGGGAAAGGCTTTGCGCCATTCACGTTCGATATTTTCCATAATTTTGCAGTCGCAATGTCCGCCGTTGGCGTTGAGCCACGCGAGAATTTTCGGGAAAGGCAGATTTTGATTGAGCATAAATTGCATTGCAAAACGCGCCGTGTCGTCGCACTCGGTTTCGTAGAGTTCGTCTTCGATAAATTCGAACATTGATTCCATTTCTTTTTTTGAAACGGGAAGCGATGCGAGAAATTCTTCGAGTTCTTCGCCGTTGAGTTGGTGTAAATTTTCGATTTGCCGTTTTCTTAAAATTGCCATAATTTATTTGTTGTAGTTTGATTTTCTAGCCTTTTAATTCGGTTGAGTCCGCCAACGCTTCCTAATAAATTATTTGATATTTGTCGCGGCGGATAATCCAATCAACATCAATTTCTTTGCCGTCAATTTTAATTTCGTAGCGTTCGCCGCTTTCAGTATCAACCGATTGCATTGCCGCATTTTTTTCGATTAATTCTTCGAGTTCTTTTTCGCTCATTTTTTAAGTTTCTGCAAAATTTGATTCTCTTAATTTTTCTTCGTATTCCTTTTGCTTAATGCCTTCGCGCCCGTCGTAGGTCAGAAATTTCGGTAAAAACAGTGCAATCACGATAATTGCAATTACACATAAAATTCCGCCTGAAATCAAGGCGTTTTGCACGCCGTAATGTTCGGCGACCAAGCCCATTTTGCCGCTTCCGAGATATGGTCCGGTCAGATAACTTATCATTTCGATGCTCGCCATTCGTCCGCGAAGGTAATTCGGAATTGTCTGATTCCAGATTGCGCCGCGAAAAATTCCGCTAATCATATCGAAAAATCCGGCGGTTGCAAGGCAAAATAATGCGAGCCAAATGTTGTTTGCAAAACCGAAAAACGTAATTGCCACACCCCACAAAATTGCTGCGATGACAACCATCAAACCGTGTCTGTTCACCGATTTTGTCCAGCCTGAAGTCAGACTCGCGGTAAATGCTCCGGCGGCGATTGCGGCGAGAAAAAGTCCGAGATATTTTTCGCCGTAAATTACGGCTAACGCAGGGTATAAGGCTTGCGGAAAAGCAAAAAACATTGCACCGATGTCAACCAAATAAGTTCCCAAAAGTTCTTTTCTTTTGAACGCATATTTCCAAGCCGCAATGATATTTCTGACGCTCGGTTTATCAGGATTTTCGGGCGACGCAACGCGGCTTATCATAAAAACTGCAATGAGCGATGCGATAAAAGTAATGAAATCAATGGCGTAAGCGATGGAAACGCCGAAACTTGTCGTAATAATTCCGGCAATTGCGGGGCTGATAATCGCACCCAAACTCCAGCGAACCGAATTGAGAGCCATGACGGAAGTCATCAATTCGTTGGGAATAATTTTCTGAATCAGCGATTCAAACGCCGGACGTTGAAGCGCGGCAAAACCGGCGTGAAGTCCGGCAGCAAGAAAAATTATCCAAACTTGCGGCGTTGGAATCAAAGCGTTGACGAGCAAAATCGCGGTAACAAAAATTTGTCCGATTTCGGTTAGACGCAAGATTTTCCGTTTATCGAAAGCATCGGCAATTGCACCACTAATTAAAGCCATTCCAAACATTGGAACAAATTCTGCCAAAGCGATGTATCCGACCATCGCATTTGATTTCGTCAACGAAAACATTTGCCATTGGATTGCGACAAATGACATCATCGTTCCGAAAAATGAGATAAGCTGACCGAAAAACAAAAGCCGATAATCGCGTGAAACTTTTAATGGTGTGATGTCGAGAAGCATTTTGGCGAAAATTTAGATTAGCATAAATCGAAAAAATCATCGAAACCGCAAAAAAGTTTGTTACGTTTTGCGAATAACTGCCACCTCTATCTGAAAGCCTGAAATTTCGGCTTCAAAAAATAAATTCAGGAGATAAAAAAATATGAAAAAAAATTTAATTCGCAACATTTTACTCAGCAGTTTCGCAATGCTTATTTTGGCAGGTTCGGCTTCGGCAGATTTTGTAACTGCCGATTTTGATGGCGACGGGAAAGCTGATTATTCGGTTTTTCGTCCGACTCCGGGAACTTTTTATATTGCCAATAGCGGAAATGGCTCGGTTACAATTGTTAATTGGGGACAAGCCTGCGACCGCGTAATTAATGGCGATTTTGATGGCGACGGCAAAGCTGATATTGGAATTTGGCGACCTTCTACCGGAGATTGGTGGATAAGACCGAGTAGCGGCGTTCCGACGACTTTAGTGCGAAATTGGGGAGTTGCGGGTGATATTCCCGTGCCGAGCGATTATGACGGCGATGGCAAAACTGATATGGGAATCTATCGAAACGGAACTTGGTATATTCTAAGGAGTTTGAACAATTGGCTTATTCCGGCACAAGTTGCTTTTTGGGGACTTTCGACCGATATTCCGGTGGCGGCGACTTACAAAGATTGTGTTTGTCCGTAAAAATTTAAACTGCCAGAACAGTTTGCGAGAGTGGGCTGTTCTGACCTTTTCTAACTTTTCATATATTCCGTCCAATGAAAAAGATAGATTGAAAAGGCATTGAGCAAAAATGAAATCGTAAATAAAACAATTTCGGGAACAGTAATTTTTTTCGGACTGTTTTCGAGCAGAATCACGAAAATCCAAGGCAGAAGAACCATCGCGTAACGATAGCCGAATTGCCAGCCGCCCGAATTTCCGTGCATCCAGAGAATAATTGTTAAAATAATTATGGCGAACCACGCAAGATATTTTAAAATTTTATCGCGTGAGCCATTTCGCAAAAGCAGAAAAAGAAACGGACTCGAAAAAAGTATCGAACTGCTGAAACCGTCGGGGCGAAGATAAGGAAAATTCGGTTTGGTTTCCCAGAGTTTGAGAAGCATTTCCCACGCTTGACGCGGAATATACCAAACCGAAAAAATGCCGTGATTATACCAAGGTTCGTCCAAAACGCCCGGAATTCGGGCATAACCAAAATCGGTAAATGAATGAAAACGAACGTAATTGTAAATCAAAGTCAAAACGCCCAAGACAAACGGAACGGCGCAAAAAGCCGCAAGATTGCGGATTGCTAGATTTGGATTGCGGCTTATTTCAGACTTTAAATTCGTGATTTCAGATTTGATGCTCGTCGTTTCTAAATTCTTTTTTTTCGGCTTGTGCTTATGTTTTTTCTTCGCCGAATCGTTTTCCTGCGAAGCCGAAATTTCGGCTTCCGACTTTGAACTTTGAACTTTGAACTTTGAACTATAAAGCAGAAGAAACATAAAAATCGGCGCGTTCAGAAGAACTTCCGTGCGATTGCCGAAAGCGAGTGCGAAAAATATTCCGGCTACGAAAGGTTTGCGGTCATAAACCGTGAAATAAATTGCGCCGAGTTCGCCAATCATCGCAAAGCCGAGCGCAAGTTGCCACGCGCCGCCGAGAGTTTCGTTTGTCCACATCCAAGTTCCGAACAAAACGCCAAGCGCAAGCAAAATCCGTTTGCCCCAACTGATTTCGTAACACTTACCAATCAGAAGCAAAAACAGACAAATCACGCTCGCCGTCAGTGCGGAAATAAGCGCGGCGGGCATTTCTTTGATTGCACCGATTGATTTGAAAAACGCAAACGGCATCATTGTTATCACGCTTCCGAGCGGAAAAACCGAATAATAATTTCCCTCAAACGGCACAAATTCATTGAGCCAAGTCGGTTGCGGCTGTTTGAAAGCAATCGCGCCGTTCAAGATGTTGTCGGCAACGCGAAATGTGTAATCGTAATAATGCTGTGGTTTCGGGTTGCTGAAATAATAAATCAAGCCAACTGCCAAAACGATTGCGGCAAGATAAATTCTCGTGTTTGAATAAGGGATTTCTTCTGTCATTTTTTTCTACAAAACAGTCTAATGAATTTCACGTTCAGAGTTCAAACTTGTATTCTTTGAAAATTAATCTAAAAAATTAAAAAGATTGGAGAACGAGCAAAGATGTATGCAATCTATTTTAAGCAAAGTTTATTGTTAGATTTAATTTTCAAAGAACATAAACTTGAAGAAACTCTGGACAAAGTAAAAAGAGCTTCGCTTTTATTGAAACGCACAAATGTTGCGTTGAACAACCGTTTTGCTTTGTTCGGAACTGCGACGTGCTAAAGCGCGAACTCTGAACTCTTGAACATTATAAAGGTTTGTGCAAAACTTGACGGCAGAAGTAGTATCCCGAAAATTCAGATGAATTCCCGAAACGCTCAAAAATTTGCGTTTTTTTGTTTTCTGATTTTTTTGTCAGTCTATATTTCTGCGCCCGAAATTCTTGCCAAACGTCTGCCGGTGAGAATTTACACTTCAGCCGATGGGTTGGGAAGCAGTTTTGTTGATGATGTATTTCGTGATTCGCGTGGTTTTATTTGGGCTTGCACACGCGACGGGCTTTCGCGGTTTGATGGTTCGCGGTTTGTTAATTATCAAATCGGTGAGAAAAATTCGCCCCCGGGCATCGAAAACATTTACGAAACGCGCAACGGAATTTATTTTATAACGACGACGGGAGGAACTTATCGTTTCGATCCAAACCGCGTTTCCGCCGGTGATACGGCTGTCCCGCGTTTGAATGCCGAGCGCGTAACCGGCACACGCGGAGCATTTATTGAAGATGGCACGGGCAATCTCTGGCTTATTTCAAATAAGTTCTATCGGGTGATTGAAGAAAACGGAAAAACCGATTTTCAAGAAGTTGATTGGGGCATACCGCCACAGAATTCGACATTTGTTGTCTATGCCGTAGATAAATCACTGGATGATTCGATTTGGGTTTATACAAGCTGGGGGTTGGTGCGACGGTTGCCGGATACGCGATTGGTTGTTTATACGATTAACCGTTCAGAATATGGCGGCGGTGGCGTATCTACGCTCACGGCTGATAAAAGCGGACGCATCTGGGCGACTTTCTACGACCGGGTATTTCTCCTTAAACCTGAACCGATTGAATCTTTTTCTTCTGCCGGCAAAATTACCGTCAAGCCGCTCAAACCGACCTCAATTGTTGAAATCAAGCCGGAAGAAACCGTGCCGATGCCGAAAATCGGCGGCGAGATTTTTCAATTTAACAATTCCGATTACATCTCGAAATTTACTGCCCGAAGAATTTTTCAAAGCTCTGACGGAGATATTTGGATTGCCACGGTAAATTATCTTCTGCAAATCGGGAACGGCGTTTTGCGTGTTCATTCGAGCGCGGAAGGTTTGCCAAATGTTATGGGACGAATGGCGGAAGACGCAGCGGGAAATCTTTGGATTGGCGGTTATAGCGGTTTGGCGCGACTTGACCGCAATGGGTTGATCACTTACGACCAAACCGATGGCGCGTATTCGTCTATATTTTTCTCAATCACCGAAAGCATTGACGGAAAGCTCTATTTCGGAACTTCAAACACCAACATCACTGCCTTTGACGGTGTAAAATTGCAAAGTGTGCGTCCGTCAATTCCGCCGAATGCAACACAAACTTGGACATCTCGTTTTGTTTTGCGTGATTCGGGCGGCGATTTTTGGGTTTTAACTACCGGAAAACTATATCGTTTTTCGGATGTCAAGAATTTTAAAGACCTCGAAGGAAAACAACCAAGCAAGATTTACGGCACCGAAGAAGGATTAAAATCGGACGTAATGTTTCAGATTTACGAAGATTCGAGCGGCGATATTTGGGTTTCGACACGCGGCAGGAGTTCCGATTTGCACGGTTTGGCGCGACTCAAAAAAGGTGAAGAAAAATTTCAAACATTTTCGGAAGCCGCAGGTTTTCCGTCGAAAATGTCGCCGTCATCGTTTGCTGAAGACCGCAACGGCAATCTCTGGATTGGTTTTTACGAAGGCGGTTTCGGGCGTTTCGATGGGGAAAGATTCGAGATTTTATCGAACAGGCAAGATTTTCCGGCAAAAGGTGTGATTTCCGATTTACTGCTCGATGCGAAAGGTCGGCTTTGGATTTCATCTTCAAACACAGGGCTTTATCGGATAGACGACACGAGTGCGAAAAATCCCGTCTATGTTCCGTTGACTACGGAAAACGGCTTGTCGAGCAACAACATTCGGACAATTACGGAAGATCGTTTCGGCAGAATTTACGCGGGAACGGCAAGTGGCGTTGACCGCATTTCGCCTGACACGGGAAACATTAAACATTATTCCGTTACCGATGGTTTAGCAACCGATTTTGTGATTGATTCGCATCTTGATAAAAACGGAAATGTTTGGTTTGCGACCAGCAACGGTGTGTCGCGGATTGTTCCTTTGCCGGATGAAAAAACTTCTCCGCCGCGTGTTTTTATCGGTGGATTGCGGATTGCCGGTGAGCCTCAGGCGGTTTCCAAACTGGGCGTTGCCGAAATTGAAAAGGGAGAATTTTCGCATACTCAAAACAATCTGCAAATTGATTTTTTCGGATTGGATTTGCGAGCCGGAGAAACTTTGCGCTACCAATACAAACTCGAAGGCGCAGATACAGATTGGAGCGCGTCAACCGAGCAAAGAATGGTAACTTTTGCTAATCTTTCGCCCGGCACTTATCGTTTTTTAGTGCGGGCGGTTAATTCCGAAGGCTTAGTGAGCGAAAATCCGGCAGTTATTTCTTTCAAGATTTTGCCGCCGATTTATCTGCGTTGGTGGTTTATTGCCGCGTGTGTTTTGGTTTTGAGTTTAATCATTTTATCGGTTTATCGCTATCGGATTGCACATTTACAAGCTATCAATGCCGCTTTGGAAGAAACCAAACGCACTAAGGAAGAACGTCTGGCTGAATTAGAGAAAGTCCGCAGTCGGATTGCTACTGATTTGCACGACGACATCGGTGCATCTTTGACGCAAATCGCAATTTTATCGGAAGTCGCGCAAGCGCAAAGCAAAGGCAACGGCGCAACCGATTCGCTGACAAAAATCACGAATGTTTCAAACGAATTGGTCGGAACAATGAGCGATATTGTTTGGTCAATCAATCCGTCAAAAGATCATTTGTCTGATTTAACCCAAAGAATGCGGCGATTTGCGGCAGACGTTTTATCGGCACGAGGCATTGGTTTTCATTTTGCCGTGCCGGAGCAAACGGACGAAATTGTCGTCAACACAAATTTAAGACGCGAAATGTTTTTGATTTTCAAAGAATCAATCAACAATATCGTCAAACATTCCGGCGCGACAAACGCTGAAATCGAAGTTGGTCTTTCAAGTGCATTTTTGACGTTAAAAATCAGTGATAACGGCAAAGGTTTCGCGGCGGAAAAGACGTTTGAAAACAGTCTTTCGGCAATTGAAACAGGTGGAAACGGAATTTTGAGTATGCAAAAACGCGCCGCAGAAATGAACGGCGAATTTTTGATTAGTTCCGAAGTCGGCAAAGGCACGGAAATTGTGCTGAAAATGCCTTTGGAAAATAAGCACAATTTGGCGCAAACCACCCAAACGGGTGGCGACACTGCAACACAAAAAGCATAAATTTATAAGGAATATGGAAAACTCGCCGCAAACAAATATCAAAACTGCCATCGTTGAAGATATTCGGGACATCCGCGAAGGTTTGGCAACGCTCATCAATTTTACCGATGGTTTCACCTGCACGGGAGCGTTTCGCTCGATGGAAGAAGCGATTCCGCGCATCAAAGGCAATGTGCCTGACGTTCTGCTTTCGGACATCGGGTTGCCCGGTATGAACGGCATCGAAGGCATTGAGATTTTGAAGGAGAAATTTCCTGAAATGACCGTTTTGATGCTCACGGTTTATGACGATGATGAACGAATTTTCGATGCAATTTGTGCAGGTGCAAGCGGCTATCTTTTGAAACGGACTTCGCCTGCAAAGATTTTGGAAAATATCAAAGAAGCCGTTTCCGGCGGTGCGCCGATGTCGCCGGAAGTGGCGGCGAGAGTTATAAAATTATTCCGCGAAGTGCGCCCGCCCGAAAAGGTTGATTACGATTTAACGCCCCACGAAACGCGCCTTTTGAAATTGTTGGTCGAAGGTCATAATTACACGACAGCCGCCGAAGAATTGCGCGTCAGCTATAACACAATTAAATTCCATATGCGGCATATTTACGAAAAATTACAGGTTCATTCAAAATCCGAAGCAGTAGCGAAAGCTCTGAAAAATCGGTTGGTTTAAAGCCGAAACGCAGACATCTTTTGCCTGCGAATTAAATCTTAAAATCTTTTTGATAAACCGCCCGATTTCCACGTTGGAACGTAACGAGTCCCGTTTTTTCCAACTTCGTCGGCATTTCTTCGCACTCGGACTTAAACTTTCTACCCATATAGGCGGTGATTTCTCTTATCAATCAGTTTTATTCTATCTCTGCCGTCGAAATTTTACGGCAATTTATTTAAGTAGACCTGATGTGCAACTATTTTTGATAGTCGTTACGCAATGGAAAAACCAAGTATTTTTACCGAAGAAGTGGAAAATTAAAAACGAAAGTTCGCCGGAATGCCGGATGAAAGAAAATTTCTTTACATTTATCACAAAACCGCGCCGTTATCGTCCGGCAGAATCATTCTGCGATACGGCAGAATGATTCTGCGGCACGGAAAAATGATTCTGCGACACCGCAGAATGATTCTGCGGCACGGAAAAATGATTCTGCGGCACGGAAAAATCATTCTGCGGCACGGCAGAATGATTCTGCGACACGGAAAAATGATTCTGCGGCACCGCAGAATGATTCTGCGACACGGAAAAATGATTCTGCGACACCGCAGAATGATTCTGCGACACGGAAAAATCGTTCTGCGGCACGGAAAAATCATTCTGCGGCACGGCAGAATGACTTAGCAAGGCAGCGGAATGACTTCGCCAACGGTCAGAATGACTCGGACGGGCGTTTCGGTTTGGGAAAACCAAGTATTTTTAGCAAAAAAAAGATTTGCACATTAGGTTTAAAGAGGAATAATAAAATGATTTATAAAACAGATGAAGAAGTAAATTTAATAGTCAAGAAATTTGAAGAACGCACTTTGCCAAAAACCGAATGGACACACACGGCGCATTTGACGGTCGGGCTTTATTACGTTTTTCATCACCCGTTCGGCGTTGCGAAAAACCTGATGTCAGACGGAATTTACTGGCTCAACGACGCACACGGCACACTAAACACCGAAACAAGCGGTTATCACGAAACCTTGACTGTTTTTTGGCTCAGAACGGTTGCCGAATTTCTCAAAAAACATAATAAAAGTGAAGGTTTAGCGCGTTTAGCAAACGATTTAATTGCTGAATGCAGTGATACGAAATTGCCTTTGAATTTTTACACACGAGAACGACTTTTTTCTACGGAAGCGCGATTAAATTATGTCGAACCGAATCTGAAAGCGTTTGCGATGACTTTGGACGGATTAGTTTTTGTATAAAATTATGAAAAGAAAAAAGATTGATTTTACCATTCAGCAAGCAGGTTGTTTGCTCTATGCGGCTGACAAAAATTTAGGCGGTTTTCCGTGGCGCGAACTGACCGATTTTTTCGGCGGACGCGGCGGTTTGAAGGATTTAACGCTCAAAGGCGCGATTATTGCGACCGAACTTTATCAGGATGACGGTTATTATGTGCGTGTCGTCCAAGGCGATCTGACTGATGAAGAAAAAAGCGAATGGACGGCGCGGGCGGCTTGGAAGTTAAATCTTGAATCGGGCGAAATGGTTGTTTCGGGTGTGTGCGATGAAGATATGGAAGACTATATGAAAGATTTTCCGGTCGCAGATGACGGCGGCGATTATGATTTAGGATGTTTCGTGCAAATTCCGTCGGATGTTTATGCCGTAACAATTTATTCTTATCCGCCGGGCGATTTGTCGGGCGGTTGGATGCGGATTGAATCAGCAAGAGAATTTCGATTGTGTTTCGGCAAAGATTCGGACATCGAACACGAAAAACCGATTGATTATTGGAATCGCACGCGCCCCCGCGAAACGCCGCCCGTTTGGGTGGCAGATGGTTATGACGACACGGCTTATCTAAATTTTTTGATTCATCTCGCGCCGGTTTCGGAAGATTTACCTGCGCCGCCTTTTGAATCGGATGGCTCGGTTTCGTGGGAATATCGCAAACCCGAAATCTGCCCGAAAGGAATTGAATTTTAATTTTCCCTACCCGCACGGGTGGCGAATTATCTTCTTAAAACGATTAACTTTTCAGTTGGTTAGAGATTTTTAAGGAGATAATTCGAAATGTTCATTCAAACAATTAAAAATTTACGATTTTTTTTCGCCGTTCTTGCTTTATGCAGCACGTTTTTTCTCGGTATTCCGGTTAAGTTGTCAGGTCAGATTCAAACCGAAAATCAAACCGACAATGTAAATAATGAACGCTTAACGGTATCATTCGAAGAAAATCGCGGACAATTTCCCGAAGCCGTTCGCTTTTTTGCCCGCACAGGCGGCGCGAATGTTTTTCTGATGGCAACGGAAGTAGTTTATGTGCTGCCTTTGCAAGAAGACGAAGAAAAGGTGAAAAAGGGAATTGAGGATTCGACATCTTCCCATATTGCACACGCTTTGAAAATGAAAATTGTCGGCGCGAATGAATATTCGGATTTTGCGGGCGAACAAATTCAAGAACAGAAAACGAATTATTTCAAGGGTGCGGAAGAAAATTGGAAAACGGACATCCGAAATTTTGGGAATGTGCGTTACGAAAATGTTTATGACGGAATCGGAATGCTTTGGCACGGCTTGGAAAACGGCGCGACACGCTATGATTTCATCGTTGCACCAAACGCCGACACAAATCAAATCGCGCTTGAATTTGACGGTGCGGACAATATCGAGTTGGACGCAGACGGCAATCTTTTAATCCACACCGCCGCCGGAATCGTCAAACATAACAAGCCTTTTTCTTATCAAGAATCAAACGGTGCGAAACAGGAAATCAAAAGCCGTTTCATTATCGAACAGTCGAAAGTCGAAAATCGAAAATCAAAAATCAAATTCCAACTCGGTGAGTATGACCGTTCAAAACCTCTGACGATTGACCCGACCGTAACACTGAATAATTTGGCTTTTTCGACGATGCTCGGCTCATCCGGCGACGATATTGCCAACGATATTGCAGTTGATGCGAGCGGAAATACATACATTACGGGCAGAACTCTTTCGCCCGCTTTTCCCACAACTGCCGGAACTTTTGACACTTCGGCAAACGGCGCGGAAGACGTTTTTGTTACAAAAATTAACGCTTCGGGAACGAACATTGTTTTTTCGACATTTCTCGGCGGCACGTTTTTCGACGAAGGCAGAGGAATTGCCATTGACACGAGCGGTAATATTTATGTTGCAGGCGTGGCAAGCAGTAGTTTTCCGATAACGGGCGGCGCGTTTGACACGACCTTCAACGGTGCGGTGGATGTTTTTGTTACGAAGTTGAACTCAACCGGCTCGGCTTTGCTTTATTCAACCTATATCGGTGGGGTATTTACTGACTCTGCAACAGATTTGGCGATTGATGCGACGGGAAATTCTTATCTCGCGGTTCGAACGTCAGATGCTTCACCGGGCGTAAATTATCCGACAACTGCCGGAGCGTTTGACACCACCCATAACGGCACGGACGATGTTGCCGTTACGAAATTAAATCCGACAGGGACATCTCTCGTTTATTCGACATTTTTGGGTGGTAGTTCAATTGATTTTCCGAGTTCGATTGCCATCAATGCGGGCGGCGAAGTTTATATTAACGGCGGCACTGATGACGGCGTAACAGATTTTCCGACTAATGCGGGAAGTTACGACACGACGCACAACGGCGCAAACGATGTTTTTGTTACACGGCTCAGTGCCGACGGCGCGACTCTCGTTTATTCAACTTTTATCGGGGGAGCGAGCATTGACAATGGTTTCGGTCTGGCGATTGATGCGGGTGGCAACGCTTACGTCAGCGGACAAGCCGGAACGGGTTTTCCGACGACTGCCGGAGTTTTCGATACTGTTAGTGCGGGCGGCAGTGAAGGGTTTTTGAGTAAGCTCAGCCCTAACGGCGCGACACTTATTTATTCGTCATTTATCGGTGGCACACAGAACGAAAACATTCAATCACTGGCGGTTGATAATTTCGGCAATGCTTATCTGACGGGCAACAATTTCGGCGGCGATTTTCCGACCACCGGCGGAGCGTTTGACACGACGCAAAATGGTTCGACAGATATTATTTTTACAGTCGTCAATTCGGCGGCGACGGCGATTGTTTATTCAACGTATCTCGGCGGTGGTGGTATTGAATTCGGCAACGACATTGCGCTCGACACGACCGGAAATGTCTATCTAACCGGACAGACAACCGCTGTCGGCGCAGTTTTTCCGACAAATTCGCAGGCTTTTCAAAATTTCAACGCGGGCGGAAATGACGCTTTTGTAACAAAATTCGGTAATTTTGCAATTTCGGGGCGCGTTATTGACACGAATGGCAATCCGCTTTCGAGTGTGATGATCGCAATGAGCGGGCAAACATCCGATTTTATAATAACAGGTGCGGATGGGCGTTTCGGATTTACGAACACTGTCGCCTATCAGCCGCACACGGTTGCGGCAAGCCGGTCGGGTTACAATATCAATCCTTCGCTGTTCAATATCGCCACGCTTGACAACAACCGCGAATTGATTTTTATCGGCACACCCGGCACTCCGACAGGCGGAAGTGGCGGAACCTTGCGGTTTGAAAATCTTTCGTATAACAAAGCCGAAAACGGCGCAACGGTTACAGTTACGGTCAAACGAACGGGAATTTTGACCGAACCGAATCCCGTAACGGTTGATTTTACGACCGTTGGCGGCACGGCGGTTGAAGGGCAAGATTTTACGGCAACGAGCGGCGTTTTGACGTTTAATATTTTGGAAACGACGAAAACGATTACGATTCCGCTCCTGAACGACGCAATTCTCGAACCGCGTGAAAGTTTTTCGATTTCTTTGAACAATCCGACAAACAACGCCGAAATCGAAAACGGTCGCAGTTCAACGAATATTCAGATTTTGGACGAAGATTTGTCAAACGGTTCACTTATCATCAGCGAATTTCGCCAACGCGGACGGCTTGGCGCGAATGACGAATACATTAAGCTCTTTAATCCAAATGATTTCGACGTTACGATTCAAACGGCGGATAATTCAAATGGTTTGACCATAGTGCGTTCAAACAGCGCGAATTTAACTTCGGTGGCGACGATTCCGAATTTCGTTACAATTCGTTCTCGCGGTCATTATCTATTGACGAACAATAATCCAAACGGCGGTTTTTCGTTGATTGATTATCCGACCGGAAATGGCGGAACGACAACCGCCGTCGGAGACCAAACTTTTTCAGCTGATATTCCAGACAATTCAAATCTTGTCTTGCTGAAAACTTCTGATGCGGCGCAATTTAATCAAACAAATCTGCTCGATGCGGTTGGTTTTGGCGCGACAGATTGGAAAGAAGGAAACGGTTTATCGCCAATCGGCGCAGAAAATTCGGAAATGAGTTTTGTCCGAAAACTAAACGCCAACGGTTTGCAGGACACGAACAATAATCAACAAGATTTTCTGCTCGTGGACAATCACGCAACGATTTTTGCCCTGAACGGACAGAAAAATTATTCCGCGCTCGGTGCGCCTGCGCCGGAAACTTCGGAAAGTCTGCGTTTGATGACACAAAGCGAAGTTTCGATTGAAGATTACGGCTCGGAAGTTTTCAATCCAACGCCTGTTCCGAACGGTTCACAAGGAACTTTGACTGTTTATCGGCGGATTACAAATAACACAAATCAGCCGATTTTAGCCTTGCGTTTGCGGGCGATTGATTTTCCGACCGCTGGAACTTTAACGCAAAAACGCTTTTCGTCGCGTCCTGATTTTCGGCTGTTAAATTCAATGGACGAAGGCGAAATTATCAAAGGCGTAACACTCGCGGCGGAACGTCTGCAACCGAACGGCGGCGGTATCAATAGCACTTTGACGATCAATGCGATAACACAAAATAATCCGCTACCTCCCAATGAAAGTGTCATTGTGGCTATTCGTTTCGGCGTGATGCGTTACGGTCGCCACCCACTTTCTCTCGGAATTGAGGCTTTGCAATAAATTTCGTCCCAAAACCTCTCAAAACTCCGCAAAATCGCCGCCCGCACGGGTGGCGATTTTGTTTTTTCAGTTGATTATTCTTTTTAGCGAGCAGGAAAAACTTTCTGCGAAATTAATAATTTTAGAGGAACGATTATGAAAAGTTTTTATTCAAAATTTATGAAACAAAGCGGTCTGAAAAATCTTTCAGCCGCGCTCGGATTTATTTTTTCTTTGGCAATTTTGGCATCTGCCGCGCCGCCAAACGATAATTTTGCCAACGCACAAACAATTAGCGGAATGAGCGGCACGGCGACGGGAACAAACGTGGCTTCGACGGTCGAAGCGGGCGAACCGACGCACGCTTTGAATCGCGGCGGCGGTTCGGTTTGGTATAAATACACCGCACCCGGCAACGGCGTTTTGCGAATGAACACTTTCGGAAGCAGTTTCAATACTTTGCTGGCAGTTTATCAAGGCACGGCTTTGAACAATTTGAAACTCGTCGCCGCCAATGATGATTGGAAAGAAAACTCTCTGTTCACACAAAGCAGCATCATCCGAATCGGTGCAAAAACCGGCGATGTTTTCTATATTGCGGTGGACGGTTTTAACGACAACGGCGTGAACGGAACTGCTACGGGCAATATTACGTTGAATTTTGTGTTTGACAATACTGTCAGCAACGACAATTTTGCCAATGCGACGGAAGTTTATTTTGAAAACAGCAAATTGCACGTTACAACCAACGTCGGCGCAAGCAAAGAAATCGGCGAACCGAATCATGCCGGAAACGCGGGCGGAAAATCGGTTTGGTATAAATGGACTGCACCCGCCGGAATTGCGCGAACTTACAGTTTTACGGTGGAAAACTACGCGCTTGACCAATCTTCCCCAAACAAACAGGTATTATTCGCCATTTATACAGGAACAAGCGTAAATTCCTTAGTCGAAGTTGCCAGAGGCAATAGTTATTCCTACAGCAAAATCGTTTTTACTCCTGTGGCGGGAACGACTTACTACATTGCCATTGACGGCAAAGACAATGGCGCGGGCGCAATGCTCGGAACTTTTTCGCTTGATTATGGCGTGAACAAATCCGACAAAGTGCCGGACGTTGACGGCGACGGGCGGGCGGATTTGACCGTCTTTCGCCCAACGACCGGAACTTTTTACTCGTTCAGAAGCATCACCGACAAATTGAGCGCACATCAATGGGGAACAAACGGCGACAAGCCTTTGATTGTTGACAAAAACTATGACGGCAAAATTGATTACACCGTTTTTCGTCCCGACACGGGCGTTTGGTATATTGACCGCAGTGATGTCAATGCCTTTGAAATTTTTAATTGGGGCATCAACACCGATATTCCGATGTATCGCCGATATTTGACAACCGCCGGCACGAATAACGGCATTCCTACTGTTTTCCGTCCAAACACGGGAAACTGGTATTTATATTTCGGTTCAAATTCTTTTCAAACGGTTAATTGGGGCTTGAACGGCGATATTCCGGTTTTGGCTGATTTTACGGGCGACGGTGTTGACGACATTACAGTTTTTCGTCCTTCGACCGGAACTTGGTATATCTTGCTTGACCAGTTTTCTTTTGAATTCCGGCAAGTCCAATTCGGCTTAAACGGCGACAAACCCGTGGTTGCCGATTACGACGGCGACGGACGCGCCGATGTTGCGGTTTATCGTCCGTCAAACGGCACTTGGTATGTCTTGCGAAGCTCGGACGGCGCGTTTGAAGCTACAAAATTCGGCAATTCAACCGACAAACCTCAACCTGCCGATTACGACGGCGATTCAAAAGCCGATTACGCCGTCTATCGCAACGGTGTGTGGTGGATTTTGCAATCATCAAACGGTGCGGCAAAAGCCGTTTCATTCGGATTGAGTTCGGATATTCCGATAACCGCACCCGCAAATTAAAGCGTTCAGAGTTACGCCTTCAGGCGTGAACGCTTCAAGGCGTAACTCTAACCAAAAGGAGGAAAAATTATGAGTGCATCAAACATTAACGATACAGAATTTGATTCGTCAGTCATCAAGGCGAAAAAGGCGGCGATAGTTTTCTTTTGGGCGGCTTGGGACGGCGGAAGCAAGGCTTCGATGCCGACTTTCGACCAATCCGCTGATGAAAACCCAAACAAATTAGCGTTTTACAAACTCGACGTGGACGCAAATACGGCGACACCTGCAAAACTTGGTGTCCGCGCTGTCCCGACGGTGATTTTATTCAAAGACGGACAAGCAAATAATCAATTCGTCGGTGCGCTGACACGGACGAAATTGAACGATTTAATCAGCAAAGCCTAGAAATTATTTTATAAAAACGGAGAAATTATACCAAGACAGAAATAGAAACTCTGCTAGAATGGGGGAATGAAAGTAAT
>CAZJQP010000067.1:0-28810 GCA_964548225.1 uncultured Blastocatellaceae bacterium | reverse complement strand
GTCCCGATATTCACATGCGGTTTGCTTCTGTCAAATTTCTCTTTGCTCATTTGTTTTTATCCTTTATCAATTAAAAATTTACCTAATTGCCTGCGCCTTTTACCTTGGCGATAATTTCTTCTGCAACATTTCGCGGAGCTTCATCGTAACGCTCGAAGTGCATACTCGAAGTTGCACGTCCTTGTGTTGAACTTCTCAAATCGGTCGTGTAACCGAACATTTCCGAAAGAGGAACAAATGCCGTTACAACTTGAACATTACCCGGACGCGGCTCCATTTTTTCGATTTGTCCGCGACGACGATTCAAATCGCCGTTGACTGCGCCCATATATTCTTCCGGCGTAACAACTTCGACGCGCATAATCGGTTCAAGCAAAACGGGTTTCGCTTTTTTGACCGCATCTTGGAAAGCAAGACTTCCCGCGATGTGGAATGACCGCTCATCCGAGTCAACTTCGTGATATGAACCGAAAACGAGTTTCGCTTTAATATCAACAAGTTCGTAACCTGCCAAAAATCCACGGCGCATTGCGTCTTGAATTCCTTCGGAAACGGGTTTGATAAACTGACGCGGAATCGCGCCGCCGGTGATTTTGTCTTCAAAGACGTAACCTTCGCCCGGTGCGGGTTCGATTTCGACTTCAACGTGTCCGAATTGACCGCGACCGCCGGATTGTTTCTTGAAGATTTCTTTGCCCGGCGCAGGAATCGTAATTGTTTCGCGGTAAGCAACTTGCGGTTTGCCGACATTTGCTTCGACGCTGAATTCGCGCTTCATACGGTCAACGATAATTTCCAAGTGCAATTCGCCCATTCCGGCGATAATTGTTTGACCTGTTTCGTGGTCGGTTGAAACCTGAAATGACGGATCTTCCGATGCTAGACGGTTTAAGGCGATGCCCATTTTGTCTTGGTCAGCACGGGTTTTCGGTTCAACCGCAACGCGCACGACCGGATCGGGAAATTCCATTGATTCGAGAACAATTTGCTTTCCTTCATCGGAAATCGTGTCGCCCGTCGTAACATTTTTCATTCCGCCGATAGCGACGATTTCGCCTGCCGATGCCGATTCAACGTCTTCACGTTTATTTGCGTGCATCAACATCAAACGTCCAACGCGCTCTTTGTTCCCTTTAATCGTATTATAAACGTAAGAACCGGAATTGACCGTTCCCGAATAGATACGAACGAACGCAAGCTGTCCAAGATGCTTGTCAGCCATCAATTTGAAAACTAAACCTGAAAAAGCGTCTTTCGGGTCAGCACTGCGGCTTTCAACTTCATCGGTTTTCGGATTAACGCCTTCGACCGCCGGAATATCAAGCGGCGACGGCAGAAAATCAACAACTGCATCAAGCAATGTCTGAACGCCTTTATTTTTGAAAGCTGAGCCGGTAACAACCGGAACGATTTGCAAATTGATGGTGCCTGTGCGAAGAGCTTTGCGGATTTCCGCTTCGCTGATTTCTTCGCCTTCCAAGTATTTTTCCATCAAAGCATCATCAATACTCGAAACCGCTTCGACCAATTTTTCACGCGCTTCGTTTGCCGCATCAACCAAATCAGCCGGAATATCAACCGTTTCGTATTGCGCTCCCTTGGTTTCGTCTTTCCAAATCAAACCCTTCATCGTGATAAGGTCAACGACACCTTTTAATTGATCTTCAAGACCAATAGGAATTTGCAAAGCTACAGCATTTGCGCCAAGACGTTTCAGAATCGAATCGAAACTTCTATCAAATGAAGCACCCGCGCGGTCTAATTTATTGATAAAGCAAATGCGCGGAACGCCGTATTTATCGGCTTGTCGCCAAACTGTTTCGGATTGCGGCTCAACGCCCGCCACGCCGTCGAAAACGCAAACCGCGCCGTCAAGGACGCGCAAAGAGCGTTCGACTTCCATCGTAAAATCAACGTGTCCCGGCGTATCAATAATGTTAATTCGGTGTTCGACGTTATTGCGTTTCCAGAAACAGGTCGTTGCCGCGCTGGTAATCGTAATTCCGCGCTCCTGTTCTTGCTCCATCCAGTCCATCGTCGCCGTTCCTTCGTGAACTTCGCCGATTTTGTGGGAAACACCTGTGTAAAAAAGCACACGTTCAGTCGTCGTGGTTTTACCCGCGTCAATGTGCGCCATAATGCCGATGTTTCTAAATTTGTCTAAACTAATTTTTGACATTGCTTTGTTGGTCTTTGGTTTATGATCTTTAGTCTTCGATTTTTCCAAAGACCTAAAGACCAAAAACCAAAAACCATCTAACTAAAATCTATAATGTGCAAACGCTTTGTTCGCTTCTGCCATACGGTGAACTTCTTCGCGTTTTTTAACCGCACTGCCGCGATTGTTTGTGGCATCCAAAAGTTCGCCTACTAATCTGTCTTCCATTGTTTTTTCGCCACGTTTGCGAGCGTTGCCGACTATCCAGCGAATCGCCAAAGTATTGCGGCGATCTTTGGTAACTTCAAGTGGAACTTGATAAGTCGCACCACCGATACGCCGTGATTTGACTTCCAAAGTCGGCGCGACCGAATCCAACGCTTTCTTGAAAATTTTCAAAGGCTCTTCACCTGTTTTGGCAACGACTTTTTCCATCGCCCCGTAAAAAATTTGTTCGGCAACCGATTTTTTGCCCGCCCACATTAAACCGTTGATGAATTTCGTAACCATCACGCTGTTATAGATCGGATCGGGTAAAACTTCTCTTTTTCCTGCAACTCTTCTTCTTGGCATATCTTTTTATTTATCATTCTATCATTTGTCATTCATCCTTTATTCAATGATAAATGTTCAACGATAAATGTTATTTCGCCCCTTTCGGGCGTTTCGCGCCGTATTTTGAACGCGCTTGATTTCTATTTGCTACCCCCGAAGCGTCGAGCGTTCCGCGAATAACGTGGTAACGAACACCCGGCAAGTCTTTGACGCGACCGCCGCGAATCAAAACAATAGAGTGTTCCTGCAAATTATGTCCGATACCCGGAATATATGTCGTAACTTCGATTTGATTCGTCAGACGAACACGCGCTACCTTTCTCAAAGCCGAGTTCGGTTTTTTCGGTGTTTGAGTATAAACGCGAGTGCAAACGCCGCGCTTCTGCGGGCTTGCCTGCAAAGCAGGAGACGCAGTTTTATATTTCACCCGTTGGCGACCTTTGCGAACTAATTGGTTAATTGTCGGCATTTTTTAATTTCCTTAACTAAAACGTAAGCAACCCCTAAACCTGCCTCTTACCGAATCAGTTTTCGGCAGTCAGCGCAAGCGGCTACTTGCATAAAAAAATAATTAAATCTAACTCGTCGGGATGTCTTTTTAATATAAGCGCAATCTTTCGACTTCCCTTTTTTTAACTTTTCTGTGGCGTGGCTTTAATTTAGGTTAGCAAAACAACTTCTTTATAAAGATTTGAATTGCCCTAAACGCTGGAGCGTTTTTCTCAAAAAACCGCGACGTTCAGTTTTACGCCACAATAATTGTTATCAACACTTGAATTTTCAAATGCTTTGCGCTTGCAAGCAACTTTTCACAGTTGCTTCAGACAGTAAAGTCCGAAATTTCAGACTATATCCAATCGCCCGGTGCTTTGTCAAGTGAACTTTTGCACAAATCGAAATTTACAGGTAGAATTTCTATTTTCAAATAATTTATCAAAATCTTAATTTAATATGACAGCAAATTTTACGGAATATCTTAATAAATTCACTGAGCAAGAATGGCTCGAAACAGTAGAAAAACTTCTTCCCGAAATTCACGAAGTTGACCGCAATGCGATTCAGATTTGGTTTCGCTTTTATCCTTTATCGCTTTTCCGCTTTTTGGAAACGGCGGAAAACCGCGAAGAAGCGATTCGCAAATTTGCGATTCAAGGCGATTTTGAATTGAAAAATCAGATTGATTCATCGCACAAATTTATCTTCGGGCATCGTTTTTGGAAGGAAACGAAAGCCGCAATCGTTGCTCACGCCGAATCGAAAACCAATGAAATCGGCGATTTGGCGATGGAAGTTACCGAAATCGCCAAAGAAGTCGCGCAAGTTGCAAAAACTAAGGAATGTTTGACCAAAGCGATTGTTCTCGCGGGTTTGATGACGATTGTGCAAGTTGGTTTTGAAGCGTTTAAGGCATCAAAAGGCGAAATTCAGATTGACGCGAAACAAGCGAAAAAATCGGCGAAAGAAATTGTCGAAGAACGTGCCAAAGACGATTCGCAAGGCATTTTCGGATTTTTGAAAACGGTTGATAAAAAATTCTCCGTCTGCTACGACGAAACCGAATCAAGTGCAAAATTCCCCATCATCAACGATGAAGAAATTGCCACCGCCTCCGGCAAAGACCAAACGAAAGATTGGAAAGCAATAGACGAACGCCGCTGGGAAGGTGTGATTCCGGTCGAATGCCGTTCGGCTTCGTGCGGGACTTGTTGGGTTGGAGTTTTGGGCGGACAGGAAAAATTATCCGAAGTCAGTCCGCGTGAAAAACGGCAAATGAAAGTTTTCGGCTACAACCAATCGGAAGATGAAAAACCGTTTATCCGTCTCGCGTGTCAGGCAAAAGCCTTCGGCAACGCAACGATTGTGATTCCGACGTGGAACGGCGTTTTCGGCAAAAAGATTTACGGTAACGTCGAACGACTCGAACTCGAACCGGCAACAACTTCCGCCGTTAAATTGCGCGAAACAATCGCCGAAGCATCGAGTAATACAAAATGATTTTCACCGCAAAGATATAGAGACGCAGAGACTCTGAAAATAATTTAAAAAACTCTGCGTCTCTGCGGTTAAATTTTTGTGCATACCATCGAAAACAACATAAAAATCTCGCCCGTTTGGTTTGTCGTTTTGGCGGTTTTGCTTTGGTCAATCGGCGGGCTTTTTATCAAATGGACAAGCGTTTCAGGTTACGAAGCGAACTTGGGACGCTGTTTTTTTGCGGCGATTACGATCGCCTTGCTCACCAACTTCAAAGCCTTACGCGCTGATAAATTTACGATTTTAACCTCGATTTTCTACGTCGGCGCATTGTCGTTTTTCGCCGTTGCCAACAAAATGACGACCGCCGCCAACGCAATTTTTCTGCAATATACCGCGCCGGTTTATATTCTGATTTTCGCGCCTTTAATCTTAAAGGAAAAATTTCGTTTTGCCGATTTATTGACCATTGCCGCGTGTCTTTTCGGAATGAGTTTGTTTTTTCTCGACACTGCGCCGAACAAAGATTTAACCACCGAATCACAATTTATCGGCAACATTTTGGGTTTGTGTTCCGGCGTAAGTTTGGGTGGTTATATTTTGCTTCTTCGCCACCCGAAAGCCTACAATCAAAATCCCGCGTCATCGGTTTTTTACGGCAATTTGTTTGCGATTTTGGTAATGCTGCCTTTTATTATTCCAAACCCTTCGGTCTGGACGAGCAAGGATATTCTTGCCGTTTTTATTTTGGGCGTTTTCCAAATCGGTTTGGCATATTACTTTTTCACATCTGGCGTAGCAAATGGTGTTCGTTCATTGGACGCAAGCATTATCGGTTTTATCGAACCGATGTTGAATCCGGTTTGGGTTTTCATTTTCTTAGGCGAACGCCCAAACAAATGGGCAATTTTCGGCGGATTGATAATCATTGTTGCCGTGAGTTTCCATAGTTTGAAACAGAAATTTGCCGTGCCGGTAGTTCGACCGTGAAAGGAGGACTTTAAAACTCAACGATAAAAAACACAAAACAACTCAAAAATCGAACAGATTTCGTGTTGTTTTGTGTAACTTCCCAGTTAAATTATTTTCAGATTTCCAATTTAAAATTGTCAATACGCTTTCTCAATCGGATAATCCGGAAGTTCGCCAAACTCTTCAGGTGAAATAGTTTCAACCTTAATTTCAACAGCTTCCTGCACATTCATAGATTCCGCACTGGCATCAATAGATTTTAGCAACAGTCCATTAAGTTCCGTAGCATAATGATACTCCATATAATTCACATCATCGCTTTCATCTCTCATAACAAGTGTTTTGTATCCCAAAAGAGAATCTTCTTTAACGAAATTAGACTTTTGTTTCATAGCATCTGCGGGAAAGGCAACGGGCGGTCCGGGTCTTTCAGCTACAAGAAACAGTTTTTTGTTTTTCTCACTAACTAAAAATAGACCGCGTCCGTTTATCGCATATTGAACACGAGTTCTTGTTTCCAAATCGTTTTCATCATAATCGGTAATACTTTCCTTCCACGATCCGTCAGCTTTGCGAAGACGAACGACTTTGCTTGTCTGTTGCAGAGACGGAGAGCCGTTTTTGAAAATTGTCTGTTGTCTTCTATAAGTTATTTTAACATCTTGACCAATACTTTGAGATTTTTGCGTGGCATAAAAACTAACAGCTAATGCCAGAAAGCCTACTACAAAAACGATAATTGAAAATTGGCGAAATTTTTTTAAGTTCATTTTTTGTTTCCTCCTCAAAAGATTAGTAACTACCAAAGAACACAAACTGTGCTACATCGTGAAGACCATGTTCGATTTTCAGGATAGTGAAGACAATAGCCTTCTTCTTTTTTGCAACACCACGATGGGTTTGTTGCACAACTGCAAGCTGACGAATAATTACATATGTAACTTTCAACATAAAAAGAACAACCAGGGGGAGCATTGCAAGTTCCGGGCGAATTTGTCTCTACTGTAACGGTAACAGGGCTTGATTCTAAGGATGAAGATTTATCTTCCGCACTCGCTTTCTGTGTAAAGTTAAAGATTGCCACTCCTATAAACAGAAAGCCCAAAACTGACATAATAACACTTTGTAAAATTTTCATAGATGATAAACTTACTGAATATAACTTTTTAGAGTTTGATTATCACACGAAAAAATCAAAAATCAAGCGTTATTTCTATACCAAAAGCGTTTTTTTTTTGGCGGATTACGTCATTCCTGTCTAGAAAGGATTTCTTTTTTGTTTCCTTGTTGTCGGCGATAGATAGAAGGCGGTAAGCCGTATTTTTTCTTGAAATCACGGGTAAAATGACTATCGTTCAGCATTCCGACTTGATAGCCGACTTCTTTAACGGTCAGAAACGTATCTGCCAAAAGTTCTGCGGCTTTTTCCAAACGCTTATTACAAATCCAATTCATCAGCGAAATTCCCGTTTCGGATTTATGCAATTTTTGCAGATGTCTGACTGATAAACCGACTGATTCGGCGATGTTTTTAATCATCCATTGATGATGAAGATTTTTGACTATTTCTTCGTGGATAAATTCGATTCTTTTTTCCATTGAGTAAAACTCCTTAGGTTAATTTTGGAAATTGTTAGAATAATAATTATAGAAAAAATATTTGTCAATTTTTTCTTTTTGTTCTTCGCGTTTTTGCAAATCATCACTTTAGTTTTTGTCACACAAAAATTTTCGATAAAAACAGGAATAATTTTCATCGGAAACGCAATAAACATCTTGCAAATTGGAAATATAAAAATAAGCGAGATGTTAGATACTATTCAAATCAAAAAACACCAACACAGCCACGCGCAAAATCGTTTTGCAGTAATTCCGACGGTCGAAAAATTAAATGCCGACACACGATTTACGGGCAAAAATGTAACCATTGCTTTTCTCGATTCGGGATTTTATCCGCACACGGATTTTGCCGAAAGAGTTGTTGCGTTTCACGATGTCGAGGCGGAAGAAAGTTCGTTTCATTCAATTTTCGCGCCGCATTCGTATCATTGGCACGGCACGCAGACGGTTGCTTCGTGCGCCGGAAGCGGTGCGCTTTCCGACGGCGTTTATCGCGGAATTGCTTCGTCTGCACGGCTCGTTTTGGTAAAGGTTTCGGAAAACGGACGAATTTCCGATGAGTCAATCGAAAAAGGTTTGCAATGGGTTTTGGATAACCGCGAAAAATACGAGATTCGCGTTTTGAATATGTCGCTTGGCGGCGATATGGACGTTTCGTTTGAAGAAAGTCGTATCAATCGGCTTGCCGAAAAATTGGTTGAAGCGGGCGTTTGCATTACGGTTGCCGCGGGAAATTCTGCCGACAGTCATTCAATTCCGCCCGCAAATTGCCCTTCGGTTATCACAGTTGGCGGCTATTCGGACGAAAATCAGTTTTCACACAAAAACTTTCGGCTTTATCATTCAAATTTCGGCACAACGAAAGACGGCTTAATCAAACCGGAAATTATTGCTCCCGCGATGTTCGTCGCCGCGCCGATTTTACCTGAAACGAAAGATTATCAAACAGCAGAAATGCTTTCGATAATTGCGACCGCGCCGGAATATGCTTTTCGGAAAATTTTTCTCGAACATTGGCAGGTCGCCGATTTGCCGGAATATATTTTGTCAACCGATGTAAAAACAGCGCGGCAATTAGTCGAAACCGAACTCCAACGGCGCGGCATCGTCGCCACACATTACAAACACGTTGACGGCACGAGTTTTGCCGCACCAATTACGGCTTCGGTTATTGCACAAATGCTTGAAGCAAATCCGAATCTTACGCCTGTGAATGTCAAAAACATTCTTATTTCAACCGCGTCAAAACTCCCGCATCAACCGCACATCAGACAAGGTTTCGGCGTTTTGAATGCTTCGGCGGCAATCGAAAAAGCCTTGCTGGAAACGCATTTTCTCGAAGCAAAAAATTACGGCGAACCGCACGTTGAAAGCGGAAAAGTTATCTTTTCTCACCACGACGACGCGGCGCAAAGTGTTTATTTGGCAGGTGATTTTAACGATTGGAAGAAAGACGAAATTCAATTTCTCAAAAATTCCGAAGGCGTTTGGGTTGCCCAAATAAATCTTCCGGCAAGCGGCAAATACGCTTATAAATTTTGTGTCAATAACCAATTTTGGACAGAAGACACAAGCCATTCACGCAAAGAAGACGACGGCTTCGGCGGGTTTAATTCGATTTTGATTGTGAAATAGATTTTAACCGCGAAAGACGCGAAAATGCGCGAAAAGCCAAAAACAAATTTTTGCGTCTTTTCGCAGTTAAAATCATTCTGATTTTCTGCGCCTTGCAGTTTCACGTCCGCCACCGAAGTAAGCCAAAATCAGCACGACCAGATGCGCGATAAACCAGATGTTTTCCGCGCCCAAATTTTGATAAATGTAAATCAAAATCAGAATACGCGGAAACAATGCGCCGAGCAAAATATCCGCCCATTGCGGCACGGAATTCAACGGAAATTGTGCCGGAAACATAAAAAAATAAACCAACATTACGATACGCGGGAAAAATAGCGAAAAAAGTAAAAAATAAAAGTCCATAATTTTGTGCCTTCACCTAAGATAATTTTACGCCGATTCAACGAAACTACAAATTAATTTGGAATAAAAACTTCAAGCGCGATGATTTTTATTTGCAGGAAATACGCATGATTAAAACATTAAAAAATCATTGGCGAGAATATTTTTGCGAAGCGTTGGGCTTGGGCGCGTTTATGGTTTCGGCGTGTGTTTTCAGCGCAATTTTATTTCACCCGAAATCAATCGCGGCGGATTGGAATTTGCAAGTTCGGTTTGTGCTGATTGGCTTGGCGATGGGCGCGACGGCGATTGCGATTTTTCTTTCGCCTTTCGGCAAACTTTCGGGCGCACATATCAATCCGGCGGTTACTTTGACGTTTTGGCGTTTGGGCAAAATACGGACGAACGACGCGGTTTTTTACGTTCTTTTTCAATTTATTGGTGCAAGCATCGGAGTTTTTCTTTCGTGGCTTTTTCTGGGCGAATGGCTGGCAAATGAAAGCGTGAATTTTGCCGTAACCGTTCCGAATCAGAGCGGCGCGAGCGTTTCATTTATCGCTGAATTTATTATTTCGTTTGGAATGATGACGACGGTTCTAATCGTTTCAAATCACGCCAAACTTTCGCGTTTTACGCCATTTTTTGCCGGAACTTTGGTCGCAATTTACATTTCGCTCGAAGCACCGATTTCGGGAATGAGTATGAATCCGGCGCGGACGTTTGGCTCGGCGATTGTCGGAAATGTTTGGGCGAGTTGGTGGATTTATTTTGTCGCGCCGCCGCTGGCAATGCTACTTGCGGCAGAAGTTTATGTGCGCGTCAAAGGTTTGAGAGAAGTTTATTGCGCGAAATTTTATCATTACGGCGCGGTGCGGTGTATTTTTAATTGCCGTTTCGGAGAACTCGGCAAAAAGCAGGATTTTATCGAAGTTACAAAACAAAAGGCGATGTTTCCGCCTGTAACGGGATTGTTTTAGAGGAATTTTATGACAAACGGACATTACGATTTTATTATCATCGGGACGGGTGCAGGCGGCGGAACTTTGCTTCATAAACTTGCGCCGTCGGGCAAAAAGATTCTGGTTTTGGAGCGCGGCGATTTTGTGAAGCGTGGTTTAGACAATTGGAATTCGCGCAAGGTGAATGTCGAAGGGCATTACAACACGAAAGAAACTTGGTATGACAGCACGGGCAAACCGCTTCATCCGCACACGAATTACAACGTCGGCGGCAACACGAAATTTTACGGCGCGGCGTTGTTTAGAATGCGAAAGGAAGATTTCGGCGAACTGAAACATTACGACGGAATTTCTCCCGAATGGGCGATTTCTTACGATGAATTAGAGCCATATTACACCGAAGCCGAACAGCTTTATCACGTTCACGGCACACGCGGCGAAGATCCGACCGAGCCTTGGGCGAGTGCGGAGTTTCCGCATCCCGCCGTGAGCCACGAAACGCGGATTCAGCATCTCGCCGAAGATTTTGCGGCGCAAGGTTTGAAGCCGTTTCACGTTCCGCTCGGCGTGAAATTAAAGGAAAACAGCCACAAAAGCGAATGTATTCGATGCGCGACCTGCGACGGTTTTCCGTGTCTTTTGAACGCCAAAGCGGACGCGCAAACCTGCGCCGTTGAACCGGCTTTGCATTATCCGAATGTTACGCTTTTGACCAATGCGATGGTTACAAAACTTGAAACCGACGCTTCGGGCAGAACAATTTCCGCCGTGCGTATCAATCGAAACGGCGCGGAAGAAATTTATTCGGCTGATGTGGTTGTCGTTTCGGCGGGAGCGATAAATTCGGCGGCGTTGCTTCTGCGTTCCGCGAATGAAAAACATCCGAACGGTTTAGCCAATTCGAGCGATCAAGTCGGGCGAAACTATATGGGGCATGTCAATTCGGTGATGCTCGCCGTTTCAAAATGTCCGAATCCGACGATTTTTCAAAAGACTCTCGCCGTAAATGATTTTTATTTCGGCGCGGACGATTTTGAATTTCCGATGGGACATATTTCGTTTGTCGGAAAGCTCGATGGCGTAACGCTTTCGGCAGGTGCGCCGGCGATTGCGCCCGGTTTTACGCTCGATCTGATGGCGAAACATTCGATGGATTTTTGGCTGACGACAGAGGATTTGCCGCGTGCGGAAAACCGCGTAACGCTCAATAAGGACGGCGAAATTGTTTTGAGCTACACGCCGAACAACGTCGAACCGCACAAGCGTTTGCAGAAAAAATTGCAGAAACTTCTTAACGCCCAACGCAAATGCGACATTCACGGCGGCGAATGTCATCAAGGCATTTTTGCGCGAAATCTTTACCTTGCGGAACAAATTCCGCTTGCCGGAGTCGCGCATCAAAACGGCACTTTGCGGTTTGGAAATGATCCAACAACATCGGTTTTAGACCGAAATTGCAAGGCGCACGACGTTGATAATTTGTATGTTGTGGACGGCTCGTTTTTCCCTTCGAGTTCGGCAGTTAATCCAGCTTTGACGATTATGGCAAATGCCCTGCGCGTCGGCGAACATCTTTTGGGAGAATGAATTAAACAAAAGACTGGTCAAATGCTTCATCAGACTCGTCTGATGAAGTATCAGACTCGTCTGATGAAACATTAGACGAGTCTAATGAAACATCGGACGAGTCTGATGAAGCATTAGACGAGTCTGATGAAACATTTGACGAGTCTGATGAAGCATTAGACAAGTCTGATAAAGCATCAGACCCGCGCAATAAGGCATCGGACGAGTCTGATGGAGCATCTCGCAAGCGTGATGGAGGATTTTGCAAGTGTGATGAAGCGTCTTGCGGGCGTGATGAAGTTTAAGAAATATATGAAATATGAAGAAACAAGAGGTTTTGGGTTTCCAATCGGCTGGCTGATTATCGGTTTAATTGCGTTGTTCGCTTTTTTTTCGACGATTGCTCACGGACAGATTTCGCGGGTTGAATCAGTTGGTTTTACCGTTTCGGAGATGGACAAAGCGATTGATTTTTATACGCGGATTTTGCCGTTTGAGAAAGTTTCGGACAAGGAAGTTTGGGGCGATTCGTTTGAGCATCTTTCGGGCGTTTTCGGTGCGCGTGTGCGGGTTGTGCGTCTTCAATTAGGCAACGAAACATTAGAATTGACCGAATATTTAAACTCAAATTCGCGTCCGATTCCGCTTGATTCGCGGAGCAATGATAAATGGTTTCAGCACGTTGCGATTATCGTTTCGGATATGGACAAAGCCTTTGAAATTTTGCGAAAAAATAAAGTCCGATTTGCTTCTACCGCACCGCAGACTTTGCCGAAAACTATCCCGAATGCCGCCGGAATTAAAGCATTTTATTTTAAGGATTTCGACAATCACGTTTTAGAGGTTTTGCAATTTCCCGAAGATAAAGGCGCGGCAAAATGGCACGATTTGGCAAAGTCGGGAAAGCTGTTTTTGGGCATTGACCACACGGCGATTGTTGTCGGCAATACGGACGAGAGTTTGAAGTTTTACCGCGATGCGTTGGGTTTAAGCGTCGCGGGCGAAAGTATGAATTTCGGGACGGAGCAAGAACATCTGAACAATGTTTTCGGCGCGAAATTGCATATTACGGGTTTGCGGACACGCGAGGATGGAATTGCCGTCGAGTTTTTGGAATATCTCGCGCCGTGTGATGGAAAGCCTTTTCCGAAAGATACAAAATCGAGTGATTTATGGCATTGGCAGACGAGTTTTGAAGCCGAAAAGACAGATTTACTGACCGATTTTTTGCTCAAAAGCCGATACGATTTTATTTCATCAGGTTTGGTTAATTTTTCAGGGAATAATTTCGCGTTCAAAAGTGCTTTATTAGTCAGAGACACGGACGGACACGCCGTTCGTGTAATTGAAAGATAAAGACTGGAGCGCAAGCGTCCCCGCTTGCAATAAGCGCAAGAGCGCGAAAAAGCGTTTGCGGGAAAATCAAGTTGAATTTAGACAAACGCCTTTACATCGCTGAAAAACGCGATGTTTGCAAGCGGGACGCTTGCGCTCCAGTCAATGGAAAATATGAAAAAAATTATAGTTTTGTTAATTTTGAGCGTTATAAGTTTTTCGGCTTGCACAAAATCCGATAATTTCAAAACAGTCAGCACGTCTGCCGAAAATGTGGCGATTAAAGGTTTTGACACGGTTGCATATTTTGCCGAAAACAACGCAGTTCAAGGAAATTCGCAGTATGAATTCGTCTGGAAAGGCGCGAAATGGCTTTTCGCAAACGCCGAAAACCTTGAAAAATTTAAGGCAAATCCCGAACAATTTGCGCCGCAATTCGGCGGTTACTGTTCTTATGCCGTTTCAAAAGGCTACACGGCAGACGGCGATCCGAACGCTTGGAAGGTTGTGGACGGCAAACTTTATTTGAATTACAACCCGAAAGTTAAGGAAATGTGGGAAAAAGAACAAGAACAACGCATCAAAGACGGCGAGAAAAATTGGAAGGAATTTCAGACGAAGCCGCCGCAACATAAAGGCTGACGCAAGTAAAAAGTAAAAAGTAAAAAGTAAAAAAGGGCGAATGAAAAGTTCGTCCTTTTGTTTGGAATAATCGAAGGCTTTGACGGAATTCAGAAATTGTATGAAAGCAGAAGAAAAGCGTCTGAAAGACGGTGGAAATTGGAAGAATTGGGGACCTTATTTATCCGAAAGAGCTTGGGGAACGGTGCGCGAAGATTATTCGCAATACGGTTCGGCGTGGGATTTTTTCCCGCACGACCACGCACGTTCACGCGCTTATCGTTGGAACGAGGACGGCATTGCGGGAATTTGTGATGCGATGCAGACGATTTGTTTTTCGGTCGCTTTTTGGAACGGCAAAGACGCGATTTTGAAAGAGCGAATTTTCGGTCTGACGGGAAGCGAAGGCAATCACGGCGAAGATGTGAAGGAATATTATTTTTATGTGGATTCAACGCCGACGCATTCGTTTATGAAATATCTTTACAAATATCCGCAAGATGCGTTTCCTTACGGCAGACTGCTTGAAGAAAACCGAAACGCCGGAAAATCAGGCGGCGAATTTGAATTATTGGACACGGGAGTTTTTGATGAAAACAGATATTTCGATTGTTTCGTTGAATACGCCAAAGCTGATGCCGACGATATTTTAATCAAAATTACGGTTGCAAATCGCGGTGCGGAAATCGCTAAAATCAACGTTTTGCCGACGATTTGGGCGCGAAATGTTTGGTCTTGGGACGGCACAAAACCAAATTTCAAATTTCAGATTCCAGATTCCAACACAATCGAAGGCGGCGGATTTCAACTCGTTTGCGAAAACGCCGATGAATTGCTTTTCTGCGAAAATAATACGAACAAACAAAGGCTTTTCGGCGCGGAAAACGAATCTGAATTCGTCAAAGACGGCATCAACAATTACATCGTGAATGGCGATAAAACGGCTGTAAATCCCGTGCAAATTGGCACAAAGGCGGCGGCAAATTATCTTTTGGAATTAAAAGGCGGCGAAGAAAAAACGATTCGTTTGCGATTGAAAGCGTCTGAAATAATCGGCGGTTTGATGTCGGGCGCGAAGCCGTCTAAAGACAGGACTCAGAACGAGTTTGAAGATTTCGATAAGATTTTCGCTCAACGCCAAAAAGAAGCCGATGAATTTTACTCGGAAATTATTCCGAATAATCTTTCAAAAGACGCGCAAAACGTGATGCGTCAGGCATTTGCGGGAATGCTTTGGTCGAAGCAGTTTTATCATTACGACGTTGAAAAATGGCTCGAAGGAGATGAAGGACAACCGAAACCGCCAGCCGAAAGAAAAAAAGGTCGCAATGCGGAATGGCGGCATTTGAACAATGCGGACGTGATTTCGATGCCCGATAAATGGGAATATCCGTGGTATGCCGCGTGGGATTTGGCGTTTCATTGCATTCCGCTTGCGCTCGTTGACGCGGAATTTGCAAAGGAACAACTGATTTTGATGTTACGCGAATGGTATATGCACCCGAACGGGCAGATTCCGGCTTACGAATGGGCTTACGGCGACGTAAATCCGCCGGTTCACGCTTGGGCGGCTCTGCGCGTTTATCAAATTGACAAAAAGCAAACAGGCAAAGGCGACACGAAATTTTTGGCGCGGATTTTTCAAAAACTTTTGCTCAATTTTACTTGGTGGGTGAATCGCAAAGATGCGGAAGGAATGAATGTTTTCGAGGGTGGATTTTTGGGACTCGACAACATCGGAGTTTTCGACCGTTCGCGTCCGCTTCCGACGGGCGGAAAACTAGCGCAATCGGACGGAACTTCGTGGATGGCGATGTATTGTTTGAATCTTTTGGCGATTGCTTTAGAGCTTGCGGTTGAAGATGATTCTTACGAAGATGTTGCTACTAAGTTTTGGGAACACTTCATTTACATCGCCGACGCGATGAACAATCTCGGTCAGGAAGGCATTTCGCTCTGGAATGAAGAAGACGGATTTTATTACGACGTTCTGCATCTGCACGGGCAGGGCAACACGCCTTTGAAGGTTCGTTCGATGGTCGGTCTGATTCCGCTTTTTGCCGTTGCGACAATTGACGCGGAAACACTCGACGCTTTGCCCGATTTCAAAAATCGCTTCCAATGGTTTCTGGAAAATCGTCCACATCTGACCGCAAATGTTGAAGAAAAAGATGGAAAACATCTGCTTTCAATCGCTTTTCGTGAACGCCTTGAAAAAGTTTTGCGCGTAATGCTCGACGAAAACGAGTTTCTTTCACCGCACGGAATCCGCGCACTTTCGCGTTTTCACAAGGAAAATCCATATATTTTGAATGTTGGCGGCGAAGAACATCGCGTTGATTACGAACCTGCCGAATCTTCGAGCGGACTTTTCGGCGGAAATTCAAACTGGCGCGGTCCGATTTGGATGCCGGTGAATTATTTGCTCATCGAATCTCTGCAAAAATTTCATCATTATTTCGGCGATGATTTGAAAGTTGAATGTCCGAGCGGTTCGGGTAATTTAATGAATCTCTGGGAAGTTTCGCAAGAGCTTTCGCGCCGTCTGTCGCATATTTTCTTAAAAGACGAAAATGGAAAGCGTCCTGTTTACGGTAATTTAGATAAATTTCAACGGGACGAAAATTGGCGCGATTTTGTTTTATTCTATGAATATTTTCACGGCGACAACGGGCGCGGAGTCGGCGCAAGTCATCAGACGGGCTGGACGGGGCTTGTTGCTAAACTTTTACAGCAAAGCGGAGAATAAATGAAAAATGATTTTTGCTGAAATAATTGTCTATGCAGTCGGAATATACCTTTTAATCGGCGCGTTATTTTCAGCGTGGTTTGTCACGTTTCGCATCGCAAAATTTGACGAAGCGGCAAAAGGAACAAGTTTCGGCTTTCGGCTGATAATTTTTTTCGGCGCGGCGGCGTTTTGGGCTTTTTTGGCGTGGCGTTTGATGAAGAGAAATGATTCGCAAAATTCGCAAAACACATAAAATTATCTGGCTGGTTTTGGCAGTTTTACTGACGGTTTTGTTTGTTGCAAGCATCGCCTTTCGACATCAAGAGCCGACAAATGAAACTGTTCCGAAAAGGAGTTCAGAGTTACGGCTTATGTTCTTTGAAAATTAAATACGAGAAAAAGTAGAACAGGCTGTTAGCCTGTTCAAACAGACTGACAGTCTGTTTTACTCTTTTCACCAAAGATTTTTTCTTCGGATTTATTTTTCAAACACAATCTAAACAAAAATATGAGCGAAAAATACGTTGCCATCAGTTGGAATCGGCAGAAGAAAATTTACGACGCGCTTTTGTGGTCGGGCGTGGCGATTTATCTTTTGCTGTTTGTCGGTTTGGGCGCGATTTTTCAGCCCGACGCGACGATTGAAACGCTTTTGATTCGCGCCTTCGGAACGTGCGCGATTTTGCTTCTTCATATTGTTTTGCTGATTGGTCCTTTGTGTCGTCTGTCGCCGCGTTTTTTGCCGCTTCTTTATAATCGAAGGCATCTGGGCGTAACGACTTTTTTCATCGGCGCAGTTCACGGTGGGCTTTCGATTTTTCAGTTTCACGCGCTCGGCGTGATAAATCCGTTCGTTAGCGTTTTGACGAGCAACACTAGATTTTCAAGCATCGCCGATTTTCCGTTTCAGGTTTTGGGGCTGATTGCGCTGATAATTTTGTTTTTAATGGCGGTTACAAGCCACGATTTTTGGCTGAAAAATCTGACCGCGCCCGTTTGGAAAACTCTGCATATTTTAGTTTATGCGGCTTACGCTTTGCTGATTGCTCACGTTCTTTTGGGCGTTTTACAAGCCGAAAATTCGCCGATTTTGGCGGTTTCGTTAGGTTTCGGATTAGTTTTAGTCGTTGGCTTACATCTCGTGGCGGCTTTCAAAGAAACGAATTTAGACAAAGAAATCGTTTCAAATGATGAATTTGTCGAAGCCTGTTCGGTCGCAGAAATTCCCGAAAAACGCGCCTGCATCCGCACAATTTCGGGCGAGCGCGTGGCGATTTTCAAATATGACGGCAAAATTTCCGCCGTTTCAAACGTCTGCCAACACCAAAACGGACCACTCGGCGAAGGCAAAATCGGCGACGACGGCTGTATAACTTGCCCTTGGCACGGATTTCAATACAAACCCGAAACCGGTGCATCGCCGCTGCCTTTTACCGAAAAAGTTCCAACTTTTAACGTGAAAATTGCGGGCGGAAAAGTTTTTGTTCACAAAAAACCGAACAAAGCCGGAACTTTTGTCGAACCTGCGAAGATTTAAAGACTGGAGCGCAAGCGGCTCGCTTGCATGAACGCGGAGCGCGAAAAAGCGTTTGCAAAGAAATCAACTTGATTGTATGCAAACATCGTTACATCGCTGAAAAACGCGATTTTGCAAGCGAGTCGCTTGCGCTCTAGTCGGGAGATTTTATGAGCGAAGATTTTTACATCGGCTATCTGCCGAAAATGCCGAAAAATACAGCGAAAGTTATCAAAATTTTTGTCGCTTTAGCTTTTATCACGGCGATTGGTTTGGGAGTTATTTCGTGGATTGGACAAAAGCCTTTTGCGAAAAGCATTTTTGAATTCGGCACGATTAAAGATTTTGAAGGCACGATTCAAGCTGACGGCGTGCCGTTTTTGCTTGTCGAAAAAAAAGATAAAAACAACGGTTTGCCGACTTTTGAGCGTTTTCCGCTCGTGTCCGAAGGCAAACACGGCTTTGACGCTAAACAGTTTGACGGGCAAAAGGTAAAACTCAAAGGCACGCGAATTTATCGAGGCGATTTGCAGATGATTGAAGTTGTCGAAAATTCGGTAGAAAAGCTTTCAGCAAATCCGATTGAAGAAAAGGCAGAAAATCTCGGCAAATTTACGTTGAAAGGCGAAATTGTTGACTCGAAATGTTACTTGGGCGTGATGAATCCGGGGCAATCAAAACCGCACCGCGATTGCGCCGTCGCGTGTTTGCGAGGCGGAATTCCGCCGCTTTTTGTTGTGAAAGATTTTCAGGGAAATGTTTCCGAACTTTGGCTTTTATCGGAAAAAGGCGAAGCCGTAAATAAAGAAATACTTGATTTTGTCGCCGAACCTGTTGAAATTTCGGGCGAAGTTTCGCGTAAAGGCGACCAACTTTTTTTCAAAATAAATCCACAGCAAATTAAAAGAATTTTGGAATAATTCGCCCGATTTGCTTACTTCAATAAATGCAAATTTGATATTTGTTGGAGAAATTATGAAAGCAATCGCAGTTAAACCGGGCATAAAAAACTCGGTGCATTTAGTTGAAATGCCGAAGCCGTCAATCGAAGAAATTCCGAACGGTCGCGGCGTTTTGGTCAAAGTTTTGTGTGTCGGCGTGGACGGCACGGATAAGGAAATTAATAATGCCGAATACGGCGCATCACCAAACGGCGATAATTTTTTAGTCATCGGACACGAAGGTTTCGGCGTGGTTGAAGACGTGGGCGAAAATGTTCACGAATTAAAACGCGGCGATTATGTTGTCGCCACCGTGCGCCGCCCGGGAAGTTCGATTTATGATGTTATCGGCACGAACGATATGACAACCGACGACACATATTTTGAGCGCGGAATCAATCTTCGGCACGGTTTTCTATCGGAATTTTATGTTGACGATGCGGAATTTATCGTCAAAATTCCGCGCGGGCTGAAAGATGTCGGCGTGTTGCTTGAACCGATGACGGTTGTTCAAAAAGGAATTACGCAAGCCTTTGAAATTCAGAGACGTTTGAAGGTTTGGAAACCGAAACGCGCCGCCGTGATGGGCGCAGGAACAATTGGCTTGTTGGCAACACTCGTTTTCAAACTCAAAGGAATGGAAGTCGTAACTTTTGGAAAAACGCAGAAACCGTATCTCAATTCTGATTTGATTGAAGAATTAGACGCAAAATACATTTCGACTGACGACATTTCCGTTATCGAATACGCAAAACAACACGGCGCATTTGACGTAATTTTTGAAGCCACAGGATTTTCGCCGATTGTTTTCGAGGCGATGCAGGCGTTAGCAAAAAACGGCGTTTTAATTTTATCTTCTGTAACCGGTGGCGACCGAAAAGCCGAAATTCCGGCGGACAAAATCAATCTTGATTTTGTTCTCGGCAATAAAGTTATGGTTGGAACAGTTAATGCCAACCGCGAATATTTTGAGTCGGGCGTGAAAGATTTGGCGCAAGCCGTTCTCGAATACGGCAACTGGCTTTCGCGTTTGCTGACGCATCGAGTCAACGGCTTGGAGAATTATGGCGAACTATTTGAAAAATTAACTACCGCTAAAAATGCAATTAAGGTTTTTTGTGATTTGAGCAACTGAAATTTAATACCATTTGTATTTAATGCGAATCAAGGTTAGAAAATCAGGGAAATTTTGCAAAAAATCTTCGAGAGCGAACCGACGAGGAGATATAATCACACCACCATTTTTTTATAAAATCTCCTCTCTATAAATTCAAATTTACGGGATTTGTGATAACATATTTTTATATTTAAGAAAAAAGGGCGTTATTGCCCTTTTATTTGTTTAGTTTATAGTATTAGAATTACTGAATTGCAATAATAAATTGGAGAAACAATTTTTATGACAAATTTGAACATTCCCGAAAATGTTAAAAATAAAGAATTAATTAAATGGGTAACGAAAACTGCTGAGCATTGCCAACCGGATAATGTTTATTGGTGCGATGGTTCTGAAGAAGAATACGACCGTCTCTGCGAAGAAATGGTTGCTTCGGGAACTTTTATTCGATTGAATCCGGAAAAGCGTCCGAACTCTTTTCTGGCACGTTCGCATCCCAGCGACGTGGCGCGTGTTGAAGATAGAACTTACATCTGTTCATTGGCGAAAGCCGATGCCGGTCCGACAAATAATTGGATGAATCCGAAAGAGATGAAAACGCTCTTAATGGATAAATTCAAAGGTTGTATGAAGGGCAGAACGATGTATGTCATTCCGTTTTGTATGGGTCCGATTGGTTCGCCGATTTCGCAATTCGGCGTGGAAATTTCGGACTCGCCATATGTTGCCGTCAATATGAAAATTATGACACGGATGGGCAACAAAGCACTTGAAGCACTTGGCGAGGGCGATTTTGTTCATTGTTTGCATTCGGTCGGAATGCCGTTAGCCGAAGGTGAAAAAGATGTTGCGTGGGCTTGTTCACCTGATCCGAAAGATAAATATATCGTCCATTTCCCCGAAGAACGCTCGATTGTTTCCTACGGTTCGGGTTACGGCGGAAATGCTTTACTCGGCAAAAAATGTCTTGCGCTTCGCATTGCTTCGACCATCGGACGCGACGAAGGTTGGCTTGCGGAACATATGCTTATCGTCGGTGTCGAATCGCCCGACGGACAAAAAGATTACGTTTGCGCGGCGTTTCCTTCGGCTTGCGGCAAGACGAATTTTGCGATGCTTATTCCGCCGAAACCGTTTCAGGAAGAAGGCTGGAAAGTTACGACAGTCGGCGACGATATTGCATGGATTAAACCTGACGAAACCGGCAAACTTCGTGCTATCAACCCTGAATACGGCTTTTTCGGCGTTGCGCCCGGCACGAATTACAAAACGAACCCGAACGCGATGGAATCAATCCGTGAAAACACGATTTTCACCAATGTTGCATTAACCGATGACGGCGACGTTTGGTGGGAAGGAATGGACGGCGACAAACCGGCACACGCGATTGATTGGCAAGGCAACGATTGGACACCGGCGAGCGAAAAACCTGCCGCGCATCCGAACGCACGTTTTACCGCGCCTTCGATTCAATGTCCGGTGATTGACGAAAACTTTGACGACCCGAAAGGCGTTCCCGTTTCGGCATTCATCTTCGGCGGACGCAGAAATTCGGTTGTTCCCTTGGTTTTACAATCATTTAACTGGGCGTTCGGCGTTTATATGGCGGCGACAATGGGCAGTGAAATGACCGCCGCGGCTTTCGGAAACATCGGCGAAGTCCGCCGCGACCCGTTCGCAATGCTCCCGTTTGCGGGCTACCACATGGGCGATTATTTTTCGCATTGGTTAAACTTCGGACGCTCGATTCCCGAACCGCCGCGCATCTTTTCGGTCAATTGGTTCTTAAAAGGCGAAGACGGCAAATTCCTCTGGAACGGCTTCGGCGACAATATGCGCGTGCTGAAATGGGTTGTCGAACGCTCACGCGGAACATCGAAAGGCGTTGAAACGCCTTTGGGCTGGCAACCGCGCTACGAACATCTCGATTGGCGTGGGTTGGAAGATTTCACGGAAGAAGATTTCAACAAAGTTATGAATCTCGACCGCGATATGTGGCTCAAGGAAATCGCTTCGCACGATGATTTGTTCTATAAATTATACGACCGTTTGCCCAAAGAAATGGCGTTTATCCGCGAGTTGCTCGTCTCAAACCTCTGGCGAGCAAAGGAGTTAGGCTTGGCAACGCCAAGACCTGAACCAACGGAAACGACCAAAGCGGTTGCGAAATAAAATGAAAGGCGATTCAATACCGAATCGCCTTTTTTGTTTCGGCAAAAAACTTGTTGCAATTTGGCGGATTTTGGCTTATAAATCAAGTATTCACAAAATATTTATGGCTCAGAGGAGGTTTTATGGATTTAAAGAAGATGAAGAAGCTAAAGCGCAAGGTTTCAAGGATACAAATTGAATATCGTAAATTTACTCCGGTGCATATTTATCGTTCGGAGGATAAAAACGCGCCGTTTTCCGAGTGGGAGCGGATTACTAAAAAGCCTTATTGCGGCGAAAATTACCGCGACCGCGATGCTGAGGAGAATATGAAGTTTTATTATTATCAGCACACGGAGGTTGACGAATTCGGCAACGAAAGCGAGCCGATAATGGTGTCGAAAGATACTTATACTTTCAATGGCGACACCTTGCCGCGCACGCCGGAAGCCTTTATTGTCGGAATAAATTATTATTGGTCAACCGACCCCGATTTGCCGCTTGAAGAATGGACAAAAATGTTCGACAAGCCGCAAAAGATACAAGACCAACAATTTAAATGTCCCGTCAAAGAACCGTTTTATTTTTATGGAAAATACGTCAACGCGCTTGGCGACGAGATGGGACTGCCGTCAGACGTGCAAAGAATCGTGCCGCGACCGTGAGAGGTAATATGGACTTAAAAAAAAATAAAAAGCTAAAGAAAAAATATCACGGCTTCAAGTTTATGGTAAATAAATTTGCGGGCTTTCATCTTTATCGCTCGAAAGATAAGGACGCGCTTTTTTCCGATTGGGAGCGGATTACGGGCAAGCCTCAGAAGCGGCTTGAATTTTCCGATTCGTTAGACGACGACGGCAATCCGCTATGGTTTTACAAATATACGGAAGTTGATATTCACGGCAAAGAAAGCGAGCCGAAAACGCCCAAAGGACAAAATCTGTCGGAGCGTGAAATCGAAAGCCGCGATCAAAATCCGCTGAACGAAATTGCCGGATACCACATTTATCGCTCGACTGACCGCAATTTACCGCTCGACCAATGGGAACGCCGCAACGAAGAACTTCTGCCGACCACCGGCTTCAAGGACGAAGGCTTAACTTCCGGCGTAACCTATTATTACTACGTTGTTTCGGTTAACGTCGGAGGTTTAACAAGCCTTCCATCCGAAATCATCAGCGCAACGGCGAAATAAAAAGGCGACTCAAATGAGCCGCTTTTTTTTACTACCCGCCAATTTTTAAGAACGCCGTCCAAAAGCTATTCGTGCGGCGTAACCGTTAAATCCAAATCGCTGATTTGATCCGCGACCGAAACCAAACGCGGCGGCATCGTATAGCGTTTTGAATTTACGGTGATAACGTAATTTTGCCCAACCTCGATGCCGTCAAACCGATAGTAACCAAACGATGACGGACGCGCCGTTCGCGTGTTTCCCGCCGAATCGGTTATCACAACCATCGTATTGGTAACCGCTCTGCCGTTTTCGTCCGCAACTCTGCCGTCGATGGAAACCGTCGCCGCCGTTGGCGCACTCGTCAGTTCAATCGCTAAACGATAGATAAATTGTCCGGCGGGACTTGTTTGTGAAAACGATGATGCCCGAACTTGCAGATAATAAATCCCCGCCGGAAGATTACTCGCGTTAAAGTCAAGCGGAGTCGTTCCCCTGCCGTCAATCAGCGAACAAAACCCGCGTCCATCATCATCATCGTCAACCAGTATCGTGCCGACCGAATTGTAAAGCGTTAAGCGGCTGTCAACGCCGTTTGATTCACAAGTTTCAACTGCCCTGTCGCCTTCGATAATCTCCGCCCGCACTGATTGTCCGGCGGCAAGCGTAAGCACATAATAGTCCGAATCCGTGTTGACCGAATGGTCGCCGAAAATAAACGACGGCGGCACGGAAATCAAATTTGCCTGCCCCAAAGCATCATTCGGCTCGGCTTCAGATCCGCTGTTCGTCATAAAAGTTACGCGCAGCGTATAGAATGGAACAGTCGCGTTATTGCCGCGCTCTTCGTTGCGAATATAATAACCCCCCGCCGCCAACGGCATCAAAATTGACCCGCATTGCCGAATGCCAAAACCTGTGGTATCGGCAAGAATCGGTGTGCCGACTGAATCATAAAGCCGCACATCCATCGTCGTCGCATCGCAATCAGTCGCCTGCAAATTGGTAAATGTTTCAAAATGCACAACGCCCGCCGCAGCGAGAGAAACTCTAAAAGTATCAACATCGGCAACCGGCGATATTGCCCCTGAAAGAGTAGTTGTCGAAGTAACCAAAATCGGCGCGGCATCAGCTTGTGCCGTCGTTCCGTTCGGCTCAACTTCGGGAATCGGAGTTTGCCCAAAAACCGTCGCCAAAAACACAAATGTAAGCCCGATTGTCATTAATGTGTTGTTAATTTTCATAATTTAATTGAAGTGATTTGGATGTTTATCTAAGATCTTTAGAACTCTTTTAACTAAATTTCAGTTGGGCTTTACCCGCCGAATTGACTAAAGTCTGCTGTAAATATCCGATTCTTAGCATATAATATTATTTTAGGAAACTTTTTCCAACCATTGAAATCTTAATAAAATCGTCAGCAAACTATGAACAAAAAACTTCTGCGAAAGAAAAAAAAGAAGTTCCTGCAAAAAGTAGAACGAAAATATATCGGCTTCCATGTCTATCGTTCGGTGAATGAAAATCTGCCGTTTGTCTTTTGGGAACGCATCACGGACGAGCCGATTGCGGAAGGAGATTTTAATGACCTGACGGCGCGTATCGGCGAAAGATATTTTTATAAATTAACGCAAGCCTTTGCCGACGGCTCGGAAAGTGCGCCGATTGTCCCGAAAACGACTTACACCGACCACGCCGGAAAGCAATTTTCGCAAAATCCTCTGGCAAACTTTGCAGGTTACAATATCTATCGTTCAGCAGACGAAAACGTGCCGCTTGAGCGTTGGGAGAAAAGAAATCAAGAGCTTTTGCCGACAACCGAATTTAAAGATGAAGGTGTCGAATCGGGCGAAGTTTATTTTTATTACATTCGAGCGGTTGATTCGCACGGCGCGGAAAGTTCGCCGTCGGAAGTGATGCGCGTGATTCGGAAATAAATAAAATTTGGTGCAAGGCGTTTTTGAAATAACTTTTTTGAGGTATCGGAGCAATGTCCAAAGACGAAGACATTATTTTTATAGCCGACGAAGACGAAAAATATCTTGAACACAACGAATATGAAACGATTTGCGAAAGTCGTTTAGTCCACGAACCTGATGTAGATGCTTGGTGGGAAAAAGGCTGGTCGCATTCGAGTTTTGAATTTACCCGCAATGACAGCGACAATTACGACGGCAGATATTGGCGCAGTTTCCGCACACGCTATCGGCTCAAAGACTTTGTTTTGACCAAAAGTTTGCGCCGCGTGCTGAAAAAAAACGCCGATTTGAAAAGCATCATTCGCCCGTGCCGCATCACACCGCGCAAACAATCTCTTTACGAAAAACATTACACCCGTTACGATGAAAAGCCTTACGAAACTCTCTTTCAAAAATATCGTCATCCGGGACGCTATCCGACAAAAGATATGGAACTCTGCATTTTCAAAAATCGCCGTCTTGTCGGTTGCAGTTTTTTTGAAGTTTCCGAAAGAGCAATTCAAAGCAATTCAGCGATATGGGACATTGACGAGCCGCAAAGAAGTCTCGGAATTTTGACGGTTTTGCTCGAAATGCAATATGCCGTCCGCAAGAAAAAAGAATTTTATTATCTCGGTCATTACCTCAAACAAAACCCGAATTATCAATACAAACTGCGCTTTCCCGGTCTGGAATTTTATGATTGGGACAACGATGTCTGGGTTGATAAAAAAGATGCTGATGCGTTGCTTGACCAAAAGCTCAAACGAAAGGAAGTTTTGCCGCCATTGCGACTTCAAGACCTTTTTTGGCTTCTACCCGCGCCGACGCAAATCCGCTTTCCCGAAATTGTCGGAATTGCGATGTTCGGCTCGCAAATTCACGGCACGGCACGACCTGATTCGGATATTGACGTGCTGGTTCTGACACCTGATATCAGTAAGCATTTTGAAAATGACAGTTTTGTTTCAGGTTTCGGCAGATTTCGTTACGCACGGCGCGAAAAATGGTTTAGCGGTGAAACGATTCGCTCTTTTTTCCGCGAAGAGAACGGGCAGATTGAATATAACTTCGTCAACCCCGAATGGGCTGATTTGCCTGTCAATGACGAAGCGCGTCGAATTATTAAGGACGGAATGAAAATTCTCCACGACCCGCACGGAATTTTGGAAAAACTGCAAAAAGCCGTGCTTTCAAAAAAAGTAAAATAATTTTCCATTTTCAGCGAAAAAATGTTTTGACAAATCATTTCTTTTCGGCTAATTTAAAAATCAAGGGAGGTGATAAGATATGATAGAAAATTCAGTCGAAACACCGCCGGACAGTTTAAGCCGGTAAAACCGGTAGAATTGACGGTAAGGTTATTATAAAAAACGAAGCGGTTGAAAGCGCGGAAGTTGATAGCAAAGAAAAAGTCGGTGGTAAAAAGCAATTCTGCTCATTCCGGCAATTTTCAGAATCAAAGGCTGTGATTTCGACTAATTCAAACGCAGTATTTAATACAGACAAGACGGCTTAAAAAAGAGCCGTCTTTTTGTTTTTACCATTAATTGTCAGTGAAATTAACAACCTAAAAAGCCGCATTTTGCAGATGATGTTTTTTCAAACCGTGAAATTTTATGAGATAATGCAAACGAACGGTCTAAAATTTCATCTAAGTTTTACTTTTTTTAAGGAAAAGATTATGAATATATTTGACACAACTTTTGGAAACAACTCGGCGGCAAACGCTTTGCCCGAACAACGTGCAAAGTTTATCCGCAAAACTTATTTACATCTCGCGGCGGCGATTTTGGCGTTCGTCGGATTAGAGGCATATCTGTTCGCTTCCGGCATTGCGAATTCGATTATTTCGGTTTTCAGTCTTGGCGGCGGAATGTCTTGGCTGTTGGTTTTAGGCGCATTTATGGGCGTTTCGATGCTTGCCTCGTGGTGGGCAAATTCGCAAACTTCCAAAGCAATGCAATACGCCGGACTCGGACTCTACGTTGTTGCCGAAGCAATTATTTTTATCCCTTTGCTTTTTAAGATTGCGGTATTTTCAAGCAATCCGGCGGACGTAATTATGAAAGCCGGAATCATTACGCTCGGATTATTTTTAGGAATTACGGCAGTCGTGTTTCTGACGCGATCGGATTTCTCCTTTTTAGGTCCGATTTTGGCAATCGGCGGTTTTGTCGCACTCGGCTTTATTGTTGCCAGCATCTTGTTCGGTTTTAGTTTAGGAAGTGTTTTCGCCTTCGTAATGGTTGCCTTTGCAGGAACGGCGATTTTGTATGAAACGTCAAATGTTTTGCACCGTTACAATACAAATCAGCACGTTGCCGCGTCGCTTACGCTTTTTGCTTCGATTGCCTTGCTATTTTGGTATATTTTGAACATCTTCGGAAGTTCAGATGACTAAAACTTAAGATATAGAAACAAATGCGCTGGCTAACTCTTTTAGCAAGCGCATTTGTTATGTGCTTTGACTTTTCAACAAATTCAATTATCTTTATTTAAAAAAAAAGAGTATAACTATCTATTAAGAGTTCCATCTTTATAATAAATGAAAATTTTGCTTTACAATCCCGATAACGGTATAACTAGAAATTTTATGCCGCATCTTTGGATGTTTTTGCTTCAAGCCTTAACACCGAAGCCTCACGAAGTAGTTTTGATTGACGGCAATGCCAAAGCAATGTCGCGTGAAGAACTTGTTGAGTTTTGCAAAGCAGAAAACATCGAACTTGTCGGCATCGGTGCAATGACGCGGATGATTGCGCGGGCATATTACGTTGCCGAAGCTCTACACGAAGCCGGGATAAAAGTCGTCATGGGCGGACCACACGTTACCGAATGTCCCGACGAAGCCCTGGGCAAAGATGGCGGCAAACAATATGCCGACGCAGTTGCGCTTGGCGAAGCCGACGAAACTTGGGCGTTAATCGTCGAAGACGCGGCTCGCGGCGAACTGAAAGAAGTTTATCAGCCCGAAACGGACGCAAAAGGCAACGACAAAAAACCTTCGCTTCAACCTTATCCGCACATTCCCTGGGAAACGTTGGATTTGGAACAATTCAGCTTGATTCCACGATTTCTCCAGCCTGTAATGTCGAAAATACGCGAAGGTTGGGGCAAATTTTTCGTCGTCCCGATGGAAACGGGGCGCGGTTGTCCTTACGGTTGCGAATTCTGCACCGTTACCGGATTTTTCGGCGATTCGATTCGTTTTCGCTCCAATGAAAACGTCATTGAAGAAATATTGCGAATCAAAGATCGCGCCAAAAAAGAAAAAAGCCAAATCGTCATTTTCTTTATTGACGATAATCTCGCCATCAACAAAAAACGTCTGAAAAGTCTTCTGCGCGAGATGATTGAAAAAGGCGCAACGATTCCTTGGACGGCGCAAATCAGCGCAAATCTGCTGGCTGATGAAGAATTAGTTGATCTAATCGCGGATTCGGGCGGCAGATGGATTTTTATCGGAATGGAATCAATTGACCCCGTAAATATGGCGGATG
>CAZJQP010000066.1:0-29105 GCA_964548225.1 uncultured Blastocatellaceae bacterium | reverse complement strand
CGAACCGAGCGCGGAATTCTATTTTTCGTGTTTCAAATGCGGAGGAAGCGGACAATTTGAAAACGAAAGATGCCGTCCGTGCAAAGGCTCAGGTTGGATAGAACTCGGCGGTTCGGGAATGGTTCACCCGAACGTCTTACGCGCTTGCAATGTTGACCCGCAAGTTTATTCAGGCTTCGCGTTCGGCTTCGGCTTGGAAAGAATGTGCGCCCTGATGTATTCGCTCGACGACATTCGTTTGATGTTCGAGAACGACGTTCGATTTTTGGAGCAATTTAGATAAAATGTCGGCAAAAGATTTATTTCACGATGCGGTTAAAAACGCGCTAATCAAAGACGGTTGGACGATAACCGATGACCCATTGCATCTGAAAATAAGCGAAAAGATTGATATTTATATTGATTTGGGTGCTGAAAAACTTATTTCCGCTGAAAAAGAAGGTGAGAAAATCGCCGTTGAAGTCAAAAGTTTTATCGGCAAATCAACGATTTTCGAGTTTCACGCCGCGCTCGGACAATTTCTCAATTACAAACTCGCTTTGAAAAAAAATGAAGCGGAACGAGTTTTGTTTCTTGCTGTTCCGCAAAGAGTTTATAATGAATTTTTCACGATTGAATTTATTGAAGAATCAATCGCTCTTTACGAGGTAAAGATTTTGATTTACGACATCGAAAGTGAGGTAATTGCCGAATGGAAAAGATAGAAAAATATCGCCAAGAAATTCAGGAAGTTTTGACGGAATTTGCTCGTCCGCGCCGTTTGGGAACGGAAAAGGCGGAAGAATTTGAAACGCAAACCGTTTTCGATACCGTCCGCGACCATTATCAAGTTCTGCACGTCGGTTGGGAAAATGGCAAACGAACTTACGGCGTAGTGATTCACATAGACATCAAAAACGGAAAACTATGGGTTCAGCAAAATTGGACGGACTACGATTTTATCGGCGAACTTATGGAACGCGGCGTTTCTCAAAAAGATATAGTTCTGGCATTTCATTCGCCATCAATGCGTAAATACGGTGATTTTGCTGTTGCTTAATGTATTCGCTCGACGACATCCGTTTGATGTTCGAGAACGATGTCAGATTTTTGGAGCAATTTCGATAAGATATTAATGGATATAATTCAAGAAAACTTTGCTGAAATAATAGGAAAGCCTTGTTGGGGATTGATTTATGATAGACAAACCAATTTGTCCTTGAACTTTGGCAATCCGTTTCTAAAAATCGAAGAACCTTTCAAATCAAAATCTAAACTTCCAGATATTCGCGCACATTTTGAAAGTAGAAGAATTTTTGTAGAAAGCGACTACTTTTTAAGGATATATTTTGCCAGATGGAAAATTATCTACAATCAAGTAACTTTAGCTACAAATAGGTCTTCGTTCTTAGCTATAACAAAAGCTATCGGAAACCTTCAAGGACAAGTTTTAGAAAGAGTTACGGTTAATAAAAATACCGGATTGACACGATTTGAATTTGATTTGGGAAGTATTTTGTTAGTTCAAAGATGGAGTCCGAAAGAAACAGATGAACTTTGGATATTTTCTAAACCCGATAACTATTACTTGACAGTTTACAGTAATGGATTTTATTCGTATCAACTGGGGAATGAGAAAGATGAAAAATTAATTAAACTCTAATATATTATGGGTTGGGCAATCGCTTACATCGAAAAATTGAAAGGCGGCGAAACTGTTTCGTTTCGTCCGCGTGGGCATTCGATGAAAGGTAAAATCGAATCGGGACAGCTTTGCACGGTCGAGCCGATTGCGGATTGTTCAAGTTTGCAGAAAGGCGACATTGTTTTGTGTAAAATGAACGGCAATGAATATCTGCATTTGATAAAAGCGATTCAGGGAAAACGCTTTCAAATCGGCAATAATCGCGGGCGGATCAATGGTTGGGTTGGGACAAATGCGATTTTCGGGAAATGCGTTAAGATTGAAGACTAGAAGTTTTGTTGAAAATTATTTTATTCAGAGAAAATTATGAGTTCAGCTATTAAAGGTTTGATATTTATCATCTTAGGCGTGTTATTTCTGGCTTGGTTCGGTTATGAAGCACTCGCTTATTTTTCACGCGGCAATGCGCCGACGGAAGATAATGCGGTCATTTCGCTGACTTTGACCGTTTTGAAACTTGTGGCGGCGATTTCATTCTTTATTTCCGCGATAAATTCATTCCGAAAGTAAAGATTAGTTTGTTTTATGAATATTAGTTACAACTGGCTCAAAGATTTGGTTGAGATAGATTTATCGCCGAACGATTTGGCGCAAAAATTGACGGACGCGGGGCTTGCGGTCGAAGGCGTTCACGCATTTGGCGATGATTTTGTTTTCGATATTGATTTAACCTCGAATCGCGGCGATTGTCTTTCGCATCTCGGAATTGCACGGGAAATCGGGGTAATTCAAAATGAAAAATTAAAAATTAAAAATAACGAAGACGACTCAAGACTCAAGAGTCAAGACTCAAGACTCGTCAGCATTGAAGACGCGGATTTGTGTCATCGTTTTACGGCGCGTGTGATTCGCGGTGTGAAAATCGGCGCGTCGCCCGAATGGTTGGTCAAGCGTCTTGAAGCCGTCGGCGAGCGTTCGATAAATAATGTCGCGGATATTACGAATTTCGTGATGCACGAACTCGGAAATCCGATGCACTCGTTTGATTTGGGCAAGTTAGCCGAAAATCGAATTATCGTCCGCCGTGCAAAATCGGGTGAAACGATTAAGACCTTGGACGAAGCGGAGCGCGAATTGGACTCTTCGATGTTGGCGATTTGCGATGCCGAAAAACCCGTCGCAGTTGGCGGCGTGATGGGCGGTTTTGATTCGGGAATTACTGAAGAAACCACCGATGTTTTGCTCGAAGTCGCGTATTTTGACCGCGATTCGATTCGGCAAACTTCCCGCAAACTGAAACTTTCAACCGAAGCCTCGCATCATTTTGAACGCGGCGTTGATATTGAAAATCTCGTCCACGCTTCAAACCACGCAACTGAACTGATTTGCGAACTCGCGGGCGGAACAGCAGGCGAATTTGTTGATGTTTATCCGACACGACGCGAAGAGATTTTTGTCAGCCTACGACCTGAAAAAGTTAAGTATTTGACAGGTTTAAATGTCGAACTCGCTGAAATTAAAAGGATTTTAGGCGCGTTGGGATTTGCTTTGAAAAACGAAATGTCGAGTCCGTCGGGAGGAAATTTGAGTTTGAGTTATGCCGTTCCGACGTGGCGGCACGATGTTTCGATTGAGGAAGACTTGGTCGAAGAAGTTGCACGGATTGTCGGTTATGACAAAATCGGCGAAGAATTACCGCCGGCTTTTGGTGCGGGCGAATATCAGCCGAATGAGATGCGGAAAATGCACTTGCGGCAGACTTTGGCAAATCTCGGTTTTGACGAGGCAATTTCTTACAGTTTTATTGACACGAGCAAAGATGAAACTTTCGCGCTTGTGCCGCATTTACTTGATGAAAAATCGGAAGAAAAATTTGTAACTCTGCAAGATTCGGTCATCGAAGGCGCGGTGCGAATGCGTCCGACTTTGCTTGTTGGACTGCTCGATGCAGTGCGTGTGAATTTTAATTTTCAGAACAAAAATCTCCGGCTTTTTGAAATCGGTAAAGTCTTTGCCGCGAAAGAAAGTGAAGATAGATTGCCAACGGAGAAAGAACTTTTTTCAATAGTTTTGTCGGGCGGAAAAGTTCATCAAAACCGTGCAATGACGGCGCGGGAATTCGCTTTTTACGATGCGAAAGGCACACTTGAAGCGGCACTCGATTCAATTGGTTTTACGAACGCGGAGTTTTCCGCCGAAGATGTTAGGCATTTGCAAAAAGGTCAATCGGCAAGCGTCGCGCTGAATGGCAAGAAGATCGGTTTCATCGGTAGATTAAATGACGAAATTTCTGCCACCTATAAATTTAAACAACCCGTTTTCGTTGCCGAAATTGATTTGCAGACGGCTTTGGAAGAAAAAACTCCGCCGGTTTTGTATCGTCCTTTGCCGAAATATCCGACCGTTTTGCGCGATGTTTCTATGCTCGTAAAACGCTCGGTGAGCTTTGCGGACATTCAAAAAATCGTCCGCGAAAACGCGCCGGAAATTTGCCGAAGCGTTGAATTTGTTGACGTTTACGAAGGCAAAGGCGTGGCTGATGATGAACGCTCAATTACGATTCGGCTTTCGTATCGGAGCAATGAACGGACTTTAATTGACGCAGAAATTGACGAAATTCACGGTTCGATCATCAAAAGTTTGGAAAGCAATTTGGGCGCGAAACAGAGATTTTGAATAGTAAGCAGACGGCAGTAGCAGTAGGCATTCAACTTAATAAGCTAATCTACCTACTGCTACTGCCGTCTGCTTACTATTAAGTTCCGACTTGCAGTTTTCTCCAAAAATACACATAATCAAAGCGAAGCAATTCAAACTAAATTTGGAGAAATTAAAATGAACGGTCTGTCCGGTATGGAAAAATTTTCGCATCTTGAAGACAAAATTTATCTCACCATCGAATTTGCCAAAAAGATGCGCGAGGAAAAGGAAAAAATTGAAATGGAGATGAAATCTCTGCGCCACGAAGTCAGCAGTCTTTTAGCGGAAAAGACGCGGCTTGAGGAAAAAGTTGAAGATTTATTGAGCGAGCGCGATGCGATTCAGCTTAAAGTTGAGGCAATGCTTGATGCAATGACGATTATCGAACCGGATGTCGCCGAAGCCGTTGGGAGGTAAAAGCTAAATGACTGGAAATAAAGCAAAAACCGAAACTGTCGCCCAATCAATCCGAGTTGAAATTTATAATCAAACTTACAATATTCGCTCTGACGGTGATAATGATTACATTCTAAGACTTGCCGAATATGTTGACGGCAAAATGCGCGAAATTTCTTCAGGAACTTTGACCGTTGATTCTCTGAAAGTTGCTATTTTAGCCGCTTTGCACATTGCCGACGAATATCATCAACTAAAAAACTCGCAAGAGCAAAACGACCAACAGCTTGCTTCGCGTAGTGCAGAAATGACCGAAATGCTTGATCACGTTTTAAAACACAAACACCGGGACAATCCGCAAGAACTCGAAACTGAACAATAATTAATAAAAACATTAAAAAGCGACAAGTTGGCTTTAATTCAACTTGTCGCTTTTTTGTGTTTTAGTTTAGCGGAAGTGATTGAGAATTCAAATTCAAATCGCTGTCAATGGTATAAAGCATCATTTTTCCGCTTAATATATCTCCTGCGAAAAATGCGGCTTTGCCGTTGAAAAGAACCGGATCGTCGCCACGCATCAAACGCAAAGAATCCGAAATTTTCACCGCCGCTTTCAAAACATTGCCGTTTTGGTCAATTTTCATTGCCCACGTCGAATCATAACTGCCCGAAAGTTGTTTTTTGCCTTCGCTATTTTTCGTTACAATGTGATTCCAGCGTTCCCAGAAAACGACAAATTGATTTTCGGCAACGCGCACGATGCGGGCGCGACCTGCGCTGTATGGCTGATTTTCGCGGAAATAATTCGTGATGTATTTCGGACGTTGCAAAAACATTCCGTTTGTTGCCGAAGGTTTCTTGCGCGAGTCGAGAATTTCTTCCAAAACATTCATATCTTTCGTTGCCCAAGATTCGATTTCCTGTGCGAAACCTTTTCTGGCACGGAGAATTCCGATGTCTCGTTGGCGCGTCTCTTCTTCGTTATATTGCGCTTCAGTTACGCCGTCGCCGGCATTTGCCGTGCGGTCATATTTTGAATTATTCGCCATATACATAAAAAGATAGCCGTCGCTTGCCTGCGCCAAACCGCCGACGGTGCAGAAACATTCGTTATCTTTTGAAACCGTGCTGAACGCGGGCAGAAAAATCGGTCCTTTCGGTCTGCCGGTTTGCAAATAATTTGACAGAAGCAAAAATGCGTCGCTTCTTTCCGCCGTGATAATGCCTTCGTCCGTAACCAAAACGCTGTAATCGAAACTGTGCGCCATCGCGCCTTGATTGAAATCTTCGAGCGGTTCGCCCGTTCGCGCATCAACCGCACGCCAATATGCGTTTTGGTGGCGAGATTTGAATTCCGGCTTGAAATCGTAATCAGTCGCCGCGCCGTAAAGCACGAAAACGAGTGGAACATCTTCCGTTACGGCTTTCAATTTCAATTTTTCCGGCTTGATGTAAAAATCTTTTTCGCCTTCTTTGTTGGCATCGAGAAATTCATTGAATTTGCCGTAATCGCCCGCCGCATATTCGATGTCGCTGTAAGACATCACGCTTCCGCCTTCGTTGAAATTAACAGGTTTGCCGTCGTCGCCTTCGGGTTTATAGAGTTTTCCTTTGTCGTAATTTGCGCCGAATTGAAGCTGAACTTTCGGCGAAATCACACCGTTTTCTTCGGTCGGCTGAAAATTCGCGGCAAAACGATTCGGCGATTTTTGCCCCAAACGATTAACCGAATAGCCTAAAAGAACTTCTTCGGCAATGTTTTGCGGAATAATCACCGATTCATCTGATGCGAGTTTATAAATAACGCGCTTTATTGTGGTGTAAGCAATCTTGCTTGTTGCCGCATAACCGCCGTTATTTTTTGACGATAGCGGCGAGAAAAACGCTTGTGCGCCGCCGCCTTTTTTGGCGAAATCTTTCGTCCAAAGTTCTTTTGCGTCTTTGTCCAATTTCGTCAGACGCATCATTTCCGGTCGGTCAAACTCATTGTTTTTATTATCTTTCGGCGTTGAAGGTTCAACCGATTTATCGAGATCGCCTTCGTCAATCGCCCGCACGAGATACATATTTCCTTGCGGGTCTTCGGTAAAACCGGCGAGCAAAATATAATCATCGGAAACGCCGCCGATTTGTTTTGACCAGATTTTCGCGCCGTCCGACGAATAACGATTAATAAAAACTTTCTTGTCAGACATTCGCCGCCAAGCAACATCAACATTGCCGTCAGCTTTGACGAACGGAATGACATTCGGTTCTTTGACGCTCAGCGCATCAACCCAAGCCGGTTCTTTATCGAGCCGCGGATCGTAAGCGTTATTGCCGATTTCGTCGTCGCTCATCGAAAAGGCTTTCGCGGACAGAGACGAAACAACAATCTGCATATCTGCGGGTTTGCTTTCCTTTGGTGCCGCCGCGCCGAATTTCAAAGTCGGAATAAAAAGTCCTCTGTATTGAAAATCCAAGCCGCTCGAAATATTTTCAAGCAAACTTCTTTTCGGATCGGCGTGAAAAAGTTCAAAGGTCAAATCCGGCTGAAAATATTTGTTGCGTGATTTCCCCTCGTTTGCGGCAAACGGAACAAGTGCCGCGTCCCATTGAATCGGGGGCATTTTCGCCTGTTTTGAAACAAATGCCACAAAATTGTCAATATGTTCGGCGCGGGTTTTGTTTTCGTATTTATCTTTCAAATAATTGTCGCGCTCCGTAGCATCGGGAAAAGCCGCTTCCAACATTCTGTTAATTGTCGCCCGCGCATTTGCCGGATCGGAACGGAAAGCATTGATTTGTTCGATAATCGGTTTTAAATCCGCGTTTTGCGATGCCGCAAATTGTCTCGAACCGTAAAATACCGCGATAGTCAATAAAAATAGCGATAAGATAATTTTTCGTTTCATTTTGATTTTTCTAATTTTATTTTTTTATTGCCGCAGAACACTTGGAAATCGCGGAAAAATATTTAATCAGTTTAAAATCTTCCGTGTTTTCTGCGTGTTCTGCGGCAATAATTATTTTTTGCTCTTTATTCCATAGTTTCGGTTACTTATATTCGTAGCCCAAATCTTCCAAAATCCGTATGTCAATTATCGAAGGTTTGCCGCCTAAGCCGGGTTGGACGGCGGAATGATTGCCGTCGTCGTCTTTGACATCGCTCGAAACGTGGCTGTAGGAATTGTCGCGGTCTTTGAACAGCGAAACGCCTTTGCTATTGTTTCCCCAGAATTTGCCGTCTTGGATTTTCGCACTATTAAGTTCAATGCCCTGAACATCTTTCGACATTTCGGCAAGTCTCGAACAAACATTCGGAATTTTGAAAACCGCCGCCGTGCCGATGCCGAGCGCGTGTCCGATTTCGTGGCTGACGAGCGAGGTATTGACTTCCTTGAGCTTGATTTCGGCGTAACGCGGTTCGTGGTCAATGCAAGAACGCGGAACATCGCCAACCAAAGTCGTGCCGCCGGCATTCAAACTCGGATCTAAAATAAACTCAATCGTGATTTCAAATTTGTCGGCTAATTTATCTTTCCACCAGCCGATTGATTCTTGAATTTTCGCTTTGTCTTCGTCGGAAAATGCGCTGTCTTTGTCGTATTCGGCTTTGATGTTAAAGGCGGATGTCGCTTTATTCTGAATCTCTTGATATTGAACCGTGATGTATTGTTTCTGGCTCGGAATATAAATCACCGAAGCGTTATTACCTTTCCACGCGGCAAAAGCCTTCGGAACGCCGCCTTCGCGTTTGCGATAAGCATCCATTGTATCTTGTGAAATCATCGGTGTTCCGCGTGCAATGTCATAACCCAAAGCCCGCATAAACTGCATTCCTTCGGTCATAATCGCGCCCAGATTCGATTTGTCCGACGCATGCGTTGCCGCCCAATTCAAAACTTGATTCACGCGGCAATCTGTTTTCACGCCCGCTTCTTCCCATTCTTCCATAAGTTGCGAAACTTCTTTCGGAAGTCCTTGGCAACCGTCCGCTTTCACTGTAACTGCCGTTTGTTGTTCTGAAATGAATGCAATCCCGAACAACGCCAATATAACTGCCAAAATTGATACTTGTATTTTTCTTTGTTTCATTATTTTCTCCTAATTTTTCTGTCCTAATGATTTCCTTGGGAGAGATTTCCTTAAATTTCCTCTTTTACCGATTTTTTCGACACCTAATTTCCGTCCACATATTGCAGAGCGACTCTGCCTTCCCAATCTTTAGTTGTTTGATATGTCCGCCACGAACCTTCCAGATAGCGTTTGCCGTCTTTTTCGCGCAAGGTTAATTCCACATAACCGCCCCATTGTCCGCCGCCTTGAATGACTTTGCCGGTCTTGCCCGCGAGCATCGAATCGGCATAAGTTGCATCAAACTTCATCTTGTCGTAGCCCGTATGATAAAAATATGTGCCGATGTATTTGCCGTCTTCATCGCCTTTTTCCAATTCAATGGCGAGCTTGACGGGTTTGCGGGTTGTATTCACCCATTTCCCTTCGTCCCAATCGTAGGTAACGTCGTCTTTGACTCCGGCGTTGCCCGCCCAAAGAAACGTGCCTTCCCATCTGCCCGATAAGTCTTGCGCGAAAGCATTGACCGACATCAAGCCCAAAAGTAACATTGTTGCGACAACCAATAATTTTAATTTTTTCATTTTTTTTCTCCTTATTTTGATTTATTTAACCGTTGCTTCCGCGCTCAGAACGACTTCGCCGTTGAGCAAAACTTCAAACCGATAATTTCCCGCCGCGACTTTGCCCGTTTGTCCGTTTTCTCCGGCAACTAAAACGCTCATTGCGCCACTTCCTTTCAAATCTTTCATTGATTCGGACGAAATCATTTTGCCGTTCAGATAACTTCGCAGCTCGACGTTAAACGGCTGAGACGAAGGATTTTCAAAACTGAACTCCGCATTTAATTCATCTAAAGAATTTTTGCTAAACGTCGTGCCGTATTTTTCCGCACCGTTCACCATTTGGAAAAACTTTGCAGAATTGAATTTCAAACCGTCGGGAACATTCGTTTTTATCGGTTCTTTCGTGTTTGCCTGATTGTTGTCGGCATTATTTCCGCCGCCGTCCGTGTTTTCGTCAGGATTGCCGAAAACCGCGCAAGTGTAATAATAATTCGGTTTTTTGGCGGATTTTGCATAGCCGAACCCGACGTGCTTAAAGATTTGATTGTCCTGCGAAAGAAACGGTCGAAAATGCGTATTTGACGAAGACCAACCAATCATTGCGTCGCCGCCGAGCGTCATTAAATCGCTGACATCGCCTTCGCCTGTCGCTTCCGTGCCGCCGTCGCCTTTGTAGCCCATTTTTTTACTGCGAAGCCACGGATGTTGCATTTCGGCGTAAGAATTTCCGCCAATCAAAACTGCGTCGTGTCCGCCTTTATCAAATTTCGCCATCAAATCGGCAAACCATTGACACGAATTGTTGAGTTGTTCATTGAGTTCAATCGGTGCAAGCCCGCGTCCACGACGAATTTGGTTGAGCGTTTGAATAAACGATTGGCGCGGGTCTGAATTTTTGATCACACCAATCGTGGTAGTTTCGTTTGAAGGATTGGCAACAACCGTTTGAATCAGACTGTTCGTTCCGGCTTCGCGCACTCGAAACGCATCTCCGCCGGTTACGTCGCCCGAAAAGAGTCTGCCCGGCTCAACTTTTTCGTCCGACGGATGTTCTTTGCAGTTTCCGTCAACATAATTGACCGTAATTGTCTTGTCGGTGGCGTTGCGGACGTAAATTTTCATTGAGTCGCCCGTCTGCTTCGAGCAAATATTCTGTGCCGACACCGCCGAAGCAAAAGCCAAAATCATCATCATCATCATCATCAAAGCTGTCATTAAATTATTTTTCATTATCAGTTTTCCTTAAAACTTATTCATTCCGTTAGCCGATTAAATCTCTTAAGAACATCAAATTATCTTTACCCAAAAACGCATTTGCGCCTGCTGCTTTCGCCGCCGCACGGGTTTTCTCGTCGTTCAAATTTGTAACAATGGCGATTTTCGTTTCGGGGAAAAAACTTTTTATCTTCCGCGTTGCCGTCAAACCGTCCATCGGCTTCATCTGCACGTCCATCAGAATCCATTCGGGCTGACGTTTTTCGCAAGCCGAAAATGCTTCCGAACCATCTGCACACTCAACAATGTCGCCCGCCAGGTCTTCGACCAAACTGCGAATCATCCGCCGAACATTTTTGTTGTCATCAACTATCAGAAGCATCACGATTTTGATTATCGTGCAGAAAGACAAGCGAAAACAGAGAGTTTCCACTCAAATTTATTGAGTAGTTCCACTCAATTTTTGGTAGGTGTATGTTCTTACAACAACCGCGTAAATAATATGAATAATTCCGGCAGATGTGCCTAAAACACCGATAAAACCTGCATTTTCGGCGAGCGATTTGTGCAGGTTTCTTCACCCAATTCAACTTGTAGCGATTGTAAATTGGTTTATGACAAATGTTTTTCGATTTGTGGGTTCTACATTTCGTTATGTGGCTTCTACATTCGCTTATGTGGCTTCTACATTCGCTTATGTGGCGGCTACTTTTTAAAATGTGGCGGCTACTTTTTAAAATGTGGCGGCTACTTTTTAAAATGTGGCGGATGTTTTTCGATATGTGGCGGCTACTTTTTAAAATGTGGCTAATGTTTTTTTAAATGTGGCGGCTACATTTCGTTATGTGGCGGATGTTTTTCGTTATGTGGCTTCTACATTTCGTTATGTGGCGAATGTTTTTCGATATGTGGCGGCTACTTTTTAAAATGTAGCCGCCACATTTGTTGATGTAGAAGCCACATTTGTTGATGTAGAAGTCACATAAACAAATGTGGCTTCCATTTTTTTAAGGAAGAACAAATTTAATAATGATTTCTCAAATTTCGTTTTGATGTTTCAGAGCAAATTTCACAAGAGCATTACTACCGCTGATGTCTAATTTTTGGCAGATATTGTAACGATGATTTTCAACCGTGCGATAAGAAACGCTGAGTTCGTCGGCGATTTCTTTGCTGGTTTTGTATTCGGCTATGAGGCGCAAAATTGTGCGTTCGGTCGGTGTCAGGTCTTCGATTGAATTGGAAGTTTTCGTGCTTCGTGTGGCGCGTTTGAAAAGATAAGTCGTAATTTGCGGAGAAGTATAATTTTGTCCGTTGGCGACGGCTTGCAAACAGTTGATAATGTCAACCGCCGCGCTGTCTTTGAGAACATAGCCTTTCGCGCCCAAATCCATCGCTTTATTAAACATCGCTTCTTCCGAGTGCATCGTCAAAAAAACGATTTCGCAATCAATTTGTTTGCGTTTCAATTCTTTCGCCACCGCAAAACCGCCCATTTTCGGCATATTCACATCCGAAATAAAAATATCCGGCTGTTCTTTTTCAATTAGTTCCAAAGCCGTTTCACCATCGGACGCTTCCGCCACGACGCTGAATTTTCTTTCCGCGTCAATAATCTGTTTAAGCCCCGAACGAAATATCGGATGGTCGTCGGCAATGATGATTTTTACTTCACTACTCATTTTTATTTGATACTTTTACCTGCAAATTCACCGTCGTTCCCTTGCCTTCGTTTGAACGGATTTCGTAATTTGCATTCAGCATTTTAGCGCGTTCGGCGATTCCCGTTAAGCCTAAACCACGCTTTTTCTCGGTTTTTTCGGCAACGAGAAAGCCTTTGCCGTTGTCTTCGATGGACAAATCGAGATGTCCGTTGTTTCTTCCGAGTTTGATTTTGACTTCCGAGGCTTTGGAATGTTTCAGAATATTGTTCAAACTCTCTTGCACAATGCGGTAAAGATTGATTTCCGCTTCTTTTGAAAGCGTGTCGTCAACATCTTCGATTTCGCTCTTAAATTCGATTTCCGATGATTCATCTGCCTGTTCAATCATCGTTTCGAGCGCAGTTGTTAATCCTAAATGCTCAAGCTGATACGGATGAAGATTATGTGCGATTTGCCGAACTTCCTGAATCGAATCGGCGGCGGCTTCGGAGATTTCTTCCATCTGCGCGAGAACTTTTTCCGGTTTGTCCGGCTGATTCAAACTCATCAAAGCGCGATTGCGAATAACAATCAAACTCTGTCCGATTGAATCGTGCAATTCGACGGCGATGCGTTGGCTTTCCTGCTCTTGATGCTCGATAAGTTTCTGCGTAAATTCCGCCCGCGCCTGATTGATTTTTTCGAGTTGAGTTAAGCGATAGTTATAAATCAAACGCACAATTAGCGCAACGAACAAAGCGCACAACACAAAAAACCACCAAGTTTGATAAAACGGCGGCAAAACACGAACTTTTAGAGATTTCCCTTCCGTATTCCAAATGCCTTCGCCATTATCGGCAATGACTCGAAATGTATATTCGCCCGCCGGAATGTGCGGATAATAAGCCGTCCGGCGCGTTCCGGCTTCAATCCAATCCGCGTCCAAACCGTCCAATTTATACTTAAAATTCACTTGTTGCGGACGATTCCAACTCAGCGCACTAAAACCGATTTCAAGATTCTCCTGACTCGGTTTCATCTCCAAATCCGCACCGACCGGCAAAACTTTATCGTCAATCAAAACCTGTTCAAGCGTTACATTCGGCGGTTTCGCGCTCAAAGTGTTTGGTTCAACCACAACCACGCCTTTAATCGTCGGAAACCAAAGCCGTCCGTCCCGCGCCTTTGCACCTGCCGGACTTGCGCCGTTGCATTCACGCGAAAGCATTCCGTCCGCGCTTCCGTAAGAAAACGAATTGACCGAAGCGCGTCGTCCGGCGGCAAAATCTTCGAGTTCGACAATGTTTGCGCGATAAATCCCTTTATTGCCGCTCATCCAAAGATTACCGTTTGAGTCTTCCAAAATTTGAAATGCAAGATTGTCATAAAGCCCATTTTTACTTGTGATGGGCGAAAATCTTCCGTCGCGGAAAAGAAAAAGTCCGTCGCCGTGAGTTCCAATCCAAAGATTTCCCCGTGTGTCTTCGTGAAACGATAAAATATGCTTTCCGCTGAAACCTTCGGCAATTGAAAAGGTCTTCAACTTTCCGTCTTTGAAAAAACTCAAACCGTTGCGCGTTGCAATCCAAATCCCGCCGGATTTGTCTTCAAAAAGCGCGTCAATATATTCATCAGCCAAACCGTCAGATTTGTGAAAAGCCGTCTCGCTTCCGTCCTTACCGATGCGCCGCAAACCTTCGTAAGTCGTGCCATACCACACATTTCCGTTTTTATCGTGCAAAATAGTGGCGGCACGATTTGCAAAAACATCTTCGCGGATAATTTCAACCGTCGAATTGTTTTCAGTAAATTTCAAAATCTGATTTCCGTCATTCGAGCCGATCCAAAGATTTCCCTCGCGGTCTTGAGTGATAATGCTCACGCCTTTAAAATGCTGTCCTTTGGAATTGGTCATTACGGTAAAGATTCCGTCTTTGAATCTAGTCAAACCTTCATCCGTGCCAATCCAAATTCCGCCCGCCGAATCTTCAAAAACCGCGCTGATCATATCATCGGGCAAACCGTCGGATTGATTAAAAGTGCTGAATTTGCCAGCCTTTAATTCAATCAAACCGCCGCCGCTCGTGCCGAGCCAGACGTTTCCTTCCACATCGGGATACACAGCTTGAACCGCATCATTTATCAAACCTTTATTGGTCGAAACTGATTCAAAACGCCAATTCTTTTGACGAAAAACACCTTCGCCAAGCGTTCCGACCCAAATTGTTCCTTCCGAATCTTGCGAAATCTCCCAAACTTCAGCCGGCTTAAAACCTTCACGTTCGCCGACAATATTAAACTGCCCGTTTCGATAACGGCTCAAACCGCTTGCGCCGCCAATCCAAAGATTTTTATCACGGTCGAAATACAAGGCTCTAACACTGTTTCCGGCTAAACCGTCCTTTGTTGTGAATACAGAAAGGGAGATTTCGGAATTTGTCTCGCTTTCTCCATTTCTTCCTTTCTCTCCTTCTAAAAGAACAAGTCCGCCGCCCGTGCCGATCCACAAATTCCCTTCTGCGTCTTCGGCAAACGCGCCGATTCGATCATTCGGCAATCTGTTTGCTTGGGGAAAAGCGGTAAATTGTCCGCCACACAGGAGATTTACTCCGCCGCCGTCCGTCCCAATCCAAATATTGCCTTTAGAATCTTCAAATAGAGTTTTAATGTGCGAATCGGATAAACCTTGTTCGACTGAATAATTCGTAAAAACCCCGTTCCGATAACTCGTCAAACCGCCGCCGTGTGTCCCAATCCAAAGCGTCCCGTCGCGGCTGACGAGCAAAGCCTGAACATTATTGCTTTTTATTTCAGGCGTGTTTCCCGTGTCGAACGCCGTAAATTGCACACCGTCAAAACGCACCACGCCTTCGGCAATCGCCAACCAAAGATAACCGTCCGGCGTTTGCACGATTTTGCTGATGCCGTTTTGCGGTAAGCCGTGCTGGTCTTGCCAAACAAATTGCCGATAACGCCCGAAAATCTTTTCCGGTGTGATAATTTGGCTTAATGCAGAGTTTGAAATTAAAACAATCAGCAACAACGAAAGATAGACAAATCCAAACCTTAAATCAATTACAAAAGACCAATTACGAATTACGAAATGTTGCAATTTTCGCTTTTGGTTTTTCGTTTTTGATTTAAGTAAAATCGCCATTGATAAAAACAAATTTACAATTGATATTATGAAAATGAAATTTAACCTTTTTAGAAAATTTTCGCAAATCGGCAAATTTTTCTTCTATTATCCTTTTCTCCTCTTCACCCTTTCTTAAGAGATGTGTTAGTATTCAAATTAAGCGGAAGAACTTACTGCAAGGTTCGTTACCGGACGACACAATAATTGAGCCAACATTTATTGATCGGGAGACTAATGCCGTGATTCAGTGCAATCTTTCATCGTTAAAGATTTGCCGGAGAACACGGCTCTGATGCCGAAAGGCAAAAAGTTTCCCACCTGTTGAGATACAGGTTCAATTTCTTCGTTCGACACGGCTTATGCGGTTCTCTTTCGCTATTTTTTTGCGCTCAGACATCAAAATCGGTTTCGTCCGCATCTATTTTTTCAAGGAGAAGCGCGATGAAACTCTTTTTTTTGACTTTTATTTCGATATTTTTTTTCTGTCAGATGGTCTTAGCACAAAATAATTCGCCCAAAGGCTTTAATATTTATCTGTTTCCGAGTTTCAAACCAGACCAACTTTCAACCCTCGACCTGAAAAAATTGAAGCCGAAAGGCAAACCTTTTATCGCCGAAAGCGAGATTCTCCATTATCAAAAAGAAACTCACGAATTTCAGATAGATTATATCGCTTCAGACCGTTTTAAAGAATTGAAAATTCCCGTTAGCGGCTTGTCTTTCGCGGTTTTTGTCGGTGATGAAGCCATCTATGCGGGAGCGTTTTGGACAAGTCTTTCGTCAAAAAGTTTCGGCGGCATTGTTATAAATAGAGAAAAAGCTATTGGCAAACAACCTTATTATTCAAACTCGGATTTTCCTTATCTGAAACTCGAACTCGGCTATCCTTCGGCTGAAAATTTTAAGGGAAATGACCTTCGCGCCGATGAAAAAATCTTCAAAGCCTTAGAAAACAGCGGACTTTTATACGAATATTTTGAAGCAGCCGGCAAATGCAAAAACATTGTCGGAACAGGCAAACGCCACGCGAGTTGGATATTTACTTTTAAGTTGGATTCAACCGTCAACAAAAATTTCCCCAACAAAGAACATACATTTGAACTTTTTGCCGATTTCGGCGGCTCGAAAATGTTGTCTTTGCTGGAAACCGACAGCGGCTTGAAAATCGGCGATAATCCTCAATCAGCCTTCAACTCTGACAAAGAAATCGTCCTGAAATATTCGATTCAGATAAAACCGATCTCGCCAAAAATTTTGTTGAGAGATTTTTGGGCGAAAAAATAAAACGCTTCTTGTCTGAATTGAATCTAGTTTCTATCATAAAAAAGTGAATATTTTAATGATTGCGGATGTTGTTGCGCGTCCAGGAAGACGTGCGGTTTTGGATAAAATTCAGGATTTGCGCGAAGAATACAAAATTGATATTGCCACAATGAATGCCGAAAATGTTGCGGGCGGTTTTTCAATCACACCTTCGATTGCCGATGAATTGTTTTCCGCCGGCATTGATTTGATGACTTCGGGCAACCATATTTTCGACAAAAGTGAGATAATCCCCTATATCAGAAAAAACGAAAAGCTCCTGCGTCCCGCAAATTATCCGCCCGGAACACCCGGCAAAGGTTTATTTATCGGCGAAATCAACGGTTACAAAATCGCGGTTTTAAATCTTCTCGGCAGAGTTTTTATGCCGCCGGTTGATGACCCGTTTCGGATTGCCGAAGCGTGTGTCAAAGCAATTCCCGAAGATGTAAAAATCCGTCTGGTTGATATGCATTGCGAAGCAACGAGCGAAAAATATGCGATGGGCTGGTTTTTGGACGGCAGAGTTTCGGCAGTTGTCGGTTCGCATACACACGTTCAAACCGCTGATGAAAGAATCCTTGAAAACGGCACGGCTTACATCACCGACATCGGAATGACCGGAAGTTACGCGGGCGTTATCGGAATGGAAAAGTCGGACGTAATCGAACGATTTACAAAATTCCCCGCTCGCCGCGCCGACCACGCCAAAGGCGACGTTTGGCTTTGCGCCGCCATTATCGAAATTGACGAGACCACCGGAAAAGCAATAAAAATCGAACGAATCAAAATAATTTGTTAAGCCGAAACTGTTTCCGTGAGAAGAAGACTCAAACTAAAGTTTGCACTCTGAGCGAAGCATCTAACTTGATTACTTTTGCTCAACTGTTTAATTTTTGTATAAAAACACCGTTTTCAGGCTAATCTTCCATAGTTTTCAGCCAATTTTCGATTTCGTTTGTTTCGGTGTCTGAGAGTTTTTTCTCGCCGAAGCGGACGCGGTTGTATTTTTCGGTAATGCGGACGGCTTCGGGCATATTCAGTGCAAAGGCAAATTCCAAAGGTGTTTGGTGCGGTTCTCGTGTAAAGCCTTTGTTTGCAAGAAGTTTTTGCATTCGCTCGTAGAATTCGATGATGGTTGTTTCGTTTTTACGCTTGAGCCACACACCGATTTTTCGCCAGATTTCGAGTCTTAAAATTCTTCGGACAAGCCAATATATTATTAAAATTCCCAACGCCGCGCCGAGCAGATAACCGCTACCGTAAAGAATCGCCCACGCGCTTGATTGCAAGCCTTTGTCGCCGCGAACTTCTTTCCACCAATCGCCTATCTTAGTTTGGAATTGATTAAGCCACGCCGACGTTTTCGATTGATAATCTTGAAAACTGTTTTTGACCGAACTGAAAAGCGAACGTTGTTCTTGATTGTCGAAAGCCACAAAATATTGAATCCAAAAAGTTTCAAAGGCTTCCATATATTTTTTTAACGACCCTAATGTTCCGGCGTAATTCGCTGCGCTTGTCTGACCTGCGTAAGGTGTCGGATCGAAAGCAACCCACGATTTCGTTTCGGGAAAATAAACTTCAACCCACGAATGAGCGTCTTTTTGTTTGACAACGTAGACACCTGCCGTTTCGTTAAATTCGCCTTGCTGAAAACCGTTGACGATGCGCGTTGCAATGCCTTGTGTGCGAAGCATCATCGCCATTGCCGACGAAAAATATTCGCAATGACCTTGTTTGACATTAAACAAAAAATCCGCCAAAGGTTCGTCGCCGCTAACGGTCAAATCGAGCGTGTAGCCGAAATTATTCTGCAAATATTGTTCTACCGCTTTGGCTTTGTCGTAGCGGTTTGTTTTGCCTTGTGTAATTTGCTCGGTAAAAATTTTGATTCTTTCATCAAAATTTTCAGGGATTTCCCTATATCGTTTGAAATTTTCGGTATATTCACCTTCGTCAGCGCGTAATTTTTCAACTTCGGGAACGGTAACATCAGAAACTACTTTATAAATTACGCGGTCAAAGCCGCTTCGAGTAAAATACAGTCCGTTATTTTCGTTGTATCTGAATTGAATATCATCCGATTTTTTGTCGTTTGAATCTTGATGAATTTTGCTGAAATTTCCGTCTTGAACTTCAATCGGGCGCGGCATAGCAAACAACACAAATGAATCAAGCGGTTCAAGATAAATCGTTTGCGTTACAATGTTTGCGGCATTTTGCCCGTAACCGATTCGAAACGAACCGCCTTCAACCGGAACGATTTTTTGTTGTTCGATTGATTTTGACCAAACGCGCCCGTCGAATTTATCCAAAGCGATACCACGCCAACGCTCCGTGTTAAGATTTTTTTTCTGAACATTTTCGACACGCGCACGCATTACAATTGCGTCGCTTTGTTTCAAACGTCCGATTTCGCCAAGCCGAACTTCACTTGAAAACCCTGTAATGCTCGAATATTCACCTTGGTTGCTACCCAAACCTGCACCGCCAACACGCGGAAGTGTAAAAAACAACGGAACGGCAACGGCAATTATGAATAAAAGTAGTAAAACCGCCGTCGAAGGCAAACGAAAATTCAGATTATTTTTCGGGTGAATTTCAAATTTGCCATTTGTTTTAATGTTTATCGTGCGCGAAGTTTTTCTGATTTCAAAGGCTATGATGGCACATAAAGTTACGAGAAGATACAAAATCATCGAAACGAAAAACAAGGGACTGATACTTATACCGGCGGCAAGAAGAACTTCAAAAAACGCCATTAAATAAAGGAAAATCCAATCTCTTTCATTCTTTGTTTGAAATAATTTTATCGCGGTCAGAAGCAAAATCAAACGTGCCAAAACTCCGGCAATCGCAGTTTCGTTCAAACCTAAGCCGAAAACTTTATATCTCCAAGCAATATAAAAACCCGGCACGATGATAAACATCAAAGCTGTGCCGATGCGTTCAGAAATCTGAAATTTTGTTCCATCGGCAAACCACGCACCGACAAAAACTGTCAAAAACAAAGTCGAAACAAAAATGCCCGTTCCGCCTGCCGTCCAAAGCGCAAAAAAGCCGCAAAAAACTACGGCAAACGAAATGATTTTGAAAAATTTGTCTAAATTCATTTTTAACTCAGGCAGACGGTAAAAGAGATTTACCTCTTTTTGATTATAACTTGTCGGGAATTTGATGTCTAAACTTTTTTTTCAATCGAAAAGCACAGACATTTCCAAGTCTCTACCGCTCTCTGTTCTGATTTTTAGAACTTTGAATTTATAATGTCGTATAGAGAAAGAATCTGTGTTATTTTTAATGCTGGATTCTCATCTAAACAACGATGAAAGAACTTGCGCTAATCAATTCCCGACTCGACGGTCGCTACGATGTCCAAAGGCTTTTAGGACGCGGAAGTTATGCCGAAATTTATGTGGCGCGTGATATTCTCGCGTCGCCTCAGTCGCCCCACAGTCAAATCGTCATTAAAGCTCTAAATGTGTTTTTACAGAATGATTTAGACCCGGATTTGGAACGAACGTTAGTCGAAAACTTTCAAAATGAAGCAATTGCTCTCGACCGCGTGCGGCATCCGAATATCATCAGCCGTCTCGGACACGGAAGCGCACGCGATATGCGAAACACGACGTTTCATTATCTCGTTTTGGAATATCTTTCGGGTGGCGATTTGGCAAACAAATGCCGCGAAAAATCTCTAACCTTATCGGAAGCACTTTATTATCTCGAACAAGTTTGCGCCGGACTCGCTTACGCCCACCGAAACAACATTATTCACCGCGACATCAAACCGCAAAATCTGCTTTTGACAAGTGATAGAAAAACCGTCAAAATTGCCGATTTCGGGGTAGCGCGAATTACACAATCGGATTCGCCGATTACGCGCGTCGGCACTAATGTTTATGCGCCCCCCGAACATTCGCCGCTGCTAACGGCTGATACACAAACGCTTGTGTTTGCTGAGCTTACGCCCGCCGCCGACATTTACAGTTTGGCGAAAACGGCTTATGTTTTGATTACCGGCGAATCACCCAGATTTTTTACGAATCGGCCGATTTCAGATTTGCCTTTTGCTTTTCGACAAGAACCTTGGGCAGAAAAACTTTTGCAAATTTTGCGCCGCGCTACCCAGACCGATTCGCGCCAACGTCATCAAACAGTCGTCGAATTTTGGCAGGATTTATCGCAGTTGAAAACTTTTGCCGCACAGGAAGACGGCGAAATAGCGACGAAGGTTTCAACCCGTGCGCCGAATGCGATTCCGCAACCGCACGTTGCCAAAGGCTACACACCGCTTGCACCGCAAAAACCGCGTTTTAATACTTCAAAAGAACTGCGTTTGAATAAAAATTTGCCCGCAAATCAAAATCCGAATCTCGTCGTGCGGCTCGATAATTTGCCTAAAAATACGCCGAGTCCGCAACCGCAAATCCAAGAAAGCGTTGCGCCGCCGATTGCCGAAGAAGTTCAGCCGATTCAACCGAAAAAGAAAAGTAATTTTTTGCGCCGTTTTCTAGTTTTGTTTATTTTGTTTGCTTGCTTTACAGGAATTCTGTTCGGAACTTACAGTTATTTTAGCGGAAACGGTGTTTTACCGACAATTACAAATCCGTTTGCATCAGAAGATGCAACATCCATCACAGGTATTAATTTGCGTTCCGAAGCAAACATAAATTCAGACCAAATTGGATTAGTTACGCGAGGCTCGCGTCTGAAGATTTTGGAAACTAAAGGAACTTGGTATAAAGTAAGAATTCTTGAACAAGGAAATCCGTCAAATTCAGAAAATTCGGCAACAGTAGGCTGGATTAACAGCAAAAACAACGGAAAAGACACAATAAAAATGACGAGGTGAGAAAACTTTGAGCGTATTGGATAAGGTCAGAAAATGGATTGACGGCGATTCATCCGAATCGGTTTTGGAAGATGCCGCCCGCGATGCACAGGTTAAACCGCGAAGTCACGCGGAAGAATTTATTGTAAAAATTGCACGACTTGTCGAAGAAGTGATGCAGCGCGAAATTGTGCCTCTACCGCAAGGAACAATGATTATTCCGAGTGAATACATTATTTTTCTGAGCGATGAAGACGACAAGGATTGGCAAGGGGCAAAACGGCGCGGACTCGAACAAGGGCTTTATCATATATTGGCGGAACGTGCTAAAGAAATTTCGGGCAAACGTAAGCTCGAAACAAAATCTTTTTCCGTCGAGCTTCGTGTTGACGGCACTCTGGAAAAAGGTGATGTTCGCGTTCAGCACAGTTGGGACGATAATTCGAGCAACAAAACCGGAATTTTAGCGCGTCCGAAAGCGTTAGACGAAAAGCCGATAGTTCAACAACCGCTGCCAATTCAACAACAACCTCCCATTCAGCCGCAACCACAATATCAGCAACCGCCGATGCAAAATCCGGTAATTCCGCAACAACCGAATTTTGTTCAAAATCCGCCTATTCCACAACAAGCCGAAATCGTGCCTCCAACTGTCATCGGTTATATTCCGACTCCGCCGACTCCGATGCAAAGTGCTGACGGCGAAGAAGCAACTCGTGTGCAAAAACGCGGTGGAACGGGCGAAATGTATCGTTTGGAAATTTGGCGCGGTGGCGTAAGGCAAAATGTTGTGCCGGTTTTTCAGCCGGAGATCAGTATTGGTCGCGGTTCGCGCTCTAAACCGGTTGATATTCCGCTCATTGGCGATCCTGAAATCAGCCGCCGTCATTTGACCGTTACTACAGACAGCAACGGAAATTTTTGGGTTACAAATGAAGGAAGAAATGCGGCAATGGTTAATAATTATGAACTTCCTGCAGGGCAAAAAATCTCTGTTGCGGTTGGTGTGCCGATTGTAATTTGCAGCTATTTATTAAGAATTCAGCCGCGCTAAGGGGATAGTAATACGTCAGATTAAAGTGGAAACACGCCGAAAGCAAGTGTATTTTTTCTCACTTGCTTTCAGCGCGTTTTCCGCAAAACAAATATTTAATTTGCGATAAAATCTATTCCGTTATATTGGCTGTCAATCAGAATTAACATCGAACTCGGTGAAAAAGTCATACCTTTACGTTTTGTCGTTACCAACAAACCACAATCGTAATGGACATAAACACGATAATAACCAAACGGATTAGTCCGCGCAGTATTTCCTTCCCAATCAAAACAGGATCCTACTGCCACAACCGAAACTGTAACGCCTGCAACGCCTCTGCCGTCTGCCTTCGTAATTCGCCCTTGCAATAAGCCGATAATTCCAATGTCTCCTTGTGCATATGCAGAATTTCCCGTCAATGCCAAACACAAAAAAAGAATCACCCCAAAAAGTTTAATCTTTTGCATAAAAACTCTCGGTAATGACCTAAAGATTGAAACCTACTGTTTTTATTCTCAGCCAAATAGACATAGCCACGGATATTTCTAAAAATCTATCCGCAAATTTATCTTTTTGCCCGAAAATAAAAATATTCGGTTTTACTTTAGTTCACTACTAAATTTATTAACTAAATTAAACTTTTTGGGGCGAAACAAATTTGTTTTCGCCGAATAAACGGCTTGACAGCAGCGTATTCTCGCGCTTATCGGTTACATAGCCGTTTTAGACAAACTTTGCAAAATCCGCCATTGATTTCTTAGTTTCGCTTCTTTTTGAAAACGAAAAAACTTAACGAAAGCTGACAAGCTATTCAGCAGAGAAAGCAGTAGCGGAGGGTTCTTCAATAACTGTAATGCTCAAATTAATGAAGCGTTCGCCACTACCAACTTCGCTATTTTCTCAACCAATTTACGAAAGTTTGATAAACCTAATGACAGGCAAAAGGTTTATCAAACACATTCGACTATTGTTTTATCTTAACTTCATTGTCGGATCGCCAAGCAAAACCCACGACAAACGAACATCGCGTCCGCCAATGACGGTCGCTTTAGCATCACGAATCAAATCGCCGAAACGCGGAATATTTCCTACCGTTACTTGATTCAAAAAGCGTGTTGCCATAACTTCCTGCACATCCGGCGTTGTTTTTCCGGTCGAAGTCCAGCTTGCCGCTGCGCCGACTTGATTCATATTATAAGTTCCGGGCATCACTTCTTCATACCATCTGGCTTTCAGAAGTTTTTCCGCTAATGAATCAGTATCGTTGCGAATAAAATAGCCATTCAAACAAGTCAACATCGTAAATATCGAAAAATTGCCTGTATTTCTCATAACCGGCATTGTCGGAGCAGTTGTCGGTTGTTGCGTTTGCATATTATTTAAGCCAAAGAAAGAAGTTGTAGCCCAAACGCCCGTTGAACCGTGTCCCGAATAATTTACGAAATATTTGCCGGTTGACATTGAGTCAACCAATTCCACTTGATTTGCTTGCTGATCAACAACAGCCGTCGAATAAGTGCGTCCGATGAATGTTTTCGGCATATTTGACGGAAGTTGTTGCGAAATGCGTTGGCTCAATTCACCGAAATCATAGCCGACGGATTGATCATAAGCAAAAAGCGCACCACGATTAGTCCAGTTCGGAACGGTTAATTCAAATGAAATTGTCTTATCCATTACTTGTGTAACCATAGCCGCATCACGCGCCGGAATTCTGCCGATAGCAATTTCCGCTAAACCATCGTTATTGAAATCTACAAGTGCGTCATCGCTTCCGGTTTCCATATAAACCGTATCAACCATCATTGTCGGGATATAGCTATTATATCCCAAGCCTTCGTAGTTGCGAAAATCATAACTTCCGTCGCCGAGTAATAAAATATATTGCGGCGGTGTTTGCCAGTTTTCTTTCGCGTATTGGAAGAAATTTCTCAAAGCAATGGAATCGGACGCACCGTAATTAAATTCGTCATAAATATCATCAACTTGCACGACTTTGACATTCATTCCCTGTCCGGTTCTCATCGCCGCCCAAGCATTGGCTTCGGTCGTAAAATTCTTATGCGTAACAATAATAAATTGTCCGTTATTTGCAGGAGTTGACAAAGTTGAAGTTTCATTCTGAGTAACCCAAGCAACTTGCGAAATAGCGGAATCTTCGACTGCATATATCGGACGAAGCAAATCTGATGGCAAGGTTACACGATAAGTTGCGCCGTCCTGAACAACCGGCAAATCGAGCCGCGACGGTTCATCAGCGTTGGTCAAATCGAAAACGCGCACGTTTTCCGAAGTAAATCCGCCAACAAAAGCCTTTTTCATATCCCGCGCCAAAAATGACAACTGATTGTTTTGGGCAACATATTTGCGTCTGAAGGCGATCTCAACTGAATCCAGCAAACTCACATCGCCGGAAGTTCCGGTAGTTGCCAATCTAAGCGTATTCGTGCCTGGGTTAAGCAAACCGGGCGTTAAAATCCTGAGTTTTCTATTAATATTCGGCAGTTCCATTGATTGAGTTCCCGTGCCGTTTAGCGTGCCGATTTGAATGCCGTTCAGTTCAACGCGAATCGAATGCGCGGTTTGCGTCAATCCTTGGGCGCGAACATTAAGATACAGGACTTTAGCGTTACACGGCAAAGTTTGGTCCGCTGGATTGATTAAAGCATCGCAATCTATATTCGGCACTTCAAAATTTACGGTAACGCCGGTTGTTGTTGAAATAATTTGTGAACCGAAAAAGTTACCTGCTTCGCCGTTTAAGATGTCTGCGATATAAAGCGAACGGTATCGGGTATTTTTCGAGAAATCGTAATTCGGCGTAAAACCGCCCGGATTATTCGGCGGCGTAACCGTTGGGATGCGCTTGCCGTTCACTATGCCGTTAATCAGAAAATAAACTTGTGTGTCGGTTTCGAGTTTGTCCAATCCATAGCCGTAGAATTCGACATAATCACCGTTCGGATGAACGATAATGGCTTGCTCAACGCCGTTAAGAAACATTTGCCAATTCGTAGGAGACGAATTGACGTTAAAGCCGGCGTTTTCAAGTTCGGCACGGGTTATGCGGAAAAATCCTTCCTTTTTGACACCGATTCGAACGCCCGGTTGCGCGGCAACCCAACGCTGATTTACAGGATCGGGAACTAAACCTTGCGAAACGACTTTATTTTTTGAATCGGCAAAATCAGGTCTGTTTTTTTCAACGATCGGCTCGGATTTTGCGGCATTTTCGGTCATTTCAAGCGAGGAACGTCCGGCAACTGTTTTGATGTCGGCAATAAAGTTTGGATAAATCGCGTTTGAAAATTCGCGTTTGCCGTTGGTATTCAGACTTTCAATAAAATATGTATCGTAACCGTTTCCGTTCGGATCGAAATATGTGTAATTATCACCCACAGCCTGTTCGTCCCCGGTGCGAACATAACTTCCGCCAATCATATTCCGGCTAATGAGTTCTTTTCCTTTACCAACTTGACGATAAACAAAAAAACCTAAGTTTTTGGTTTCGGACAAAGTTTGCCATTCAAGCCAAACCCCTCTTCCGTCTGAAAAAGCGCGTGTTCCGGCATAAGTTACGATTGGATTTTGACTTTTCGTGTCAAAACTTCTTAAATTCTGTGCGAAAACGCTTGAATTTAATACCAAAATCGAAATAAATAAAAATACTAATCCTTTTTTCATAACATTTCTCCTAAAAATTGGACACCCGAATATTGTTCGGAATGGCTGTTCGCCCGATGTAATTTTTTTTTCTGAATAATCTTACTACTTTTTTTCACCTTTGCCAAGAAAATAGCTACACAACTAAATAACTAACAACTCTTATTTTTCAAAAGTTTTTATTTTTTTTACAATTATTTTGATAACGAGTCTTTTTAATTATTAAATCGTTTGGTGAAAAACTTGGGGTAATTCAGAAAAACAATGAAAATAATCCGAAAATTTACGGTCTTCTTTTTCCTAATCACTTTATTCTTTAATTTTATTCCCGTTTCGCAAAAAAATTTTGCGGCGTGGCGCGACCCCGTGCGGGCAAAGAACGCAATGGTTGCTTCACAGCACGAATTAGCTTCTAAAATCGGCACGGATGTTCTCAAACGCGGCGGCAATGCGGTTGATGCTTCGGTAGCAGTGGCGATTGCTTTAGCTGTTGTTTATCCTGAAGCCGGAAATTTAGGCGGCGGCGGTTTTATGATGATTCGCTTTAAATCCGGCGAAACTCACGCCATTGATTACCGAGAAATGGCACCAAAGGCGGCAAACCGCGACATTTTCGTTGATAAAAACGGCGAACTTATAAAAGGGGACGGAGGTTCGACTATTGGTTATCGTGCCGCCGGAGTTCCGGGAACACCGGCTGGTTTAGATTTAGCTTTGAGAAAATACGGCTCAAAGAAAATCAGTTGGGCAGAGTTGGTTGAACCTGCACGAAAGCTCGCCCAAGACGGATATATTTTATCATACCGTTTGGCAAAATTGTTAGAAGATTATTCGGACACTTTATCAAAATATGAAGACAGCAATAAAATTTTCTTAAATAACGGAAATTTCTACAAAGAAGGCGACCTATTCAAACAACCTGAACTCGCGCAAACACTTGCCAGAATGCAAAAATTCGGCGCAAAAGAATTTTACACAGGCAAAACCGCCCAACTTATCGCCGATGATATGAAAAAAAATAACGGCTTGATAACAATGGAAGACCTCAAAAATTATGTGCCGAAAGAACGAACGCCTTTGCGCGGAAATTATCGTGGACACGAAATTATCTCGATGCCGCCGCCGAGTTCGGGAGGAATCGTGCTTTTGCAAGCATTAAATATGCTCGAAAAATACGATGTGCGGAAAATGAATTGGGCTTCGTCGGAAAAATATCATTTGTTGGCAGAAGTTTTGCGCCGTTCGTTTGCCGACCGCGCTGAATTTATGGGCGACCCCGATTTTGTCAAAGTTCCGACCGCGCAATTAATTGATAAAAATTATGCCGCAACCCGCGCCGGAACGATAAATTTAAATTCCGCCTCAAAAAGTTCCGATGTCAAAGCCGGACAAATCACGTTCAGCGAAGGAATGGACACAACGCATTTTACTGTTGTGGACAAAGACGGAAATGTCGTTTCAAACACTTACACAATCAACGATTTATACGGTTCGAGAGTTACGGCGAAAGGCACGGGCGTTTTGCTGAATGACGAAATGGACGACTTTGCGGCGCGTCCGGGGAGACCGAATTTGTATGGGTTGATTCAGGGCGAAAATAATTCCGTCCAACCGAAAAAACGCCCACTTTCTTCGATGACTCCAACGATTGTTCTTCGCAAAGACGGTTCGCTCTGGTTTGCGCTCGGCGCACGCGGCGGACCGCGAATCATCACGTCCGTCCTGCAAGCCGTCGTCAATGTCATTGACCACGATATGAATATTCAACAAGCGATTGACGCGCCGCGCATTCATCATCAATGGTTTCCCGACGAAATTCTTTCCGAACCTTTGGGAATGAGTTCCGACACGCAAAAAGTTCTCGAAAATCTCGGTCATAAATTCTCGAAACCCGGTTATATTGCTTCGATGACCGCGATTATGATTGACGAAAAAGGCGTTCGACTCGGCGCAATTGATTCACGCAGCGATGGCGAAGCGATAGGTTATTAAAATTATGATAAGCAAAATGAGTAAACTCACGACTTTTATTTTGGGCATTTTCACCGGTTTGATTATTGGCGGCGGGTTGATTTTTTATTTTATTTTCGGCGTTCCGGCTTCAATTCCGCCCGGAAATTTAATTTTGCCGCCGGATGCAAGCGGAAATCCGCCCGGAACGGCTTCCATTTCACTCAATCAGCAATTTTTCGACACAGTTTTGACAACAATCTTTGACGATATGAATGCGCCTTCGTTTCCTTTGAGCCAAAACTCCACCGATTCAAATGACACGCCTACACAAATTCAATTTCAAAACAGCAGTTGCGACGGAAAAGTCATTCTTTTGCCTTCGGGAAGCAATGTAAAAACAAGTATTCGACTCGAAAACGGTAAAATTTCCGCACCGCTCGCCTTTCGTGGCAGTTATTCTCTGCTCGGATTTTGTTATCAATTTACGGGTTGGGCAAATGCAAATTTAAAACTGCGTTTTGATGAAACGCAACAGACGGTTTTCGGGCAAATCGAAATCGAATCGGTAAATCTTGACGGCGTTCCGGCAATGGCAAGCGGCGTGATTTCGCGTTACGTTCAATCTGCACTTAACAACCGTGTAAATCCGATTGTCATTCTAAAGACATCGCAAATCGCGCTCAATGTTCCGGTTGCCGCTACCGACGGCACACTTTCGGCGAAAGTAAAAGAAGTCCGCGCTGAAATTAAGGAAAATATCTTGAATCTTTATGTAATTTACCAATTTTCTGGAAATAAAGGGCGGGCAAATAGTTCAGCTTTGTAAATCAGAACCTTTTCAAGACAACGAAAGAGCTAAATTATCTTTTCCAAAATTATTAGAGCTTTTCTAGTGCATACCAAATGCACACTGCTTACTCGATATACATTTGACTTTTTCTTTGCTTTTTCTCGTGAAATGCCTGTGTTTTCTGC
>CAZJQP010000065.1:0-29161 GCA_964548225.1 uncultured Blastocatellaceae bacterium | reverse complement strand
TTTCGTCACTTTAAGAATATACATTTTATTGGAATCGGCGGGATTGGGATGTCCGGCATTGCCGAAGTTTTGTGCAATCTTGGCTTTAATGTTTCCGGCTCGGATTTGAAGAAATCGAAAAATACCGACCGTTTGGAAACGCTTTTTAATGTCAAGATTTACGAAGGACACGCGGCGGAAAACGTCGGCGATGCCGAGGTTGTCGTTTATTCCTCCGCCGTCAAAGAAGACAACCCCGAAGTCGTTTTGGCAAAGGAAAAAAGCATTCCCGTAATTCCCCGTGCCGAAATGCTGGCGGAATTGATGATGCTAAAACCTTACGCCGTTGCCGTTTCGGGAACGCACGGGAAAACAACAACAACTTCAATGGTCGCAACCATTCTCGGATACGCCGGAGTTGACCCGACAACCGTCGTCGGCGGCATTGTGAACACGCTCGGCTCAAACGCTCGCTTGGGAAAAAGTGATTGGTTTGTAACGGAAGCCGACGAGTCCGACCGTTCTTTCTTGATGTTAAACCCAACGGTTGCCGTTGTTACGAATATTGATAAGGAACATATGGAATCCTACAAAGGAATGGAAGATGTCGTCCAATGTTTTACCGATTTCGTCAATAAAGTTCCGTTTTTCGGCGCGTGTGTTTTGTGTTTGGACGACCCGAATGTGCAGCTTATCATTCCGCGCATCAAACGCCGTCGCGTAACTTACGGAATGACCGCGCAAGCCGATATTTCAGCAAAAGATGTGGTTTATAACGACAATTTCAGTTCGACGTTTTCGGTTTTGAAAGGCACACAGTTATTAGGTGAAATAAATTTGCCTGTGCCGGGAAAACACAATGTTTATAACGCTTTGGCGGCGATTGCGGTAGCTTTGGAATTGGAAGTGCCATTTGAAAAAATCGCCGAATCGTTCATCAAATTTCAGAATGCGAACCGCCGTTTTCAATTCAAAGGCGAAGAACGCGGCATCACGGTTGTTGATGATTACGGACATCATCCGACCGAAATTTTGGCGACGCTTTCAGCGGCGAAAAACGGCTCGAACGGCAAACGCACGGTTGTTATTTTTCAGCCGCATCGTTATTCGAGAACACAAGAATTGATGAGCGAATTTGCCCTCAGTTTCAATAACGCCGATGTGCTTTTCGTAACTGATATTTATGCGGCAAGCGAATCGCCGATTGAAGGCATTACGGCGGAAATTTTGACCGAAAATATCAAAAAATACGGACACAAAAACGCAAATTACATTGGCGCAGTTGAAACGGCATTGGAAAAAGTTATTCCGTATTTGCAGGAAAACGATTTGGTTATAACTCTTGGCGCAGGAACAATTACGCGGCTTTCGGATGAGATTTTGGAAAGATTGAGAAATATTTAACGCAAAGATGCGAAGATTTTTTTTTGAAAACCCATTAAGCGGGCAAAAGTAAAAGATTTATTTGAAAAATCCTTTGCGTTTTTGCGCCTTCGCGTTAAAAAATATGGCAACAGCAGTAGTTAGAAAAAGAAGAAGAACGACAACGACGACGAATAAATCGGCGGCAAAAACGCCGCGTAAACGGCGGACTTCCACGCCGGTTCGACGCAAATCTACGGGAAATTTTGCAAATTTTCTCGTGCCGGTTTTTCTGCTTGTCGGAATTGTGGTTTGTCTCGGATTTTTGTTCGTGATGGGTTATCGGACGGTTACGGCTTCGTCGTTTTTTGATGTCAAGGTGATTGAAATCAACGGCGTGAAACGTGCGCCGAAAAATGACATCGAACGCATTGTCAAAAATCAAACCGAAAAATCAGGCGTTTGGAATGCCGATTTGACGGAGATTAAAACGCAAATCGAAAAATTAACGCTCGTCAAATCCGCTTCGGTTTCGCGTGTTTTGCCTGATGCCGTCCGTGTTAATATTCTTGAGCGAAATGCTAAAACATTGGTCAGAATTGACGGCGGGGATTTTTGGGCAGATGACGAAGCAGTCGTTCTCGGCATCATCGAAAAGAACGAGGAAAGACCGCCGTTTTTTCTGCAAGGCTGGAACAGAGAAAACACCGACAGAGCCAGAAAAGAAAATCAAGAGCGTGTGAAAATGTATCTGAAAATGCTCGATGAATGGAAAGAATACGATCTTGCGAAGCGCGTCGTCGCAGTTGATTTATCAAATTTAAGCGAGCCGCTGGCGATTGTTACCGATTCGGGCGAACAGAAGAAAATTATTTTGCCGAAGGAAAATTTCGGTAAAAAGTTAAAAGCCGGTTTAGAAGGAATTGCCGGAAAAGGCAAAGAAGTTTCAGGCATAAACGTCAGCGGAACGCAGAGCGTTTTGATATTTCGGGAAAGCTAAAAAAGTAAAAAGTAAAAAGTAAAAAGTAAAAAAAATTAGCAGATGAATAGTGAAATTCAGGCAGTCGGTTTAGACATCGGGACGAGCAAAGTTAAATGCGTTATCGGCGAAGCGTCGGAAAACGGCGTGATGAGTGTGGTTGGTTTTGGCACGGCAGATTCACGCGGGCTTCGCGGCGGAATTGTAACAACGGCGGACGCAGTTGCCGAAACCATCAAACGTGCCGTTGAAGAAGCCGAACGAATGAGCGGTTTGGAAGTGCAAATGGCGACCGTTAATCTGTCAGGCGAACATCTTCGCGGCGAAAATAAAGCCGGAGTCGTGGCAGTTGCCGGCGCAGGGCGCGAAATTTCGCAGGAAGATGTTGATCGTGCCATAGAATCGGCAAGCGCGATGCCTTTGCCCGCCGGTTGGGAGATTATTGATCGTCTGCCGCAGGAATTTATTATTGACGGGCAAGACGGAATCATCGAGCCGGTCGGAATGAGCGGCGCACGGCTCGAAAGCCGCATTCACGTTGTAACAAGTCCGAGTGCAGGACGACAAAATATTTTGAAAGCCGTAAATAATGCCGGTTTTGATGTCCAGCAAATGATGCTTGAACCATTGGCGGCGGCGGCATCGGTTTTGACCGACGACGATAGGGAATACGGCTGTGCGCTCGTAAATATTGGCGCAGAAGTTACTTCAATGATGATTTTCGGTCGCGGTGCAGTTCAGCATACGGCAGTTTTTCCGTTCGGCGGAATGCACTTTACGAAAGATATTGCTCAAGGTTTGCGCGTTTCGATTCCCGAAGCCGGAAAAATCAAGGAACTTTACGGATGTGTCGCCGGATTTTTGATGGACGAGGACGAACGCCGCGAAGTCATCGAAATTACGCCCGTTGGCAGACAAGAAACACGCCTTTTGCCGAAGGAAATTCTGTGCGACATAATGCAGCCGAGGGCAATCGAGCTTTTACAGCACATTGCGCTCGAAGTTGTGAACACCGGCGCACAAATGTCGAGTGGCGTGATTTTAACGGGCGGCGGCGCAATGAGTCGTGGAATGGTCGAGATTGCCGAACAAGTTTTCGATGCTCCGACACGGCTCGGATTTTTGGAATCTTCGCTTTTTACAGGACTTTTTGAAGAAGTCCAAACGCCGGATTGGGCAGTCGCCGGCGGACTTGCGCTTACGTCTATGCAGGGGCAAATCCGTGAGCAAATGCAGGGCGGACGTTCAGCAACGAGAAAGGTTGCCGAGTGGTTTGAAAATTTTCGCGGAAAATTCAGATAAATTTAACTTTCGGATTGGATTTTTACCGCAAAAAATTGTATGCTTTTTCGCCGTAAGCACAATATATTGTGAAAACGGCAGCAACTCCCGAAATAGCTATACGGTTCGGTTTCAGCAAACAAAAAATCATAAAATAGGGGAAGCAAAAATGACAATGAACGGTCTTCTGACGAACAACAGTAAATTAAATATCAGCTTTGCCGATGAAATTGTAACGGGCGCAAAGATAAAAGTTATCGGTGTCGGCGGCGGCGGCGGAAACGCGGTTAATCGAATGATTGATGCCGGAATAAAAGGCGTTGAATTCATCGTCGCCAACACCGATGTTCAAGCCCTCAATTATTCGAAAGCTCCAATAAAAATTCAGCTTGGGAGCGATTTGACACGCGGACTCGGAGCAGGCGCAGATCCAAATATCGGGCGGCAAGCCGCAATTGAAGATACAGATAAGATTATTGACGTTTTAAAAGGCGCGGATATGGTTTTCGTAACTACCGGACTCGGCGGCGGAACGGGAACAGGTGCCGCGCCGGTAATTGCCGCTCTTGCAATTGAAATGAAGGCTTTGACCGTTGCCGTTGTAACCAAACCTTTTATGGTTGAAGGCAAAAAGCGGATGCGTCAAGCGGAAGAAGGTTTGGCGGAAATGCGCGGCTGTGTTGACACGATAATCACGATTCCTAATTCCAAGCTCAAAGAAGTAGAAGAAAAAATCAGCATTATCGAAGCCTTTGAACGCGCTGATAATATTCTCCTCCAAGCAGTTCAGGGCATTTCGGATTTGATTACCGTTCCCGGAATAATCAATCTGGATTTTGCCGATGTAAAATCGGTGATGAAAGGAATGGGCGTGGCATTGATGGGCATCGGACACGGCACGGGCGACGGCGCGGCTGTAAAGGCAATGAAATCGGCAATTGACTCAAAACTTTTGGAAGAAAATTCAATCAAGGGCGCACGCGGCGCATTGATAAACATTACAGGTTCAAAAAATATGCCGCTCGACGAAATCGAATCGGCAATTTCACTGATTCACGAAGAATCAGACGAAGATGCAAACATTATTTTCGGAACGGTTTTTGACGAAGATATGAACGAAGAGGTAAAAATTACTGTTATTGCGACCGGATTCGAGCAGCAAATATCGGTGTATAAACCGCAAACGTCGTTCACGGACACGCAAGCCGTTGCGTATCCGAACCAGTTTCCGCCGCATAAAACCGAACCGCCAAGAAGCGACGAAGATATAAACATTCCCACATTTATTCGCCGTCAAGCAGACTGAAGGAGTAAAAAATAGAAATTAGAAAATAAAAAGCAGAAAGTAAAAAAAGGCGGGTTAGCGGGAATTGTGGTAGATTATAAAAACAGCTTTACGAAATTAAAATTAAGAGATTTGCCTCATCAAAATCTTGATAATATTGGAGAAAAAAAATGGGCAAATTCATCAGACACGGTGGCGATTTCACCGAACAAAGAAAAAAAACTCCACCGCCGGTAGAAACCAATGCGGAGACTTTTTATTACAAAAAACAGATTGATTCGCATACGGAAATGGTTTTGGTGCTGACCGACGGCGAAGAAATCAAAGGCACAATCGAATGGTATGACATTGATGCGCTGAAAATTAACCGCAAAGACGCGCCGAATCTTCTGGTGCTGAAACAACACATCAAATATATGTATAAATTTGAAGGATAAAAGTGAAAAAGTCGGTTGCGTAGAGATAACAAAACTTTTCCACTTTTCCACTTTTCTACTTTTCAACTATAATTGATTCCGTGTTTGGAGAAAGCAAAAGCAAGCCGCGCATCGGGATTACGATGGGCGATGCGGCGGGAATCGGTGCAGAAATTACATTAAAGGCGTTGGCTGACGGTGAGATTTCGAAAGTTTGCGTCCCGATGATTATCGGCGATTTTGATTTTCTGGCGGAAACGGCGCAAAGTTTGGATTTGAAAGTTGATTTGGTTGAATCAAGCGAACCTTTAGCCGATAAAATTGCGGTTTTTAATCTTGAAAATTTGCCGGAAAAGGTTGTTTTAGGGCAAGATGCGGCAATGACGGGTAAGGCTTCCGCCGAATATATCGAAACGGCTGTCCGGCTTTGGCAAGAAAGAAAAATTGATGCGGTTTCGACTGCGCCAATCAGCAAAAAATCTTTGGCTTTAGGTGGTTATAATTTTCCCGGACATACCGAGTTTTTAGCGCATCTGACTGATACAAAAGAGTTTGCAATGTCATTCTTCGCGGAAGATTTGCGCGTTGTTCTACTTTCAACGCACGTTTCTTTAATTGATGCGATTGGTTTAGTTAAAAAAGAAAAGCTCGTCGAATTGATAAGATTTACACATCAAACCTTATCAAAACTTTTGAAAAAGAAAGTGCGAATCGCCGTTGCAGGTGTGAACCCGCACGCTTCGGAATTCGGAATGTTTGGGAGCGAAGAAGCAGACGAAATTGCACCGGCAATCGCCGAATGTCGAGAAAAATTCGGTATTGATGTTTCGGGAGCGTATTCGCCGGATACGATTTTTTTGCGTGGTTTCAAAGGCGAATTCGATGTGGTTGTTGCCTGTTATCACGATCAAGCAACAATTGCTGTCAAATGTCTTTCGTTCGGCGCATCGGTTAATGTAACCCTCGGATTGCCTTTAATTAGAACTTCAGTTGACCACGGAACGGCATTTGACATTGCCGGAAAAGGCATCGCCGAGGCTTCGAGTATGAAAGCGGCAATAAAATTAGCCGCAAAATTGTCCGCAAATTCGTAAAATCATCAAAGTTTAGTTAGAATAATTTTCAGAAGAGTTTTGGAAATCAAATATCATCATTACAATAGGCATTTTTTTATTGTCTGAAGTTTGGTTTCAGTAATCAGGGAAAGAAAATAATTAATTTCCGAAGTTGTTTCGGAAATAGCCCAAGTGAGTTTTTAAAGATTAATGAGTGAAATTTCAGACAACGCACAGATTTTAGTTGCCGATGACGATCCGGCAATTTTGCGGCTTGTCAAAGCAATAGTTGAAAAAGAAGGCTACACGGTCGTTGCCGCACGCGACGGCAAAGAAGCCTACAAACTCCTGCAATCCGGCGAACCGTTTGTTGCCGCGATTTTTGATGTCGTGATGCCGTATATTCAAGGCACGGAATTGGCAAAACATATGCAATCAGAGAAACGTCTGATGAAAATTCCGGTGATAATTATGACAGCGGAACAAAATCCGCGCTTATCATCGGAAAGTTTTTCGTCCGGCGCGGTCGCTTTTTTGCCGAAACCTTTTACAACTGCCCAATTGCAAACGATGTTGCGGATGTTCGTGCGCGGAAATTCTAAATAATATTTTTTTAAGGGAGCGAAAATATCAGTGTCAAAACATAAATTACTCTTAGCGGACGATTCGATAACAATTCAGAAAGTCGTAAATTTGACGTTTGCCGATGAAGGAATTGAAGTTGTCAGCGTCGGCGACGGCAATGCGGCAATTGAAAAACTCTCGGAATTTACGCCTGATTTGGTGATGGTTGACATCAATATGCCCGGTTTGAGCGGCTACGAAATTTGCGAACGCATTCGCGCCAATCAGGAAACGAGCCGTGTGCCGGTAATTTTGCTTGTCGGTTCGTTCGAGCCGTTTGACGAAGCGGAAGCGCGGCGTGTCGGTGCAAACGATTTTTTGACAAAACCGTTTCAATCCATTCGCCAACTTGTTACAAAAGTTTCGGGCTTGCTCGATGCTCCAAATAAAAATTCGACGGATGAAATCATTTCCGATATGGAAATGAATGCCGAAAACAAAGTTCCGGGCGAATTTGAAAATACTTTGGAAATGGAAACACCTTTGGGGATAGGGGAAGAATTCGGTGATTCGGGAATGGACGACGAAATGATTCAAACAAATCAAATCGCTGCTGTTGAACAAGATGACCGTATTACACAACCTTTGTCCACAGCGGAATTTGATGAAATCCACGGTGTGGCTAAAGAAGAAATTCCCGATGCGACTGAGGAAGAACGCGGCTATGCTTTTGTTGGCGAAACGCCTTTTTCGCCGCTGACAGCAGTTTCCGAAGATATTTCCGACAAATCTTATCCAATGGCGGAAACCGAACCTTTGCCGCAGAGCGATAATTTTTATCAAACTCAAAGAATTCCGACCATAGAATCGGAAGATGATGCCAATCTCCTCGAACTTCCGCCACAGGTAGAAAATTTATCAAATGCTGCTTACAACATACCTGTTCGGCAAGAAGAAAATGCGCCGTTTTCGGAAACAATCGAAAACGAACCAATTCCCGAAGTTTGGGAAGCAAATCAGGCTACGCCAATAATTGCCACACAAGAAAAAACGCCTGAAACTGTTGAAATTGCTGAAACTTTTGAAGAAATGCCAGCCGAATCGAATTTCGAAGCGGTTGAAGAAAATCAATCTGTGTCGGAAGCGGTAATTGAAAGCGAACCGGAATCGGCGGCAGATGAAACAGCGACGGCTGAAACTGAATCGGAATCTCTTGATATTCGGGAGGCTCCAACGGATGAAATGATTGATTTAAGCACAGTCGCGGCGGTTAATACAGAAGAAACATCCAGCGCAGTTGCCGAAAATATTAATCTTTCGCCCGAAGTTATCGAAGCGATTGCCGCAAAAGTCTCGGAAAAATTCTCCGACCGCGTGCTTCGTGAACTCGTCGAAGAATTAAAGCCGCAAATCACTGAAATGATTGCTAAACGTATCGCAGAGTAAAATGCAAAAGTTATAAGTTGAAGCGGCTGATTTTTCTCAGATGAAAATCAGCCGCTTTTGTTTTAGAATTTATTAAGTTTCAAGGTTCAAAGTTTAAGGTAAAAAGCCTGACTTTGAGCTTTGAACCTTGAACCTTGAAATTATGGAAATCGCAAAAGCATATAATCCGCAAGAAGCGGAAGAAACACATTATCAAACTTGGGAAAATAACGGTTGTTTTGCGCCGGAAATCAACGAAAACCCGGACGCTGTGAAATATTCAATTGTTATTCCGCCGCCGAACGTAACGGGAAGTTTGCATATGGGACACGCGCTTCAGCATACCTTGATGGATGTTTTGATTAGGCGCAAACGGATGCAAGGCTTTAAAACTCTGTGGCTTCCGGGAACTGATCACGCGGGAATTTCAGTGCAGAGGAAGGTTGTCGAACAACTCAAAAAAGATGAAAATAAATCGCCGCTCGACATCGGACGCGAGGAATTTTTGCGTCGTTGTTGGAAATGGAAAGAAGAATACGGCAACACGATTATCGAACAAATGAAACGCGAAGGTGCAAGCGTTGATTGGTCGCGGCATCGGTTCACGATGGACGAAAGTTTGTCGCGTGCCGTGCGCGAGGTTTTCTGCACACTTTACGAAGAAGGTTGGATTTATCGCGGACTCAGAATCGTGAATTGGTGTCCGAAAGATAAAACTGTTTTGTCCGATTTGGAAGTTAAAGAAGAATCGAAAAAAGACGGCAAATTGGTTTATCTGAAATATCCGATAAAGAACACAGACAGAACGCTTACGGTTGCGACAACGCGCCCCGAAACGATGCTCGGTGATACGGCTGTGGCGGTTAATCCGAAAGATGAGCGATACAAAGATTTAATCGGAAAAATGATTGAATTGCCGCTAACAAACCGCGAAATTCCGATTGTTGCCGATGAATATGTTGACGCGGAATTCGGCACGGGCGCGGTCAAGGTTACTCCGGCGCACGATCCGAATGACTATCAAATCGGCGAACGCCACAATTTGCCACAGATTTTGATAATGAACGATGACGCAACGATGAACGCAAACGCAGGCGCAGATTTTGAAGGTTTGGATAGATTTAAGGCGCGTGAAAAAGTTATCGAAGATTTTGAAAATCTCGGTCTTTTGGAAAAAATTGATGATTACGAAATAAGTTTGCCGATTTGCGAGCGTTGCAAAACCATTGTTGAACCGATTTTGTCGGAACAATGGTTTGTGAAAATGGACGAAATGCGCGACATCGGACTCGATTTAATCAAAAACGAAGGCGTTCCGCATTTTTCGCCCGAAGTTCCGCACGCGAAAGTTTATACGACGTGGCTCGAAAACTTGAAAGATTGGACAATTTCGCGTCAGCTTTGGTGGGGACATCAAATTCCGGCGTGGTATGACGCGGACGGAAATGTTTTTGTTGCGCGTTCGTTTGAAGAAGCGGTCAGTCAGCAGTCAGCAGTCAGCAGTCAGCAGTCAGAATTAAAACAAGATAACGATGTTTTAGACACTTGGTTTTCTTCGGGATTATGGGCTTTTTCGACTTTTGGTTGGACGGGCGAAGTTACGGAAACCGAAGATTTAAATACATTTTCTCCGACTGATGTTTTGGTAACGGGGCGCGACATTATTTTCCTTTGGGTTTCGCGGATGATGATGTTGACGAAGAAATTCACGGGCAAAACGGCGTTTGAAGATGCGATTATTACGGGAACGGTTTTGGGCAAAGACGGGAAACCGATGTCGAAATCGCGCGGCAACGGCGTTGACCCGATTGAAATGTTCGACAAATTCGGCGTTGATGCGACCAGAATTTATCTAGCTTCGATTGCCACGGGCGCGGACATTCGTTGGAACGACACGCAAATCGAAACTTACCGAAATTTCGCTAATAAAATTTGGAACGCAACAAGATTTTGTTTGTTAAATTCCGAAGGCGCAAGCGTTGACATTGAAAGTCTGAAACTTGACGAATCAGCCTCAATTGCGGATAGATGGATTATTTCGCGGTTTAATAGAACCGCGCTGGAAGTCAATAAATCGCTCGAAAAATACGAATTTCACACAGCTGTTTCTCTGCTTTATCATTTCTTTTGGGGCGATTTTTGCGATTGGTATATCGAACTCGTTAAAGATGAAATTACGTTTGCGTTTGAAAATGCAGACGATGACGAAGATGATTTGAAAACGTGGATACATCAAGCACCGCAAACCGAAGCACGAACACGAATTATCACGATTATCGAACAATCTTTGCGAATGCTTCATCCGTTTATGCCTTATTTGACCGAAGAGCTTTGGCAAAAACTTCCGGCGGTTTCGAGTGATTTGCACAATGCGGCTTATAAATCGGCTGAACAAACAATTATGCTGGCGGATTTTCCGAAAGGCGATGCAAATTTGATTGACGAACGCGCCGAATCGGAAATGCAAGCTGTGATTGATGTCATTTCAAAAGTGCGAAACATCCGCGCCGAAATGCAAATCAAACCTTCGGATAAACCAACGATTCACATTGCCGCAAATGTCGAAAATCAAAAGATTTTTGCGGCAAACAAAGCGCAAATCTTAAAGCTCGCCCGCGCCGAAAATTTGGTTTTGAGCGAAAATTTGGACGTTCCGAAAGCGTCGGCAAAAACCGTTACAACCCTTGCTGAAATTGCCGTTCCGCTCGAAGGTTTGATTGATTTTGAAAAGGAAATCACAAGGCTCGAAAATCAAGTCGGCAAACTAGAAAAGGAAAACGAGCAACTCAACAAACAACTTTCTAATCAGAATTTTATCGAACGTGCGCCAACGGAAAAAGTGCAGGAAATCCGCGAAAGAGTTGCGGAAATCAAATCGCAAGTGCTAACTTTAAGGCAGAATTTGGAGGCGTTAAAATAAGGTTTATGACAAACACGCAGATAGTAAAAGAAATCAATCGTTTGCCGCTTTCGGAAAAAATTTATATTGTCGAACTCGTCTTAAAAAACATTCGGCAAGAATCAAAAAAAACACCGACTTTAGCCGAAGGCGCACAGGCTTTGCTGAACGATTATAAAAATGATGCGGAATTGACGGCTTTTTCCGCTCTTGACGGAGAAGATTTTTATGAATCGCGGTGAAGTTTGGCTGATAAATTTAAGTCCGACAATCGGCGCGGAAATTCAAAAGACAAGACCTGCTGTTACCGTCAATGACGATGAACTGGGAATTTTACCGTTGCGCGTCATTGTGCCGCTTACCGATTGGAAAGATCGTTACGCAAAAGCCATTTGGCACGTTAAAATCGAAACTGACAAAGTGAACAATTTGACAAAAATATCTTCAGCAGACTGTTTCCAAGTGCGCTCGGTCGCCAAAGAAAGATTCGTCCGCAAGATTGGCAAAATTTCCGATGACAAACTCCTCGAAATCGAAAATGCGTTGGCAAAGGTTTTGAAAATACAAACTTAATCGAATTATATGTGAGAATTGCAAAAAGCGAAGCGAAAGTGCTAACTTTTAGGCAGAATTTGGAGGTTTTGAGATAATATGAAAAAAAACTATTGCTTTAATAATTTTTTGTTTGGTAATTGCTGTCAATTCTTTCAGTCAAACGGAGGAAATTACGGAAAGTCAGTATTGGTTGCAATTTAGAATGGCGAATGAACAACCTTTTAAAAGTTCTAAACGCATAACTACGAAAGAAGTAAGTCAAAGCGAAAAATATCCTTATACAAAAGAAATAATTGAAGAATTTTTGAATCCGGACAGGCGGCGTTATATTGAAATTAAAAAAGAAAATAATCGCACGGCAAAAGCCGAATTAATTTTAATCGGTAAAACATACTATTGCCGAATAAATGAAGGTTTATGGAAGCAATCGGAGCAATGGTGCGCACCAATGACCCTTACCCAAATGCCTGAGCCTAAGACTTCAAAATTAACGGTCGAAGAAACAAAGGTAAATGGTCAGCCGGTCAAATTTTATCAAAAGTATAATACCTACATTAATGAATATTTTTCAACTAAAGACAAAGAAGGAATTACTTATTTTCACGATAAATTCTGGGTTGACAACAAAGGTTTTATGATACGGAGAGAATGGGAATTTGGTTTAATTGAACCAAAAAAAGTATTTGAAACGCGGGTAACTATTTATGAATACAATGTAAAAGATATAAAAATCGAAGCTCCAAAAATAGTATCGGAAAACCCTTAGTCCGTTTAAGGGGAAAATTACTGTCGCTTTCAGCGACGAATGATTTAGAAAATAACAACTTTACGAGGTAATTTATGAAAAAAACACTAATTATTTTTCTCTCCATAATTTTTGCTGTATCAAGTATTGCGGCACAGCAGAAGAAGCCTGTCGAAACGCAGGAAAAGCAAATTTCGGATGTGGAATTTCAAGCAGTTCTGCGAAAGTCGGATAATTTGACGCAGGGCGAAACCTACCGTTTGAAAAAAAATTCAAAAACTTATAAACGCGCCGATAATTCTTTGTTGCGCTATTATAACGAAACCATCGAATTCATTCCGTTCGGGGCTTCGCGTTCAGTGCTTGAAAATGCCAGCGGTAATGAAAAACCGACAATTACCGAAACTATCAAAATCAACGAAAAAATTTATACGCGCATAAATAACGGTAGTTGGCAACAAATTTCAAGCAATATAAATGTTCAGCAAGCCGTTTATACAGGCGATTCGGTTGAACACTTTTACAAAGGAATTACCAAATTAGGCACAAAACAAGTTTCGCTTTACGAAAGCAAATACACCACCAAAACAGTCAAAGGCGGACGCGATTTCGTAACCGTCATCAAAGTTAAAAACTATTTCGATGCAGAAGGCGCACTCGTCCGCATCGAAGACGAAACCGAAACACCGAACAGCATTACGCGCCGAACTTTTGATTACGAATACAAAGTAAATCTGAAAATCGAAGCACCGATAAAATAATTTATTTAATGGAGGTTTAGAATGTTGAAAAATAGAGTTTTATGGTTATTCTTAACGGCAATTTGTTGTTTTAATGTTTTCGGGCAACAGCGCGAAGTTACGCCGTTGCAGTTTTATCAAGCCGAAGCCGAAGCGTTGAAAAAAGTGGACGGCTTTAATCAGCGCATTACATATAAAACCGAATACTTTAATACTTCGGATGGCAGTTCACAAAATTCTTATACGTTGATTTCGGAGAAGATTTTTCCCGACAAAACCCGCTCTTTGTCAATTCACATGTCAGGAGATGTTACAAAAAAAAAGGAAGAAATCAGAATCGGATATTTTCTGTATCAAAGAATTGATGACGGCAAATGGACGAAAACAGATTTAAGAAAAGGCAACGGTGTTGGATATGGAAAGGGTATCGGATACGGGGACGGCGATGGAAGCCGTAATATAAAAATTACGAATAAATTCACGGCAGTTGAAAGTGATTTGAACGGGCGGGGCGCGACGCTCTACGAAAAATTAACAACCGTTGAATATACAAACCTTTATACGACTTTTTCGAGCGAAAAATTCTGGATAAATAAGGAAGGTTTGATTCTCAAAAAAGAAAGTAAAAGCGGTTATTTGAATCCTGAAAAAATCGGTTTTCAAAGCACGACCGAATACGAATACAATCCGAAGGATTTGAAAATCGAAGCACCAATAGAATAACGATGAAAAATTTGAAAATCATATCGTTTTTAATCATTTTGACGTTTTGCGGTGCGTGTTCGCAGTTGAAACAAATCGGCGGACAAGCGTCGAATTCGGCGGCGAAAAGTTCGGGTGAAAAGACGGACGGCGCGGTTAATTTTCCGAGTAATTTGAAAAATTCGGTTGCGGATAAAGACATCGAAAAAGAAATTTCGGCGGTTGTAACTTTGCCGAATAATTCGGACATTTTTTATCGTGCCGAAAAGGAAAAAATCAGCGCGGACGCGCTCGGTAAAAAGTTTGAAGAATATTGGGGCGCGATGGAAACGCTCTCAAATGATACGAAAACCGTTTATGTTATTGCCGATTCGGGCAATGATTATGCGGGTTTGGTAAAGATTTTCGAGCTTGCGCGGAAGAATAAAATTTATAACATCAAACTCGTCGTCAGCCCGAATGACAAAGCGGACGTGAAAAATGTTTTGGAAGTTGTTTTGCCCGAATTGCCGCGAAATTCTTCTGCTCCGATAAAGCCGAATCCGTTGACCTTGGTCGCCGATTTGCAGAAAGACGGCAAAATAAATCTGAATAACGACACCAACACGCTCGATTCTTTGAAGGCGCGTTTGCGCGAAGTTTTCCGCAACCGCGAAGAAAACGGCGTATTTCGTTCGGGAACAAACGAAACGGAAAAAACTGTTTTCGTCAAAGGCTTTGATTCCGCAAAATATGAAGAAATCGCTAAATTGATTAATGCGCTCAAGGAAGTCGGCGCAAGTCCGATAAAATTGCAGATTGACGATTTAGCACAATAGCAAATAATCTTTCTTCTAAACTTCAACTTTCGTTAACCGATAAGCCCAAAAAATTAAAAGAAATTGAATCGGCAAACGCAGATAAAGCAGAATCGGATTATATTCGGTGAAGGTTTGCGGATTGAGTGCCATATAAATATTTGCGGGGAAAACGGCAATTAAAAGCGCGATTAAACCGAATGCCGCAAAGCGCGAAAACTTCGGCACGAGCAACAAAATTCCCAATGCAATTTCAAAAAATCCGCTCAGATAAACAAGAAAAAGCGGTGCAGGCAAAATCGGCGGAACGATTCGCACGAAAAAATCGGGATTTGTGAAATGCAAAATTCCGACAGAGATAAAAAGAATTGCGAAAACCGTTTTAAGAATCAATTTCAAAATACGCATTACCGTTATTTTATGCTAAATTTTAATTATTAACGAATTGAAATTTTACGATAAAAGGCTTTATAAATATGAATTTTGAACTTAACGAAGAACAACAGCAGATAAAATTTTCGGTGCGCGAATTTGCCGAAAGCGAAATTCGTCCGAATGTGATGGAATGGGACGAAACGCAACATTTTCCCGATGAATTGCGTCCGAAGCTCGCCGAATTGGGTTTGATGGGCGTGATTTTTCCCGAAGAATACGGCGGTGCAAATCTCGGATATGTCGAATATGCAACGATTATCGAAGAAATTGCGCGGGTTTGCGGTTCGGTCGGGCTTTCGGTCGCGGCGCACAATTCGCTTTGCTCAAATCATATTTTTATGTTCGGTTCGGAAGAGCAAAAACAAAAATATTTAGTTCCTTTGATAAACGGCGAAACTTGGGGCGCGTGGGGCTTGACCGAATCGCAAGCCGGTTCGGATTCTGCCGGAACTCGCACGAACGCCGTCCAATCAAACGGCGGCTGGAAGGTCAACGGCTCGAAAAATTTTATCACTCACGCGATTACGGGAAACACGCTCGTTGCCGTTGCCGTAACCGATAAAGAGAAGGGAAATAAAGGAATTTCGGCATTTATTTTCGATAAATCAATGGAAGGTTTTCGTTCGGATAAGAAGGAAAACAAACTCGGAATGCGAGCTTCGGAAACGGCTTCGGTCGTGTTTGAAGATTGCTATGTGCCGGACGAAAACCGTTTGGGAAATTTGGGCGAAGGTTTTCTTCAAGCGATGCAAATCTTAGATGGCGGACGAATTTCGATTGCGGCTTTGTCGGTCGGAATCGCGCAAGGTGCTTATGAATCGGCGGTGAAATATGCCAAAGAACGCCATCAATTCGGCAAACCGATTGCCGAATTTCAAGCGATTCAATTCAAACTTGCAGATATGGCAACACAAATCGAATGCGCCAGACTTTTAACGCAACAAGCGGCGGCAATGAAAGACGCAGGCGCAAAGGTTTCGCAAAAATCGGCGATGGCGAAACTTTATGCGTCGGAAGTTGCGGTAAAAGTTGCCGAAGAATCTATCCAAATTCACGGCGGTTACGGCTACACGAAAGACTATCCGGCGGAAAAATATTGGCGCGATGCGAAACTCTGCACCATTGGCGAAGGAACTTCAGAGATTCAAAGATTGGTGATTGCGAAACAACTTTTAAAAAACTAGTATTTAACTGAAAATTATGGCACGCGGAAAAATGACAAAGGCGAAATGCCAATATTGCGGCGAAGATTTCACCACTATTTCGATAGCGAAACATTTGAGTTCTTGTCCGAAACATTCAGAGGCTATTGCAAAGGCGGAAAAAGGCAAACTCGACGCGGAAACGCTTTATTATGTTCGGGCTTTTGAACCGTATTCAAAAGATTTTTGGCTTGAGTTGGAAATTAAAGGTTCAGCCAAAATGAAAGATTTGGATCATTATTTGCGGGCAATTTGGCTTGAATGTTGCGGACATTTGAGCGAATTTTCCGCCGACGGTTGGGGAAGTTCAAAGATCGCTATGACCAAAAAAGTCAGCGAAATTTTTGACAAATATCAAGAAGTTACACATATTTACGATTTCGGAAGCGAATCGCAAACCGCCGTAAAATTGATTTCAAAACGACAGGGAAAACCACTCTCAAAACGCCCGATTGAGTTGATGGCGCGTAATTTAATGCCCGAAGTCGAATGTCGGGAATGTCAAGAAACAGCAAAATGGCTTTGTGTCGAATGTCTCTACGATACCGATGACGGCGGCTTAGTTTGCCAAAACCATTATGAAGAACACGAATCTCACGACGGCTATGGCGATATTATGGAATTAGTCAATTCTCCGCGAATGGGAGTTTGCGGTTACGATGGTCCTGCCGAACCGCCGTATTAAATTTGTGAGACATTTTGCGTTTTTAGTCGTTTCACGTTGCATAGATGAAACAGGTTTGATATGATGTTTTCGCTTTCAAAAAAATATCCCAACTTGAAACATATTTTATAAAAAATCAGGAGACACAAAAATGGAAACAGCAACAGCAAAATCATACAATATCGCCACAGGTTTAATCGCAGAATTGACGCACGAAGCCGCGACGACGCGCAAAATTTTAGAACGAATTCCGCCGGAAAAATTTGATTACAAACCGCACGAAAAATCAATGACAATGATTCGCCTTGCGTGGCACGTCGCGGATATGGTTGATTGGGTGAACGAAACTTGCACAAAGGACGAACTCAATTTTGAAGGAATGGATTTCACGCCGGTCGAGCCGAAAACGACTGAAGAATTGGTCGAATTTCACGATAAAAAGGTTGCCGCCGCGCTTGAGGCTTTGAAAAATACTTCGGACGAAGATATGCACAAAGATTGGACGTTGAGAAATGGCGAACAGGTTTATTTTACAATGACGAAAATCGCTACGCTTCGCTCGATGTGTTTCAATCACATCTGGCATCATCGCGGACAACTTTCGGTTTATCTGCGTCTGAACGACATTCCCGTTCCCGCAATGTATGGTCCGTCGGCTGATGAAGGTCAAATGTAAGTAAAAAGTAAAAAGCAAAAAGGCAAAAGTAAGAAGGTGAAGAATCACTTTTTTACTTTTGCCTTTTTGCTTTTTACTTACAAAGCACTTTTTCTTTTTAGGAAAAAATGCGAAAATAACGGTTTGATTTATTCACAATGACTTTAACCGACTTAATTGAGAAACTTTTGAACGGCGAACCTCGTGCGGTAGCGCGAAGCATTTCTAAGGTTGAAAATGTTTCGGAAGACGCGGGCGAATTGATGAAAGCAGTTTTTCCGCGCACGGGAAATGCTTTGATTATCGGCATTACGGGTGCGCCGGGCGCAGGAAAATCTTCGTTGGTTGATAAGTTGGCGTTGTTTTATAAAGAACGCGGCGAAAAGGTCGGGATTATTTGTGTTGACCCGTCGAGTCCGTTTTCGGGCGGCGCAATTCTTGGTGACAGAATTCGGATGTCCGCTCTCGGTGTTGATAAAAATATTTTTATTCGTTCGATGGCAACACGCGGAAATCTCGGCGGACTTTCAAGGGCGACGGTTGATGCGGCGGCGATTTTAGATGCGGCGGGTTTTGATAAAATCATTATCGAAACAGTTGGAGTCGGGCAAGATGAAGTTGAAATTGTCAAAACGGCTGATGTTTCCGTTGTTGTTCTTGTTCCCGGAATGGGCGACGATATTCAGGCAATCAAAGCCGGAATTATGGAAATCGGCGATGTTTTCGTCATCAACAAAGCCGACCGCGAAGGCGTTTTGCGGACAGAGAAAGAACTCGAAGCCTTACTGACATTAGCGATGCGACCGGATTTTTGGCATCCGCCCATTATTAAAACGATTGCGACCGAATCAAAAGGCATCGAAGATTTATCAAAAGCCATCGAAAGTTATTACGAATTTCAAAAAAGCGGCGAAAATTTGGAAAGACGAAAAGCCATTGCGCGTTGGAGATTGTTGGAATTATTGCAGGAAAAACTTCTCGCCGATGTTTTGAATCGCAACGGCACGAACGAACGAATAGAAAGATTGGCGCAGGAAATCGCGGAAAAAAAGAATAATCCGTATTCGGCGGTTGAGGAGATTTTAAGATGAAAAGACAAATTATTGACGCAAATCAGTCTTTGACGTTTTCCGATTATTCCAAACTGAATATTTCAGCGCAGGATGTCGGCGAATATTTCGGTTATAATTTTGTTAAAGAAATCTTGGATTTGCCGAAATCAGAGGCTGAAATAAAAGATTTGACGGTTTTGTCCGAAACCTTGAAACTTAGCATTCAACGAGTAGATATTACTTCTGAAATCGCGCAAAGAGAGTTTTTAATTGCTCCGGTTTTGGTCAAATTGCTTGAAATTACGGAAATCAGAATTCGCCCCGAATATCCTTTGGAAGTAAATCACCAATTGCGCGGAACTTTTGATTATTTGTTGGACGATAAAGTAAATTTTCTACTGATTGAAGCCAAAAACGGCGATTTAAAACGTGGTTTCACACAACTTACGGCGGAAATGATTGCTTTTGATAAAGCCGATGAAAGCGAACAGGAAATAATTTACGGAGCAATTTCGATAGGCGATGTTTGGCGGTTTGGGAAACTTGAAAGACAGTCGAAACTTATTTACGAAGATATAAATTCATTTAGTGTTCCGACGGATTTGGAAGAGTTGATTCAAATGTTGGTCGGTATTTTGAAAGGAAAATGAATGAAAATACTAAAAAAGTAATATTGCATTCAATAAACGGATACAATAAAAAGTATGACGCGCTTTTACAAAATTTGATTGATGAGAAAATTCTTTTATTTTGCACGGTCGGAAAAGATTGCGAACTTTGGCATGACGTTATGGACGAGTTAATTGTCGGCGATGGAACAACGGATTCGGACTTCGACATTATAACAACCTGGCACGAAGGCGAATCTTTGGACGAAGTTATTCAATTTGCGGGAAAGTTTGAAATCGAAGAAATTCAAAGCGGAAAAATTAAAATTATTGAAATATGAAAATAAATCATCTCGGCATTGCGACAAAAGGAATTGACGAGGCATTAAAATTTTGGGAAGACGCGCTTGGATTGGAGAATGTTCATACGGAAATTGTCGAAGACCAAAAAGTGCGCGTGGCGATGTTGCCGATTGGCGAATCGCGTGTGGAATTGTTAGAGCCGACAAGCGAAGATTCGCCGATTTCAAAGTTTTTGGAAAAGCGCGGCGGCGGAATTCATCATATTGCGGTGGAAACCGACGATATTGAAGCCGCATTAGCGAAACTTAAGGCGCAAGGTGCGCGTTTAATAGATGAAAAACCGAGAATTGGCGCGGAAGGTTGTTTGGTTGCGTTCGTTCATCCTTCGACAACCGGCGGAGTTCTGTTAGAATTAGTTCAAAACGTAGAATAAGTAATAAATTTTAAGAGGAAATTAAATGAAAAGAAGTTCAAAAAAGAAGAAAGATGAGATTGTGGAAACGAAAGAAACCTCATCGGATGAGATTGTAGAAACCACAGAAATTTCAGCAACCGAAGCGGAAACCGTCGAACTTTCGGCGGCGCAAATGGAAGATTTAGCTGAAGAAACGGTTGATGAAGTGCCGGAAACTGTTGAGTTTAAGGGCGAATCGAAAAACGAAATTGATACGGAAGTCGAAGAAATGGCTGAAAAAATCGCTGAAGTTGAAGCAAAAGACGAAGCCGATTTGAAAAAAGATTTGCCGAAAACCATCGAAGTTTCAGCGGCAAAAACCGTTGCCGCCGGAGCTAATTCGGGCGGAATGAGTGCTTCGACAAAGGGTTTCGTAGTTTTAGCAGTAATTTTCGCGCTCGGCGCGGGTTTGCTTTTTTGGTCGGTGAAAAATGCCGCCGGACACGGAAACGTCGAGCTTAACGGTTTGAACAAAGCCGAATTGGAACTTCTTTTGAAAGATGCCAATCCGATGATGCTCAAGCGTTTGGCAGAAGACCCGGAAATGAAGAAAAAGCAACTCGAAAATCTCAAACAGCTTTTCGCGTTGGCAAATGCGGCGAAAAAAGAAGGTTTGGTAAAAGATAAAGTCAAAAAAGAACTCGACAATGTCAATATCGAACTGACAGCGGTGAATTATGACCGAGAAATCAATAAAGATAAAGGTCAAATGCCGCCTTTCGGATTTATCGGCGAAGACCGTGTGAAAGCGTTTTGGGGTGAAGGACAAGCCGAAGCGACAGGGTTTCAAGCCTTTTTAGGTAAAATCGGTTTGGGCGAAGCGGCAAAATATCAACGTCGTCAGCGCGAATTTGACGAGTTTTTGAACACGAAAATCGAACTCGCCAAGGCAAGCGGACAAATTAAAGAAGACCTCGTGCCGAGTGAAGAAGACATCAAACAAGCCAAAGAATATTTCGCTAAAACACGCATTTATTATGAAGAAGCCAAAGAAAAAATGCCGACTTTGGGCGAAGAATTCAAAAAGAAAACAAATATTTCCATCAAACTTCAACAGGCTTCTTATCTTTCGCGGCTTTATGCGGAAAAAGTTTTAGCTGAAAAGACGAAAGTTACTGATGAAGATATAAACAAATATATTGCCGAACATCCCGAACTCGACCAATCGGCGAAGAAAACCAAAGCCGAAGAAATTCTGAACCGCGTCAAGGCAGGCGAAGATTTTGCGAAATTGGCAAAGGAATTTTCGGAAGATCCGGGCAGTAAAGATAAAGGCGGACTTTACGAAGGTGTAACGATGGGACAATTTATGCCCGAATTTGAGAAAGCCGCACTTGCGCTCGAACCCGGACAAGTTTCACCGGCGTTGGTTGAAACGACCTACGGTTTTCACATTATCAAACTCGAAAAGAAAGGCGAGAAAAAAGGCGCGGACGGCAAAATGGCTCCGAGTTATGATGCCCGACATATCTTGATCAACACCGGATTTCAAGACCCTGAAAATCCGATGGGCGGACCGATGCCGGTTAAAGAATATGTTACGCAAAAACTCGAAACCGAAAAACAAAAAGCGGTGATAGATAAAATCATTGCCGAAAATCCGGTTGAAATCGCCGAAGATTTCGAGATTCCTAAAGTTTCGGAAGAAGAAATGCAGAAAATGATGCAGCAACAGATGCAAATGATGCAGCAGCAAAATCCGCAGGCGGAAACCGATGCGCCGACAACGACAAATACGCAACCGCAGACTAAGAAACCCGAAACCAAGAAAAAATAGGGTGAAAAGGTGAAAAGGTGAAAAGGTGAAAAAGTGAAAAAGTTGTTAATGAGAAGGTAATAAACTTTTTCACTTTTCAGCTTTTTCGCTTTTTCACTTTAAATACAGAGGAAATATGTCAATTGCTTTAGCGTCTTTGCCGCACCGAAAATTTTCAGTCGAAGATTATCACCGTTTTATCGAAATGGGTATTTTCAAGCCCGAAGAACGCCTTGAGCTTTGGGAAGGAGAATTTGTCGAAATGTCGCCAATCGGAAAAAGACACGCGGGAGTAGTCGCAGGAATGACCGCATATTTGAACCATTTATTTTTTAATAGATTCGTTGTTTGGTCGCAAAATCCGATCATCTTAAACGATTTCAGCGAACCACAACCGGATGTTTGTGTTTTAGAATGGCGCGATGATTTTTATCGTAATGAAAATGCAACAGCAAATGATGTTTTGTTGGCAATGGAAGTTTCGGATTCGACTGTGAAATATGACCGCGACATAAAATTTCCGAAATATGCGGCAAACGGAATTCCCGAAGCGTGGCTCATTGATTTGGAAAATGATCGCGTGGAAATTCACACCGAACCGACAAAAAACGGTTACAAATTAGTAAAAATTCTGCATCGCGACGATATTGCCGAGTCAACGGTTTTTGAGGAAATAAAAATTGCGGTTGATGATATTTTAGGAAGCAAATCATAAAATTCAGGAGAAATTAAAAATGAAAAGAGCATCAATTATTTTTGCGCTTTTGGTTGTTGCATTGACGAGTCAAATCACTTTTGCCCAGTCGAAAAAAGAAAAAGACCGCACGGCGTTTATCAATAATACACGGCTTTTGGAGAAGAAACCTTTCGATCCGAACGCGAATGTGGCGCGGCAATGGGGATTTAAATGGGTTTCCGACACGGACGAAGTGAGCGTCGTTTTGTGTTCGGAAACGATGAAAATGATTCCCGAAAAGAAAAATAAATACAAAGCCGAGCAACTGATGCAATTTATGTTCGGAATGGCGGTTTTCAAGTTGGAAAATGCCGACAACAAAGATGAAAACGCCGCTCAATTAGCCGGTTTGGAAAGTATGTTGAGAACTTACGAAGTAATGGTTGCCGAAAAAAGCGACGCGAAAAATGCCGACCTCGACGCTTTGCTCGTCAAACGCGGCAACGGCGAACTTAAAACATTAGTCGAAGCGGCAAAATGCGGAAAGAAATAAAGTAAAGCGGAAACTACTGCCGATAAAACTATGAAAAAACGACAAATTATTTTGCTGGTAGTTTTATTCGCCGTATTTTTTCCGATAATAAATTTCGCACAAACCAGAGAAGAACTCCAAAAAGCTCAAAAGTTTTACGACGACGGAAACGCGGCTTTTAAGCGTGGCGAATTTGCCTCGGCGATTGATAATTTGACGAAAGCGATTGAGCTTTATCCGCAATCTTCGCAACTTTATTTTTCTCGCGGGACGATGTTTGCGGTGAATTACAATTTTCCCGAAGCGATAAAAGATTTTGACAAAGCAATCGAGCTTTACCCGAATTATGCCGAAGCCTTTGATAATCGCGGCACTGTGTATAGAGATTCGGGCAACGCGGCGCAGGCGATAAAAGACCACACAAAAGCCATCGAAATAAATCCGCGAATGATTTCGGCTTACATTAATCGCGGCAATGCTTACCGGACAATTCGAGATTTTAACGCGGCGATTAAAGATTTTGACAAAGCGATTGAGCTAAATTCCGTGGCGGCAGATGCTTACTTAAATCGTGGAAAGGCTTATCAAGAAAACGGCGATTATGCCAAGGCGATTGAAGATATTAACAAGGCGATTTCGCTCAATCCGAATGATGCGAGATATTACGCTGATCGTGCAAACGCTTATACTTTGTTGAAGCAATTCGATTCGGCACTTGCGGATTATAATAAATCAATCGAATTATCGCCGATTGCCTTTGCTTTTTACGGTCGCGCACGACTCAATCAAGCAAAACAAAGTTTCGACGAAGCAATAAAAGATTATACAAAAGCCTTAGAAATCAATCCGAATTTTGCCGAAGCATACAATAGTCGCGGTTTGGTTTATCAAACAAAAGGCAATTTGGAAGCGGCTTTGCAAGATTTTTCAAAAGCCGTATCTTTAAACGAGAAAGACGGCGTTTATTATTTCAACCGCGCAAATATCTACGTTTTGAAAAAAGATTTTACCTCCGCCGTCAGAGATTTTACCAAAACAATCGAGATTTTCCCGCTCTGGGCAGAAGTTTTCCGCCGACGTTCGGACGCATACAAAAAACTTGGACAAAAAAAGGCGGCAGAAGCAGATTTGAAAAAGGCGAAAGATGTTGAAAGTCAGAAATTTAATCCGGCAACCGAAAGTTTTATTTCGCAATAGCTTAAGAATTATCAAAGATTTGTTTTATAATGCAGGTTGCCAATATGAAAAACAGAGCCATAGAAAAAATTGTAACAAAGACAACTTTCGGCAGACAAAAGAGCGATTTTGCCTACTGGCAATCAAAAAGTTATGCCGAAAGATTAAACGCTTTGGAAGAAATTCGGCGCGAATACAACGATTGGAAATACACGGATGCTGAACAAAGATTTCAGAGAGTTTATCGAGTCGTTAAACTCAAACAAAGTTAAATATTTGGTGCTTGGCGGTTATGCGATTGCCTTTCACGGACATCCGCGTTACACCAAAGACCTTGACGTTTGGCTCGAATTAAGCGAAGAAAATGCTTTAAATATGATGAAAGCATTGGAAGATTTCGGTTTTGCGGGATTGAATATTTCAAAAGACGATTTTTTGCACGAAGGAATGGTTGTTCAACTCGGTTATCCGCCAAATCGGATTGATTTGATAAATTCGCCCGACGGAGTTGATTTTGATGAATGTTATGCTTCGAGAATCGAAATTGAGATTGATGAATTGAAAATTTCGGTTATTGATTTAGAAAATCTAAAGAAAAACAAAAAGGCTTCGGGACGCTTACAAGATTTAGCGGATTTGGAAAAACTTACGGGTAATTAAACTGAATAAATGCCGCGAAATCGTGAAAACTGCAAATTTAGAGTGAAAAGTGCAATTTTAGTGTGAAATCTGCCGTTGTAGCGGTGAAAAGCGTCTTTTTGGCGTGAAAATCGTCTTTTCAGAGGTGAAAAGCGTCTTTTTGGCGTGGAAATCGTCTTTTTAGCGGTGAAAACCGCAGTCGCAAGCGTGGAAATCCAAACTTTAGGATGAAAATCGTCTTTTTGGCGTGAAAATCCAAATTTTAGGATTTAAAATCAGTAAAATAAGTCAAAAAAGTGTCTTTTTAACGAAATCAAACAGATAAATATAAAAATGGAACAAGTAAAAATAGGAATTATCGGCGGCAGTGGTTTGTAAATTTATATTTCAAAAGTTAATAAAATCGAATTTCAAATCTTATCGGGCAAATCCGATGCAAATATTGATTTTGGCGATTTGTGCTATCTTTTGAATAAATATGGATTTGATGAACGAGTGAAAGGAAGTCATCATATTTTTACAAGAAACGATGTCGAAGAAATTATAAACATTCAGCCGATTGGTGCGAAAGCAAAAGCATATCAAGTTAAACAGGTGCGAAATTTGATTTTGAAATATAAACTTGGAGTAAGCGATGAGTAAATACGAGGTTATCATTTATTGGAGCGAAGAAGACGGCGCGTTTATTGCCGAAGTGCCGGAACTCGCAGGTTGTATGGCAGACGGCGCGACTTATCAGGAAGCATTGGCAAATGCAGAAATTATTATCGGCGAATGGCTCGAAACAGCGCGGGAATTGGGCAGAAAAATTCCCGAACCGAAAGGAAGATTGGTTTTTGCTTAATTTGAAATGACTTTGCGCGAGAAAATAAAAGTTAATTTGGATTATTTGCGCGGCAAAGCCGACCCGAAACTTTATGCAAAACCGTATAAAAATTCTGTATTAAAATCAGAAGAATGGCGGAAGCGTTGGAAAATTTTCAGCGATAATAAGCGCGGTTTTGTTTGGTTCGGAGTAGATGCGGAAGGAAATATAGCCGAATTTTGCGGTGAACTTGCTTACATTCCCGAAGTTTTTTTTCAAGATGTTGAAGCGAATTGTAAAGTTCAAGAGTTTTTTGAATCTTTGCCTGAAACTACGACAACAAAAATAGCTGAAAATTTGCGCCTTGAGTTAAAAGAATCGGCAGAAAATTCTTTAATAACAACACTGGACGATTTTTTTTTAACGGGCGCAAACACAGGACTTTTTATATTTGAAGAGGCGGAAGATATGCTTTTCGGTCAATGGTTTGAGAAAAAGCCTCCTTACGAATTGTTTTTGATGCCTGATAAAAGTGTAAAAATTTACGATTTACCGGACGAGATTCAAAAACTTCTTGAGCCTTATCGCTTTGAAAATTTAAATTTTGAAGATTGTCAGTTTTTAGATGTATCAAATCATCTTTATTGCGAAAATTAATAAAAATGGAACAAGTAAAAATAGGAATTATCGGCGGCAGTGGTTTGTATCAGATGCCGGAATTGAAAAATGTTAGAGAATTGGCGGTTGAAACGCCGTTCGGGAAACCTTCGGACGATTTTATTATCGGCGAATTGGAAGATGTAACGGTGGCGTTTTTGCCGCGACACGGACGCGGGCATAAACTCACGCCTTCGGAACTTCCGTTTCGCGCAAATATCTATGCGATGAAAATGCTCGGCGTGGATTATATTTTGTCGGTTTCGGCGGTTGGAAGTTTGCGCGAAGATTTTGCGCCGACGGATTTTTGTATTCCCGACCAATTTTTTGACAGAACTCGTGCAAGAGCGCACGAATCTACGTTTTTCGGCGAAGGAATTGTCGGACATATTACTTTTGCTCATCCGGTTTGCTCGGAATTGGGCGATATTTTGGAAGAATCGTGCAAAACGGTTGAAGATTTGAAAATTCATCGCGGCGGAACTTATATCTGTATGGAAGGTCCGGCGTTTTCGACAAAAGCCGAATCGAATGTTTACCGAAGTTGGGGAATGGACATTATCGGAATGACAAATTTGCAGGAAGCAAAACTTGCGCGTGAAGCCGAAATTGCTTACGCGACACTTGCGCTCGTAACCGATTACGATTGCTGGCACGAAGAACACGACGCGGTTTCGGCGGAAATGGTCATCGGATATTTGCAGAAAAATGTTCGCAACGCGCAATTAGTTTTGAAAGAAGCCGTGAAAAGAGTCGCGGCAAAAGAAACGCCGAATCCGTTTGAAGGCGCGACTCGAAGCGCGATTTTTACCGCGCCGGAAACTTGGAATGCGGAAACTTTGAAAAAATTGGAAGCAATTATCGGAAAATATGCGGCGAAATAAACGATGATTATTCATTTCAACGGAATGCCCGGAGTTGGGAAACTGGCGGTTGCAAAAATCTTGGCGACAAAACTGAATTTCCGTTTGATTGATAATCATCTGTTAATTGACCTCGTATTGACAGTTTGCCAACGCGGCAGTGCGGAATATTTTTCCCTGATTGAAAAAATTACGGGCGTGATTTTAGAAGAAATCGCTAAAAAGCCGAATGAAACATTTATTTTCACAAATGCTTTGGCGGCTGAACTCGAAGAAGACCGAGAACGCTTTGAGCGTTTGAGCGAGTTTGCAAAAGACAAAAATATTCCGTTCGTTCAAGTTTTGTTAGATTGCGATTTGGAAGAAAACAAACGCCGAATTGTTTCGGATGAGCGCAAGACAAAAGGCAAGTTGATGAATCCTTCCGAATTGGAAGAAATTTGTAAAAATTATACAATTTATCATCCGCTGACTAAGTTTGCGTTGACAATAAACACGACAAATTTGACAGCTGAGGAAGTTTCCAAGCAAATTGAAAGTTACATTGAAAAGATTTCGATTTAACGAACTTTCAACAAGGTCGTTGCATCAAAAGGCTTTGGAGATGAACTAATTTTATGAAAAAAGCAATTATATTTTTGAGTTTATTCGCTTGTCTTTTCGCGTTTTCGCCGAATGTTTTCGCGCAGAGGCAAATCGAACAGCAAGTCCAACGCGACCCGATTTTGGAAGCGGACGCGAATCATAATTTGGAAGCGGCACAGCTTTATTTCAAAACGCGCAAGGCTTACAAAGCCGTTTTGATGCGCTTTGAAGAAACCTTTGCCGCGTATCCCGATTATTCAAAAATGGACGAGTTTCTCTATCTCGCGGCGATGAGCAGTTATTATCTTTCGGAAAACAAAGGCAAGCAGAAAATCGAAACCTACACGGAAGAGGAAAAGAAAAAATACACGCCCCAAAAATTGCGCGAAGATGCGGTGGCGTATTTTTCAATGATTGTCGAAAAATATCCGCAGAGCCGTTTTAAGGCGGATGCGGAAAAGATTCTGAAAGAAATTGAGGCGAAAAAATAGTGGGATTTACACGAAAAATTCAAACAACCGTTGCGCCCGCGTCCGTCGTTTTAATTCGTTTGATGGTCGGATTGGTTTTTGTGTCGGAAGGAATTCAGAAATTTCTGTATCCGGCGGAAGTCGGCGCGGGACGTTTTGCAAAAATCGGGTTGCCTGCGCCCGAAATTTTGGCTTCGTTTGTCGGCATTACGGAGATTGTCTGCGGCACGTTGGTTTTGTTGGGATTTTTTACACGGATTGCCGTCGTTCCTTTGATAATCGTGATGCTAACGGCGATTGCTTCGACGAAAATCCCGATTCTGCTCGAAAGCGGTTTCTGGAAAATGGCGCACGATTCGCGCACCGATTTCTCAATGCTTCTCGGCTCAATTTTTCTGCTGATAAACGGCGCGGGAACTTTATCTTTAGACGCACGGGGAAATGAATCTTAATCAGGTTACAATCTACACCGACAAACCGCTCGAAACCGCCGAATTTTATCAAAAATTGGGCTTGCAAATTATCGTCAACAGTCTGCCGCGATATGCACGTCTGCTCTGTCCCGACGGCGATTCGACGCTTTCGATTCACACGGCGGAAACTTCTGAAAATTCATCGAATATCGTGCTTTATTTTGAATGTGCTGATTTGGACGAAAAAGTTAATGAATTGAAAAATCTCGGTTTAGAGTTTGAACAAGAACCGCAAGACGAATCTTGGCTTTGGCGCGAAAGTTATCTGAAAGACCCGTCGGGAAACAGAATTTGTCTTTTTTACGCGGGCGAAAATCGCCAAAATCCGCCGTGGCGTGTAAAGTAAAAAGGCAGAAACCCGCGCGTGAGCAA
>CAZJQP010000064.1:30468-30684 GCA_964548225.1 uncultured Blastocatellaceae bacterium | reverse complement strand
TAATCTTCGGGGAAAAATACATTAATGCGAAAACACGCACCAAGTAAGTGTGCCAATGACTGCAAAGTAGAACACTTACTTCGTGCGTGTTTCTGCAAAAACAATCGGTCAAATAAAACCGATAAATTAAAAATTAGAGATAAAATATTTTCAACGGTCGTGGTTTGGCGGGAATTAAAGCGAAAAAACAAAAGAACACCGGCGTATTTTTTAATA